>JAGTRS010000055.1 GCA_018262195.1 Pseudomonadota bacterium | reverse complement strand
GCGTAAGTGACCTGAGCCGGAGAAAGGCGGATAATTCCGCCTTTCCGATTTTCTGGCGGAGTCCGACGTGAGCCGACCCAAGAACGATACTTTCCTGCGCGCCCTTCTCAAAGAGCCGACTGAATACACCCCGCTGTGGCTGATGCGCCAGGCTGGTCGTTACCTGCCTGAGTATTGCGAAACCCGCAAACGGGCCGGCAACTTCCTCAACCTGTGCAAATCGCCGAGCATGGCCTGCGAAGTGACCCTGCAGCCATTGGCCCGCTATGACCTTGACGCTGCCATTCTGTTCTCCGACATCCTGACGGTGCCGGACGCCATGGGCCTCGGTCTGTACTTTGCCGAAGGCGAGGGCCCCAAGTTCGAGCGCCCGCTACGCGAAGAATGGGCGATCAACAACCTGACGGTGACCGATCCCTACGAGCATCTTGGCTACGTCATGGATGCCGTTTCGGAAATCCGTCGCGCGCTGGATAATTCGGTGCCGCTGATCGGTTTCTCCGGCAGCCCCTACACCCTGGCCTGCTACATGGTCGAAGGTGAGGGTTCCAGCGATTTCCGCAATATCAAGGGCATGCTCTACAACCGTCCGGACCTGCTGCACCGCATCCTGTCGGTGACGGCCGATTCCGTGATTGCCTACCTGAATGCCCAGATCGATTGTGGCGCCCAAGCCGTGATGATCTTCGACACTTGGGGCGGTTCGCTGTCCAATGCAGCCTACGAAGAGTTTTCGCTGCAATACATGCGCCGCATCGTGGCTGGATTGAAGAAGGAAAAAGACGGCCAGCGCATTCCGAGCATCGTGTTCACCAAAAACGGTGGCCTGTGGCTGGAAAAGATCGCCGATATCGGCTGCGATGCCGTTGGCCTCGACTGGACGATCGACATCGGCGAAGCTCGCCGTCGTGTTGGCGACAAGGTGGCCTTGCAGGGCAACCTCGATCCAAACGTGCTGTTTGCGCAGCCGGAAATCGTCGCTACCGAAGCGAAAAAGGTGCTCGACAGCTTTGGACCGGCCAATACCGGCCATGTTTTCAACCTCGGCCACGGAATTTCACAATTCACCCCGCCGGAAAGCGTGACTGCTCTGGTCGAAGCGGTCCATTCGCACAGCCGGGTATTACGTAAGTAGTAGCATAAGTGAGTGACAAAGCTTGACTTATACACAGAGCTTTGTCACTTGCTGAAAAAAATCCTTCAAAAACCCTTGACGCCGGTGTGTTTATTTAAAACATTGAATTTAAAGGATTTTGTTTGTTGCTTAATATTTCGGCAGAGTGACAAAATCCTTACGGCACCGTGACTTAGCGCCAACTCGCCAAATAAATCCACAAAGTTATCCACAGTTTTTGTGGACAACTTTAAAAGCGGCCTAAATTGATCCTGAGCAACCAGTTTTTGCGGAAAAATCACGGCGTCAGCCGCTAAATTCATGCGAGTTTTGCGCGTTGCCCTCGATTTACCGCTACATCGACTTTTCGACTATGTCGTCGAGTCGGCGTCGACCGAAGATGTCGGTTTGCGCGTCCGGGTGCCATTCGGTCGCGGTGAAAAACTCGGGGTGATCGTCGAGGTGCTGGCCGAAAGCGACTGGCCACTCGAGCAATTGAAACCGGCGATCGAAGTGCTACGCGATTTGCCGCCTTTGCCGTCCGATTTCTTCAGGCTGTGCCAGTTTGCCAGTGCTTACTATCAGGCGGCGCTCGGTGAGGTGATCATGCAGGCCTTGCCGGTTGGTCTCAAGCGTCTTGATCCGCCAACGCGGCGCAATGCCCGGGCGAGCCGTCCGTCGGTCGCGCTGGCGCCTCCGGCCTTGACCCAGGAGCAAACCATAGCCGTGGCGGCTGTTGATCCAGCGGCCGGATTTTCGGCCCATCTGCTGCACGGGGTGACGGGGAGCGGCAAGACCGAGGTTTATCTGCGCCTGATTGACCGAGCCTTGACCGATGGCAAGCAGGTCTTGCTGCTGGTGCCCGAAATCAACCTGACGCCACAACTCGAAGGGCGGGTGCGCTCCCGTTTTCCCGATGCCGGCGTGGTGTCGCTGCACAGTGAACTGGCCGAAGCAGCCCGTGAGCGGAACTGGCGGGCGGCATTTTCCGGCGAGGCGAGCATAGTGCTTGGTACCCGCCTGTCGATCTTTACGCCCATGCCGCGTCTCGGCCTGATTGTCGTCGATGAAGAGCACGATGCCTCCTTCAAGCAACAAGACGGCATGCGTTACTCGGCGCGCGATGTTGCCGTGTTTCGGGCGCACCAGTTGGGTATTCCCGTCCTGCTCGGTTCGGCGACCCCGTCGCTGGAAACCTGGGCCAATGCCCAGAGCAAGCGTTACAACCTGATCACCCTGCTTGAACGAGCCAACCCGGAAGCGTCGCTGCCGGCCATCCACATCCTCGATACCCGCAAGATGGTGCTTCAGGAGGGCGTCGGCGAACCGCTGATCGCCGCGATCAAGGAGCGCTTGGCCCGTGGTGAGCAAAGTCTGGTCTTTCTCAATCGCCGGGGCTACTCACCGGTCCTCGCTTGCCCGGCTTGCGGCTGGGTGTCGCGCTGTACGCGCTGTGCGGCCAACATGGTGCTGCATCTAGCTGACAGGCGTCTGCGTTGCCATCACTGTGGCTGCGAGCATCGTATCCCCAAGGCCTGCCCGACCTGCGGCAATCAGGATATTCATCCCTTCGGGCGCGGCACGCAGCGGCTGGAAGGCTGGTTGCAGGAGACTTTCCCGGAGGCCCGCGTGCTCAGGGTTGACCGGGATTCAGTGAAGAGCCGCAAGCAATGGGAAGTCATGCTCGACCGTATCCACGGTGGTGAGGCCGATATTCTGGTCGGCACGCAGATGCTCGCCAAAGGTCATGATTTCCCCAAGCTGACGCTGGTTGGCGTGCTGGGAGCCGATGCCGCACTTTTCGCCGCCGACTGGCGGGCCCCGGAACGTCTGTTTGCCCAGTTGATGCAGGTGGCCGGTCGGGCCGGGCGGGCCGAACTGAAGGGGGAGGTGCAGATCCAGACCCAGTACCCGGATCACCCGCTGTTTGCCTCGCTGGTCAAACACGATTACCCGGGCTTCGCTGCCCAGCAGCTCAAGGAGCGTGAACAGGCCGGCTTTCCGCCCTATGCTTTCCAGGCGGTGTTGCGGGCCGAGGCGCCGGAGATGGCCGTTGCGATTGCCTTTCTGAAGACAGCTGCGGCCATGCCGCTCATTGGCGAGCACGAAAACATCCTGATTTACGACCCGGTGCCAATGAAACTCGCCCGGTTGGCCAATCTGGAGCGTGGCCAATTACTGGCCGAATCTTATTCCCGCCCGGCGCTGCAAGCCTTCCTGCCGCTCTGGCGGGAGGCGATCGAGAGCATCAAGTCACCATCCAAACTGCGCTGGCATATCGAGGTCGACCCACTGGAGTTCTGATCGGCACGACCCTTGCAGTGTGGACTACCCATCAACTGCAAGGAGGGCATCATGAAAATCCTGGATTCAACGGTACAACTCTCGTCCAGCCACGAATCGAGCAGCAGCCGGAGCATGGAAATCACCAGCACGACCGGTTTTCGGCAAATTTTCGCAAACCTTGCAGCCAGCCCCCCGGAGGAACAGCTTGCTGCCCGACAGCGTGTCCAGAAGCTGCTGCAATCGCTGATCGATGCCATTCTCGCCGCCCTCGACGGCAAGAAGTGCGAGGAAAACATTGCCGCCGGCGATGCTTTGCCGGAGCAACTGCCGGTGGCCGCACGTGGTCGGGAGATGACCTGGAGCCGGCACGTCACCGAAAGCGTCAGCGAGGTCGAGAAAACGGCGGTCTGCGGCAAGGGCTGCGTCACGACCAGCGACGGACGAGACATCGCCTTTGATTTTTCGCTCGATCTGGCGCGTGACTATCACCGAACGTCGACGCTGGATGAAAGCGGCGCTGTCGAACTGCGCGATCCGTTGATCATCAACTTTGAGGGCAAATCGAGCGAACTGACCACCGAGCGGATCTCATTCGACCTCAATGCCGACGGCGTGCCTGAGGAAATTCCCGGACTTGGCTCGGGCAGTGGTTTCCTGGTCTTTGACCGTAATGGCAATGGCAAGGCGGACAATGGCAATGAGTTGTTCGGTGTGGCCAGTGGCAACGGATTTGCCGATCTGGCTGAACTCGATGGCGACCACAATGGCTGGATTGACGAGGGCGATGCCGCCTTCAAGCAGCTCGCTGTCTGGTCGGGCGACGCTTACGCGTCACTTGCCCAGCGCGGGGTCGGGGCACTCTACACCGGGGCGGTCGACGCGCCCTTTTCGCTCAAGACCGAGGATAACGAACTGCTGGGGCAGATACGGGCCGCCGGGGTCTACCTGACTGAGGCCGGCGAGGTCGGCCATCTGCAGCAGGTCGACCTTGCCGTATCAGTTCCTTCGAGTGGGCAGCAGAAGCCAGCCGAGGGCCAGCATCTGGCCGCCTAGGAGTGTGAAGAAGGCGATACGGTAGGCCGTATCGCCAGCCATTCCGCCAGCCTGCAGGACATCGACGTAGCTGCCGATGCCCCATTGCAGGCCGAAGGCGCCAGCGAAGACCAGCAGGTTGAGCGCCGTATTGGCCCGGCCGGAAACTGCCGGGGGAAAGGCTTGGGCAACCAGCGAGTAGGAAATGTTGGACAGCGAAAAGCAGATGCCGAGTATTGGCCACAGCAGGTCGCCGGCCATGGTCGGCAGGCTGCTGATCAGCCCGAAGCAGGCGAGGGCGATGACCATCGCGCCGAGATAGACCCGCTCCAGCTTGATCCCGCGCCGGACGAGCACGGTGGCGAAAAATCCCATGAACATGAAACCAGCCAGCATGGCGCCACTGATCCAGGTCAGGCGGGCTGCGATAGCCGTACCTTCCATGCCCTCGAGCACGTTCATCCAGCGTGATGCCCACAGGCCCTGAACGGCCATGAAGCCCCCGGTGAAGAAGAAGCCCATCGGGGCGTAGCGCCAGAAGTGACGGCTGGCAAAAATTGCCCGGACGCCGGCCATTTGTTCGGCAAAGCCGGCCCCTTTCTGTTCGATCGTCTTGTCCGGCACTTTCAGCCAGAGGGTAGCTGCAACGACCAGCGTCATGACCGAGAGAGCAAAACAGATTTCCCGCCAGCCGGTATAGCCGAGGGCGAATTCCAGCGGTTTGGATGCGGCCAGCGCCCCCAGACCGCCAGAGGCCATGACCCAGCCGGTCAGCGAAGCCTGCTGTTCGGGCGGGAACCATTGCGAAAAGGCCTTGAATGAAGCCATCAGGCAGGCGGAAACGCCAAGCCCGATCAGGGCGCGCCCAATGGCCAGACCGCTCAGGCCGTCCGACAGCGCGAATATGGCAACCCCAGCGGCAGCAATGACCAGCAGTCCAGCCTCGACCCGGCGCGGGCCGAAGCGGTCCAGCATGATGCCGAGCGGCAACTGGGCTAGGCCGAAAGCGAGGAAGTAGGTGCTGGTGAGCAGGCCGAGTGCGTTGTCGGCAAGGCTCAGTTCGCGCGCCAGTACCGGCCCGATCACTGCATTGACGGTGCGAAACAGGTAGGACAGGAAATAGCCTGCCGCAAAAGGCAGGAACAGCCTGATCCACAGGCCTCGGCTATCGGGGTAGGTCACGGATTCTCCGGTTTCACGTGGAACGCCGACGGCTGCGGTGGCGCGACTTGAGGATTTTTGCGTAGCCATTCGACACGGCTCATGATCTTTTGCTTCCAGTTCTCAGCAATACCTGGAGTCGCCGCCAGCTTCTCCAGATCGGCCAGCGCCGGACGATGTGCCTGCCAGCACAGCATGGCTTCGGCCAGCGTGAAGGTCTCGGCAGTGTGTTCGATTTCGAGCCGGTCGCCCGGCGCAACGCGGCCCGGGGTAAGCACACGCCAATACCAGCCGGTCAGGCGCTCCTTGGCGATGAATTCAGCCATGCCTTCGCAGGCAAAGCGTTCGTCAATCTTCCAGCAAGGGTTACGCGGTTGGCAAACCTGCAGGTGGGCGGTGCCGAGGCGCCAGATGTCACCGATGCGAACATCGTTTTCGTCGAGATCGGCCGTCGAAATGTTCTCGCCCAGGCTGCCTATGAGCAATTGGGATGCGGCTTCGGGGAAGCGGGATGCCAGTCGGGCGTAGTGGCTGGCCGGGTAAAGATGCACCGCCTTGTCCGGCCCGCCGTGCACACGACGGTCGGCCTGCTGGTCGCCGGCGAAGCCTTCGTCGCCGAGTTCGAGCGTGCTGTTAACCGGTTGCTTGTACATGCCGGTCGGGCGACCGGATTCAGGGAGCGGCCGGATGCTGCCGATGAAGAGGGAAACGTTTGCCATGGTGGCCCGATTTTGCCATCAATTCCACAGCCATGCTGCGCCGCGGACCCCCGAGGAATCCCCATGGGTAGGCGGCAGGAATTTCGTGTAGATGATGTCCGAGAAGACATGTGGGGCGGAACGCTCGGGCAGGTGGGTATAAAGCCGCTGCATGTTGGAGAGGCCACCACCGATCACAATGACCTGCGGATCGAGGATGTTGATGATGCCCGCGAGGGCACGCCCCAGTCGTTCCTCGTAGCGCTGCAGGGTGGCCTCGCAGCCGATATCGCCAGCCTTGGCGCGCTGATCGATCTCGGCTGGAGTCAGTGTTTCAGCGGCATGGCGAAAATGATCTGCCGCCAGAGCAGGGCCGCAAAGATAGGTTTCGATACAGCCGAGCCGGCCGCAATAACAGGCCGGCAAGGGCAGATCGTCATCACCTGCCAGCGGCAGCGGGTTGTGCCCCCATTCCCCGGCAATCGCATTGGCGCCAGACAGTACCTGCTGATTGACGACGATCCCGCCTCCGACGCCGGTGCCGAGAATGATGCCGAAGACGATGCCGGCATCACGGCCGCTGCCATCAATGGCTTCGGACAGGGCAAAACAGTTGGCATCGTTGGCCAGCCTGACCTCGCGCTGCAGCACTGCCTGCAGATCGCGTTTCAGCGGTTTGCCGATCAGGCAGGTCGAGTTGGCGTTCTTGATCAGCCCCGAGGCCTGGGATTCGGCACCGGGAATGCCGATACCGACGCTGCCGCGCTGACCAAGTATCGATTCAGTTTCTTCGACCAGCCCGCCAACTGCCATCAGCGTGGCCATGTATTCACCCTGCGGCGTCTGGATGCGACGGCGCAGCAACTCATGGCCGTCATCGGCCAGTGCGATGATTTCGATCTTGGTGCCGCCGAGGTCGATGCCGAGTCGCATTAGGGCGTCACCCTAAACCCGGACGGCGATGCCCTTGACGTTGCCGTAGGTGGTGGTCAGGGTGCGCAGGACGCTGGCGCCGGCTTCGAGCAGCAGCATGAACAGGTTGCGCTCCGTATACAGGCAGACGGGTTGGCGGATGTTGTATTTCTCGGCAAGGGCTGGCGACAGTTCGGCGAAACGCTGGTCTACGGTCACGTCACCGGCCGTGTAGCCTTCACTGAGCTCGGAGTGCAGGCCAAGAACCGAGATATACATCTTGCCGCCGATTTTCAGCCGAAGCAGCAGCTGGCGAACAATCTTTCGGGCTTCGCTGTAGGGCATGGCACACAAGCCGCGGCGAATGACGATGATGTCGAAAAGCTCGCCCGGGAAATTCTCTGGCGGGCTGGACAGGGTGCAGGGGGTGAAGGAAATTTCCTCACGCATTCCGGAGGCCAGGATGCGTCCTTCGATATCGTGCTGGAGAGCGGGGGCATCCGCCACAATGACCTGAGCGCCAAGTCGGGCGAACTTGACTGCCATCTCGCAATGTTTGTCCGACAGGATCATGACCGAAACGCGGCGATCGACCCGCTGTCGCTTGACGCACTCTTCAAGCGCGAAGCGCTCCAGTTCGTCTGCCCCTATCTCCAGGGGATTGGCAGTAATATTCATTGTCATGTGTTGTCTCCCCTGCTTGGCTTCATTGTGCATGAAGGCCGGTCGATGTGACAACATGGAATCTGCGTGGTGAAAGGAATAACAATGCTAGTCCGCTTTTTATCCAGTGAAACCGGGGAAATCCTGATGTTTGCCGAGGCGGCCAGACCGCTGTTGCAGGCTATCGGCAAGGAAACCACAGCGCGTGGTGCGTTTACTCAGGATGAGATGGCCGGGGCAGCGCAGGCCTTGCGGGAGGCTGTACAACGGGCTGATGCGCCGCCGCAGGATGACGAGTTCGACGAGTCGGGCAAGAAAAAGGAGCCGGTGGTCGCCTTGGGCCAGCGTGCCTGGCCCCTGATCGACATGCTGGAACGGAGCAGCAGGGGCGGTCCCAAGGCAAATATCGTCTGGGAAGCGTCGGCCGCGTTTTGAAGGTGGATCAGCTTGCCTGATCGATGCCGAAACCGCGCGCGATGCTGGCGATGACGATGCCCAGTTCGTCCTTGAACTGATCGAATACCGCTTGCGGAGCCGCTTGGCCATCTTTTAATGCCAGTTCAAGCGTCAGTGCTGCACTCTGCAGCGCGGTGGCCCCGATTGTGCCGGCCAATCCCTTGGTGCTGTGTGCACGGCGCTCAGCCGTCGGGAAATCCCCCGCCACGATAGCCTCACGGATGACTTTGGCTTCGTCGATGAAGCGGGCGTGGAAATCGCGCAATACTTTTTCGTACAGCGACGGCTTGTTCATCATTCGTCTGAGGCCTTCTGCTGTATTGATGCCAGGCAGATCCGGCAGTCCGTCGGCGGATGTCATGGGAGCTATCTCCGGTTTTTTTGTGGGGGCAGATGCATCTTGCCGAGGGCGCCAGCGGAACAGCGTGTCTTGCAGTAAAGCTGGATCGATTGGTTTGGTCAGGAAATCGTTCATGCCGGCCGCCAGGCAGCGCTTGCGTTCGGAGTCTTGTGCATTTGCCGTCATGGCGATAATCGGCAGATCATTGCTGCGCTCAAATGCCCGCAGGCGGCGGGTGGCTTCCAGACCGTCCATTTCCGGCATCTGGATGTCCATCAGCACGATGTCGTAGTCGTTGCCGTCATCGATCACCTTTTTCAAGGCGAGTACGCCATTGTCCGCAGTATCGACAGTGATGCCGAAGGATTCGAGCATTTCACAGGCGATCAACTGGTTGGTAGGCATATCGTCGACCAGCAGGACACGGAGGCCGGCCAGCGGTGCCGGGGCCGTTGGTGTGGGCTGATTCTGCAGTTCCCGGTCCTTGACCAGCTTGCCGATCTGGGCCGCGGTTACCGGCTTGTTGAGCACCGCGTCGACGCAACGCAGGCGCTCTTCGGCATCCAGCGTCGCCGTGTCGCTGGCCGTGACCATGACCAGTTGGGGACAGGGCGATATCTGGTTGCGGATGGCCTCCGCCAGTTCAAGACCATCCATGCCTGGCATGTTGAAATCGATGGTGACGAATTCGAAGGGGGCTGTCCGCGTATCGGCGAGCAAGTTCAGGGCTTCTGCTCCGGATTCGGCCGGAACGGCAGAGTAGCCATGTTTTTCGAGCAGACGAATGAGGATGGCACGGGCCAGCGGGCTGTCGTCGACGACCAGCGCACGGCGCATCGTGCTGTGGGGTAGTTGGGCATCAAGTCTGCTCAGCCCCAGATTGACTGTGAAGGTGAAGGTGCTGCCGACGCCAGGCTGGCTGCTTACCCTGATATCACCCTGCATCAGTTGGGCGAGTCGCTTGCAGATGGTCAGGCCCAGGCCTGTGCCGCCGTACTTTCGGGTAATTGACGTATCGGCCTGGCTAAAGGCCTGGAAAAGCATTTGCTGCTGCTCAGCCGACATGCCTATCCCGGTATCTTGAACGTCGATCTCCAATTCGGCGCGCTCGGTATTTCCCCGCAAGCGACGGACGAAAACGGTGATTGAACCGCTGGCGGTGAATTTCAGGGAATTGCCAAGCAGGTTGATCAGAATCTGGGACAGTCGCAGCGGGTCACCGACCAGATTGGTCGGGACATCGGGTTCGACCACGTATTGCATGATCAGACCCTTTTCCTGAGCCCGATGCAGCAGAACGCTGGTGACATTTTCAAGTACGTCGTCGAGCGTGAACTCGGTTTCTTCAAGCTCCATCCGGCCAGCCTCGATTTTCGAGAAGTCGAGGATGTCGTTGATCAGGCCGAGCAGCATCTGCCCGGAACTATGAATGCGCGAAATGTAATCGCGCTGCTTGCCGGAAAGATCACCCTTGAGCAGCAGGTGGGCCAGGCCGATGACGGCATTCATCGGGGTTCGGATTTCATGGCTCATATTGGCCAGGAAGGCAGCCTTGGCTTCGGCGGCGGCCTCGGCAGCCTGCTTGGCTTCAGTCAGCGCGATTTCGGCCTGCTTGCGTTCGGTGATGTCCTGCAGGGTCTCGATGGCGCCGATGATCTTGCCGTGCTTGTCGTGCAGGGGGGCCGCGGTGAAGAACAGCCAGCGGTTGAACATGGGGAAGAAGTCTTCCGCTTCGTAACCGCCTTGAACGAGCTTGGATTGCCGATACTTGTTGGAGTAAAGCGCCTGGATCTGCGACATCTCTCCGGTGATCACGAGATCGGCCATGATCGGCCGCCGCGTCGGATAGAAGGCCTTCCACTGGTCCTTGGTGCCGACTATCTCGCTGGCCCTGACGCCGATGATCTTCTCGCAGGCCTCATTCCAGTGGGTAATCCGGTGGTCGGCATCGAGCACCAGTGTCGGTACCGGACTGCCGTCGATGATTTTGGCCAGCGTATCGTGGGCGTCTTCGAGTTCGTAGGTCCGTTCCTGAACCAGGCGTTCAAGGTTCTCGCGATGGGCCTCCAGTTCCCGTTCGGCTTGCAGCTTCCCGGTAACGTCGCGGGCGAAGAGGACAATGCCGGATGCTTCGCCGCTCGAACCCATGATCGTGGTGAAAGCCGTGGCTGCATCGAAACTTTCACCGCCAAGGCGCTGCATCGGTAATTGCCGGGTGGCAATGAAACCGGTGAAATCTTCGGTCTTGGAGAGAAAATTACTATCGTTTCCTGTCCTGTTCTCGCCATTGGGCAATAGATCGCGGATATTGGTTTTTCCCGGATCGGCCAGTTCATCGAGCTTGAACAGGCGATAGGCTTGCTGGTTCGCCATTTGCAGGCGGCCATCGAGGCCGAGTAGCAGGATGGCATCGGGTGAGGTTTCGACCAGCGTTCGATAGATCTTTTCGCTCTTCTCGATGCGATGCTGAGCCAGGCGCTCTTCGGTGACGTCGAGGACCAGCGACAGGATGCCGATCAGCTTGCCGTGGGCTGTCCGCAAGGCAACGTTGTACCAGTTGCATTCAAGCAGCAGGCCGTTCTTGCCCAGGGCGGGGCCGTTGAAAATGCCATCGCCGGCACCGTGCATGACGGCCCTGACGGTCGTTGAAAATGCTTCGTGATGATCGGCCGGCAGCAGCAGGCGGTGTACCGGTTTGCCAATGATCTCGGTGGCTTTCCAGCCAAACATCTCCTCGGCGCGGCGATTCCACTCAGTGATATGGCCTTGTCGATCCCACAGGATGAAGGCGAGGGGAGCCGTGTTGTAGAGCGCCCGGAAGCGAAGCTGACTGTCACGCAGTGCGGCTTCGGCCTGTTTTTGCTGGGTGATTTCGTTGAAGGTGATGATGAGCGGTGCTGCACCATCTCCCGTGTTCGCACCGGGAACTCGTACCTCAAACCAGTGCCACAGGCCGTTGGCGTGCTTCAGGCGCAAGGAGAAGGCTTGCTGGCCGCGTGCAGTATTGGTGGCCAGTTTTGTAAAAAACGAGGCTAATTGCGACCGCTCATCCGCGTGGGCCAGTTCGAGCCAGCCTTCCTGGGTGGTCGGCAGCGCATCCGGGCTGCAGCCCAGCAGGTTGTGAAAATTGCCGGAAACCTTCAAGTGCCGGATTTCGGTGTGCCACGACCAGCAGCCCACCCCGGCGATCATTAACGCTTCTTCCAGTGCCTCAGCCGAAATCTGGCCTGAATGCGACATGGTCATGGGGAAAGAATTTGTGGACTAAAAGAGCTCGATGTCGTCGCTCTTTTCCTTCATTTCCGCCATGTACTTGTCGACTGCCTCCTGAACCGGCATGCCGTTCATGACGGCATCGAACATGGCGATTTCTTCACGGGTGGAATACTTGGTCTTGATCTTGTCCTGCAGGCCAACCCACTCGGCGGGATTGAACAGGCGACGGCTGTCGGCGACGAGGTCGCTGAGGTCACCCAGGCTGAGTCCGACGTGGGCGAGGCGCTGCACCAGCTTGTCATAAAACTGGAAGGCGATGATGGCCTGATGGACCATGCCGGAGACGTGCTCGGAAACGCCGGTCAGGTTCTGCTTGGCGACGCCGACTTCGCCCTGGTCGGGCAGCGTCTGGACGGTATCGGAGATCATCCGCATGTAGCCGGCCATGGTGGTGAAGGAGTCAGTCAGCACCTCGACGGATGCGTTACTGTCTTTCATCGCCGCCTCGATCTGCACCGCAGATAGTTCGAGCATCAGTACGGTTTCGCGTACCTGGCTCCAGTTGAGGTCCGGCATATGGGCGCTGGTGCCGCGCGGTTGATTTGTCTCGTCTGTCATGTTTCCCCCTTATTAGCCGTCAAACTATAGCGCAATTCATCCTTGCCGTTCTATCAGCACATAGTGTTTGCGGACGGCTTCGAGCACTTCGAAGGTGCCGCTGAATCCGGCTGGAATAATGCAGGCATCACCCGGTCCGAATTCGTTGGCCTGACTGTCGTTGTCGGTGATCCGAAGGCGACCTTCGATGACGCAAAAGAATTCGTCCTTGCCTGGGCCAAAGGCGATGTTCCAGGCACCTGGCTCACATGACCATATGCCGGCCGACAGATCGCCGTTTTCAGTCAGAAAATGTTCCCAGGTTGTCCGCAGCGGGTTGCCCTTGACCAGTCGGTCCGGACGGGGTCGGTCGTACACAGGGGGCGGGGTCTGCTGCGAAAAAACGGTCAGTTTTGGCATGTCACTTCTTGCTGCGTTTGTCGGCCTTGGCCCGCCAGCGGGCGAGATCTGCCGGTGTCGGGTCGCTGAACCGGCCACCGCCGGCGTTGGCCATATGGATGACCGCCCGCGCCACTTCAGCATCGCTCAGGGCCGGATTGCCACCCTTGGCCGGCATTTTCCGGAAGCCGCCCAGCGCGGCCGGCACCAGGTCGTCGAGTCCTTCGCGGACCAGTTTGCCCCAGCGCTTGGTATCGCCGAAGACGGGTGCCTTGAATTTGCCGCTGCCATGGCATTCGATGCAGGTTGCCGCATAAACCTCCGCCCCGGACTTATCCTGGGCGAAGGCGGGCAGGCAAAGGGTGGTGAGCAGCAGGGCAGGGAGACGCATGGCAAACCTCGGCGGTGGTCGGGCGAGTATCTTAAATTCCACGGATAATTAAGGCATGAAATTTCTTTTCATTTTTGGCCTTATTTTTTGGGGAAGCGCAGCCATCGCTGCGACCCCACTGATCGCTGTCGATGTCGGTCATGGCGGCAAGGACACGGGGGCGATCAGTGCCCGGGGGCGGACCGAATTCGAATTCAACCGCGACTTTGCCGGGCGGCTGGCTGCGACACTGCGCGAACGCGAACTCGGCGTTCTGGAGGTCAATTTCGACGGCAATATCGGCAGCCTGGCGGCTCGCCCGGCTGCGGCGATCGGCAGCGATTTCTTCATAGCCATCCATCACGACTCGGTCGGCGAGCCGTGGCTGCTCGACTGGGAATGGAATGGTCAGCCGCAGCGTTATACCGAGGTCAAGCGTGGTTTCGGCATCTTCGTTTCGGCGCAGAATCCCGATCCCGAAACCAGCCTGCGTTGTGCTTCGACCGTCGGCGCGATGATGCGCCGGGCCGGCTTCGTGCCGTCCGACTGGCATGCCCGCAAGCATCTCCCGGCCGATGCTGAAAATGGAGTCTGGTATTACGACAATCTCGTTGTGCTCTACCGGACGACGCTGCCGGCGGTGCTGTTCGAGGCAGGGGTGATCAAGCATCGCGACGAAGAGCTGGAGTTGCTCGATCCCGAGCGCCAGGCGCGGATGGCCGATGCCGTGGCGACCGGCATCGCGGCCTGTCTGTTCGTCAGCGGATCTGACAAGCCGGCCGAATAGGCTGCTTCAGAGAAATATTGGCTCCGGCGTCAGGTCGACGCCGAATTTTTCCCGCACGGCGGCCTGCACGGCCGCCATGGTTCGCTTCACATCGGCACCTGTCGCACCGCCGTGATTGACCAGTACGAGCGCCTGCTTTTCGTACATGCCGACCGGGCCGAGTGCTTTTCCCTTCCAGCCGGCCTGCTCGATCAGCCAGCCGGCAGCCAGCTTGACCCGGCCATCGGGCTGTGGGTAGCGGGGTAGCGCCGGGTAATCGGTGGCCAGAGTGGCCGCCTGGGTGGCCTCAACGACCGGATTGTGGAAGAAACTGCCTGCATTCGGTGTCACCACTGGGTCGGGCAGTTTGCGCTGGCGGACGGCGATGATTGCCGCTGCAATGTCGCGGGCGCTGGGTGTGGCGATTTGGTGCGCCGCCAGTTCTTGCGCAAGGTCGGCGTAGCGAATGTTCGGCTGCCAGGCCTTGGGCAGGCGAAAAACCACCGAGGTGATGGCGATCCGGCCATTCAAATGCCAGCCTTGCTGCTTGAACAGGCTGTCACGGTAGGCGAAACGGCAATCGTCCCGCCCGAAGCTGACGAAGGTGTTTTTGTCGAAATCCCAGGCTGTCACGGACTGCAGACATTCGCCAACCTCCAGCCCGTAGGCGCCGATGTTCTGGATCGGCGCCGCGCCAACCGTACCGGGAATCAGGCTCAGGTTCTCCAGCCCCGGCCAGCCCTGGCTTAACGTCCATTGTACGAAGTCATGCCAGTTTTCGCCGGCACCGGCTTCGATGAACCATGCCTCGGCATCTTCCTTGAGCAGTCGTTTGCCGGGGATGGCCATGTGCAGCAGCAGGCCGTCGAAGTCGCCGGTCAGCACCAGATTGCTGCCACCGCCAAGAATGAAGCGTTTTTCCCCGACCAGTTCGGCTGAGGATAATTGCTCGGGGGCGGTGATCTTTTGGTAGCGCGCCGCCCGGCCGGGGAGGGCCAGGGTGTTGAACGGGGATAGGTCGACGTTGGTGCTGGGATTCATAGGCAGGATTTTCGTCGATTTTTGGTCTGATATGGGCTTGCTTGTTGGTTTCTGGCTGCCAAGGAGCGCTTGACCCGGACGTTGGGCCGGGAGTAAAACATGATCAACAGGTAGAGACCGATTTCCGGTTTCCCGGACACACCATGGCGACACGATAATGAAGCCGGCTGACCGACACCTCTGGCAGCGATTCTGGGCCATAGCATCGCCATACTGGCGCCAGGATGAGCGCCTGAAAGCCTGGGGCTTGCTGGCGCTGCTGATCTTGTTGCTGCTGGGGCAAACAAAGTTTGCCGTGATGTTCAACGAACAGACCGGGGAATTCACTTCCGCACTCGCCGCCCGGGACGACGAGCGCTTCTGGAATTCGATCAAGTTCTGTCTGGGACTGCTGGTCGCCGCGGTGCCGATCTACACCTTGTACTACTTTGTGCGGGACACCTTGGGCATCCACTGGCGGCGCTGGCTGACCCACCACTTTCTGGAAAGCTATTTCAGCCACCGGCATTTCTATGAATTGAATGCCAATGCGGGAATCGATAACCCGGACCAACGCGTCGCCGAAGACATCAATACTTTTACTCAGCGTTCGCTCTATTTCCTGCTGATCTTCATCGGCTCTATCCTGCAACTCGCCGCCTTCAGCAGCGTGCTGTGGTCGATTTCCCACGAGCTGGTCTATTTCCTGATTTTCTATGCGACAGGCGGAACGCTGATCACCATCTTCGTCTTCGGCAGCCGGCTGATGAATCTCAATTTCCATCAACTGCGACGCGAGGCAGATTTCCGTTTCAGCTTGGTCCGTGTCCGCGAGAATGCCGAGTCGATTGCCCTGTACCGTGGCGAAGCTCAGGAACTGCAACAGGTCAGGCAGCGCTTCGCCGCTGCCTTCAAGAATTTCAAGCGCCTGATCCGCAGCCAGATGGGGCTCAACTTCTTTCAGCATGCCTATGGCCTGATGACCATCGTATTGCCCAGCGCCATCATCGCTTCACGGGTGCTTTCGGGTGAGCTTGAGGTTGGCCGGGCGATTCAGGCGGCCGGTGCTTTTGCCGCGATACTCAGCGCCTTTTCGTTGATCGTCGAGAATTTCGAAAGTCTGAGTCGTTTCGCCGCCGGGATCGAACGTCTCGACGCACTGGCCCGCTTCCTGCCCGGCCATCCAGCAGGTCATGTCGGTCGGGGCAGTACCATCTTGTCGGTGGATGCGCCCCATCTGACCCTGGAAAACCTGACCCTGCAGACACCGAACTACGAACGGACGCTGATTCGCGATCTGTCGCTGGCGGTCAATCCCGGCGAGGGGCTGATGATTGTCGGCGAGAGCGGTAGTGGCAAGAGTTCGTTGCTGCGCGCCGTCGCCGGCCTCTGGTACGCCGGCAGCGGCACCATCTTCCGGCCCCAGCCGAATGACATCCTGTTCCTGCCCCAACAACCCTACATGCTGCTCGGGACGTTGCGCAGCCAGCTGCTTTACCCGCACAAGGAGCGTTCGATTGCCGACGCCCAGTTGCTGAAGGTGCTGGAAAGGGTCAACCTGCCCGATCTGGCCAACCGCTTTGGTGGGCTGGATGTGGAAATGGACTGGCAGAAGGTGCTTTCCGTCGGCGAACAGCAGCGCTTGGCTTTTGCCCGTGTCCTGATCAGCAAGCCCCGTTTTGTCGTCCTCGATGAAGCAACCAGCGCGCTCGATAACGCCAACGAAGATGCCCTCTATCAGCTGCTTCAGGAAATGAAAATCACGCTGGTCAGCGTCACCCATCGACCAGCCATCCTGAAATACCACAAACAGGTGCTGGAGCTGACCGGCCAGAGTACCTGGCTGTGTTACCCGGCAGCTGACTTCAGCTTCCGGGCCGAGCGCGACGAGCCTTAGGCGCGCCGCGCTCTTCGAGTTACAGCAACGGAGCCAGCCAGTACTCGGCTTCCTTGAGCGCCATTCCCTTGCGCGCAGCCCAGTCTTCCAGCTGATCCCGGCCGATCTTCGGAATGGCGAAGTAGGTCGCGGCCGGGTGAGCGATATAGAAGCCGGAGACAGCGGCGGCCGGTGTCATGGCGCAGGATTCCGTCAGGTGCATGCCGGCGTTGGCCGGAGCATCGAGCAGGGCGAACAGTTCGCGCTTGGCGGTGTGATCCGGGCAGGCAGGGTAGCCGGGGGCGGGGCGGATGCCCTGGTATTGCTCGGCGATCAGCTCGGCATTGGTAAATGCTTCATCATTTGCATAGCCCCAGTATTTGGTGCGAATTTGCAGATGCAACCATTCAGCGGCGGCTTCGGCCAGACGGTCGGCCAGTGACTTGAGCATGATCGCCGAATAGTCGTCGTTGGCAGCCTCGAAGGCCGCGACGCGCTCCTCGATGCGGTGGCCGGCGGTGACGGCAAAGGCGCCAACGTAATCGTTGTCGCCAATAAAGTCGGCCAGCGCGGTATTGAAACGGCCCTTCGGCTGCTTGTGTTGCTGACGCAAGCCCACCCAGCGCGTGAGCTCGGTCGTCCGGCTTTCGTCGCTGTAGATGATGATGTCTTCGTTCTCGGCTTTGGCTGGATAGAGGCCGAAGACGGCGCGGGCGCTCAGCCAGTTTTCGCTGACGATTTTTGCCAGCATGGCCTTGGCGTCGGCGTACAACTGACGCGCCGTTTCGCCGACGGTCTCGTTGTCCAGAATGGCCGGATAGCGACCGGCCAGATCCCAGCTCTGGAAGAACGGTGTCCAGTCGATGAGCAATGCCAGATCAGTCAGACTCGGGTTGAGTGTTTGCAGGCCGAGTTGTTTTGGCTTGACTGGTGTAAACGGCTGGTTCCACGTAAAACGGTTGGCCCGCGCCTCTTCCAGCGTGACCATCGTGGCTCCCTTTCGGCCGGCGTGTTCGGCACGAACAGCCTCGTATTCGGCGACAATTTCAGCCATGTAGCCATCGCGCTGGTCGGTGGACAGCAGCTTGGTGGCGACGCCGACGGCACGCGAGGCATCCGGCACGTAAACCACGGCACCTTCGGTATTGGGGGCGATCTTGATTGCGGTATGGGCGCGGCTGGTGGTGGCACCGCCGATCAGTAGCGGCTGCTTCATGTTCAGGCGCTGCATTTCGCTGGCGACGTGGGCCATTTCCTCGAGCGACGGCGTGATCAGGCCGGACAGGCCGATGATGTCGACG
>JAGTRS010000001.1 GCA_018262195.1 Pseudomonadota bacterium | reverse complement strand
GACGCCGTGGTAGGAAACGTCCGGCTCGTTGAGGCGCTTGAACTTGGCCTTGTGCTCGGCCCACGGGAACTTGCCGCTATCGACGATGATGCCGCCGATGGAGTTGCCGTGGCCGCCGAGGTACTTGGTCAGCGCATGGACGACGATGTCGGCACCGTGTTCGAACGGGCGGCACAGGTAGGGCGAGGGCACCGTGTTGTCGACGATGACCGGCACGCCATGCCTGTGGGCCACTTCAGCCAGTTTTTCGAAATCGACGACATTGCCCAGCGGGTTGCCGACGGATTCGCAGAACACCGCCTTGGTCTTGCCGTCGATCAGCTTTTCGAAGGCCTGCGGGTCGCGATAGTCGGCGAAGCGGACTTCAATGCCGTATTGCGGCAGGGTATGGGCGAACAGGTTGTAGGTGCCGCCGTACAGGGTGCTGGAGGTGACGATGTTGTCGCCGGCTTCGGCGATGGTCTGGATCGCGGCGGTAATGGCCGCCATGCCGGAGGCCAGGCACAGCGCGGCAATGCCGCCTTCCATCTCGGCGACGCGCTTTTCGAGCACATCCTGCGTCGGGTTCATGATGCGGGTGTAGATGTTGCCGGCGACCTTCAGGTCGAACAGGTCGGCGCCATGCTGGGTGCTGTCGAAGGCGTAAGAGGTCGTCTGGTAAATCGGCACGGCCACGGCCTTGGTGGTCGGGTCAGGCGAGTAGCCGCCGTGGACGGCAATGGTTTCGATCTTCATGCGTGTCTCTCTTTGAGTTGTTGTTGAAAAAGGAAAGGCTTGAAACAGATCGTCTAGCTTAGCGCGCCCGGCGGCGAGCGCCAATAAGGATGTCTTCTATCCATATGCCTGAATGTCATGCTGCCGGTTCGGCAGTTTCTTCGTCCGGTGGAAATTCCCCGCTTGGGCTCCGTGCTGCCTTGATCAGGAAGCGGCCGGGGTCGAGCGCATCGACGAGATCACGCTCCAGCGGCAGCGGCTCGCCTTCGAGCTGGCTGACCAGCAGATCGGCCATCAGTGCCGACCAGACAATGCCTCGGGCGCCAAAGCCCTGGACGCACCACAGGCCGGATTGGCGGGGAATATTGTGGAGGCGGGTGTTGGGGGTGGCGGTCATGGCGTCCGGCACGGCGCCGACAATGGGCATCCGGTCCGGCGACATCGGGCGGAAGCCGACGCGGCCATGCAGGGTGGCGGGGTCGAGACCGGTCGCGAAATCGGGCAGGGTCAGCCGGAGACGGGCCAGGTTGTCGCGGTGGTCTGCCTCGCGTTCGGCTGGCTCATCATCTTCGTAGGAAAGGGAAGCGCCGATCAGTTGCGTACCGTCAAAGGCGGGTATGGCGTAGCCGATCTGGAAGAGCACGGTATTCAGCGGCTTGCCGACACTCGCGGGCAGGTGGCTGACCTGGCCGCGGCCGGAACGTTGTGGTAGCCAGGCGAACTGTTCGAAACGCGGGGCAGCGGCACCACTGGCCATGATAAGCATTGGCGCTTCCGCAAGCATCTTGCCGTTGGCGCCAAGAGCCTGCCATTGGTCGTTGGTGCGAGCGATCCGGTCGACTGCGGCATTGAATTGCGTCGTGATGCGTTCGGGAAAGGCGGTCAGAGCGGCCCGGCAGACCGAGGGCGGTTGCGCCCAGCCGCCGCTCGGGAACCACCAGCCGCCAATGGTGACTGGCTGACCGAGCAGGCGGCTGGCTTCGTCGGCTTCGACGAATTGCAGCACTTCAGGCGGGAAGCCGAGTTGCTCGACGGCCCGTCGTTGTTGCGCTTCATGCTCGGGTTCGCGGGCAAGATGCAACACGCCACAGGGCGACCAGCGGGCTTCGGGCAGCGCGGCGAGCAGAGCTCGGGTGGCCAGGAAACCCGCACGGGTGATGCGGGAAAGACGGTTGTCGTCGGCACTGGGCAAGGGGCGCAGCATGCCGGCCAGATTGCTGGAAGCGCCCAGGGCGGGTGCTTCGGCCTGCTCCAGTACCGTAACCTGCCAGCCAGCAGCAGCCAGCGCATAGGCTGTTGTGCTGCCGGCAATGCCGGCGCCGATGACGATGGCCCGGCGATCGGTCGGGGCGACGTGGCGATCCGGGCGACGGGAGCGGAAGCGGCCGACCAGCATCTGCCGCTTGCCCACAGGGCCGGGGCGTTTGGCCACCTCGAACTCGGCGTCTTTCAGTGCCTGGCGGACATGGCCGGCCACTGACCAGGTGGCGAGGGTTGCACCGGGCGCGGTCAGGCGGGCGAGACCCTTGCAGAAATGCGGCGACCACAGTTCCGGATTCTTGGGCGGTGAAAAGCCGTCAAGGTAAAAGGCATCGACCGAGGCATCAATTGAGCGCAGTTGCATTGCGGCATCCCCGAAGGTCAGGGTCAGGATCACCTGTCCGTCGTTGAGATGGAGCCGGTGCATGCCCGGCACCAACGGCGGCCATTTATGCTGCAGTTCGGCCGCCAGTTCGGCGAATTCCGGCCAGGCCTGCTGGCAGGTGGCGAGGTCGGCCAGGGTGAACGGATGTTTCTCGAAGGAGATGAAGTGCAGCCGCCGGCAGCGTTGCGGATCGCCACGCCAGGCCTGCCAGGTAGCCAGGAAATTCAGCCCGGTGCCGAAGCCGGTTTCGAGGATGACGAAACGGTCCTTGTCCTGCCAGCGTGCCGGTAGTTCGTTGCCGCCCAGAAAAACGTGTCTGGCCTGCGTTGGCCCCCCGAGGGCGGAGTGATAAACGTCGTCAAAGGCCGCCGAGTAGGGCGTTTCGTAAGCAACGAATTCGAGCCTGGCCGGCTGCAGTTTTTCCACTAGTGCAGACGTGATGGGTAGCTACTGGCGGGAGCGGGTGCTGGCTCGGCCGGCGCAGCGTAGTCGAGTGCCAGATTCCACTGTGCCTGTTCGGCCCCGGCCCGCAGCATGGCGCAGAGCGCCTGCAGAAGGTCGGGGGTCAGGCCCAACTGAAAGCTGCGTTCCCGGCCTTCGCGGAAAGTCAGGCTGAAATTGCCGTCGCTCAGGGTGTCGAACTTGATCTCGCTGGTCAGCAAGGGCGACGAGCCCAGCGGGTAGGTGGCGTTGTCGTCGCTGAAGGGCTGTTCGAAGCTCGGTTGCTCGGCAACCTCCACCTCGGCCATCGCCGGCGCTGGTGTGGTCACCTTGCCAAGCAGTGCAGCCAGATGTGGCCATAACTCACGCAGGAAACGCCGGGTCAGCCAGACGCGATATTCCTCGTCATTCTGCGTCGCGACACGCAGGACCAGGCGGTCCTGCAGGTGGTCGTTGGCAATCTGCAACTGACGAATCTGCATCAGGAATTACCGGGAAAACTCGATGCGTGAGCGAGCGCAGCCAAGACAAGGCGCACGGTGCCGCCGCATAGCAGCGCTATGCAAGGTGCCGTGCAACGCAGTATTGGCAAGCGCAGCCACGCATCATTCGGGGCGCATGGAGGGGAACAGGATTACATCCCGGATGGCTGCTGCGTCGGTCAGCAGCATGATCAGACGATCAATGCCGATCCCGCATCCACCGGTCGGTGGCAGACCATACTCCAGCGCCCGAATGAAATCAGCGTCGTAATACATCGCTTCCTCATCGCCGGCATCCTTGGCCTTCATCTGTTCCTGGAAGCGCGCAGCCTGATCCTCGGCGTCGTTCAACTCCGAGAAGCCATTGGCAATTTCACGTCCAACAATGAACAGCTCGAAGCGCTCGGTGATTTCCGGGTTGGTATCGGAGGCACGGGCCAGCGGCGACACTTCGACCGGGTAGTCGATGATGAAGGTCGGTTCCCAGCACTGGGCTTCAGCGCAGGCTTCGAACAGTTGCAGCTGCAGACTGCCGAGACCGCCCGGCTTGAGCGGCTCACCGAAGTGCTTGATCTTGGCTTTCAGGAATTCCGGATCAGCCAGTTCGGCATCGCTGAACTCCGGATGCTGGCGCTGGATGGCCTGATTGATGGTCAGGCGATGGAAAGGCTTGGAGAGGTCGAGCTCGCGGCCCTGATAAATGAAGACTTCCTTGCCCAGCGCTTCGCGGGCGGTGTGGCGGAGCAGGCCTTCGGTGAAGTCCATCAGCGTGTGGTAGTTCGCGTACGCCTCGTAGAACTCCATCATGGTGAATTCGGGATTGTGGCGCGGCGAGAGGCCTTCGTTGCGGAAGTTGCGGTTGATTTCGAAGACCTTCTCGAAACCGCCGACGACCAGGCGCTTCAGGTAAAGCTCAGGGGCGATGCGCAGGAACTGCTGCATGTCGAGCGCGTTGTGGTGCGTGACGAACGGCTTGGCCGAGGCACCGCCAGGGATCGGGTGCATCATCGGCGTTTCGACTTCCATGAAGCCATGGCCGGTCATGAAATTGCGGATCGACGAGACGATGGCTGAACGGGCGCGGAAGGTGAAGCGCGTTTCCTCGTTCATGATCAGGTCGACGTAACGCTGGCGATATTTCATTTCCTGGTCGGCCAGGCCGTGGAACTTGTCCGGCAGGGGGCGCAGCGACTTGGTCAGCAGGCGGATCTCGGCAGCCTGGATGGACAGTTCGCCCGTCTTGGTCTTCATCAGGCTACCGGTGACAGCAATGATGTCGCCCAGGTCCCAGGTCTTGAAGTCGGCATAGACCTCTTCGCCGACGCGGTCGCGGGTGATGTACAGCTGGATACGCCCCGACAAATCCTGAATGGTGGCGAAGGAAGCCTTGCCCATGACGCGCTTGAGCATCATGCGGCCGGCCAGCTTGACTTCAACCGGCAGGCCTTCGAGTTCTTCAGACGTCTTCTCGCCATAGCCTTCGAGGACCTTGGCGGCGGTGTTCTCACGCTGGAAGTCATTCGGGAAGGCTTTCCCGGTCTTGCGCCACTCGGCCAGTTTGGCGCGGCGCTCGGCGATGAGCTGGTTTTCGTCTTGCTGGACCGGGGCTTGCTGTTCGGGGTTGGACATGAAGAATCCTTGGATGCGATGAGTAAGCCGACTATGGCTTAGAATCCGTGATTTTCGCCGATTACACCCGTTTGGAACAAGGGCAACGCCACCATTTTGCGTCTGGCATGTGTGCTTGGACGGTCAGGAAAATTTGGCGAAGCATGTACAAAGTCGTGGGAAGCCAATGAACATTCTCGTCGTCGATGCCACGCATCTTTACCGCGACATCCTGCAGCAGGCACTGAGCCACTATGCGGATGTCCGGGTCGAGCTTGCCTTGTCGCAACAGGAAGCGCGCGAGCTTGTCGCCCGCGAGACCTTTCATTTTTTCGTCATTTCCGGACAGCTGCCGGACGGCGACGGGATTGAACTGGCGAAGACTTTGCGTTCGGAAGGCAAGGCCAAGGTTGAACCGATTGTCTTGCTGACCTCGAGCGCCAGTTCCGGGATGGCGGCGCAGGCCGTGCTGTCTGGTGTGACCGAGCTTTTCCGCAAGCAGGATATCGATGAACTGCTCCGCTTCATGCGGCATTACGTTGAATTGCTGCAACCGATGCGCTGCCGGATTCTCTATGTCGAGGATGCCAGGGATCAACGCGCCCTGCTGGAAACCCAACTGCGCGCCTGGGGCATGACGGTCGACGCCTTTGCCTCGGCTGACGAGGCGTGGCTGGCTTTTGAAGCGAACGATTACGATCTGGTGTTGTGCGATGTGGTCCTCGGTGGGCACATGACCGGAACGCGGCTGATCAACCGGATTCGGCGCCTGCCTTTACCCAAAGGCGGTACCCCGGTCCTGGCAGTGACTGCCTTTGACAATCCGCTGCGGCGAATCGAGTTGTTCCAGCTCGGCGTCGACGATTATGTCCAGAAGCCGATCCTGGCTGAAGAAATTCGCGCCCGGCTTCATAACCTCTTGTCCCGCAAGCGCGCTGTCGAGCGCAGCGAGATGTTGCTGGCCGCCACGGCGCTTGGCGTGGTGGTTGTCGGGCCGGACGGGATCATCGTGTCGATGGACGACAACTCGGTCGAGATGTTCCGGCCCAGAACGCAGACCATGCGCGGCCAGCCTTTGTCGGTATTGCTGCCTGAAGAAAGAAATCCGGACTTGCTTGGTCAATTGATGCAGCGCGTCATGGCCGGAGAGCGCATCTCCGGCCTCAAGGCGATGGGCTTGAATGGTGAAGGCGAATATTTCCCGGTCGAATTGACGATGGTCGAAATCAGTTCAGGCGACGGGGTTCGTCATTTTGCCCTGTTGGCGCGCGACATTACCGAAGAGCAGGCACTGGCAACGTATCTGACACGCGCTTCCGAGGCGGCTGAACGAGCCGAGCAGATGAAGACAGCTTTCCTGGCCAACATGAGCCACGAGATTCGTACCCCGCTCAATGCCGTCATCGGCATGGCCCATGTTCTTTCGCGTACCGATCTGGATGATGCCCAGAAAAAATATGTCGGGCATATTGATGCAGCGGGCCAGCATCTGCTCGGGCTCATCACCAACGTGCTCGATCTTTCCAAAATAGAGGCAGGCCGGCTGGAGCTGGAAAGTATTCCGGTGGCGGTTGAGAACATCGTTTGCGAAGTGCTGTCGATGATCGCCGATCAGGCTGCTGAGAAGGGTCTTGAGGTGCGGATCGGGGAGCTGGATTCTCCGTCCGGTCTGGTCGGTGACCCGGTCAGGCTTCGGCAGGCACTGCTCAACTATGTTTCAAATGCCATCAAGTTCACCGCAGAGGGCAGCATCGATGTCCGTGTGGTTGCGCAGGAGGTGAGCGACGATGCGGCGCTGCTTCGCTTTGAAGTAGCTGACACTGGCATTGGTATCAGCGCGGCAGCCATGGATGAGATATTTTCGGCGTTCCGCCAGGCCGATAATTCCACCACCCGTCGCTACGGCGGGTCTGGCCTCGGCCTCGCCATCACGCGCCAGGTGGCCGAGTTGATGGGCGGTGAAGCGGGTGTTTCCAGTACGCTCGGAGAAGGTAGTCTGTTCTGGTTCACTGTCTTGCTGAAACGCGGGGCAACTCTGGCGGCTCGACAGGTAACCCCGTTGCCATCGACCGAGAGTGCTGAAGTCGTTCTGGCCAGGGATTACGCCGGGTTTCGCTGCTTGCTGGTCGAGGATGAGATCGTCAATCGACAGGTGGCCGAAGCCATCCTCACACGCATTAATTGCGAGATCGATACAGCCAACGATGGTCGCGAGGCCATCGACATGGCAAGGCGAAACGACTATGCGCTGATCCTGATGGACATGCTGATGCCCAACATGGGTGGGCTGGAAGCGGCGCAGGGTATTCGCCTTCTGCCGGGGTGCGAGAAGGTGCCGATTATCGCCCTGACAGCGAATGCCTTTGCCTACGAAAAGCAGCGCTGTCTGGATGCTGGAATGAATGACTTCGTAAGCAAGCCGATCCGGCCCGAGGTGCTTTTCGAAACCATGCTGCGCTGCCTGGCTGGCTGAACTGTTCAGGCGTTTGGGCGGTGAATCGCCAGCCAAATGGTCTGTTTGTCTGGCGCCGTCCATTCGACGCGGTGCCGGCGACCGGGGGCGATGTCGATGTAGCAGCCCGGTTGCAGTCGTCGGGCTTCTGTTTCGTCTTCGAAGCGCAAGAGTGCCTCGCCGCTGATCAGTAATACCCATTCGGCTTCGGGCTGCTCGTACCAGAATCCCGGCGGGCTGGACTGGCCGGTCGAGACGATGCGCTGAACGACCAGGCCGGGTTCGGCCAGCAGGGTGGAGAATGCTTCGTCTTCGGTGCCGATGGGCGGAAGACTGGCGAACAGGTTGTCGAGCATGGTGGCTGATTACCGATAGAGCGGGAGGGTGTCCAGGCGGCGTTCGATTTCATGGGTCATGGCCTTGAACTGCGGGCTTTCATGGCTTTCGAAGCGGCGCTTGAATTCGGGTTCGTACAGGTATTCCGGAAGATCAGTGACGACTGGTAGCAGTTGTTGATCGGACAGTTCGCCTTTCAGTGTTTCCTGCAGACGGTCATGGTTGCGGAGGAGTGCTTCGCCGAAGCGGGTGCCGGCGCGGTCGGCAGCCAGGTCGATGAAGGAAAAGCCGCTGCCGCGGCGTGCATCTTCCAGTTCCTTGTAGAGGCCGATGGCATCGGCCACCGGCTCGCCGGCCCAGGCGGCGAGGGCGGCCGAGACGACGAAGTGCTGGGCAAGGTCATGGCGCCCGGCCAGGGTGATATTGACCCAGCGCACCCGTGGCCAGTTTCTGGCGGCAGGCACCAGCGCCGCCAGGTCCTTGTCGGCCAGATGGCTGCTCAGAACCAGCAGGGTGGCACGTCCCTGCTTGATCGAGTCGCCGGAAGCCGGAAGCATGGCCTTGATGACCTCGGATAGCCTGATCTGCGAACCCGGTGCGCGATGAGCAACGAGGGCGGCCAGTGCCAGGCGGGCTTCACGGAGGCGTGCAATGTCGTCTGGCGACAAGGCCACCGCACGTGCCCGATCGAGGATGCCCGGTTCCCAGATATAGGTGACCGAGATCGTGGCTTGTGACTGGCTGAAGGATATTTGCTGAATGGCGTTTTCTGCCATCAGCCATTCCCGATCAAAGCCAAAGGCAGCCACTGCCCTGGTAAAAACGAATTCGACCAAGGCTGGTGGTACGGCAATGGAACCCAGCCTGGCATCGACGATGTGCAGCTTGCCGTCGACGGTATGGGCCAGCGCGCGCAGGTTCAGGAAGCGTTTCCCCGGCAGCGTGAAGGTGATGCGAACCTCGCCGGCATCGTCAATCAGGGCAAGCGCGCCACGGGCATGAAAATACCGGCCGGCCGCATAGTTGATGCCTTCGTCGATCAGGGCGGCGGGGATCGCCAGGGTGCGGATTTCGCCGGCTTGCTGGCGTCGTGGATCGTTGGCGGCGAGGAGACGCTTGGCCTGGGCCACCGAGTCCGGGGAAATCGCTTCGCCACGGTCGACCAATGCTTGCTGGTCGGTTGCGAGAAGGGTCAATGCTGCCGCTACGCTGAGCGGCAGCAACACGATGATCACCAGCCATTTGAGCAACCGCCTCATCGGCTGGCAATCACGGCCTTAAACGCCTTGCTTCAGGCTGGCTTCGATGAAGGGGTCGAGGTCGCCATCAAGCACGGCCTGGGTGTTGCCGGTTTCGTGGTTGGTGCGCAGATCCTTGATACGGCTCTGGTCGAGCACGTAGGAGCGGATCTGGTGGCCCCAGCCGATGTCGGACTTGGCATCTTCCAGCTTCTGCTGCTCGGCCTGCTGCTTGCGCAGCTCGAACTCGTAGATGCGGGCACGCAGCATCTGCCAGGCTTCGTCGCGGTTGCGGTGCTGCGAACGGTCGTTCTGGCACTGAACGACGATGCCGGTCGGGACGTGGGTCAGGCGCACTGCGGAGTCGGTCTTGTTGATGTGCTGACCGCCGGCGCCGGAAGCACGGTAGGTGTCGGTGCGCACGTCGGCCGGGTTGATGTTGATCTCGATCGAGTCATCGACTTCAGGGAAGACGAATACTGAGGTGAACGAGGTATGGCGGCGAGCGTTGGAGTCGAAAGGCGACTTGCGGACCAGGCGGTGGATGCCGGTTTCGGTACGCAGCGTGCCGTAGGCGTAATCGCCGGTGAATTTGACGGTGGCGCTCTTCAGGCCAGCGACTTCGCCTTCCGATTCTTCCATCACTTCGACCGTGAAGCCTTTCTTCTCGCCGTACTTCAGATACATGCGCAGCAACATCGAGGCCCAGTCCTGGGCTTCGGTACCACCAGCGCCGGCCTGGATTTCCAGGAAGCAGGGCATCGGGTCGGACGGGTTGTTGAACATGCGGCGGAATTCGAGGGCGGCGACCTTGGCTTCCAGCCCGGCGTTGTCAGCCTCGACGGAGAGCAGCGTGTCCTCGTCGCCATCTTCCTTGCCCATGTCGAACAGTTCGCGGCCATCGTTGAGTCCGGACTGGACTTCTTCGAGCACCAGCACGATGTTTTCCAGCGATTTCTTCTCGCGGCCCAGTTCCTGGGCGCGTTTCGCGTCATCCCAAATCTTGGGATCTTCCATCTCCTGGTTGAGGAGGGTCAGGCGCTCGCGTTTCTGATCGTAGTCAAAGATACCTCCGCAGCTCGGCGGCGCGTTGCGCCAGATCGTCGAGCTTGTTGGAGATGCTGTTGATGTGTTCGGCTTCCATGTCAGTGCGTCCAGATGCTTTAAAACCCGACATTATAAAGGTTTAGGGTGAGGCATCGTTCGTCGTGTTGGGCAGCAATTTTTTTCATTCCATATGGCTCGAATGCTTGCTGTGCGGGCGTAGAATCGAACTGTTGCGCCGCAACAAAAACAAGGGGGAAGCATATATCCCGCCGGGCGGCACACATTTCAGGGCAGGATTGAACATGAACAAGATGTTGACCATCGACGGCAATGAAGCCGTCGCCAACGTGGCTTACCGCGTTTCTGAAGTGATCGCCATTTACCCGATCACACCCTCGTCCGGCATGGGCGAGCTGTCCGACGAATGGGCAGCGCAAGGCAAGACGAATGTCTGGGGGTGCGTCCCCCGCGTCGTTGAACTGCAGTCGGAAGGTGGTGCCGCCGGCACTGTCCATGGCGCATTGCAGGCGGGTTCTCTGGCGACGACCTTTACGGCGTCGCAGGGCCTGCTGCTGATGATTCCCAACATGTACAAGATTGCCGGTGAACTGACGCCGACGGTCTTTCACGTCGCAGCGCGTGCTGTGGCGACGCATGCGCTGTCGATTTTTGGTGACCATTCCGATGTGATGGCGACGCGCGGCACTGGTTTCGCGCTGCTCGCTTCCAACTCGGTGCAGGAAGCGCAGGACATGGCGGCCATCGCTTCGGCTGCCACGCTGGCCGGGCGTCTGCCGGTGCTGCATTTCTTTGACGGTTTCCGCACATCGCACGAAGTGGCGAAGATCAAGTCGGTCGACGACGAGGTGTTGCGGGAAATGTTGCCGCAGGAACTGGTCGCCGCCCAGCGCCACCGTTCGCTCTCGCCGGAACACCCGACGCTGCGCGGCAGTTCGCAGAATCCGGATGTCTTCTTCCAGGCCCGCGAGGCGCAGAACCCGTGGTTTGATGCCTTTCCGGGTATCGTCCAGCAGGCCATGGATCAGTTTGGCGCTGCGACTGGCCGACCATACAAGCTGTTTGATTACGTTGGTGCGCCGGATGCCGAGCGCGTCATCATCCTGATGGGCTCCGGGGCGGAAACCGCGCAGGAAACCGTCGAGCACATGAACCGCCACGGCGAAAAGGTGGGCCTGCTCAAGGTCCGCCTCTACCGGCCATGGGCGCCTGAGGCGCTGCTTGCCGCTTTGCCGACGACGATCAAGGCGATTGCCGTGCTCGACCGTTGCAAGGAGCCGGGCTCCGATGGCGAGCCGCTGTTCAAGGATGTGCTGGTTTCCCTGGCTGAAAACGCGACCAGCGATTCGCCGCGCTTTGCCCTGTTGCCCAAGGTGGTCGCCGGGCGTTACGGGCTGGCCTCCAAGGAGTTCAACCCGGCGATGGTTGTGGCAGTCTTTGAGACATTGTCAGCCGCCTTGCCGAAACGCCGCTTCACGGTCGGCATCAACGACGATGTGACGCATATCTCGCTGCCCTACGACCCGGCTTTCCGTACCGATGCGGTACGCGAAACCTTCGGTGCCGTGTTTTACGGCCTGGGGTCGGACGGTACCGTGTCGGCCAACAAGAATTCGATCAAGATCATCGGCGACGAGACCGAGCTCTATGCTCAGGGCTACTTCGTCTATGACTCCAAGAAATCGGGGGCGATGACGGTATCGCATCTGCGCTTCGGGCCGCGGCCAATTCTCTCGACCTACCTGACTGGTGAAGGCGATGCTAAATTCATTGCCTGCCATCAGCCCCTGTTCCTTGAAACCCACGACTTGCTCGCCCACGCAGCACCGGGGGCGGTCTTCCTTCTCAACACGTCGGTCCCGGCCGACCAGGTCTGGGCCACCCTGCCGGCCGCAATGCAGCGCCAGATGGTCGCCAAGCGCATCCATTTTCATGTCATCGATGCCTATCAGGTGGCGCTTGAAGCCGATATGGGTCGCCGTATCAACACGGTGATGCAGACCTGCTTCTTCGCCATCTCCGGCATCCTGCCGCAGGACGAGGCGATTGCCGCGATCAAGCATGCCGTGGAAAAGACCTATGGCCGCAAGGGACGGCGCATCGCCGAACTGAACTATCGGGCCATCGACAAGACCCTGGTCTGCCTGCATGAAGTGGCTGTGCCGGCCGAATATGCGGCTCCGGAGATTGTGGTGCCTGAACGTGTTTCGCGCGAGGCCTCCGAATTCGTCCGCAAGCTGACGCTGCCGATGATCGCCGGCAAGGGCGACAGCCTGCCGGTGTCGCTGTTCCCGGTCGACGGCACTTTCCCGACCGGTACCGCCAAGTACGAAAAGCGCAATCTGGCCCTGCAGATTCCGGTCCTCGAAACCGATCTGTGCACGCAGTGCGGCAAGTGCGTTTTCGTCTGCCCGCATTCGGCCATCCGCGCCAAGGCTTTCCCGCCCGAACTGGTGACCGAAGCGCCGACGACGTTCAAGACCATGGCCATTCGCAGCAAGGATTACCCGGCCGGCTGGAAGATGAGCTACCAGGTGGCACCCGAGGATTGCACCGGCTGTACGTTGTGCGTCGAGGTCTGCCCGATCCGCGACAAGTCCAATGTCTCGCGCAAGGCGCTGAACATGGCCGAGCAGGCGCCGCTGCGGGCGCCGGAAGCCGAAAACTGGGATTTCTTCCTGAAGCTGCCTGAATACGACCGCACCGTCGCCAAGCGCAACACCATTCCCGGTTCCATGCTGCTGCAACCGATGTTCGAGTTCTCCGGGGCCTGTGTCGGTTGCGGCGAGACGCCCTATATCCGGCTGGCCACGCAGCTGTTCGGCGACCGCATGCTGGTGGCCAACGCCACGGGCTGCTCGTCGATCTACGGCGGCAACCTGCCGACCACGCCGTACACCACCGATGCCAACGGCCGCGGCCCGGCGTGGAGCAATTCACTGTTCGAGGACAACGCCGAGTTCGGCCTCGGCATGCGACTGGCGACCGACAACCTGGCCGATGCGGCGCGCGTGCAGTTGCGCGCCATGGCGCTGGAAATCGGCGATGCGCAGGTTCAGGCCTTGCTGACTGCCGACCAGCGCACTGAAGCCGGCATCCAGGAGCAGCGCGAGCGGGTAGCCGAATTGCAGGCCAGACTGGCTCATTTGGGGACGCCGGCTGCCGACCGACTCTCGGCCGTGGCGGAATACCTGATCCGGCGCAGCGTCTGGATCATCGGTGGTGACGGCTGGGCCTACGACATCGGCTTTGGCGGCCTCGACCACGTGCTGTCCTCGGGTGAGGATGTGAATATTCTCGTGCTCGACACGGAGGTGTATTCCAACACTGGTGGCCAGAATTCCAAGGCGACACCGCGTGGTGCGGTGGCCAAGTTCGCCGCCGGCGGCAAGCCGAATCGCAAGAAGGACCTGGCCCGTATCGCGATGGATTACGAGAACGTCTACGTCGCGCAGGTTGCCTATGGCGCCAAGGATGTGCATACGCTCAAGGCCTTCATTGAGGCTGAAAGCTATCCCGGCGTTTCGATCATCATTGCCTACAGCCCCTGTATCGCCCATGGCGTTGATATGTCGAACAACCATCGGCAACAGGATCTGGCGGTCAAGTCCGGCCACTGGCCATTGTTGCGCTACGACCCGCGCCAGCGCGATCTCGGCAAGAACCCGCTGTCCGTCGATAGCGCCGCACCGAGCATCCCGTTCAGCGACTTTGCCCGCAATGAAGCGCGGTTCACGGTTCTTGAACGCCTGCGTCCGGATGCCTCGGTCCATTTCATGGCCCAGGCCGGCAAGGATGCGCGCCTGCGCCATCAGGAATATGTCGAACTTTCGGAAATGCTGTTGCCGGAAGCCGCCATCGACGAAAAGGCCAGCGAGGCCGCCGAAAAGAAGGAGACCCCTGATGCCTGATCTGTCCACGACCTATCTCGGCCTGGCGCTGAAGAATCCGCTGGTCCCGTCCTCGACGCCGCTCAGCCACGACCTCGATGCCATCCTGCACCTTGAAGATGCCGGTGCAGCAGCCATCGTCATGCATTCCCTGTTCGAAGAGGATGTGCGCCACGACGAGCAGATGATCGACCGTTTTCTGGTACATCCGGATAGCTTCGGTGAAGCGACCGGACACCTGCCTTTCGGCCACGACTACCAGAGCCGGCTCGACAGCTATCTCGAACAGATCCAGCGCCTCAAATCGCGCCTCGCCATACCGGTCGTCGCCAGCCTGAACGGCTCGTCACTGAGCGGTTGGGTCGAGCTCGGCAAGGAAATGCAGGCTGCCGGTGCCGATGCCCTGGAGCTGAACGCCTGGTACATGCCGAGCGACCCCAAGGTGTCCAGTGAGGCCATCGAGGACCACCACGTGGCCTTGCTGAAGGAACTGAAGACCGTGGTCAGCATACCGGTCAGCATGAAGCTGTCACCGTTCTTTTCTTCGCTGCCGCATTTTGTGCATCAGGTCGAGGCGGCCGGAGTGGCGGGGGTTTCGTTGTTCAACCGCTTCTTCCAGCCCGACATCGATCTTGAAACCCTCACTGTGGTCGACCGGGTTCAGCTATCGTCTTCGGCCGATACCTTGCTCGCCATGCGCTGGATCGCCATCCTGCGCGGCAGCACCAAGCTGTCGCTGGCTGCGACCGGCGGCGTTCATGGAGCGGAAGATGCCCTGAAAATGCTGCTTGCCGGTGCCGATGTGGTGCATATGGCCAGTGCCCTGCTCAAACGCGGCCCGCAGGCGCTGAGCGAGGTGCTCGCCGGTATGACTCGCTGGCTGGAAGAACGTGAGTACACCTCGGTTGCGCAAATGAAAGGTTCGATGAGTCAGCAAAATTCGCCGAATCCAAGTGACTTTGCCCGTGCCGCGTATCTGCACGTGCTGGGTTCATTTACGCCACCCGCCGGAGTGCGCTACTAAGACAGATGGTCCGTTCGGTCTGGCTCGATGGCGGGGCAGACAGACTCCTGTAATTTGAGGGCCATGCGGGCAGCTGCCTCGATTCGCCTTCCTGTTCCAAGGTGTTGCGCGCTCAGAATCTGTCTATGCCAGCGCACTTAGTTTTTTTTGGCAATGCGAATTGTCAAACAATCACTTCAAAAACGTTGACATATATGATAAAAATCATAAAATCGGTCTCGTGATGATTTGATTTCATCGGAAATTGAAAGGGGATGGAGGGCCGTTCCGGGCTCCGTCTGATCTGAAAAAAGGCACACCCGACCGAAAGGCGGGGTCGCAAAGTCACCGGTCTAAAGGGTTGGGCGTAGCCTGATTCCAAGATAGCGGGATTGCCAGGGGTAGAAGATGCATCTCCTTGTCCTTGTCCTTGCCGTTCGCCGGCTGTTTCTGTTACTTCTCCTGACGATTTCGTCTGCCAGTTTTGCCGATTTTGCATCGTCATCCGGGAATGCGCCCCGTTGGGCTTGCTGGTATGCCCCCGCCAACCTGAGTGTGCAATGCCTCCTTAGCCGGTCACCGACCGATGCTCTGGATGCTCGTGCCGCCGAAGTCGCCAGCACGATCGATCGGCGTCTGCCCAAGCTGGTTCGTGTCATCTGGGGAAGCCCGGAGCAACTGGCCGGTAAGCGCATCAGCATTCCGCTGATGAGCGTTCCTTTCGAGATGGATTTTGTCCGTTTGCTTGCCAAGTCGGTCATGTGCGGATCGCGTCCGGATTGCTCAATCCACTTCGATGCCAATGGCGACGGAATGGCACCAGTGCGCGCTGCAATGATCGAGTCGGGGGCCAGCGAGACCGAAGTGATGGCGGAAATCAGGGCCCAGGGAATGGTCCTGGCGCAAGTGCAGGGGCAGTCGGAAACAGCGGTTGCGCTGCCCCCGGTCAAGAGCAGGCGGGGTTTCCAAATCTGATGCCAACTTCAGAGCCTATCCTGCACCGCCATTACCTCTGGTTGTTGAGCCGATTGTCGGCGTGGCTGAATGACGGATTCGGCACGATCGCCCGTTTGAAGTGCTTAGCGAACCAGCCAAGGGGCACGGACGGAGCGTCTTTGCCAGAGCGGACTATCTTCACGCCGATTATTGCGCTGTCGCGGCGTTATATCGGCCAGAAGGAAAGATCACAGGATTCGATGTCTGAGTTCATGGTCAATACAAATATTGAATTTGACGAATTTGTTGTTGTTGGTTTGAATTAGTGATAACTTATTTGTTGTCATTGATGAACATGGTGCTGCGATGTCTGCCGAGTCTCACGACAAGGTTGCTGATGGTATTAATGAGTTCCTGGTATTCATACTTGGTGATGAGAGTTATGCCATCAATATTCTTTTTGTACGGGAAATCCGGGCTTACGAGTCGGTTACCTGCATTCCCAATGCCCCTGAATTCATCAAGGGGGTCATCAATCTGCGCGGCGACATCGTTCCCATTTACGATTTGCGCATCCGTTTCCATTGCCGCAGCGTCGAATACGGCCCGCTAACGACAGTCATCATTCTTGCCATCGGTGCCCGCATCGTTGGCGTGGTTGTGGACGGTGTGTCGAATGTGGTCATGCTGGCCGATACCGAGATTCGTCCTTCCCCTGATTTCTCCGCAAGTTTCGACACCTCCTACATCAGGGGGTTGGCGGAGATCGATGGGCGTACCTGCATTGTTGCTGACATTTTGTCCCTGATGGCTAATCCTGACCTGGACGCCTGACCAGACTGCCCAACAAGAGGCAGTTTTTTTCGGAGGAAATCGTGAATTTTGCCAATCGCTCCCTGACCGCCAAACTGGTGATCATCGTTTCACTGGGAATCGCCATCATTCTTGGCGGGTTTGCCTTGTTCCTGGATCGTTACGTCAGCAATCTGTCTGAGAAAAGTGCCGAGCAGCACCTGCAGCAGGAAGTTGCTTCGGTCATCCTGATGATCGATAACTACGCCAGAGAGCGCCAGCAGGCGGTGGCGGTTGTCCTGGATACCCTGGCCGAAGATCTGGGTGGGGATTTTTCGCTACAGCCCGAAAGAGTCGTGCAAATTGGCGACCAGGCGACGCCGACTCTGAAGGCCGGTAATGTGGTGCTCAACCTCAATCTTGCTAATCTTGATCGCTTTCGCAAGACGAGTGGCGCAGTGGCCACGATTTTTGCAAAGCAGGGTGACGATTTCGTTCGCGTTGCAACGTCGCTGACCAAGGAAAATGGCGAGCGTGCCATGGGAACGCTTCTTGGCAAGAGCCACCCCGCCTACGCCAAAGTCAGTGCTGGAGGTGAGTTCTCCGGGCGCGCAAAGCTGTTTGGGCGGGATTATGCAACGCGCTACAAGGCCATCAAGAGTAACGATGGCAAGGTGATTGGGGTGCTGTTTGCCGGGGTTGATGTTACGGATGGATTGAAAACGCTGAAGGATAAGGTCCGTGCCCTGAAAATTGGCGAAACCGGCTACTACTACATTCTGGATGCCCATCCAGGCGCCACCGCCGGCACGCTGATCGTGCATCCGGTCAAGGAGAAGGAGGGCACGAGCATTGCCGATGCCACCGATTCGGCCGGCAATGCCTTCATTCGCCAGATGCTGGAAAAGCAACAGGGCGAGATTCGCTATCCCTGGATCAACAAAGAAAAGGGTGAAACTTCGGCGCGGGAAAAACTGGTTGTTTTCAACAGTATCCCGGAGTGGGAATGGCTGGTGGCCGGTGGTACCTATATCGATGAAATCACCCGTGATGCCGCGTCCATCCGTAATTTTGTCTTGCTCACCGTGCCGCTCGTGCTGATTGTAGTCAGTCTGCTGCTATTGCTGGCTTCTCGCCGCTTGATTGCTCAGCCGGTGGGCGAGGTGATGACGGTCTTCTCGGCGATCGGTGGCGGCAAGTACGACAATCAGGTCGACACGACGCGCGGTGACGAGATCGGCTCGCTGATGCGCTCCCTGGATAGCATGCAGAAGGATCTTGGCGCCCGCATCGAGGCCGAACATCAGGTGGCTAATGCCAATCTGCGCGTCAAGACGGCACTCGATGTCTGCTCGACCAACATGATGCTGGCTGACAACGACGGCAAGATCATCTATTGCAATCAGGCCGTGCTGGAAATGCTGCGTCGGGCCGAGAGTGATATCCGCACGGCCTTGCCGGCGTTCCGGGCCGATGCTGTCCTCGGTGCATCGTTCGATCAGTTCCATCGCAATCCGGCGCACCAGCGGAACATGCTGGCTTCGCTGCAAGGGCAGCATCGTGCTGAAATCGAGATCGGCGGCCGCTATTTTTCATTGCTCGCCACGCCGGTGGTCAATGCCGAGAAGGAGCGCCTGGGCGTTTCCGTCGAATGGCAGGACAAGACAGCACAAGTGCTGCTGGAGCGGGAAATGGCTGGCATCATCGATGCGGCCGCGAATGGCGATTTCTCCGGGCGCTTCGATACCGCCCACATGCAGGGTTTCTATCTGCAGTTGGGTAACGGACTTAACCAGTTGTTGAATGGCATCAGTCGTGCGCTGGACGATGTCGGAACGGTCCTTGGCAAATTGTCGCGGGGTGACCTGACCGAGAAAATCGTTGCTGATTACAGTGGCATGCTTGGCCTGTTGAAGGATAGTGTCAATGCAACGGTCGACCAGTTGCGCGACATCGTCATGCAGATTCAGGATTCCAGCGAAGCGATCAATACTGCCTCGCAGGAAATCTCTTCGGGCAATACTGACCTTTCGAGCCGGACCGAAGAACAGGCATCCAGCCTGGAGGAGACGGCTTCTTCGATGGAAGAACTGACCAGCACCGTCAAGCTCAATGCCGATAACGCCAAGCGGGCCAGCGAACTGGCCAGCAATGCGCAGGTGGTGGCCAACAAGGGGGGCGAAGTGGTCTCCAAGGTGGTGGCGACCATGGGCAGCATCAATTCGTCGTCGAACAAGATCGCCGACATCATCGGGGTTATTGACGGGATTGCCTTCCAGACCAATATCCTTGCCCTGAATGCAGCTGTCGAAGCGGCGCGGGCCGGGGAGCAGGGGCGTGGCTTTGCCGTCGTGGCGACGGAGGTTCGCAATCTGGCGCAGCGCAGTGCCGCCGCGGCCAAGGAGATCAAGGGTCTGATTTCGGATTCAGCCTCGACCGTCGATGTCGGTTCCAAACTGGTCGAACAGGCGGGTATCACGATGGATGAGGTGGTATCGGCGATTCGCAGTGTCGCCACGATCATGAATGACATCGCAGCCGCCAGCCATGAGCAGAGCACCGGTATCGAGCAGGTCAATATCGCCGTTTCGCAAATGGATGAAATGACCCAGCAGAATGCCGCGCTGGTAGAACAGGCCGCGGCAGCCGCTGAGTCGCTCGAAGATCAGGCGCATAGCCTGGTGCAGTGTGTTTCCGTCTTCAATCTTGGTCGGGTTGCCGAGCAAGGGGCGGGCCGTGCTGCTCGGCTGGAAAGCCCGCGCGCCAAGCTTTCGGCCCCGGCTTCGGTATCACGAAGCCAGGCACCAAAGAGTCCCGCCAAGATGAGTGCCTTGCCGGATGATGATTCCGACGCCTGGGAAGAGTTCTAGAACCCGCTGTGGAGCGGTCCGGGTCAAGGGGGCGTCAAGCTCCCTTTTCTATTCCAGATGTTCGACCATCAACTGCGGGCTTTCGACGCCCATGTATTCGTTGATCGCCAGTCGGTAAGCAACACGGGTCCGGTTGCCCGGCTGGATGCTGAAGTTGAACTGGATGGCGTCGATCCGGGTGTTGCCTTTGCGCAGGCGTAACTTGAGGTGCTTTTCCTTGAGTACGCGCTGTTGCTCGACCTCGAAGTCATCCATGAACAGTGGCGCCGGGAAGCCCTGGCCCCAGATTTCGTTTTCCAGCAGGCGGGCCGTTTCCAGCGAGATATAGCCACCTTCGAGATTGCCGTCGGTTTCCAGCGTGCGGGTCAGGTCGGCCGGGTCGAGCAGTTCAGCCGCGACTTCAGCGAAGAGCTGGCTGAAACGCTCGAAGTCTTCTTCCTTGAGCGTTGCACCGGCCGCCATGGCGTGACCGCCGAAGCGGACGAGCAGGCCGGGGGCGCGCTTGGCCACCAGGTCGAGCGCATCACGCAGATGGAGCCCGGGAATCGAGCGACCGGAACCCTTGACGATGCCGCCTTCGCCGGGGGCAAAGGCGAAGACCGGGCGGTGCAGCTTGTCCTTGATGCGCGAGGCGAGAATGCCGACGACGCCTTCATGCCAGCCGGCATCGAACAGGGCGATGCCGGGGGCGGCGTTGGCCACGTCCAGTGACTCGAGCAGGATCAGCGCCTGTTCCTGCATGCCGGTTTCGATTTCGCGGCGTTCGCGGTTCAGCGTGTCGAGTTCCTGGGCGATTTGCAGGGCGCGACTGGGGTCATCGGTGAGCAGGCATTCGACGCCGAGGCGCATGTCGGCCAGCCGGCCGGCGGCGTTGAGGCGAGGGCCGAGCAGGAAACCGAGGTCGAAGGCGGTAGCGTGTTTTGGGTCGCGGGCCGCGGCCTTGAAGAGGGCGGCGATGCCGGGTTGCATTTGGCCGGCGCGCATGCGCTTGAGGCCCTGGCTGACCAGGATGCGGTTGTTGCGGTCAAGCTTGACGACGTCGGCCACGGTGCCCAGCGCGACGAGGTCGAGCAGGTTGGCGAAGTTGGGTTCGGGACGGTCGGCAAACCAGCCGCGTTCGCGCAGTTCGGCGCGAAGGGCGAGCATGACGTAGAACATCACGCCAACGCCGGCGATGCATTTTGACGGGAAGTCGCAGCCGGGCTGGTTCGGGTTGACGATGCAGTCAGCGGCCGGCAAGGTTTCGGCCGGCAGGTGATGATCGGTGATCAATGTCGCGATGCCGTGTTGCTGGGCGCGGGCAACACCTTCGAGGCTGGCGATGCCGTTGTCGACGGTGATGATCAGGTCGGGCGACTGCTCGGCGGCGACATCGACGATTTCCGGTGACAGGCCATAGCCGAGCTTGAAGCGGTCGGGGAGCAGGAAGTCGACGTCGGCACCCAGCGACTTCAGGGCGCGCATGCCGACGGCCGTGGCGGTGGCACCATCGCAGTCGTAGTCGCCGATGATCAGCATCTTCGCTTCGGCTTCGATGGCATCGGCCAGTAGCTGGGCGGCATCCGTGGCGTGGGTCAGGGCGGTGGGTGGAATCAGCGACTTCAGTTCGTAATCGAGTTCCGACTTGTCCTTGATGCCGCGGGCGGCGTAAAGACGGGCGAGCAGCGGGTGCAGACCTTGCTGTTCGAGCTGCCAGACGACGCGTGGCGAACTGCTACGGGTAGTGATGTTGGTCACGGGGTCGTTCCTTCAGCCAGATCCTTGGCAAGAGCAGCGAGTGGGCGGCTCTTGCGCCAGAATTTCCAGCGGTCCTGGCCGTGCAGCGTCCAGTTCAACTGGCCGTAGATGGTCGGAGCGATGATGCTCAGCGTTTCGACCTGGCGGCCAAGTGCGGCACGCAGCGGTACGAACCAGTCGCTGTCCAATGCTTGCCACGCATCGCGCCAGCCCGGGCCATCTTCGTAAAGAACGGGCGGCAGCAGACTGTCGAGGACGATGAGCTGGTTTTGCTTGGGCGCCGCTTGGGTGAGGAGGTCGGCCAGTCCGTTCGGGCAGGGTTCTACCGCAAGGCCGCTGGCGCAGGCCATGCCGACGGCCAGCGGGTTGCTGCTCCAGACGGTCGAAAAATCGGGTTTTGCCAGCGCCGGCAAGCTGCCGCCGCCCCACAGCCACAGACTGTTGACGGCTGGCTTGCCTTCGGCCTGCCGGCGTTCGTTGACCGGGTGGCCGTGCAGGTACATCTGGACTTCGTTCAGCCAGCGGGTCAGTACGCCATTCTTGTCAGTCAGTTCGTTGTCCAGGCGACGCCCGGCAATGGTGGAAAGTGGCTCGGCATGGTGGTCGATTACGGAATTCAGGCGAAGATACCAGCGGCGGGCCGTGCTGACGTGGAACTGGCCGATGTCGGCAAACTCGGCATTCAGCGAGGCAACGATGGCTTGCGCTTCGTCTTCTTCCAGATCGAAGGCGCCGGCGTCGGCCAGGATGATCCTCTCGTGATGAAAGCGCAGATGCACTGGGTCGGCGCACAGCCAGTGGCCGTCGCGGGCTGGCTGGCTATTGGTCTCGCCAAGCAGGCGCAGGGCACCAAAGGGAGCATTGTCCAGGCCAAACTGGCGGGCAAGCGCGGTTTCGAACGGCAGCCTGGCCTGGTGCTCGAAAGTGGCACGGGCAGCCAGCCATTCGAATCCCGGGGCCGCGAGTTTCCCGAGTGTCAGTTGGTCATTCGGTTCGGGCCAGATCAGTTCTGGGACAAGCAGGGTGAGGCGCACGGGCAGCAGGCAATGGGTTGGCAACCAAAAAGTGTACCATAGCGACTTTCCCCGCCCGGTGTTATCCGCATGGCATTGCCTTACGAACTGTTGATCGGCTTGCGCTATACGCGCGCCAAACGACGCAATCATTTCATTTCATTCATTTCGCTGATCTCGATGCTTGGCATCGGCCTCGGTGTGGCCGCGCTGATCGTCGTCCTCTCGGTGATGAACGGCTTCCAGAAGGAATTACGGACACGCATTCTCGGTGTGGCCTCGCACATCCAGATCACCGGCATCAGCGGTGAATTGCCCAACTGGCAGGCCGTGGCCGAGCAGGCGATGAAGCACCCGGAAGTCAGGGCGAGCGCGCCTTTCGTGCAGTCGCAGGGGATGTTCACTGTCGATGGCACGGTCAAGGGAACGATCGTCCGCGGCATCCTGCCCGATCAGGAGGATCGGGTGGCTGATTTCCGCAAGACCATCCAGAGCGGCAGCCTTGACGACCTGCGGCCCGGTGAGTTCGGCGTCGTGCTTGGGGCCGACCTGGCGCGTTCGCTGCGGGTCTTTACCGGCGACAAGCTGACGCTGATCGCGCCGCAGGGCACGGTGACGCCGGCTGGCGTCGTGCCGCGCCTGAAGTCGTTCAAGGTGGTCGGTATTTTCGAAGTTGGCATGTACGAATACGACTCGGGGCTGGCGCTGATCAACCTCGAAGATGCACAGAAACTCTACCAGATGGAAGACCGGGTCAGCGGTGTGCGGCTGAAGGTCGACGATCTCTTCCAGGCGCCACGCATTGCCCGCGAACTGGTTCGTTACATCGATGCCGATGCCTACCTGAACGACTGGACCAAGAGCCATGCCAATTTCTTCCGTGCCGTGCAGATCGAGAAGAACATGATGTTCATCATCCTGTCGCTGATCGTCGCCGTCGCCGCCTTCAATCTGGTGTCGACGCTGGTCATGGCCGTCACCGACAAACAGGCCGATATCGCCATCCTGCGCACACTGGGGGCACGACCGCTGTCGATCATGGGGATTTTTGTTATCCAGGGCGCGCTGGTCGGTTTTATCGGGCTGGGCCTGGGGATCGTGGGCGGCGTGCTGCTGGCGCTCAATATCGATGTCGTCGTGCCGTTTATCGAAAGAATGCTCGGTGTGCATTTCCTGTCGAAAGAGGTCTATTACATTTCTGACCTGCCTTCCGAGCTGCTGTGGAGCGATGTCTGGGGCGTGACGCTGATCGCTTTCGTGCTGGCGCTGCTGGCCACCCTTTACCCGAGCTGGAAGGCGTCACGGGTCAATCCTGCGGAGGCGCTGCGTTATGAGTGAGCCCATTCTGATTGCCCGCGGGTTGTCCAAGGTATTTCGCGGTGGCGGGCTGGAAGTGCCCGTCCTGTCCGGTATCGATCTGGCCGTTCAACCCGGCGAAACGGTGGCCATCATCGGCGCTTCCGGTTCCGGGAAAAGTACGCTGTTGCACTTGCTGGGTGGCTTGGACACACCATCGGCCGGCAGCGTGGTGTTGATGGGGCGCGACTTTTCGTCGCTCGGCGAGGTGGATCGCGGCGATTGGCGCAACCAGCATCTTGGCTTTGTTTATCAGTTTCACCATCTGCTGGCTGAATTTTCAGCGCTTGAGAATGTAGCCATGCCCTTGCTGATTCGCCGCATGGAGCGCCATGCGGCTCTGGCCAAGGCGGCCGAAATACTGACGGCAGTTGGCCTGGGGCATCGGCTCGAACACAGGCCCGGCGAGTTGTCCGGCGGTGAGCGCCAGCGCGCCGCAATTGCCCGCGCACTGGTCAGCAATCCCTCCTGCTTGCTGGCCGATGAACCAACCGGCAATCTCGATAGTCATACTGCATCGGTTGTCTTCGGCCTGTTGATTGAGCGTGTTCGTCAGCAGCAGGTCAGTCTGATTGTGGTGACGCACGACCAGCAACTGGCGGCCAAGGCCGACCGGATACTTAATTTGAATGACGGTGTTCTTTGCGAATAGTTTGATAAATGTTAGATTGGGCAAAACCGGTTTAAAATAACATTGCTTATCCCAACTCGCACCTCTTGGTGAGGAGACTATCGATGCAAGCCCTTTTCTCGCCCGCTGTCGCCCTGATGAACCGCCTTCGCTACAACAGCAAGTTCCTGCTGCTTGGCGCTGCAGTTTCGGCGGTTATGTTTGTGTTGCTGTTCTCCGTATTTATCAATCTGAGTCGCGATATCGAGACGGCGCGCCAGGAATTGGCCGGTCTCCAAATGCTCAAGCCAATGAACCGTATGGCGCAGGTCATGCAGCAACATCGTGGTTTGTCCTCAGGGGTGCTGAACGGCAACGAGGCCATGAAAGACAAGCGGGCGGCCAAGGAAAAGGAAGTGGCGGATGCCGTTGCAGCGACCGATGCAGCGCTCTCGCCAAAACTGCGTGAAACTGCTGTCTGGAAATCCATTCGCCAGGATTGGAGCGAGATTCAGGGGCAGGGGCTGACCTGGACGCCGCCAGAAAACATCAAGCGGCACTCGGTAATGATTGCCAATGTTTTGCACTTTATGGTCGAAGTCGCTGACGAGACGCAGTTGACGCTCGATCCGGTGATGGACACGTATTACTTCATGGATACCATCGTTACCAAGATGCCAGCCATGCTGGAGCCCCTGGGTATCACCCGGGCACGTGGTACCGGGGTTTTGACCAAGAAGGAATTGTCGCCGCAAATGCGGATCGACATTGCCTCGCAGATTGCGCAAATGGCGGGCACGCTGCGCGCCCAAAACACCAATCTGGAGAAGGTGATTCGTTTTGCACCGGCGCTTCAGGGGGCGCTTGCCGGGCCGACGAAGGAGTTTTCAGACGGCGCCGAAAAAATCTTTGCCCTGGTGCGTGACGACATTCTGGGTGAGAAATTTGCGACTGTGCCGCAGGACTACTTCGCCATGACGACCCAGGTGATTGATCTTGGCTACAAGGTCATGTTCGATGCACTGATTCCACAATTTGAGCAGCAACTGCAGGGGCGGATGAACGATGCCCGCAACGTGTTGATGCTCGAGGTGAGTCTGTCGGTGATTGTTGCCTTGATCGTGGGTTATCTTGGGATTGGTACCTATTTTTCGGTGCTTAACAGCGTCGGCGATTTTTCCCGGGGCGCACGTCGGCTGGCTGATGGTGATTTGACGGCCGAGTTCGATACGCACGGTGCGGACGAATTGCATGCTGCCGGCAAGGATTTCAATGGCATGGCTGCTTCATTCCGCAAACTGCTGGGTGGCGTGCAGAGTGACGTTCGGCAGCTCAATCAGGCAGCTGAGCAACTGGCGTCGTCCAGCCAGCAGATTTCAGCCGGTACCGCGGCGCAAAGCGATTCGGCCTCGAGCATGGCGGCAGCCGTCGAGCAGATGACGGTCGGCGTCGATCATATTTCCCGGAATGCCCAGGACGCACAGAATTACTCCAGGGAATCAGATCAGCTGGCCGCGCAGGGCGGGCGGATTGTGGAGGCGGTCGTCAATGAAATTCAGGGCATTGCCCACACCGTAAATCAGTCGGCGGCGGCGGTTGAAGCCTTGGGGCAGCAGTCCGAGCAGATTTCGGCGATTGTTGGCACCATCAAGGACATCGCCGACCAGACCAATCTGCTGGCCCTGAATGCTGCCATCGAGGCAGCCCGGGCCGGCGAGTCCGGACGCGGCTTCGCCGTTGTTGCTGACGAGGTCAGAAAGCTGGCCGAACGGACTGCTAAATCAACGCAGGAAATTTCGGCAATGATCCTTGCCGTTCAGACCGGTACAGCGACTGCCGTATCGACCATGAAAGAGGGCGTCCATCGGGTGTCGTCTGGTGTCGAGCAAGCCCAGTTGGCGGGAGAGGCAATCACCCAGGTTCAGACCCAGTCGCGTCTGGTGCTGGACGCGGTCTCGGAAATTAACGTGGCTTTGCGTGAACAGGCAGCGGCCAGTACCGAAATCGCCCAGAACGTCGAACGTATTGCCATGATGGCGGAAGAGAACAGTGCTGCTGCCAGTGGGAATGCAGCGACGGCGGATTCCTTGCGCACTCTGTCACACGGGCTGACTGCGGCTATCGCCCGCTTCCGGACCTGATTTTTTTTCGCCGCCGCCAGGCGGTGAGCAGGTAGATACGCCAGGCGGCCCGGGTGGCGACATAGCCCGCCGCCGCCAGCCCAGTGGCAAGCAGTACCAGGCCGGTGCCCAAGGGTTTGGCAACGCTTAGCATCCAGCCCTGCATGGCAGTCGTCCAGGCGATCATGTCGGTTGGATTGAAAGCCGGTGGCGTGATGAAGCCGTTGCCGTCGCCCAGGAAAAGCCGGCCGATTTGGTAGGCCAGCAGATACAGCGGCACGATGGTGAATGGGTTGGTGTAGAGCGTAACGAACATCGACAAGGGCAGGTTGACGCGAAAGAGCAGGGCGCAAATTGCCGCACCAAGCATTTGCAGCGGCCCCGGAATCAGTCCGCAAAAAAGCCCGGCTGCCACCGCCCCAGCCGCCGAATGGCGATTCAGATGCCATAAACGCGGGTGCAGCAACGACGACTTGAACGGCTTCAGCCAAGGGTTTCGGCGTATCGTCTCGTGATCGGGTAGGTATTTTTTCAGGGTGCGGCGCATGCCCTTATTATTGCAGCATGCGCCTGAATATTCTCGCCTTTGCCATCGGTGTGCTTTCCCTGCAGATGCAGCCGGAACTGTCTGTCGGGATAGTTTGGGGAATGTTCGGGCTGGTGCTGGCGCTGCCGGCCTGGCGCTGGCAAAACTGGCCGGCGCGACTGTTGGCGGTCACTGGCTGCTTCGCACTCGGCTTCGCCTGGGCTGGCTGGCGGGCCGATATTCGGTTGGCGGATCATCTGGATGCGGGCTGGGAAGGTCGTGATGTCGAAGTGATCGGTGTCATCGCCGGCCTGCCGCAGGATTTCAGCAACGGCACCCGTTTCGAATTTGACGTAAACACGGTGTTAACCGCTGGAGCCCTGATCCCGCAGAAAATCATGCTCTCCTGGTATCAGGGTCGGCGCGATGAAGAGCAATTCGAGCGCATGCCGGTTCGTCCCGGCGAACAATGGCGCATGACCGTTCGCCTGAAACGCCCCCATGGCAATGCCAATCCTGGTGGCTTCGATTATGAGGCCTGGTTGCTGGAGCGAAATATCCGGGCCAGCGGCTACGTCCGGCCCAATCCTGCTCAACGCCAGGTCGAAATGGTCTGGCAAGCCGATTACGCCATCGAACGTTTGCGCTATTCAATACGTTCGTCTTTCAGCCGCATGTTGCCGGAGGCGAGTTATCCATGGGCGGGTGTTCTGGTCGCGCTGGTCATTGGCGATCAGAGGGCGATCAACGGTGGTGCTTGAAAATAGAAAGTTGCGCTGGCTGGTCGGCCAACTTATTGTTTTTATTGGAATGTGTCAAACTGTTCTTTTGGCATTTAAAAATGTAACCTGCGCTGGCATCATCACTCGCCGTTCTACGGTTTAAAAATTAAGTTGCGCTGAGTTGGTATAGTCATAGTTAGATGAACAAGAACTCAGTGCTTCGGGGCGCGAAGGTGCTTCCTCTTTAATATTCAGCATTCAAACTGCAGCTCGGCTAGCGGGATACTGCTGCTGGTTGGCGGCTGGCGCTTCAGGCAAAATGCTTCTTTGCATCAGTCGCGCATGAATCCATGAATCGTCTCCTCTCGGCCATCGCCTTTGCCGCCCACAAACATCGCGACCAAAGACGCAAGGACCTCGTGGCTTCCCCGTACATCAACCATCCCATAGGGCTGGCAAACGTACTGGCCAACGAAGCCGGTATTGAGGATGAGCGCGTCCTGATTGCTGCTGTCCTTCATGACACCATTGAGGACACGGAGACGACCGAGCTAGAGCTCGTCCGTGAGTTCGGCAAAGAAGTCACAGACATCGTGATGGAAGTGACCGACGACAAAACGCTGTCCAAAGCTGACCGCAAGCGGCTCCAGATTGAACATGCTGGCACCATCAGCAGGCGAGCTAAAGTCGTGAAGTTGGCCGATAAAATCTGCAACCTGCGCGACATCGCCAATAGTCCGCCAGCGGACTGGTCTCTTGGGCGGAAGCAGGAGTATTTCGATTGGGCCAAAGCCGTGGTTGATGGGTTGCGTGGTGTGCATCCGGCGCTCGAACACATTTTCGACGAAACCTACAAGCTGCGTCCCTGACCCATGCCAACCTTCCTTGATGTCCAATTCAAAGAGAAGGACCAGGCGAAAGCCCTCGGTGCTCGCTGGGATGGCCCTGCCAAGAAATGGTATGTGCCCGATGGTCTGGACCTGGCTCCCTTCAAAGCCTGGTTGCCTGCAGGCGCTCGAATTACCGCGCCAGTACCTGCGCCCACCAAGGAACTCATTCCTGTCGAGAGCACTGGGCAAGACCTCACCTTAACCAAGAAGGGCATGACACTCTCGCAATTGCTGGCGGGTGTTGCCCAGGCCGTGGCGCAGGCTTTCAAGTCGGGTGTCTGGACCATGGTCGAGGTCGTGGAGGCACGGACCAAGAATGGTCACGTCTACCTTGAACTCGCTGAGCGTACGCCTGAGGGTAATGTGCTGGCCACGGCAAAAGCGACTCTTTGGGCGAGCACGGCCAACAAAATTCTGCCCGAGTTCGAGCGGGCGACGGGAGCCGCCATCGCCCCGGGAATCAAGCTCCTCGTGCGGGCCAAGCCTGTCTTCAAGCCGCAGTACGGTTTCACTATCGAAATAGATGCCATTGACCCCGAGTACACCCTGGGTGACCTTGAGGCTCGTAAGCGCGAAATCCGCACACGCCTGAAGCAGGAAGGCATCTTTGATGCCAACAAGAAACTACCGGCGCCATGGGATTTCAATGTTGTACTCGTCGTCGCCCCGCAGGGGGCTGCGGGCCTCGGCGATTTCCAGGCAGAGGCAATGCGTCTTGAGCGCTTCGGTATCTGTCGCTTTATCTATGCGGCTAGTCGATTCCAAGGGGGTGGCGCCGCAATCGAAATCAAGCAGGCGCTCTTGGCTGCCCTTCAGCAATGGCAGGATTCGGGTCTGCCGGCGCCGGACGCGGTAGTCATCATCCGCGGGGGCGGGGCGGTCAATGACCTCGCCTGGCTCAATGACTATGAACTAGCCAAGACTATCTGCACGCTGAAGGTTCCCGTTCTCACCGGCATCGGCCACGAGCGCGACAACACCATCCTTGATGAAGTCGCCAACGTTCGCTTTGATACACCGAGCAAGGTAGCTGCCGGCATCGAGCAAGTCATCAAGCGGCGGGTCGAGGAGGTCAAGGCAAGCTTTGAACTCCTGGCCAACTTCGCCAACCGGGCTGTGAATGCAGCCCATGGTCGCGTCGATAGAAACTTCGCCGCCATTCAATCCGGCGCCATATGCCAACTGGCAATAGCCAGGCAGAGCACCTCTGAAACGATGAACGAACTTCAGCTTGAGGCAACAAGGACTGTGCATTCGGCCAAACAGGATGCCCAAGCCTTGGTCGGCGAGATTCGGCACGAAGCGCATCAACAGCTTTCAGAAGCGAAGCGCGATGTACCGGCCTTGTTCTCGGAAATCCGGGTGGAGGCTGGCAATGTTGTAAAAACGGCCCGTGCCCTTGCATCGACGCGGCTGGAGGCTATTCGTGACCGTGCCGCCGTCGATGTGCTGCGCAGCCGGGAATCGGTGAAGCAAGGTTTCCATGCCGTGACCACATCCGCATACCGGGCCATCGCCGATGCCAAGCAATCATCGAAAGCCTTGTTCCTCGAGGTGGCAGGTCAAGGCCCAGAAAAAACCTTGGGGCGAGGCTTTGCCATCGTTCGAGACGCGCAAGGAAAGCCAATGACCTCGGCAGCCGGCGCGAAGCCGGGAGCTGAATTGGAAATTGAATATAGGGATGGCCGTGTGGCTGCCCAAGTGAAATAGGAATTGAGATATGGCAGAGAAGAACTTCAAGCAGGCCTATGGCGTACTGCAAAAACACGCTGAGACCTTGCGTAATCAACAGGAGCCCAACATCGACGACTTACTGACCATCGTTACCGAGTCGGTCGATGCCTACAAGGTCTGCAAGGAGCGCATTGATGCGGTTGAGAAGGCGTTGGAACAAGCGCTAAGTGGGGCTGAGGTCAGCAATGCCGATGTTGTCCAATCGGACGAAAAGCATGGGGAGCCACCACCGGATGAGGGCATGACGACGCACCCCGCATTTTTGGACATCCCCTTCTGATGGCTGCTGCCTCATCTGAGTTGGTCAGTCGCGTGGCCGCGCACATAAAGGCTAAATTCCAAGCCGAGAGCTCAGGGCATGACTGGTATCACATCAATCGGGTGTGGCACCTTGCGCGTCAGATTGCTGAAAAGGAAGGTGCCAGCCTGGAAGTCGCCGAACTGGGAGCATTGGTGCACGACATCGCTGACTGGAAATTCCACGATGGCGATGACAGCGTGGGGCCACGCGAGGCGGAGCGGCTCCTACAAAAAGAAGGGGCTGCACCCGACGTCATCGAACAGGTCGTCGACATTGTTGCAACCATCTCTTTCAAGGGAGCCGGTGTGCAGACTGCCATGCGGACACTTGAAGGAAACTGCGTCCAAGATGCTGACCGCTTAGATGCCATTGGCGCCATCGGAATCGCCAGATGCTTCGCGTACGGTGGTCATGCGGGCCGACTGATGTACGACCCGAATGAGCCGCCTGTCATGCATGCCACGGCCGAGGCGTACAAAGCTTCAAAGGGGCACAGCCTTAATCACTTCTACGAGAAACTCTTCCTTCTGAAGGACCGCATGAATACACCGACAGGTTTGGCGTTAGCTGAAGAGCGGCACCAATTTATGCAAGAGTATGTCAGACGTTTCCTTGATGAATGGGGCACAGAATGAATACTCAGAAACCTCTAACTATCGAAATCGTCTCCGACGTTGTATGTCCTTGGTGCTTCGTTGGCCTGCGCCGGCTTGAGCGGGCGATTTCTCTTGTTCGAGAAGAGCAGCCCGACTTCCTGTACGTTGTACGTTGGAGACCGTTCTTTTTGAACCCCGATACGCCGCCAGAGGGCGAGCCGTACTTGCCGTTTCTCGTGCAAAAGTTCGGTGGTCGTGAGCGTGTGGAAGAGATTTGGCGGCGTATCCAAGAAGTTGGGGCATCGCTTGGCATCGACTATCAGTTCGAGAGGATTCAGGTACGCGCCAACACCCTTATGGCGCATCGCCTCATTCACTGGGCTCAGCAACAAGGAGATGCCTCCGGGGTGGTGGAGGGCTTATTCAAAGCGCAGTTTGAACGGGGTGAAAACGTGAGTGACCGTATGGTGCTCGCAAATGTGGCTGTAGCCCGCGGCTACGACCAGGCAGAAGTGCTCAGATACCTTGATTCGGACGAAGACGTTTCCCTCATTCAGCAGATGGAGCACGAGTCGAGGACGTGGGGCGTGAGCTCAGTGCCTACCTTTGTATTCGACCGCAAGTCAGGAATCCAAGGGGCAGAGGACCCCAGGGTGCTCGCTGATGGAATCAAGCAGGCCATTGCCTCATCTGGAAATTGACCTGATGCGCAGCATTTCAAACGAGCTATCTGCCGTACGTATTGAACCTGTTGAACTCACAAAGTCCTATCTGCTCATGAATCATGGGCCTGTGACGCTGGTTTCCAGCGCACATGGAGAGCGTCGAAATGTGATGGCAGCGTCTTGGGCGATGCCTCTCGATTTTTCACCACCCAAGGTCGCCGTGGTCGTTGATAGTCGGTCTTACACACGGGAGCTCATCGAAGCTAGCGGCGAGTTCGTCCTGAGTATTCCCTCAAGAGCAATTGCCAGCCAGGTTCTCGCCGTTGGCAGCCAGAGCGGACGCGAGTTAGACAAGTTCGCTGCTCTCGGTGTCGGGACTATCCCGGCGAGCAAGGTCAAAGCTCCGCTCATCGATGGTTGTGTGGCATGGCTCGAGTGTAAGGTGATACCGGAGCCCCACAACGAGAAGCGCTATGACCTGTTCCTCGGGGAAGTGGTGGCAGCCTGGGCGGACCCGAGAGCCTTCAAGGATGGGCGCTGGGTATTTGAAGACGAGGGTCTGAAAACCATCCACTACATCGCAGGCGGCAATTTCTTTGCAACGGGTGATGCGTTTGAGGTTGCGGATAAGTAATGACGAATGTTGCTGAGTCGCCGCGAACAGACCTGAGATTCACCCAGGTTCCTCTCGACCAGAAGCTTTATCTCTGTGCCGGCTGTGACGTGAAGACGGTGTCCGGTACCTTCCCTCTTCGCGGATATGTGAAAGAGACCTTGCTTGGTCCGAGGGCTCAGTGGAAGAAATTTCCGTCTGAAGTTCGTGAAGCGAAAGAACTAGCGCTAAGGCAGCGAGAAGAGAGTCGGCTTGTTGCGGCTCTCGATAATGCGGCAAAAGCCATTACCGAGTTCCTCTCGACTTGCGAAACCGAAGGTCTCAAACCAAAGCTGCAAACCCTCAAGATACGCTGGCGCAATGGTGAAACGGACCTTTCTGTCATCCCAAAGGCCCTTACCCAGTCATTGGCCGACCTTCGTGACAAAGAACGACACAAGCAACTGGCGGCTCAAATCGGGCGCTCGGTAAAGCTCTCCGATTATCCGGACATCTTTCCCGCTCGGCGTAAGCAGCGCCGCCTCATTGCAGTTCTCGGTGGGACGAACAGCGGAAAGACCTATTCAGCTTTTGAGCGCCTTGCGACTGCGAAATCAGGTATCTACCTCGGTCCACTCCGCTTGCTGGCTCTCGAGGCGTTCACCCGGCTCAACGAAGAATTTGGGGTAACAGCTTCGCTCATCACGGGCGAAGAGCGCCGGCTTGTTGAAGGTAGTCGTGTCACGGCCTCAACGATTGAGATGCTAGACCCCACCCAAGACTGTGAGGTTGCTGTCGTTGATGAAATCCAGATGCTCAATGACCCTGACCGCGGTTGGGCATGGACCCAGGCTATCGTAGGCGCCAACGCTGACGAGGTCTGGTTGTTGGGTGCTCCTTCGGCAGAGGATGCTATCAAGGCCTTGGCTGAACGCCTTGGGCTGCCCCTCGAAATCCATCGAAAGGAACGCAAGCATCCCTTAGTTGTGGGGGAGCCGCTTGCAAACCATCCCGCCGTTGCACTGAAAAAGTCCAAGCCGGGTGACGCCTTCATCGTGTTTTCCCGAAGGGATGCCCTTAACCTGCGGGATGACCTCCTTGCTCAAGGCAAGTCTGTAGCGTGCGTTTATGGAGCGCTCTCTCCGGAGGTGCGTGAACGTGAAGCTCGCCGTTTTTCGAATGGCGACGCGGACATCATCGTTGCCACTGACGCGATTGGCCTGGGACTCAATTTGCCGGTCACTCGGATTATTTTTACAAGCGTGCAGAAATTCGATGGCGAAAGTCGAGGCGACCTACCGGTCCCGCTTTTGCAGCAGATTGCCGGACGTGCAGGGCGATATGGTCATGTGGCTGAAGCGGGGGTCGTTTGTGGCCTGACGTCAGTTGAGCACCGGCTCGTAGCTCACTGCATGGGCGTCAAGCAATGGCCCATTCCGAGTCGTGGCTTCCAGATAACAGCAGGCACAACGTATCTTGAGCAGATTGCTGCAATGGCAGGCGATGACCGGTTGGAGGCGCTTCTGTCTCTTTTCCAACTCCATGCCGATGCAGGGGATGGATTCTTTACGCCCTTCATTCCGGAAGAGCAACTGGCCCGAGCGGCCATCCTTGACCGCTTCAAAGGCATGCCGCTAGGTTTGAAGCACATCTTCTCGATGGCGCCGATGTCGTCTCGTGATGACGTCATGGACGGCGCGTGGCAGAGCTGGGCTTTTGCTGCCCACAAGAACCAAAACATAACGCTCGCTTTCCTGCCAAAGAACCCCGAAAAATCGTTACTTGCTGAAGCGGAAACGACTGTGCGACTCCTTGCTGCTTATCGTTGGTTTGGCTACCGGTTACCTGAGCTTTTCACCGAGTACAGCCACGCTGAACAGATACTTTCGCCATGGATTGCTGCCGTGGACAATCATCTCCGCAGTAAGCGGCGCCAAGGGCAGGGTGGCGGCTATGGAAAGCTTCCCAGTTGGTATTGGCGCTACCAAGGTGGGGAGCACTGAGTCGATATGTTTCGGCGAGTGGGAGTGGCCTGGAATTGCGCTCGGTGATGTGAATTAGGTTTTCCATCACCTCATTCAACCGAAACCGGCTACCAAGAGTTGACTCGTCTGAGGTGTGATACCTTCCGGCCTCCTTAATTTCTACGAGCAACGCAAATGGCCAAGTCCCGCTCCCCACGTCTCCGCAAGAAACTTCACCTTGGTGAGTTCCAAGAACTAGGATTCGATATCGAAACTGAGCTCAAGGCGCCTCTGGTAGGTGATGCAGAGGAAGCGCTGTTGATTGCCTTTATCGAGGGCGTTATCGAACCGCGTGGGCTAATCTTTGGCGGTGGCGTGTCTTGTGGGTACGTTTGCAAAGCCGGGGGCGGTTCTGCAACGGAAGAAGACCGTCATGCCGTCCAAGAATGGCTCGAAACACGTTCGGAGTTGGCTTCGGTTAAGGTCCATGGACTCACCGATGCTTGGTACGCCAGTCTGACGGCCTAACGCAGGTTGTATTGCAGCGGGGGAGGTCTCCGCCCGCTGCTGGCCTTGAACTTAGGCTGAAGTTGGAAGTGCCTGCAATGGCATCAATGAGCGCGCCGATACGATGAGGCGTTTCCGGATACCTGCTCCAATCCTGCGCTCAACTTCCCACATTGGGAGACCTTTAACCACGGCGACTTGCTCAATGGCCGTGACGACATCTCCAATCTTGGTACAGACGTATTCAGCACCGCGTTGAATTGAAGTTTGCACTTTCTTCATCTGCCTTTTCCTCCAATGGGTCAAACGATGATGTATCGTAGCTCAGGTTTTGATACGCTGAGTTGGAGTAATGCTCAGAAAAAACCGAACAATAACTCTTGCATGACTTGGTTTATTGGGATGGCGTCACCACATAAAGTCACGCCACGACCTAAAGGAGGTTATGAACTACTATGAGCACTGAAGCCCGCGTTATTGACCTTAGCAAAACCGAGTACGGCACCTACGCTGCACCCGATACGAACCGCGTTATCCGCAATACCTACCAACTGCTCGCCCTCTCGACTGGGGTCGCAGGCGTTGGTGCTGGTATCAGCATGTTGGCGGGGTTTGGTCCTTTGGCCGGCATCCTGTTCACGCTGCTTGGCTTGGTTCCTTTGTTCTACCTGCACAAGAAGCGGAACACCGCGGCAGCTGTGCCCGCGATGCTCACCTTTACTGGATTGAGTGGTCTTGGCCTCGGCCCGACTTTAAGCCACTACATAAACATGCCTGGTGGTAGTAGCACAGTGCTGACCGCTGCGGTTCTCACAACTGCGGTCACGCTTGCCTTGACGGCCTACGTCCACAAGACAGGCAAAGACTTCACCCGCATGGGCGGTTTCCTTTTTGCTGGCTTGATTGTGGTCCTGCTGGCCAGCATCGCTGCGATGTTCATCCCTGCAATGCACGCGGGCGTCTCTGCAGTGGCTGCGCTGCTGTTCTCGGGCTTCATCCTGTACGACACCAGCCGTTTGGTGCGTGGTGAGGAAGACAACTACGTTATGGCAGCTGTGAGCATGTACCTGAACGTGTTGAACCTCTTCTTGTCACTCTTGCAACTGTTGGGCATCTCTATCGACGATTGATAGCGAATAGCTTCAAAAATGCTGCGGCCTGCCAAGTGGTGGGCCGTATTTATTTGTACTGCAGTAAGCTAAGCGGCATGGAAGAAACAACAACTGAAATTCTCGCTCCACAGGATGGGGAAGCCTCGACTTCCGATGACCAGGATGCGCTTCAGACGCTGCAGCGTGAGGTTCAGCGAAAATTCGGTCGTGCGGTTTTTATTCTTCAACAGTACGAGCGCTTGGTGAAAAGCCTTGTTGCGGAGACCGAGCGGAAGATGGCTGCAGTAGTTGGCGCCAGGTCTTGCATGAGTCCGGCCAGTTTGACCTTCGTCGTGAGCAAGGACAGCCAGGAGAGGCAACTCTGACCTGGTTTAGGTCAAAAACTGAAGAAGGCTAAGTCGGATGCCGACCCAAAGCTGCCGTAGCGGTTTGCCGATAGCGGCCAGTCACCCGGACCCGGGTTTTTCGAGCTGGACTGCCACAAAGCTGCCGATGGCGACCTCACCCAACCGGCCATGAGCCGCCGGTCGGGATAGCTATCCAATTTCAATAGTTTGGCATCAATGGCCCTTGGCGAATGGCCGGTATTCGGCGAGCGAATTGGGGCACTCACTGCCTCTACTCGGCCAATAGCAGAATTTGTCACATTCTGGAAAGCAGACTTAGCAATGTCTGCTTGTAGCTCCGAATCGACCAATGCAAATATTCGCTTTATTAGGCAACTACGTAAGCGTAAGCTGTCGCAAGAAATTTACCCTGTTTGTCCACGTCGCCACGACCGATATAAATATAGAACGCAGGGCTACTGGACCGGGAATTCAGAACAAGAGGCGTAATCCATGGCTCGACCTTGGCTCACCATTTTCTTCACCCTAGTGGGCCTCGGGGGATTACTCGGTTATCAACTGTACGACGATTATTCCGACATCTCGTCACAGGAGCAGCAGCGTCTCGTCTCGCTTGCTTCCGCTTTCAACGCGAACATGGGCGAGCAGCTTCGCGCTTCGTCGGCAATGCTTGGGGTGCTGACCCATACTGCCCCAACGCTGCTTAGTGAACCAGAGGGCGTCGCTCGATTAAATACGCGAATGAGCTTGTTGAGCGAATCGGTCACAGGCATCCGCACCATTATTCTTGTGAACGCCAACGGAATTGTCGTTTCCAGTAATCGTTCAGAACTGGTTGGTCTTGGCTTTTCTGGAAGTGAGCGCTACACGACCATAAGCGAAGGGCCTGACCCGGCAAAGCTATATATCTCAGCGCCATTTACCACCCCGCTGGGTGCTTACACGATTAGCTTAGGGAGAGCTATCGTGAATACCCAAGGCGAATTTGACGGTTATCTACTGGCAATTCTCGCGCCGGACTATTTCGGCGTGCTGATGAAGTCCTTGCTGTACGCTCCTGACATGCGTCTTTCCGTTACTCACGGCGACGGCAAGGTCATCTACAGTACGCAATCTACGCCCGACATCCGGGGACTCGACCTGAGTAGCAATCCCCAATCCTTATTCAATCATCACAAAGCAAGCGGAGGGCCGGCCAGCTTCGTCATTGACCGAATTGCCTCAACAAATGACCTTCGTTATGTTGCTTTCCATTCGGTATGGCCTGCATCAATCGTTGCTGACAAAGAGCTGGTAGTCGCGGTTAGCCGGGATGCTTCAGCAGTTCTTGGCCCTTGGAAAACGTCGGCAATAAATACGGCTGGCTTGTATTTGGGCATCGTCCTCACCGTGTGCCTTGGATACCTTGCATATTCTCGACGGCATGCCGCCTATCAACGACTGGTACTCCAAGAAGAAGAAACGAACAAACAGGCAGACGCCATCGCCAGGAGCGAGCGCTTTATAAGAACCATTACGGACGCGATGCCTGGCTTGGTTGCTTACTTCGACCGGAGTTTGCGCTGTTGTTTCGCCAATCAAGCCTATCTGGATTGGTATCAAATGACTTCGGAAGCCATGAGCGGAATAACCCTTTTGGAGTTGCTAGGGGAGTCGCTATTTGCCAAGAACAAGCCCTATATTGACGGGGTGCTTGCCGGCGAGTCGCAGCAGTTCGAGCGTTTTCTTACCAAGCGCGACGGTAGCGTTGGCCATGTTTTGGCGAACTACATCCCTGATTTCGACGAGAGCGGGGACGTTATCGGTTTCAATCTCCTGGTGACCGACATCAAGGCGCTTCGGATGGCCGAAGCGGACCTCAAGGTGGCCGAAACTGTTTTCGAGAACACCGCGGATGGCATCATGGTGGCTGACGAGAACGGAGTCATTTTGTCCGTCAATGACGCCTTCACAGAAATTACGGGATACCCGGCCCATGAGGCGGTCGGCCAGACCCCCCGATTGCTCCGCTCTAATCACCACGCCCCGGAGTTTCATGCCGCCGTTTGGCAGCAAATCACTGAACAGGGAGAGTGGAAAGGGGAAATCTGGAATCGCCGGAAAAACGGGGAAATCTTCCCAATGAGGCAGACAATCAGACGGGTTGCTGAAAAGGGCAGCGGATTGAGGCGCTACATTTCTGTCTTTCACGACATCACTGATGTTTGGCGCAAGAACGAGCGGACCCAGCACCTGGCTTTTCACGATGCCTTAACCGACCTGCCCAATCGCACCTTGTTGCTGGAGCGGCTTGAGCGCCAGATTGTCATGAGCGAGCGCCAGCCTCGCTGTCTGGCCGTGTTGTTCCTCGACCTCGACGGTTTCAAGCGGGTTAACGATACGCTGGGCCATGCAATCGGTGACGAATTGCTAAAAGCGGTGGCTAACAAACTACAGGGCTTGGTACGCCAGACCGATACGGTGGCCCGTTTGGGTGGTGACGAGTTTGTTGTCCTTCTTGATAGCCCCCAAAATCAAGAAGAAGTCGAAAATATTGCCGACCGCATCATTGCTTCTATTAACGAGCCTGTGGAGCTTAGCGGCGCCGTAGCCAAGGTAGGCACCTCCATCGGTATTGCGATGTACCCGGAACACGGCCGTTCATCCTCGGATTTGCTAAAGAACGCCGACGATGCCATGTATCGAGCCAAACATGAAGGCAAGAACACGTATCGACTGGCTTCTGGCTAGGTACGTAACTGCATGAGTTGACCGGAGACCTTGTCGCCAACTGTGTTTCTCTTCTTACAGCATGAATGATGCTCGGCAAGGGCTGCAATTGGAAGTGAAGCGGACTGACTGTATTAGTCGGAACCAAGGTCAGCAGTGGGTCGCCAGCACTCCGTGACGAGCGTCTGCTTCGGAGAAGCGAAACTTCAACATCCGCTTTCAGGCAGCGAAGTTGAAAAGTGGGCTGCCGTGTCCCGACCCAAAGCGGCCGTTAAGCGGTTTCCTTATAGGTGAATACTTCGGGAGTCCGTGCTGATGTGCCGTGGAAGAAAATATTGCAAATTGGTGTAACTTCATCACTGTCAATTCCACAAGGGCGGCGCTACTCAATCAATCGTAAGTAGCTTGTTCAGAGCCGCATCCAATACTTCATGAAGGCCTTCGTTGAGAATCGGACCAAGCATTGCATCCAACTCAAGTTGCGCAGTTCGCCAATAGGGCTCAGCCGCAGTCTGCATCGCTGCTCCTTCGATAGTGATGCGTGCAATTCGCCGTCGGGCATCACCGGCAGTCTCAAGTTGCACCCAGCCCGCTTTTAGAAGTGGTTTCAGATTACGGGTCAGTGTTGATGCGTTCAATCCAACCCTTGTCGCAAGAACCCCTAGCGGTAAGGGGCCACGAAGCGCAATCACCGTGAGCAGCGAAAATTGGGTAGTGACCAGCCCGACCTTGGCCAACTCGCGGTCATAGCCCTTGCTCACGGCCCGCATCAAACGTCGAATTTTGAAATGGGTGCAATTTGCAGGAATAGGGGTACTCAATTTCATGAACGGCAGCTGGAATACGTCAATGGTTGTATATGCAAATAGTAGGCCGAATGATATATTGCGTCGCAAAAATTAAGTGCAATCTGAGTTCAGTATCTGCCGGTATGAGTCAAGTCGCACCTCACCGAATGTCATTTCATGTAGCACCTAAAAAGTGATGGACGACGATGCTAGAGCAACACACGTTACCCACTATTAGCTATGTCCGCCCACGTGCGCCTTGGACTGGACTTGTTCTAATGCTGTTGGCCATCGCGGTCACCATTGGGTACGACTTGTACTTCGATTATCAAAATATCCGTCTTGAAGCGAAATCACATCTCACATACCAAGCTCAAATAGTAAAGGACAGCTTAAGTCGGCAACTCCAAGCGACTAGCAATGCGATTGATGCAATTCGGGAAGACGTATCCGAACGAATCATTCAACCGGCAGGAGTGAAACACATAAGCCGCCAGCTAAAGATATTGGCAGCCTCGATGACTGGACTGCGAACACTTGTCGTCGTGAATAGCGATGGAGAAGTCATCGCTAGTAACCGCGCTGAGCTCATTGGCCAAGAGTTTCGAGACTCGGAGCGTTACAAAACAATTCGAACCGCTGAGAACCCCAATATTCTTCACATTTCTCGGGCGTATATTTCTCCGCTGAATGTACGTGTCATCAGCGTGGGAAAAATGATTCCCAATGCAAATGGAAAGTTTAACGGCTATGTCTTAGCCATACTCGACCCAGCGCATTTCGAAACCCTGATGCGCTCAGTGCTCTACACGAAAGATATGAGCGCGACGCTAATTCATGGAGATGGCGAAGTAATCTTAAGACTACCGGACCCAGATGGTTTAACAGGCAAAGACCTGAGCCAGCATCCGAATTCACTTTTCACCCAGTTCGTCAACACAGGGGAGCAGGCCTTGTTTCTTGATAGTGCCTCCAGCGTTACGAGGAAAGAACTGCTTGGACAGATGATACAAGTCAGACCTGACTCTTCCCAAGTCGACAAGCCTCTCGTGTTTTCCGCTTTATTGGATAAAAAAGCTTTGTACGCTCCTTGGCGAAATGAGCTGGCATTGCGCGTTGTCTTATTCCTAGGTTTCGCTGCAATTTCTGTTCTGTTATTAACCCTCTATCAACGCCGCCAGAGGGCATTTGCCGAACTTGCTGCTGAGAAACTGGCAGAGCATAGAATGGCCGATGCGGAAATCAAGACCATGGCAGAGCGGCTGTCGCTTGCACTTGATGGCGCTGGCATGGGGGCCTATCACTGGGATTTGCCGACAGGAAAAATTACCTGGACGGATACCTACCGCCGCGTTATGCGCATCGATAGCAGTATTGAACCCAGCTACGAATTCTGGTTTGCCAGCCTACATCCGGACGACCAAGAGGCAGCAAAAACTGCGGTTTGCCACGCATTGGCGGAAATGCGGGACCTTAATATCCAGTACAGGACGGTCACCGCAGATGGCAGCATCCGCTGGATTGCTTCCCAAGGCCGGTTCTTCTGTGACGACGATGGCAGGGTAGGACATATGGAGGGGGTCGTTACTGACATTACGGACCGCAAACATGCAGAATCGCTTCTGGCGGAGAGGGCGCAGCAAGTTGAACTATTGAATATACAACTTGAAAAGCGTGCAGTCGACGCAGAGGTGGCCACGCGTGCCAAAGATGCTTTTATGCGCACTATATCCCACGAATTACGGACCCCGCTTAACCATATCATGGCAGCTGGCGACATTGTATCGAGGGGAGCAATGGACCCTAAGCAACGGCACTGGCTAACCATCATGCACAATGCATCCAGCGATTTGATGCGAATGGTGTCAGAAATTCTCGATTTAACCCACATTGCCGCAGGGCGAATGAAGCTGGAAAATGCAGCTTTTTCGCCGAGCCAATTACTGGAAGAAGTCCGGCTGATGCTATCGCTCCGCGCGGAGGCAAAGCAGTTGCCAATTGTTCTCAGCGTGGCCCCTGAAGTACCTGAGTTTTTATTTGGCGCACCGGTTCGCGTGTCGCAAGCGCTCTATAACCTACTCGACAACGCCATCAAATTCACCGAATCAGGCGAAATTTCCCTATCGACTAAGCTGCTATCGAAGAGTGCTGATGGATTGCTGATTCGTTTTGAAGTGTCTGATACAGGGATTGGTATCTCCGCAGATGAACTCAAGGAGCTACTCTCAGAGTCGCAGCGGTTCCGCCAATTGGATGACAAGGTAGCCAGAAACTACGGCGGTCTGGGCCTCGGATTGGCAAACGTACGAGAGCTAGCCAAGCTTATGGGTGGTCAAATTGGAGGGGAAAGCGAACCCAATAAAGGTAGTCGATTCTGGATTACAGCCCGTTTCCAATCTGGCCACGAATGCGCTACGAACAGTGAATTCAGTTGAGTTCGTTACTGGTAAGCAAACAAAGCCCAATGTTGAGCTTGTTGAAGGGAGTTATGCAGCAGTTTACGGGCTATGGAATTAGTGAATGCGAAGGTCAGCATCTGGCCGATTGGGTGGGTCGCCAAAGGCCGCTTCGGAGCATTCCATTGCGAAGTGATTGGGGTCAGTCGAACGGCGGCTATAGGAAAAGCTGACCGACCGCAAAGGGTCGGATTGCGACAGTTCTCGCTTCGAATTCATCGCCGGAAAGCGGTCAATGAAATTCCGCTTCCCGTAAGCGGCCAGCCATCACCGAGTGCTGGCGACCCATTTCAGCTGGTTACACTTCTCAGACAGCACGGCTGCAATCAAGTACAGACCAGTTATTCAAGCTTGGCTAGACAGCTACAATTAGTGCGATGAATCGACGTAGCCTAATTCTCTTTGCGCTGCCACCGTCTTAACGGGGTAGGACGATGTCCGTTGTTTGCTTGAGGCAGTCACCCCACCGTACATAGCTCACCGGCAGTTCCGGGTCCGCTCACCTAACGGACACCAATTAGTTGCCGTACGATGGCCAGTCCTCGACGCTGAAGAGCCTTCAGTCGTTACTAACGATGCTCTCACCGCTACGGATTGTCTTGAGTTTTGAGGAGTTTGGACACGCTCGGAATCCGAATTTTCTTGCCATGTACCTCGAGCAGCCCGCTATCCGACAGGTCGTGCAAAACCCTGGAGAAGTGTTCCTGAGTGATGTTGAGGCGTGAGGCAATGACCCCTTTGCCCACTGTGAGCTCAAACTCCAGTTGGTCTGAGTCTATTGCTGCCTGAGGCACATCTATCATCAAATATCCGATAATTCTCTGCTTGGCTGACTGCAACGAGTAGCCTTCGACGTCCGTCATCAAGTCGTGAGTGCGTTTTGCCAGCCCGGCCAACATCTTCTTAGTGAATTCGTAGTCGTGTTCCAACTCATTCATGATGGCTGCCTTGGGGACATGAATCAGCATCGAATCCTGCAGCGCTTGAGCAAAGACAATGTAGGTCCGGTCCAAAAACATAATGGCTTCGCCAAAGCTTTGACCCTGCTGAATTATTTCCACAATCTTCTCGTTGCCCTGAGATGATGTGAATGCTAGTTTGACCTGGCCGAAAACCAGAAGATGAAAGCCCGTACAAGCATCTCCGGCACGAAAGAGTACATCGCCTTTTTGCGCGTGGATAAGCTTGGAGCAACTGGCAATGTGTTCGATATCGCTGGTAGCCATGCCAGCAAACAGGGGCAAGTGAGCCAGGTGGTTTTCGATGCTGATTGACTTGTGGTCGCGCATATTCGTCCCGAGGCAAATGACAATGCGCCCATCATAGTTTGATTTGAATCAAAACTGGAACTGGCGTACGATTTTCTGGTAACACTTTGACGTGCACTCTTGAATTAGCTTGATGCGCTGGTGCCATGTCAACAAATCCAGGTAAGCGATAGGTCACCTTGGGTTGCACGCTACGTGAAGCATATTAGGAAAATATGAATTAGACGCTTATACTGGTAAGTAATTTAATACTTACAAGTGCCCATGTCTATCAACCCTCGTCAATCCACCGAGTCACGCCAGGCAGAAATCATCGCCACCATGGTTCGGCTCTCGGCCGAGCGCAGCCCTGCTGAAATAACGACTACGGACATTGCCAAAGCCATGGGGGTTAGTCAGGGAGCACTTTTTCGGCACTTCGCCACCAAGGAAGCTATCCGCCTGGCCGTGGTCGAATGGATAGATGAGCATTTGATGTTCGAACTACTGGCTGCCAAGGAGCGCTCCCCTGATGCGCTGACTGCCCTCAAGGCCATGTTCATGGCTCACGTCGGCTTTGCCAAAGCACACCCCGGAGCGCCTCGCCTCATTTTTGGCGAGCTTCAGCAACCTGCTTCATCCCCCGTCAAGCAGCGGGTTCAGCAAATCATGCAGCGCTATCGGCAAACCCTTTCCCAAACCCTGGCCGCGGCTATTGAGGCGAAGTTGATTCGCGCCGATGCCGATTGCGCAGCGGCGGCAGCCCTGTTCCTTGGGGCCATTCAGGGCTTGGTCATTCAATCCATGCTCAGCGGACACACTGAGCAGATGGAGCTACAGGCGGTCGGCGTTCTGGACCTTTATCTTGCCGCCCTTGGGGTCAAGTCATGAAACTAAATGGTTTTCTCAGCCGCAAGTTTGGCCTGGTGGCTTTTGCCGTGCTTCTTCTGCTCGGATTTGGTTTTGTCGTCGCCCGGTCAGGCCCACTGGCGCCAACCAAGGTCACCATCACTCGGGTCGAAACCGGGAGCCTGTCGTCATCCCTGTTCGGTATTGGCACGGTCGAAGCGCGACGCAGCTATTTTATTGGCCCAACCGCTGCTGGCCGCATCAAAGCAGTTCATGTCGATGTGGGTGAACAGGTCAAGGCCGGGCAACTGCTGGCAGAAATCGACCCAGTCGACCTGGACGAACGACTGCGTTCACTTGAAGCCTCATACGCCCGGGCATCCAGCGCGGTTTTGGCGGCTGACGCTCAGCGCAAGGATGTTCTGGCCCGCCAGACGGTTGCCGGCTTGAATGCAAAGCGCTACCGCGACCTCGGCGACAAACATTTCGTCAGCCCGAGCGCTGTTGAAAGCAAACAACAGGAACTGACATCGGCTCAGGCAGCCGTCGATGCAAGCGAAGCCAACCTGCAAAGCGCCCGGCAGGAGGTCGTCCGCCTGAAGGCTGACCAGGATGCTTTGCGGCAGCAACGGAATAACCTGCTCTTGGTCGCGCCCGTTGACGGCGTGCTGACCAGTCGTGACGCGGAAGCCGGCTCGACGGTAATTGCCGGCCAGTCGGTGCTCAAGTTGATAGAGCCCAGCAGTCTCTGGGTCAAGGTCCGGCTGGACCAGGGGCGGTCCCGCGGGCTGGCTGAAGGACAAGCCGCAAGCATTGCCCTGCGCAGCAATCCGGGAATGCTTTTAACCGGCAAGGTTGTCAGGATTGAACCGGTCAGTGACAGCGTGACCGAGGAGCGCATCACCCTGATTACCTTCGACCAGATTCGGCCTGGCCTCAGTATTGGCGAGATGGCCGAGGTGACCGTGCAAACGGCAGCCAATCAATCAGGCCTGACGCTACCCAATGCAGCCATCAAACAAACGCCTAAGGGTTCTGGTGTCTGGAAACTACGCGATGGCAAGCCCGCCTTTGTCGCCATCAAACTAGGCACCAGCACCCTGGATGGTTCGGTGCAGGTACTGGAAGGACTTGGCGCAGATGACGAAATCATCGTTTTCAGCGAGCGCGAGCTGTCTGAAGGTAGCCGCGTCAAAATTGTCGAACAACTGGCAGGACAACGCCAGTGATAAGTCTGGCCGGGCGCGACATTCTGCATTCCTGGTCGAAGTTCGTGTTGACCGGAATCGGTCTTGGCTTGCTGATTGGCGTGACGCTGACCATGGCCGGCGTGTATCGCGGCATGGTCGATGATGCCAAGGCGCTGCTCAATAACAGTGGTGCTGACCTGTGGGTTGTGCAGCAGGACACGCAGGGGCCGTATGCGGAGTCCTCGAGCATCCATGACGACGTGTACCGCTCCTTGCTCAGCCTCTCTGGCGTGGCCCGTGCCGCCAACGTGACGTATCTGACCATGCAGGTTCGTCTGGACAATACCGATGTGCGTGCCATGGTCGTTGGCTTCGAACCGGGCCAGCCGGGAGAGCCCGGCTACCTGATTGCCGGACGTCACATTACCCGTAACCATTACGAAGCTGTGGCTGACATTAAAACCGGGTTCCAGCTGGGCGATAGCATTCGGATTCGTCGGCACGACTACCGGGTCGTCGGCCTGACCAAACGCATGGTTTCGTCCGGCGGCGACCCCATGGTCTTCATTCCGCTCAAGGATGCTCAGGAAGCCCAGTTCCTGAAGGACAACGATGCCATCCTCAATGAGCGGGCCAGAACAGCGGCCAATCCGACGTTGAATCGCCCGGGCGTGCCGGGGCTGCTCGAGGCCATCCAGGCATCGCAGAACGCGAATCGCAACGTCAATGCCGTGCTGGTTCAGGTGTCTCCAGGAAGCCAGCCCGAGACGGTCGCCAATGAAGTCAGGCGCTGGAAGCATCTGCAGGCTTTCACCCGGGTTCAAATGGAAGAAATTCTGGTGTCCAAGCTGATTGCTACTTCTGCCAAACAAATCGCGATGTTTCTGGTCATTCTCGCGGTGGTCAGCGCGGCCATCGTCGCTTTCATCATTTACACGATGACCTTGGGCAAAATTCGTGAGATTGCCGTGTTGAAGTTGATAGGCACGCGTAACCGGACCATTGCCGGCATGATTCTTCAGCAGGCGCTGGGCCTGGGGCTTATCGGCTTTCTGGTTGGCAAGGTTTCGGCAACGGTATGGGCGCCATTCTTTCCCAAGTATGTTCTGCTCGAGCCAGGCGATGCAGTGCGCGGTTTTGTCGTGGTGATGGTCATTTGTGCGCTGGCCAGCACGCTGGCGATTCGGGCTGCCCTGCGTGTCGACCCGGCCACCGCCATTGGAGGATGAGATGGACGGTTTCGGCATTCGCATCGAAGGTTTGAGTAAGCGCTACGGTGAGGGCGATACCGCAGTCGACGCCTTGAAAGACGTCAATATGACCGTCGCTCCCGGAGAGGTGGTGGGCTTGATTGGCCCCTCAGGCTCCGGAAAAAGTACCCTGCTCAAGTGCCTGGGCGCGGTGATAGAACCGACTACCGGCAAGATGACCTTGGGTGATGAGGTCATCTACGACAATGGCTGGAAAATTCCCGACCTGCGCGCCTTGCGCCGCGACCGGATTGGGTTCGTATTTCAGGCTCCGTACCTGATTCCATTTCTCGATGTTATCGACAACGTGGCCTTGTTACCCATGCTGGCAGGCAGACCGAATGGTGAATCGAGAAAGCGCGCGCTAGAGTTGCTTGAAGCGCTGGATGTCGGGCACCGCGCCAAAGCCCAGCCATCGCAACTGTCGGGCGGGGAGCAACAACGCGTCGCAATTGCCCGAGCCCTAGCGAATCAGCCGCCCGTTATTCTCGCCGATGAGCCGACCGCTCCCTTGGATAGCGAACGCGCCCTGAGTGTCGTGCGCATCCTCAACCAGATGGCGCAGCAGTTCAATACCGCCATCATCGTGGTGACCCACGATGAGAAAATCATTCCTACCTTCAAGCGGATTTACCACATACGAGATGGCAAAACCTTTGAAGAAAAAGGCCAGGCGCTGAGCTGAGTCTTAGATAGGTGGGCAGACAATGCCTTATTTCAAGCGAAATCAGATGCGGCGTTCGTTTTACCCGCCTCTCCTGGCTGCAAGTATTGGTGGCTAACTATTTGCAGAAGTCTGGTCAATCAGAGTTCATCCCTGGTGCACCATGATTTTTCAGCCTTTGGCGGTTTTCCAACCCGTATGCTGGAAATATTTCCCATATGCCTTCAGAGCTTCAAGTGCTTGCACCGCGCCATCGTGTCGCGACTTTGAAGTTTTTCCTCTCATGGTCTCGGCGCCTTCCATCAGGTCTGCAATAACCAAGTGAAGCATCGCATCAGCCTGGGGCTCGAGTTTGCAATTCTGTATTGCATAAGCCACCTTTTCACTGATTGTCGTCGCTAATGCTTGATAGTCGTCGTTGCCATATTGATTCTTGTGAATCGCCGGTATTGCCTTCGCCATCGCTTGATTAATGTCGTTCATAGCCTGACGCAGCGGCTCATCAGTTGCCCATTTCTTTCCAGCGTTAAGGTGGAGCTTTGTCGGTTCGACACTCCCATGGCTGTGGCTGTGTGCGGCACTTTCGGCTGCGAGGATATTGGGCGAAGCTCCAAGCGCAATGGCAGTCAGAACTACAGCGAATATGGTTTTCATCGGGTCTCCTATTTCATGGGTGCAATACCTAACTAATATAGTCAACTAATCTTAACGCAAGCTTAAAGCCAAGACAGGTTTCCGTTACTTATTGAGTCCGCCAGCCGAAGATATTCTCAGCCCAAGTTTAAGCATCCTTGGCAATACCCATATTGGCTATTCTTTCAATTATTGTTATGTACTGAGCGATGCTTAAAGAACTGATGTATCGGAGTTTGTCGTGTAGGCTTTGCGGCGAGTATCAGCGCTAACCAGTTATTCAAATGGCTGCTGATAAAGACAGGCGACCGTCCGCTCATGGCCGGAAGGGTGAGGTCACCAACGGCGGCTTTTTGGCAGTCCCGTTCGAAGAAGCAGATTTGGGCTGACTGGTAACTATCGGAAAACCACTACGGTAACCCATGGGGCAGGTGACGCCCCGTTGCTGCCAGATGACGTTCGTAAACGCGATGACCTGAGCCTGGGCTTCGGTTAAGCGACCGAGCGCTGTTGCTTCAGATAGTTCATCACCGTCTCCCAGCGTCCATCCTTTTGCATCCGGCTGTAGGACCGAGGAAGTAACGCATTGCTAAACGGCAGCCCAGGCACCTCTGACCACGGTATCCCGTTAGCGAGCTTTAGCAGTATCCCGTTGATGACATCGCGTAGCGAGAATTGCCTTGGGATATTGCTTGCCTTCTCAACGAGCGGCATGAGTTGTTGCCACTCTTCGTCTGTAAGTTGGTAGCCATCATCTCCGGCCCGGCTTGGCAACGCTTGTTCCTTTTTGGCGCCTCCGGTCATTCGACGTTCACTGTGTAGGATGCGCTGGAACTCGATTACCTTGGTGTGCGCCGAGAATGCTGGAAACGGCTCCTCTATTGTCTCCAGTAGTTTGACCTGGAGTTCGGTGATAAGGATTTCGTCGCCGACAGGCAGGCCACGACCAGAGAACGAAAACGACCCGATAGGTAGGGTCATGTCGAGGCGACCTTGGCGAGCATGTTCAAGAACGCTATTCCAGGCGCGCCGAGCAGAGGGGAAGCAATACATCCAGGAAAGGCTGTTCAAAATGCCTTCTGCCTTGTCCGGCTGTATGCCCGTATTGCCGCGGGCGCCTCCATAGAACTGGATGGCAGGTTTCGAGATGTTCTCGGAAGGGAGCAACAGGTTTTCCAGGCCTTGTGGGCTGAGTAGAAAACGGGACATTCCGGGGAATGGACGAAACATGGAACACATGGCCACCCCGATTGGGATGACGAAATTCTGGTTTTCGTCCGTGAATTGATAGAAGGATTGGCCGAAGTTTTTAGGTGCTAGACCTAATGCATCATGAACAGCCCTGAGCTCATGGTTGCTGAGCTGCAGCCAGGCCTGGAACGAAGTTGTTCCGTTGAATGAGAGTTGCCGGTCTCCGATTTCTCTTTCGCACAGAAGGTCTGGAAGTGAGGCAACAGTGAGTTGTGGGTTTTTACCTTGAGTGGTGCAGGTTTCAATCGCGTAGGAACTGCCGGTCCAGGAGAGCTTTTCGATGCCTTGCATGGGAACATCCCAGTTGTTGAACTGGGATGTATAGGCACTACTCTTCGAAATTTAGGTAAGACTATCCTTTATTTGCTCATGTTTACCGGAAAAGCGAGATAACGTTTGTAGAAGTAGGTCCTTTTCGTGTGAGACAAAAGCCCATGTCTATCACTGAGGAGAGTCCTCTCAGAGACGGAGCGGGGACTCGTTCTGTTGTCAGTTATTTTTCAAGTCCCAGTCGCTTCCTCCAGTAGGGGCGCCGGCCAGCCTGTCTCTCCGAGAATTCAGTCTGCCGGAAGTCTTGAACCACCTTGCTAGTCCTCGGCATCACAACGCGCTTGTGTCTAAATACAGCCCAGCCCCCCGCGCGTGTCAGGAGCTCTGTGACCGTAATACGGCTCCCGAGTGGAAGCCCTGCAATCACTTCTCGGACTCTCCTGGCGAGTAGTTCATCTGCTTTCGGAAGGCTTTTTGGCTTTCTACCAGGTTGGTTAGCTCGTATTGGTGACGGGGCGCTCGAATTCTCAAGAAAGGCATGTAGCAGCAAATGCCTGGGCGTCGAGGTGGAAATCTCGTATCCGCTCCGTAAAAGCAAGATAGGCCAGGCACCAGCGGCTAATGGGTCAAAGTTCAAGCCGGCTGAGGTGAGGAACTCCTCACCGTAAAACGACTTAAAGCTAGCCAGGACGCTAGAACTGGAGAGTCCCGTGCCTTGCCGAGGAAATCCGTGTGCTTCCGCTATTCGTCGATACTCCCGACGCCAGGCAAGCTCATCTTGTCTAGCTCGACCGTCAAGGCAATCAAAGCTCAACTGCATCAAAGCAGAGCTCAGTGACTCAGGTAGCCACTTGTAGACTTCTTCACCTGTGCACTCCTCAGGCAACTTGGTCACCGAGATTCCCTTGGGCGTATTCCTCAATGGAAGGGCAAGAAGTAGCTCCCCGTGAACGCTGCATCGCTGAATGAAAGGCAGGTTGTGCCGGCGATGCCAATAGGTCTCGCCAAGTTGTTTAAGGTCATCAATGACACAAGATTGGCAGAATTTCGGCGTCCCCCTTCCAACCGAAGACGATTGCACGAGAACAGTTAGACTTTTACCCTCTCGCTCGATAATGTTCCTGGCCAGTCGTTCGGTTTCTATGCGCCCCATACGAGCTGTCGAGTAGGGAAAAACCGTGTGACCGTACAGTAGCTCCTTGGGGCTGATGCTCATGCTTAGCCCCAGTTTGGCCAGGTGCGCAGATAGAAACAACGGCCAGTGTGAGGTCATTGTTCCTGTTAGTTGATGGGCGAACTGTTTGTGAGACTGCCCTCGATGGCGTGCCGCCCTGATGAGGACACTACCAATCAACTCATCAGGGTACGGACGCGGCAGATAGTAAAACCTGGCCAACCGTTATACCGAGAAAAGCACATCCATATCGGGAAGCATTCCCAGGTTGCCCAGCTGCTCGAAGATGCTTACCCCTTCCGGGCGATGAAACGCGTTTCGGTAATCTCCCGGGCGGAGATTCACTGCTTCGGCGTCTGGGTTTTCGTTTGCGCTAACGTTATTCGCGACTTTTTTTCCCTTGCTCCTTTTCTTGCCCTTGGTCGCGGTCACAATTGCTTCTTTAACTCCTTCCAGAGCATTCGGCACACCGGCATCTGCAACCGATTGGGTCAGTTGCTCTGCCTTGGCCGGCGAGAATCCCAATGCTTCCAGCGCATTCGACATCATGTTTTTGAAGCTTGCATCGCCTGGTCGAGCGTTGATTCCATCAACCTTTCGGCCCTCATATTGGAGCTGGGTCATCCGAATCGTCTCGGCCAGCGAGAGCGGCTCGATATCGCCAAGTTGCAGCAACGCTTCGGGCTCTCCCTTGCGCAGTGCTTCAATCATGGGAGCCAGCATAGATAGCTCTGTTTTGGCCACACTTTCGATAAGTTCAGCCGTTAATGTCTCGGAGCCGTCCATGATTGCGCGGACTTGGGCCGTGGCTACCAACTGGATAGCAACGTCCATGATTCCTTGGGAGTGGAAATACAGCTGGTCCATCAGATAAGGGGTTACCGGAACTGGATTTCTGACCCACTGGAAGGTTAGAAGGGCTTGAGCGAACATCTCCCAATCCCCAGGTGCTTGAGGGGTTCCCTTGGTTAGGTTTTCCCATACCGGGATACCGTAGCCACATGAGCGGCGTGCTTGCCGGAAACTCATGGACAGCAGATTGCGCGCTTTGCTGGTTCCGACAAAGAGGATTGGTACGCCAAGCTCGTTCGAGGCCGACACAAGCAACGTCATCAGCCCTTTACGGTTCGAGGGCGAATTTTCTAGGTTCTGGACCTCATCAACCACCAGGATGCCAACGCTATGCATGAGTAGCAAACGCGCTGCGTGGTTCATCAGCGTTTCTGCCCCCAAGCGAGAGCCTTTTGCAAACTGCTCGGAGTAGTTCGCCTCCGGAAAAAGCAGGTCAAGCTTCCGGAATATCGAAAATGCCAGACCTGTAACGCTGGCACCGTCGTAAGGCATTTCAATGTGCAGGTATGGAACCTGGTAGATACCGTAATCAGGGTGATGAATAACCTCGGGTATATGGGAAAACAAGCGCTTGATAGTCGTAGTTTTGCCGGTCCCGGACATCCCGATGAGTGCTGACGAAATCTGTGCGGTGATGGCGCCGTTTGTCGGAAACGTTTTGCCTTGCGCCTGCTGCTCATGCAGTTTTCGAAAGAGGGCCGTGGAGGTGACGGTATGAGGAATACGACCGACATAGCCGTGGCGCATCATGGCGTCGACGGCATACGCGAGCTGAACGTGACGACTCATGGGCACCATGAAGCTCGCGAGCTGAACAATCATCTGAATACGTTCGGCGTCAGACCACTCCCGTTGCTCTGGTGCGAAGTGGGGTAAGGAGAGCAGCTTTTTCATGACCTCCTCCTCTGTGCCGCAAGGGGGAATTGCTGCAATCAGCGGGTTTCCCTGGTATTGAGGGAGGCGTTGTTCCGTATAGGTTGCCGTAGCGTAGTGCGGGGCGAGTGTGTTAGTAACCATTTAGCATCTTCATGAACATTGCTTGCCGACGGGACTCAGGCGTATCTGCCGGCGGAGGGGTATTGATGGAGGAGGCGACCGGTAGTGCGATAACTTCGGCGCTAGGCTGTCGGGGGACGGGGGACGCTGCCTTAGCCCGTGACTGGCGCTCGCGTTGTAGCTCCTCTTTACGGTCATCCACGATGTCAGCTTTCCGGCCTGTGCGCGACTTGCCCTTTGAGGCTCCCTTAGCTTTTGCATGGGCCTGCGCTGACAGCGGCTTGACCACTTGGTTGAAATCAAGGTCAGCTTGTCGTTTGACCTTCTGTCCTTGTACTTTCAGGCTTGCTCGGTAGTAGTCAATTGCTTCGACTTCGGCAAACGACAACCCGCGGTAGTCCTTGCACTTGTCGAGTAGCGTCGCTGTAAAAAAGGCCTCTGGATTCAGCGGGTCATGGACGAAAATACTGTCAACGAGGCGTCGGTCGTATGACACCGTGACCTCGAAAACGCCGCGAGCGGCGATATCGTGCCAGCCTCGTTGCATTGCCTCTGGACAGCTGTAGTAGCAACTTCCCAGCTGAATACCTTCACGGCTAACTATGGCTTTGCCTTCGGGGAGCAGTGCAAAGCGCATCCGTTCTTCACTTACGCGTGAAAGGGCTCCAGCACGCTGGCGGATTTCGATGTTCCAGATGTCTACGGGAATCGGTAATAGGTTTCCCTCAAGGACTTGTTCTGCACTCAAGCGGTCCACACTTCGCGGACTACGGTTGTGGCGAATGATGGCCTGCAGGATGACCTTGATGAACTCGTTGAGAGTCAAACAGGCGTCCTGCTCGTAGTGCTTCCCTTGTCGCTTTGTAACGTTTCTAGGCGGCTCATACCCAGGGACAGCTTGCGAAATAGGCTGATGTATCAACTTGAAGCTACATTCCACGAACGGTTTGTGGTCTGCTCGTTTCCTGGGCAAGTTCCGAACATTGGTTTCCAGGCCTTCACATATAGCCGTGCTGTTCTTGGAGAGCAACTCGCCTCGGTCGGCAACGAACTCTTTGGGGAGGACGCCATGGGCTGGCCAGTCGTCAGGGTCGTACTGAACACCGTAGCGCTGGCATAGCGCACTTTTGTCTTCGGCAATGGACAGGATGGCTTGTAGCGCGGCCCACCACGAAGCAGACTCAAGGCCTACATAGAAGCCGACAATAAGCCATGACTTGCGGTCAACAATCAGGTACAGCGTCGGCTTTCCGATAATCTTCGCCCGGTTTTTGCTGGAAACCAGGAAAACGTCGGCTATGGTGGCGTCAATTTCAAACACATCGCCGACGGTGTATGTCTCGGCATGGAGACTGCCCAACACGGGGCGGTCGTTAAGCTCATATTCAGAGTCACCCTTACGTTTGCGGATAATGGTTTCAAGGGGGAAAGCCGCTAGCACTGCTCGCCGAAACTGCATGTAGGTAGGAAACTCGCCATCAGGGAGAGTGAACTTTTTCCCTTCGCCATCGACTCGGGTGAAATATTCGTCGAGCAAATAGTTGTGGGCACCTGCGAGCGTATGGACTTCACTGTCCAAATATTGCGTTTCGGCCACTTTCTTAAAGAGTTCCAAGTCATCACCAGTAACCTGGTAGATGGGCCGGTCCTCGTATTTAGGAGGGCGGCCACGGTTGGCGGTTTCACCTCCTGTGCTGCCGCGCCGATGGAACGCAGGCAGCAAAGCGTCTGGTGATTGTCCGTTGGCCCACCATTGCCGCAGTTGCCGGATTAGGGTACGCGCAGACGCGCCGGTTTCTTCTGCACGCTGGTTGATAAGTGCATTACGTAGCTTGGGTATCAGGATGTCGGTTGTCTCGACCAGCGGCCGGATTTGCTCATAGGCCTGGTTCCGGGCTTTCTTCGCAGCCTCAGAAGTCGAGAGGCGAACTGGTTTGCCCTGACTTTGTTCCAGAACCAGTTCCTGGCTATGTAGCGCCAGCTCCAGTTGGTCGAGGGGCACAAGTTTCGGTAGCGGGTTGTCACCTGCCAGGTTGAACAACCATGCTTCGTTCTCGGCAAAGTCCAAATGGATGACACGGACCCGAACCTGGGTTGTCGGATTTACGATGATGTCGTTGCGGTACAGCATGTCACGCACCCGCCACTAAAGTTAGGCCCTGGGTGATACGTGGCTTCAACATCGAAACGGGGATTGAGGTCGGGTTCGGCTGGCTCAGGTCGGTAAGCAGTTTGTGTTCTTGCAGCAACATCCGTACAGCGCGCAGGCCGGTGCCGTCACGAGAACCTGTTTGGATATCGTACTTCTCACAATATTGGCTGAGGCTGCCGGTTCGCCGATAGGTCGTCAGGTCGTAGAGCAGGCGCTCCTTGTGTGTTGCATAGAAGTCGCCGTGTTCCTGCTCTTCCTCTTGGGTAAGGGCTGCCGCACGAATCCATTCGAGGAACCGGACCTTGTTTTGCGGGAGCATGGAGTCGAAAACCAGGTGGTGGGGGATACCGCAGCCGTCGCCAAAGGTACGAGTAATTTCCAGCTTTTCCATAGAGCGGATGTCTTCGGCCTCCCTCGTGCTTTTGGCATCCACCATCGTCAGGCTATTCGTTTGAGGGCGTTGCAGGGTTACCAAGAAATCGCCGGTCATGACACACGGGATGTTTGTCCCGGGGTAAGTTGGGTGCTTGATGCCGAGTTCGACGGCAACTGACTGGGTTGTCCCGCGGTCCAGGGGAAATTGCTCGCGAATATCGGCCACCTTTTCATCGTGTTCCAGAAGCAGGAAGATGTGCCACTCGATGGTCGACATGAGGTGATGGACTCGTCCCGTTTTTGGGCTGAACACCCGCCGAGAATCACCTGAAGAGGAGAAGTCGCTAACCTGAACCCATGGGATATAGCTGGCACCAGTGCCTTTTCCGCGGCCCTCGGCTTCAAACCTCGAAATCGTTGCTTCTGACCACTTTGCATACCTAGCCACAATGCTGGTTTCCTATTGAGATGCGAGCGATGTCTAGCGACCCGAAAACGAGAAAAGATGGCGTATTGTCGGTTCGCATCAATAAAGATATGTTTCGTATCTTCTTAAGGTTCAAATAATTTTCTCAATAGTTGCTTAGGTCAGGAGGTGGCATGCAGGAGTTTTTGACTTCAGAGTCGGCTTTGATTTTGAAAGGGCTGCTGGCTCGATATGGGGTTACGTACAAAGAGCTTGCCAGGCGCCTGGAGCGATTAGGCGTCTCTGAGAACGAGGCACCGCTGCGTAACAAAATCAACCGTGGCACCTTTTCCTTTTCGTTCTTCTTGCATTGCATGGTTGCCCTGGGTGTTGAAGATGTGCGCTTTCAGTTGAGGAAGGACCCGGGGGCAGTCGGCGCGGCGGGTGACGCAATGCCTACGTTGGAGTAGGGGCGTCCCTAGGTAAGCCGGGGCGGCATTCATTTGAACCATAGCGGGTAGTGAGATGGAGGGCAGGCTACGCCGCGGTGAATATTGTGCAAATGTGGTTACCAGTGGTGACTTGGCGTGGCTGGCAGTAACGGGATTTGCCTGAATCACGGGCAAAGGTGACTATTTATCGGTGCGATATCGCTATACCAAGCAGGACATTTCTTGCTTGGAGAATATTGTGAGTGCAGTTGATTTTGTAGGTCGCCCATTAGCTACTTTATTGTTAGCTCGGATGCGAACTGACGGCTTGAACGTTGCCAGGTTGGCCGTTCGGCTTAAGGTGGGACGCAGCTATTTGTCTCAGCTTTTGCGAGGGGTGAAGCCAATCTCGGCGATGGACGACGAGATTTTGCGCGCGTGCGCAGATTACTTGGAGTTACCGCTGGTACTGGCTTATGTTTTAGCAGGGAAGCTGGTATTTGGCGATTTCTTGGATAAGGCCTCTGATTTGGAGGTTAAGCTTCGGTTGGCCATCCGGCAGATTTCCGAATCACCGATTGCTATGGCAACCGGAGTTGGGGTTTCAATGTTGGAGGACTTGCCATTGCCAGTTTCACAGCTCTTGGTTGTGCTTTATGAGCGGGCTGAGCAAGTGAGTTTGTTGCCTCGCGTAAGTTTGAATCAACTGTATGTCTTGAGTCGGCCCGACCCTTTGTTCGAGTTGCGTTTGAACAAGACGTCGTGATTTTTGGGTACCCAGTTTTTGGGTGCCTTTTTTGTCGCCTAGTGACCAGCTTCGTTGTTTTTAGGTGGAAATTTCGAAATCCCCACTGATTTGACCACCCAATCTCCCTGTCCTCCCTGACCAAAGGAAACCATGGCCTTGACCGGGCGCTTTATCAGGTAACGGTCGGCCAAGAGCAGGCTGCTCCCCTGCCTACGGCAAATGACCGCAAACCGTCAGGTAGCAGTCATCGTCCCCAGCGATAAATTTCCATCTGGCGTTTCATTTCGCCCTCTTCCTGCTCAATGGTGTCGGCTGTCGAGTCCGTTACGCATTTTTCCTGGGAAGCATCGGCCGGAGCACGCTTCGGTGCCTGGTGCTTTACCTGTTCCTGCGGCGATTTGCCATCCCAGGCAAATGGATTCTTGAACGCCGGCGGGTCCGGCAGGCAGTCCAGGGTATAGCTCGGCGGCCAGCCAGTCTCATAGGGCTGGAATGAAATCGTCCGCTCAAATATCAGGGGCTGCCCGGTTGGCGTCGGTGGTAGCGGTGGCAGCGATTTGATGGCCTTCCAGGCCAGTTTCGACGCATTTTCGGAAGTGGACCAAAGCTCCTTGACGTTCGCGAGCGAACCGTCCGGGGCAATCTCGATACGGAAACGAACCATCCCCTGACCAGGCCCCTCGACTGCCGTGCCCATCATGCTGCGCACCAGCTGTCCCCAATTGTTGCGATAGCGCTTGCTGTTCTTGAGCTTGTAGGTCGAGGCCAATTGCCACTCTTCCGCACTCGGTGGTGGCGGTGCCTCCAGTGAAGCCGGAGTCTTGGCTGATGGGATGGCTAATACCTCTGGTGCCGGTACCGGGTTTGCCTCACGTGGCGGTGTCGTAGTTCGTGGCGCAGATGCACTGAGTTTCGCAGGCTTCGGCGGAGGTGGTGCGGGTAACTCCTGAACGTCCTCCCGAACTTGGGTGGCAATCCGGATTTCGATGGTTTCAGGGTTCTTTGCACTCTTCAATGCGTCGAGCTGCCATCCTGCGACCAGGAGGGCATGCAGCGCCAGCGACAGCAGGAGCGGGATGCTCAACTTCATATGCACGCCACCGTTTCAGGCTGTGCCATGCATGGTTGATTCCGCGAAATATTTCCAACTGAGCATCGATGTTTACAAATAATCCAATAATCGTTAGATTGTAATCATGAAACCGACCATTACCAAGTCCTACCTCTACGAACACGTTGCCCGTATCGGCAAGGCGATTTCCAGCCCCAAGCGCCTGGAACTCATCGAACTGCTCGCGCAAGGCGAGAAGACTGTCGAAACCCTGGCCGAACAAGCTCGTATCGACATGCGTCTGGCCAGTGCGCATTTGCGCGCTCTCCGCGAAGCCCGTCTGGTCGAAACCCGCCGCCAGGGCAAGTTCATTCACTATCGCCTGAGCGGCCCGGATGTTGCCCAGTTGTGGGTCAATGTCCGGGAAGTGGCTGAGGAGCACCTCGTTGAACTGCGCGTAGCGCTCGACCAGATGGCGGCCTCTCCTGACGCCCTGTCGTCAGAAAGCCGTGAGAGCCTGCTGACCAAAGCGCGTAGCGGCGACATCGTGGTCATCGACGTTCGCCCTGAAGCGGAATACGTCGCCGGTCATCTGCCGTTCGCCCGTTCGCTCCCCCTGGCGGAATTGGAGAAGCGACTGGCAGACCTGCCGACCGACAAGGAAATCGTTGCCTACTGCCGCGGCCCCTTCTGCCTGATGTCCGACGAGGCGGTGAAGTTGCTGCGCCAGCGCGGCTACACCGCCCACAAGATTACCGATGGCGTCAGCGAATGGCGTGCTGGCGGGCAACCCATCGAGAACTGAAGTCAAACCACAACAGAGGAGACAACTCGTGAAGCATCTATCCATCTTCGCCCTGTGCGGCACCCTGGTCTTCTCGGCCATGGCAGCCGATGTATCGATGGCCGTTCCCGGTGCCCAAACTGCCAATGGCCAGAAGGTACTTACCTTCATCGCCAAGGACCCACCGGGCCAGCGCTGTAACGGCAATCTCCAGGTCGCGGCTGAAGTCGCCAATACCTACCGTGTTCCGATTCAGTTGCTGCCTTCCAGCCTGGCTCCCGGACTACCGGCGCCGGCCGTCTTCTACGGTACCCAGCTCATCGTCGCCGATGGCAAAGACTTCAACGGGGCCGCCAGCTACCAAATCGTTGCTGACGTCCTCGACATGGAGAGCGTCCCGAAGCAGGCCAAATCGGGGCTGCTCTTCCAGGACGGCGTACGCAAGGATTTCGATGCCCTGAAGGCCACCATCAAGGCCGGGGGCAAGTAGCTTTCTCAACCACGCATAGGGAGCCAACCATGAACACCTTATTCATTCTCAACGATGGACCTTACGGAACGGAACGCAGCTACAACGCCCTGCGCCTGGCTCGCCAGCTCGGCAAGACTGAAGGTCAGACGGTACGCGTCTTCCTGATGGGCGACGCAGTGGCCTGCGCCAAGAGCGGCCAGAAGGTGCCTGAGGGCTATTACAACGCCGGAGACATGGTGCGCATGGTGGGTGGCGAGGTCGGTCTCTGCGGCACCTGCATGGACGCCCGGGGCATGGGTGTTGAGCAGGTAGTCGAAGGGGCTCGGCGCAGCACCCTGAAGGAACTGGCCGAATGGACGGCAGCCGCTGACAAGGTGCTGGTGTTCTGAGTATGAAGGGACGTGAAAGCGGCATGCCGGACGAGGCCTACTGGGACTCGTTCTTTCAGCCAGAAGGCATTCTCGACCGACTGCTGGTTAGCCAGGGCGGCTGCTACAACGTGGTCGAATTCGGCTGTGGCTACGGCACGTTCAGCCTTCCAGCGGCAAAGCGCACTCGGGGCAAGGTAACAGCACTGGACATCGAGCCTGTGATGGTCGAGTTGGTGGCTGAACGAGCCAGGGCGGATGGCCTGCTCAATGTGCGAACCGAATTACGTGACTTTGTTGAGCATGGTACAGGCGTATCCGACTGCTCACAGGGACACGCCATGCTCTTCAATCTTCTGCACATCGAAGACCCGCTGGCCCTCCTGCGTGAAGCTTATCGAACGCTTCGACCGGGTGCCATTCTCTCCGTGATTCACTGGCGAAGCGACATCGAAACGCCTCGCGGGCCACCACTGGCTATTCGGCCGAAGCCCGAACAATGTGCTTCCTGGCTATCCGAGACTGGGTTTGATTCAGTGGTTCATGTGGACCTGGGGCCAAGCGCACCCTACCACTTTGGGTTGCTGGCCCAGCGGCCGATGGCTTGAGTCATGAAATACAAAGGACACCGGTTGCTACCGATGCCCGTGATTGACGCCTAGCGGTTCGGTCCCGGCCCCATCCCTCCACCGGGCCCCATTCCACCCATGCCACCGCCCGGCCCCATGCCGCGACCTTGTCCGCCTCCTTGAGTAGGCGGCGTATCCGGCAAGGTCACGCCTTGTTGCTTGGCGCGCAATTGCATCTGTTCATGATGTTGCAGCCGGACTTGCTCACGCTCTTCAGCAGTTTTAGCGGCCTGGATGTTGTTGCGATGCTCAATGCGTTCCTGATTGGTCATCAGTTGGCTGCCGTAAATCGGGGCATCAGCGGCAAAGGAAGCAGCAGATGCCATCAAACCCAGTGCGATAGCAGACAGGGTAATTTTCAAGGTGTTCTTGGTCATTTTTCTCTCCCAAAAGACTAATCCATCCGTGCTGTGCAATACCTCTGATGAAAGTGGCGAGGTGTTCTTCCATCCCGTCACTTCAGTTATAGCCGCTATTACAGATATATCCGGCGTCGCAACAAATAGTTGCAATTGGCGTAAGGGTGAGCGGCTGTAGTCAGCTTTTGGCCAGGAAACAGACGTTAATAATGGGCTTGTCGAATGACAGCAACGGGGCGTCAGCACTCAGTGACGAATGGCTACTTCGGAGAGTCGAAACTTCAACGACCGCTTTCCGGCAGCGAAGTTGAAAAGTGGGCCGTCGTGTCTCGACCGAGGCTGTGTGAAAACTCCTCAGCTGTGCACTCCAAACAGAGGTGTGGTGCGTTAATTCATGTACGTAGGTAGGAAGGAAACGATTCATCGAAGGCGAGTCCCGTATCTGAAGACATTGGGGAGTACGTGAAGCGCGAAGTTCTGCCTCATGCGCCTGAGGCTTGGATAAATGAAACCATCAAAGATGAGAAGGATGGCCTGCCAGGCAAGGTCGGTTACGAAATCAACTTCAATCGCTATTTCTACGTTTATAAGCCATCACGGAAACCGGAGGTTATAGCCGCAGAAATTCGCGACATGGAGAAACGCTTCGTCGAGTTGATGAAGGGAGTTGTAGCGTAATGAGCACTTCCACTTGGACCTTGGCACCCCTTAAGCGATTTGCCGAGGTAATGCCGAGCAACGTCGACAAACATAGCGTTGACGAGGAACAGGTCGTTCGTCTCTGCAACTACGTTGACGTGTATCGGAATGAACGCGTAACCAATGAATTGGATTTCATGGTTGCTACTGCTTCCGATGCACAAATAGCACGCTTCACACTCTGCGCTGATGACGTTATCGTTACAAAGGACTCCGAAGAACCAACAGACATCGGTATTCCTGCGTATGTGCCGGAGGCCCTTCCGGGGGTTGTCTGCGGCTACCACTTAGCACTGCTACGCCCGTTTGCCGAAAAAATACATGGCGCTTTTCTGCATTGGGCGCTTCAATCGGCGGAGGTTCATGATTATTACTCCACCGCAGCCACAGGTATCAGTCGATACGCCCTGAGTATTAACGACCTTGGAATGACGCCACTAAGAGTCCCTTGTCTAAGCGAGCAGATACGCATTGCAAACTTCCTAGACGGAAAAACGGTGCGCATTGATGCCTTGATTGCAGAGAAAGAAAAGCTTCAAAGCACGCTGGAGGAATGGCGCTCAGCTGAGTTCGCTCGAATTTGTTTCGGTGGGGTAAGCGCTACTGAATCTACGGGGAATGCTTGGATTCCAGTGTTGCCGGCTGGATGGCGCTGCGCTCGCCTCAAACATTTGATAGCTGGTATTGAACAAGGCTGGAGTCCCGAGTGCGAGGCTCGATTGACCGATGACGATGAATGGGGCGTCTTGAAGGCAGGGGCGGCAAATGGAGGCATCTATCGAGAGACTGAACACAAAGCGCTTCCTGCTTCTCTCGCGCCACTGCCTGAACTAGAGGTGAAGCCTGGAGATGTGTTAGTAACACGGGCAAGCGGGTCCGCTGACCTGGTAGGGTCGTTTGCATATGTCTACCAAACTAGGCCTCACTTAATGCTTAGCGACAAAAACTTTCGCTTGAAATTTGCCGGCGCTGATACCGCACTGGCTAAATTTTTTGTCGAGACTACAAAAGAGGCAAGAAAACTTGACCCGTGTATCGAGCTCGATGAGCTCGCTAGCAAGCTGTCGCTATCTGAGGAAGACGTCGAGGATGCCGTATTCGAGTTGAAGGGCCTGGTTACGAAGCATCAGCTTGAATTGATTTACCCAGAGGAAGAGCTTTTTGTCCGCTTCGACAAATTCTGGATGGGATGGGACCCAGCAGAAGATGCGCTTCGTGTCGCATCTGGATTGGTGAACGATGAGAACTTTCCCTGTGAGCCCTCCGAAATCGACGCCATTGTTGGTTGGGGACCACGTCGGCTGAATGCCGCAATCGCATTCCTGGTCGGACGAAGCTTGATAAAAGATGTACGGGCGATGGATGGCGGCCCATGGCTTGCGGTCCATCTAATGAAAACCGATGCGACTCGGCGTTTCGTAAAAAGTAGGTAGTTTTCACCACAAGGCTTTCTTGTCCGAGAATAGCCAAGACGTGTAGCTGCTCAATCTAGGGGGTTCTGCATACAGTATTGCGCCTCCTTGTTTACTGTATAAAATTACAGTATTTCAAGGAGAGCAATATGGTCCGAATCGTATGCCCGCACTGCCATGCCCCCCTGGCTGCCGCTGAACTCGAGCAGGCAACCATTGCTGGCCAACTAAGCCTACTCTGCCCAGAATGCTCCGCTGTTCTTGTCTCAGAGCACGCTGAACCGGAATACCACTCGCTGGAAGAGCACTTTGCCGAGTCTCGCGTAGTCCATGCCTGAGCTCAGTATTACCAAGGGAATGAACAGCTCCCAAGGAGTCTTCGTTCCGTTACCAGGTGCCCCTAAATTAGCGCTTCCCCTCGGAGGAGTGAAAGTTTCTGCGGGCTTTCCCAGCCCAGCCGCTGACTACGAGGAGGCGCGACTAGATATTAACGAATATCTAGTGCGTAACCCAGTCGCGACTTTCTTCTTCGCGGTGGAAGGGGATTCAATGCAAGGAGCCGAGATTTTTGACGGGGATATCCTGGTCGTCGACAAGAGCGTTCGGCCTCGGCACGGACACATCGTGGTCGCCTTCGTCGACGGGGAACGGCTAGTGAAGCGCCTCTACCGCCGGAATGGTCGAGTTGCCTTGATTGCCGAGAATCCAAGCTACCCTGCACTAGATATCCGCGAAGAACAGGAGATGGTTGTCTGGGGAGTCGTAGTCGGCAAATTCAAGCGATTGGGAGCCTGACCCTGGATGCCCGTATTCGCCTTGGTGGATTGCAACAACTTCTACGCGTCTTGTGAAAAGCTGTTCAATCCGGCCCTCCAAAATATACCGGTTGTCGTCCTTTCGAATAACGACGGTTGTGTAGTCGCCCGTAGTGCCGAGGTTAAGGCCCTGGGAATTCCTATGGGTGTCCCGTGGTTCAAAATCCAGGAGGAAGCCAAACGCCATGGCATCGTAGCGTTCAGCTCGAACTACTCCCTCTACGCGGACCTCAGCAACCGCGTAGTCGAAGTGCTGAGTCAGTTCTCCCCCAACGTCGAGGTCTACTCAATCGACGAGTCATTCCTGGAATTCTCCGGCTTTGAGCGCATCGGTTACACCTCTCACGGCATCGAGATACGCCAGCGGGTGGCTGACTGGTTGGGCCTGGCGGTCTGCGTGGGCATCGGCGCGACAAAGACGCTCGCGAAGCTTGCAAACCATTGCGCCAAGAAGCAGCTGGCGGGGATGGATGGGGTCTGCGACTTCACCACTATGGACATGGAGAGTCTCACTCATCTGTTCGAGCGTATTGATGTTGGCGAGGTTTGGGGCGTTGGCCGGAAGATTTCCATGCGCCTTGCCGAAATGAAGATTCAGACCGTCCGGCAGTTGCGCGACTCCGATGCCGAATCCATTCGGAGTCAGTTCTCCGTAGTGCTGGAGCGCACAGTGAGAGAACTGCGCGGACTGTCGTGCCTCAATCTCGAGGAGGTGGCTCCTGCTCGCCAGCAAATCATGAGCAGTCGCTCCTTTGGTCAGCTGGTCTATGACCGCTCAGACCTCGAGGAGGCTGTGGCCGCCTACATCAGTAGGGCGGCAGAAAAACTCCGAGGGCAGGAATCCCTTGCGGGCGCACTCCAAGTCTACATCCGGACGAATATTTTCAATCCAGAAGCGCCTCAATACCAAAAGTCGGTCACGGTCCCGCTGCCCGAAGCGACGGCCGACAGTCGCACCCTGACGGCTTGGGGCTTAAGGGTGCTACGTCGCATCTACAGGCCGGGCTATGGTTACCATAAAGCGGGAATCGCGTTGATGGACATTGTTCCCCGGGCAAATCAGCAATTCTCCTTGCTCGCCCCCACCGGTCTCGTAAGCGCTCGCAGCGAATCGCTCATGGACGCGATGGATAGCATCAACAAACGATACGGGCGCGGGACCTTAAAACTAGCAGCTGAGGGTATTAACAACCAATGGCGGATGCGAAGAGGTCACTTATCTCCCCGATTCACAACGGCTTGGGATGAAATCCCACAGGTTCGGGCTAGATAGGCTTCACCCTTCCACAGAGAGGCCTAGCGGCACTTCTGGTGTGCTTTCCTCAGTTTGCGGCATTCCCAAGGTGGCATGGGGTCGGGGTCGCTCCAGAGCCTCAAACGTTGGGCTCGGGCATCCTTTTCCACTTGTGCATAGACCTCACGTTGTTCAGGGGAGAACTCGTTACCAAACATGTGCGCATACCAGGCATAACCCTGGCGAATAAGCGCTTCAGAAACATCTTGAGTGTCAACCTTCACGTGACAGACCTCGCGCTCATTCCTGTCACGTTTGTAGCACCACACCGTCGTTTGCTTTCCTGATACAAGTTGTCTTAGGTGGCCGCGCGCAGCCCTCCAGTAGGCTTGACCGGTCTCCGGTGTATCAGCAGCAGATAGCCGGACCACCAGAAGCCCACGGTCGGCCGTCTGTAGCTTGAGGGTGTCGCCATCATGGTTGGCCGTGACTACTCCCGTAGTTTCAAAGGGGGGATGGGGTCCGGGCTTCGCGATAGCCACGGAAATCCAAACGGAACATGCCAAGACTGACAGTGTGTGCTTAAGTTGTAGGCAGTGACTCGAAATCATCTGTGCATCAAGTGGTTGGCTTCCAGATTCAGGTGGGACTCACAGCGTTATCCACAGAAAATGAGGATAAATATGCTGCACCCTGATGACTGTCGATATCGTATCGGGCCTAATACCACTTTAAGCCCGCTCTCCCGATTTTCTTACAACGATAGTTGAACCACATAAGAACTATGAAAACCCCAATTCAAGCCGCCGTCGATGAAGTTATGAAAAGCCGATATTCCTGTCGCGCTTATCTGCCCACAGAGGTACCTAGGTCCGTCATAGAAGATATTTTGGCCATCGCCTCCAGAGCTCCATCCGGCACCAACATTCAACCCTGGAAAGTGTGGGTGCTGACCGGGGAAAGCAAAGCCAGGCTTAGCGAGCGGGTAATCGCAGCATTCGACGACCCTGAAGAAGCCGCTACGCACGCTGAGTCCTACCCGTACTACCCGCGAAAGTGGATATCGCCCTACATAGAGCGTCGGCGCAAGGTTGGTCTCGGCTTGTACGAGCTGCTAGGCATCCAGAAAGGCGATGCAGAGCGGATGCACAAGCAGCACGCCCGCAATTTCCAGTTCTTCGATGCACCCGTTGGCCTGATATTTACTGTTGATACGGTGATGGAACAAGGCAGTTGGCTGGATTACGGCATGTTCGTTCAGAACGTTATGCTGGCTGCCAAAGCACGTGGCTTGGATACCTGCCCGCAAGCGGCCTTTGTTCAGTTCCACCGTATCATCCGCGAGGAAGTGGGCTTGCCAGAGAACGAGACCGTTGTTTGTGGCATGTCGCTTGGTTTCGGCAATCCGGATGCCCCGGAGAATGCCTTGAGAACAGAGCGCGCCCCGCTGACCGAGTGGGTGCAGTTCAAGGACTGACCCGTCGGCCACTTTTAGGCACGAGCACTCCCTCAAACAAGGATGCGCCGTAATGTCGGCATCGACCCAATCCACGATTCGTCGAATCGAGCTGGTCACAGAGTATGAACTGGACGGCGAGTTTGAGAGCCACAACCAGCGGCTTTCCGTTCAGTTCATCGGTCTCGACACGGCTGTCGTTGTAAGCTCTTCGGGCATTCTGGAAGATTTCCGGTTGCTTTACGGCGACTACTTGGTGGTGTCTCCACTACCTGATGGGCGCTTCAACTTGGTCGGAGTCCAGCATCCTTCACCGATGCGCCATTTTGAAAGCTCTGGCGGAGGTAGCGGGCCGTTTCCTTCGGAAGAGCTTCATCGCGTCGGTGGTGAATGGGAGTCCGAACTGACATCCTGGATGACCCATATACCGGCAGCGGAGTTCGATGCGTTCTGCGAGAAGACGGGGCGGACTTTTCCTCCGACAACTGAGGTCTTCAGTGGGCTGTCCAGTATTCTGCTGTAAGAGAGACGTTGGTTTACGGAAAGGCTGCAAGCTGGATGTTGCCAGCGAATTGAAGCTCTACTGCAGTGATTGTTGCGGCTGCTGGCCAATTAAATTGTCAGCAGGGAACTGGCGTAGAAAATTCCTGCTATGGCTAGCTGGAGCAGCCAGCCAGTCGTCGTAATCACTTTCATCCAGGATGACAATCATCCGCTTTTCGTCATCAGGCTTGTGGTACTGCCGCATGAATGGGTGGTCGTCAGCGTTGATGGTCAGCATCGTGAAACTGTGCGTTACGGAACCGGTTGGCTCCTCACGATATGACCACAGCCCGGCAATGCCCATCGGTTTGCCGTCGGCACGGGTGATACGAGTTGCCACCGCTTTCCCGGAGCGCCAATCAGGCTCATAGATAGCTTCTGCTGGAATGATGCAATGCCGGGATAACCTCCATGACTCTTTGAAGCTGGGCTTCTCATGAACCGTTTCTGACCGGGCGTTATAGGTCCGCCGGGCGATGCTGGCATCATCTGACCAGCGTGGAATCAGGCCAAACGACCCCACCAACAGCTCTCTGAACGGGACGGCTTCATCACCAACATCGGAGAACTCATGCTTGCGGACAAAGGGGCCGTGATAACCAGGCCACAGACTGGGTTTCAAACCCAATGGCAGGTCCTCGACACCAAAATAGGTGCGAAGCCGGGCTGGGTCAGTTTGCGGGTCGTAGTGAGAGCACATGGCACCCAGAATAGCAAAACCTCGCAGAATATCTACACGAATGAAGGGGGGGCTTTTTAACCTTTGGGCCTGGAATTTGGACGTCGAGGGGGAGGCGGGAGCTACGGCTTGCTCCAGGAAATTCGTTGGCACCTTTGGGAGCGCTGTTTCAGTAAAGTGAGCATGGTGTTTAGGGCAGCGTGGGTGTAGCTACCGCCATCTCGAGAAACACCTTGAATGTGGCAGACGGCCCTGTTCTGGAGAACATCAAAAGTCGCGCCTAACTCCAAGGCAACATCAAGCACTAATTCGTTTTCCTTCACACTTGATTCAATCGCATGCAGGCCGGCGCAGCACTCCGAGTTGGTCAAACCTTGTGCAGCGAACTCTTCTCGTAAGTTGTCACCACTTAACAGTAGTGCGTTTAATGCGTTACCAATGGGTCCCATGGTGGTTCAATTCTCGACGGTCTGGTTTTGCTGACAGGACGTAGCTCAGCTTCAATCGCTACGAGCGACCAGAGGACCTCTGCATCCGGTCTTTCCTGCCAATATATTGGCAGCCTACGCAGCTATTTTGCTGAAGTCACATCCCGTTACTAGGGAATACCAACTTGTCACTGGCAGCAACACCGAAAGGGCTGGAGCACTGGGCTATTGATACGCAAACCGTCAGCGCAACTAAATTTTCAAGTTGAATTTTGCAGCGCAACTAACTATTTAAAAACTGGCCGATTTGCCTAGAGTTTGAGCAGGTTGATGGTGCAAGTCAGTTTGGGGTCGGATGTGCTGGCTCTCAGACTGATGGCAGGAGGCTATGGTTATCATGCGGATTGGTTTAAAAATGAAAGTTGCGCAGGAGGAATCGGCTGCGGCGTAAGGGACCGACAGCTGTATGGATGATGTTGTGCTAATGCGAGATTGCGTGCCTGAGCACACCAGCGCAGCTAAATTTTTAAGCGCAACTTAATTATTAACAGCGCAGCTTTCATTTTTAAAGAACCAACGGTGAGTTATGGACGATCTTCAATCGGACCGGAACGACCCATCTGATGTCCATTTCGGGCTTGCATGTGACGATGGTTGCTGCCTTGTTTGGCTGGCTGGTGTCGTTCGGCTGGCGACGGGTTCCTGCTTTGGTTCTGCGTCTGCCAGCGCAAAAAGCCGGCTTGCTGGCCGCCTGCCTTGCCGCATTTGGCTATGCCTTGCTGGCCGGGTTTGCCGTGCCGGCACAGCGGACGCTCTACATGCTGCTGGTCGCGGCGGCGGCCATGTTGTCAGGGCGGATCGTGGCGCCCAGCCGGACACTGGCCCTGGCGCTGCTCGTCGTGCTGTTGGTTGATCCATGGGCCGTGCTGGCAGCGGGGTTCTGGCTGTCGTTCGGTGCTGTCGCGGCATTGCTCTATGTGGGTTCAGCCCAGATCGGCGAAGCGCAGGGCTGGCGCGCGCGGGTGCGCTCCTGGGGCATCGTTCAATGGGTCGCGACGCTGGCTTCACTGCCCATTTTGCTGCTCATCTTTCAGCAGTTTTCGCTTGTTTCCCCACTCGCCAATGCGCTTGCCATCCCGGTGATCAGTTTTGTTGTCACGCCGCTCGCTCTGCTTGGTGCCGTAGTGCCATGGTGGCCGATTCTCGGTTTGGCCCATCAGGTCATGGACTGGTTGATGGTTTTTCTGGATTGGTGTGCAACTTGGCCGGTCTGGCAAGTGCCGGCCCCGCCTCTGTGGCTTGTCGTAACAGCCGGCATTGGCGTGGCGGTCTGTCTTTTGCCGCGAGGCGTGCCGGGACGCTGGTTGGGTGTGTATCTGATGCTGCCTGTGTTGTTCTGGCCGATGGAGAAACCACCGGAAGGCGAAGCCTGGATCAGCGTCCTCGATGTTGGACAAGGGCTGGCGACGGTGATCAGGACGCATGAGCACACGCTGATCTACGATCCGGGGCCGCTCTACAGTGCCGAATCGGATGCCGGTCAGCGGGTAGTCGTGCCATATCTGCGATTTTTGGGGATCGACAAGGTCGATATGTTGATGGTGACCCACCGCGATAGCGACCACTCCGGCGGAACGGCATCGGTTCGCGCGGCACTGTCCGTGGGCGAGGTTCGCTCCTCGGTGGCCGGCCTGGAGGGGGCGCGCTGCGTGGCTGGCCAGCGCTGGGTTTGGGATGGTGTGGCTTTCGAAGTGCTTCATCCGGCTGCGGAGGCCTATTCGGGTGATATGAAATCGAATCATCTGTCCTGTGTGCTGCGGGTTGAAGCCGGTGGCAGACGGATGCTTTTGACTTCGGATATCGAGGCGCCCGATGAGGCCGAGTTGCTCAAACGTTATCCGGATACGTTGCAGGCAGATGTTCTGCTGATGCCGCACCACGGCTCGAAAACGTCGTCGACACCCGCTTTTCTGCAGGCAGTCGGGGCCAGTGAGGCGGTCATTCCGGTCGGCTATCGCAGTCGCTTCGGGCATCCCAAGGCAGAGGTGGTGGCACGTCACGAGGCGATCGGTAGCCGAATCTGGCGGACGGATCGCGATGGTGCCGTGCAGGTGTTTTTGGGCGAGCGGGGTGTGGCCATGGCGGCGTGGCGGCAAGAGCGTCGTCGATATTGGTTCGGCCAGTGATACATTGGCGGGGAGGAGACAATATGAAATTCAAACAACATACCGTGCAGTGTATTGGTCCAGCGGGTTTGCACCGGATGGCCTATACCGAATGGGGCGCCCGCGATGATCCGCGGGTGCTGGTTTGTGTCCATGGCCTGACGCGCAATGGCCGGGATTTCGACGCGCTGGCCGAGGCCATGTCAGCCCATTACCGGGTGATCTGCCCGGATGTGGTCGGGCGTGGACGGAGCGGTCATTTACGCGATCCGGCCGCTTATGGCATCCCGCAATACGTGGCAGACATGGTGACCCTGATTGCTCGTCTCAATGTCGAAACGGTGCACTGGGTGGGTACCTCGATGGGCGGATTAATCGGCATGGCACTGGCGGCGCAAGAGGGCACACCGATCCGCAAGCTTGTGCTGAACGATGTCGGGCCAATGATCACCGTCGAGTCATTGCAGCGCATTGCGACATATGTTGGAGTCGATCCGGTCTGGCCGACTTTTGACGAGGCTCTGGCTTTCGTCAAGCTGGTCAGTGCTCCGTTCGGCGCGCTGACCGAAGCCCAGTGGCATCATCTGACCGAGACCAGTGTCACCCAGCGCGCCGATGGTCGATGGGCCTTCCGTTATGATCCGCGTATTGCCGAGCCGTTCAAGGCAGCTTTCGTCGACAAGGATATCGACCTGTGGCCGGTCTACGAGCAGATCGCCTGTCCGACGCTGGCTATTCGCGGTGCCGAATCCGATCTGCTGACCCGCGAGACCTGGCAAAAGATGTCGTCCTGTGGACCGCGCGCCAAACTGGCGGAAATCGCCGGCGTCGGCCATGCCCCCATGTTCCAGTCGGATGACCAGATTGGCGTCGTCCGAGATTTTCTTTTGAGCGCATGAAACACGTTACTGTCAAAGGTCTGAAACTCGAATATCGCGATTACCCGGCTACCGCCGAAGGGCGGCCGACCTTGCTGCTGCTCCATGAAGGCCTGGGTTGCGTCAGCATGTGGCGGCATTTTCCGGAAAAGCTGGCGGCGGCAACCGGTTGCCGGCTGATCGTCTGGTCACGGGCTGGCTATGGAGGTTCGGATCCCTATCCGGATACCCGTACGGTGCGCTACATGCACCGTGAGGGCGAGGAAATGCTGCCCGCCTTGATGGATGCCCTAAAGATCGAGCGGCCGATCCTGATCGGGCACAGCGATGGTGGCAGTATTGCCCTGATTTTCGCCGGAGCCTTCCCCGAGGTCCCGCTGGGCGTTGCCGTCATGGCCCCGCATGAGTTTGTCGAAGAAGAAACATTGGCTGGTATACGCGCCGCCCGCAAGGTTTGGGACGATACCGACTGGCCTCACAAGCTGGCCCGCTACCATCACGATGCACCAAGGGTGTTCAGCGACTGGAATGACTGCTGGCTGTCACCGCCATTTCGCGACTGGAACATCGAGGAATACCTGCCGAAAATCCGCTGCCCGGTGCAGGCCATTCAGGGCGAGGATGACGAGTACGCGACGATGCGCCAGATCGAGGTGATTGCCGAGCAGGTGCCGGGAACGGAGTTGCTGAAGCTGGCGAAATGCGGCCATTCGCCGCAGCGCGATCAGGAAGCGCTGGTCCTTGATGCGCTGGCGGCTTTCATCAGCCGGGCCAGCGGGTCCTGCCGGTAGTAGCGGCAAAGCATTTCGTAGAGCGCCGGGTATTCCTCGGCAACGACATCCGGAATTTCGAAGAAGCTCTCCGAGAGCACGGCGAAGAATTCGGCCGGTGCTTCGCTGGCGTAGGGGTCGATGGTGGTTTCCTCACCGCTGTCGACGCGCTGGCAAAAATCCTCGTAGGCCGCGAAAAAGATTTCCTCCCATTCGGCTTCAGCCATGCCGCTGTGCATGGCCGGAATGCCGTCGGCGTCGCCGTTCAGCATGTCCAGCTTGTGGGCGAACTCGTGGATGACCACGTTGTAGCCGTCACCAGCCATCTGTACATCGTGCCACGACACGATCAGCGGTCCGCCTTCCCAGGCTTCACCGGAAAGTACGTCGTCGTATTCGTGGACCACGCCGGATTCATCCTCAATGCGGCGTGGCACGACGAACTCGTCCGGATAAACCACGATCCCTATCCAGTCGCGGTAAGCGGTGAGACCGAGCTTGAGGATAGGCAAACAGCCTTGGGCGGCAATGGAGACGCAGATTTCATCAGACAACTCCAGTCCGCCGGCAGTGCTGAACTCCTTCTCGGCAAGAAAGGCTTCGGCCAGTGCTTTCAGCTGTTTCTGCTCGTCGACCGTCAGGACATCGAGAAAGGGCAAAGAGGTGACAGTGACCGCCCACAGCGTTTCTGGAATCAGCGTTTGCGTCTTGCCGCGTAGCCGGTCGAGCAGATCTCTCATTTTTTCGTGGTCAGCCAGATGCCTGTGAAAATCAGTCCGATGCCCAAATAGTGGTACCAGAATGGTATTTCGCCGAGGAACAGGAAGGAGAGCAGGGTGCCGAAGACCGGCATCAGGTGGATGAACAGGCTGGCCTTGTTGGGGCCGACTTCCGCCACGCCCTTGTTGTAGAAAATGTAGCCAAGGAAGCTGGGGAAAATGCCGACGTAAGCCAGTGCAGAAAGCGAGCCCAGGTTTATGTTGATGAACCGCCCCTGGGACAGTTCCCAGGCATAGGCCGGGGCCAGCGCAGCGAGGCCGATCGCGGTCGTCGCGCCGAGCATCAGCATCGGGTGTACGCCTGCCGGGCGCCAGGCCAGCGCGACCGTATAGATGGCCCAGTCAAGCACCGCGACCAGCATCCAGACGTCGCCGATGTTGAGATTGAGGTGGGCCAGTACGGCAATGTCGCCTCGCGAGATGATGGTCATCGCACCACAAAGCGAGACGACGACGCCGATGCCCTCGATCCGGCGCAAGTGCTTGCCGAGAAATGCCCACGAAATGGCGATGGTGGCAATCGGAACGAAGGAGTTGAGCAGCGCGGCATTGGTTGCGCTGGTGTTCTGGAGCGCGATGTAGGCAAAGGTGTTGTAGCCGCCAACACCAAGCAGGCCGAGCACGAGCAGCGGCTTCCAGCCTTTTTTCAGCAGGGGCCACTGGGTTTTCAAGTGCGGCAGGGCGAGCGGCAGGATGAGCGCAAGGGCGACGAACCAGCGCCAGAAGGCCATGGTCAGCGGTGGAATGTCCCCTCGGATGCCGCGGCCGACCACCATGTTCCCGGACCAGAACAGGACGGTCAGGATCAGCAGCAGATAGGGGTTGGCGAACAGTTTTTTCATCGTCGCCGGATTATGCCTGAAGGCGTCGTGCTTGCTGCTGTGGCTTTCCCTAAACTGTCGCTGCCGGCGAGTTCCTGCTGATTGATCCGCTGCCGGGATGTATGACGGCCTGTCTCAATGTCCGCAGGCGAGCCAGAAGGGTGTCGCGAAGGACGAAAATTTCACCCAGTCGCTGGCGCGCGGCCAGCGGATCGTCAGCATGCAATTGCGCCAGCACGGCACCGCAGCGATGGACCTGGTCGTGTATGGGAACGATTTCCTGAAAAGCCTGCAAATGGGCATAGCGCTGGAAATCGTCGCTGTCCAGCCATTGCCCGAAACGGCAGGCGTGTGCATCAAGTGGCGGGATCGGCAGGCCGCTTCCCGGGTCGGCGTTGATCAGTGTCTCGAACTGTCGCACCCAGCGAATGTGATCGACTTCGACCGTCAATAGCGGCAAGTCTTCGGGTGGCCAGCGGATGGCGTCCCGCCACTCTGGCGGGGCTCGCCATTGTTCTATCCAGGCTGGGAGGTCGCTGGCTGGCATCGGCCGGGAAATTCCATAGCCCTGGCCCCATTCGCAACCGAGATGCAGGAGCAGGGTGCCATGGGCAACCGTTTCGACGCCTTCGGCAATCACGCGTCGACGGAAAGCCGAGGCCAGCCCGACGACGCCATCGACGATCGCCAGGTCGTCCGGATCATCCAGCATGTCATGAACGAACGAGCGGTCGATCTTCAGCGTCTGCATCGGCAGTTGCTTTAGATAGGAAAGGGAGGAGTAGCCGGTGCCAAAATCATCGATGGCAAACTGCACACCGAGTTTGCGGCATTCCGAAATGCGCTCCGAAACCTGGGACAGGTCCTGCAATGCGGCAGTTTCGACGACTTCCAGTTCGAGCAGTTGCGGCGAAATAGTCGGATGCCGCTGCAGTATGTCCTGCAAATGGAAGGCAAAATCCGAGCGTTGCAGGTGTTGGGCATCGATATTGACGCTGATGGCGAGGTGCAGGTTGTCGTTGCGTGCCCAGTTCTCCATCTGGGTCAGGGCGGTGTCGATGACGTATTCACCCAGTTCGAGGTGCATGCCGGTTTGGTCGAACATGAACAGGAAGCTGTCGGGGTAGAGCAGGCCCTGGTCGGGATGCTGCCAGCGCAACAGTGCTTCGGCGCCGATGATGCGGCCGGCGCGCATGTCGGCCTTGGGCTGATAGTGGAGCAGAAATTCCTTGTTCTCCAGCCCGCGTCTGAGTTCGCTCAGGTGTTCGCGATGCTGGCTTGCCGAAAATCCGCTTTGCTCGTGATAGAGCTGGAAGCGATGCCGACCGGCCTGCTTGGCAGCGTACATCGCCTGGTCGGCATGACGGAGCAGGGTATCCGGGTCGGTGCTGTCGGCCGGGTAGAGCGTGACGCCAAAGCTGGCGGTCACGCTGGCCTGTTCCGACTCGATGGTAAACGGGACGTTCACCGCATCGCTGATCCGCTGCAGCGCCTGCTCGCATTCGGCAAAATTGGCCAGTTCGCTGATCAGCAGCACGAATTCGTCGCCGCCCAGCCGGCTGACCGTGTCATGCTGGCGCAGACATTGCGCCAGTCGGCGGGCAACTTCGACCAGCAGCCGATCGCCAGCCTGATGCCCCCAGCGGTCGTTGATCGGCTTGAAGTTGTCCAGATCAAGATAACAGACGGCCAGCAGGTCGCCCCGCCGCTTGCTTTGAGCGATGGCCTGCTTGAGGCGGTCGGCTAGCAGCAGGCGATTGGGGAGGCCGGTCAGTGCATCGTAGTAGGCCAGCTTTTCCAGCTGTTCCTGGCTTTGCTTGAGTTCGGTAATGTCGTAAAAAAGACCAATGAAATGGGTAATCATTCCATCACGATCGCGAATCGACGAGATGCTGGTCCGCTGTGCGTAAATCGTCCCATCCTTGCGCTGGTTCCAGATTTCACCATGCCAGGCTCCATTGGCCAGCAGCACTTTCCACAGCTCATCGTAAAAATCGCGGCTCTGGCGCGGCGAGCGGAACAGACGCGGTGTCTGGCCGATCAGTTCAGCATGGCTGTAGCCCGTCATGCGGGCGACACTGTCGTTGGCCTGCACGATATGGCCGGCTGCATCGGTGATCAGGATGCCTTCCTCGGCGTGTTTGAAGACACCAGCTGACAGGCGCGACGAGGCTTCGCTGTCATGCAGTATCCGGTTGCTGCGCAACATCAGCACCAGGGCGAGCAGGAGGGAAAGAAGTGCAGCGATGGCACCGCTCATCAATTCCACGCCATGCCTGGCCATGATGTCGGACCATGTAATGTCCTGCTGGGCGTAAGGGCCGAGGCGAGCTTCGCGGAAAAGGTCCAGCACCGGCTGGTAATTTTGTGGCAGTGTCCAGCCTGCGATATGCGCCTGCTTTGCTGCTGCATCTTCCGGAGTCATGGCCAGCAGGGCGACCAGAACAGCCTTGGTAATGTCTTCCGGGAAGTCTCCGACCCGGGCCAGGGGCCATTCCGGATACAGTCGCGTGCTGTGCAGGTAGGGATACCCCGGCGTATTGCGGGCATCGATCACCTTCAGGGCACCTGGCTGCAGTGTGCCCTTGGCAACCATCGCCTCGATCAGGTCCGAGCGAACGAAGCCGGCGTCGGCATTGCCGGCCAGAACGCCGAGCACCACCTTTTCGTGGTTGGCGGTTTCGATCAGCGCCGAGACTGAACTTTCCAGATTGACATTCTGGCCCAGCGCTTCGCGGAGATGGACCTGCCAGCCGCCCAGGCTCGACGTGTCGGGGATCAACAGGCGTTTGCCCTTCAGATCACGATAGTGCGCAATGTCGCTGCGACTGGCGAGAGCGATGGCGGTGCCGCCAAAATTCTTCAGCGGCCCATTCGGACTGGCAATTAAACGGGTGGCAATGCGCGAGACATTGCCGGTGGTTTCGAGTTCTGTGTAGTGGCCGGTATTGGTGATCAGCAGTTCGATTGAGCGCCTGCGAACGGCTTCGTCAATTTGGGCATAGCTCAAGGGAACGATTTCGAAGTGCTTGCCCGGGAGCTTTGCGCCGAGGTAGTCGGCATGGCCTTGCCATTCCTGAACGGCCTGAGGGATGCCGCGGTAGGCCAGGACGCCGATCCGGACTGACTGAATTCGATCGTCACCTGCATCTGCTGTTCCGGTCAGGACCAGGGCAAGCAGAAGCCAGAAGTGACGGCGAATGATCGAGATCGTCCAATCCATGAGGATCGCGCATTGATTAATATGAATATCATATATCAACAATCACTGATCAAGCTTGCCAAATAAAGGCCTGCTGGCGGATCAATGGTTTTAGCTAGGCTTGCCGGATGGTGATCCGCTTTATAATCGTGCCCTATGGTTTCCGTCGTCCATTCCGTCGCCGCCACGAGCGACTTCGAACAGTTCCTCGTCACGCTGTCTGACGGGGTTCCTCCTGCAGATGCCGAGCGCCTGAAAAAGGCCGTCGAATACGCCTGGGAGGTCTATGGCGATCGGATGCTGGGCAGTGGTGAGCGAATCTGGTCCCATGCTTTGGGCATGGCGGTCATCATTGCCGGCCTCAAGCTCGATGTCGAATCGCGCATTGCCGCTGTGCTCTTTGCCATTCCAGCCTATGACGAGCATGGCGTTGCCAGCATCGAAACGCGTTTCGGCAAGCCGGCGGCGCACCTGGTGCATGGTATTTCCCGGCTGAACAAGTTGCGGCCGATCACCAAGGGTTTTGTCGCCACCAACATCGAGGCTGGCGAGGTCAATCCGGCCGAGATGAAAGCGCAGATCGAAGTGCTGCGCAAGATGCTGCTGGCGATGGTTGAAGATATTCGCGTCGTGTTGCTGCGCCTGGCCAGCCGGACGCAAACCCTGCGCTTCTACGCCGCCCATCCGGACGACCTGCGTGTTCAGGTGGCCCGGGAAACGCTGGAGCTTTATTCGCCGCTCGCCAACCGGCTCGGGGTCTGGGAGCTGAAGTGGGAACTGGAAGACTTGTCCTTCCGCTTCATCCACCCGGATACCTACAAGAAAATCGCCAAGATGCTGGACGAGAAGCGCAGCGAGCGCGAGCAGTTCATCGTCGATGCCGTGGTACGGGTTCGTGGCGAACTGGCGCTGGCCGGTGTGCTGTCGGCCGAGGTCTATGGCCGGCCGAAGCACATCTACAGCATCTGGAACAAGATGCGGAAGAAGGGCGTCGAGTTCTCCGAGGTGTACGACGTGCGCGCCTTGCGCATCATCGTCGATGACCTGAAGGACTGCTATACGGCGCTCGGTATTGTGCACAACCTGTGGCAGCCGATTCCCAAGGAGTTCGACGACTACATCTCGAATCCCAAGGGCAACTACTATCGCTCGCTGCATACGGCGGTGCGCTGCCCGGATGGGCGCAGCCTGGAAATCCAGATTCGTACCGTCGAGATGCACAAACATGCCGAACTTGGCGTGGCCGCGCACTGGCGCTACAAGGAAGGCAATAAGCGGACGAGCGAGGACGATTACGACGAAAAGATCGCCTGGTTGCGCCAGCTGCTGACCTGGAAGGACGAAGTCGCCGACAGCTCGGACTGGGTCAAGCATTACAAGCAAGCGGCGCTTGACGAGACGATTTACGTCATTACCCCGCAGGGCAAGGTCGTCGACCTGCCGGCCGGCTCGACGCCGGTCGATTTCGCCTATCGCGTGCATACCGATCTTGGCCACCGTTGCCGGGGCGCCAAGGTGGGCGGCCAGCTGGTGCCGCTCAACACATCGCTGGAAACCGGGCAGGAAGTCGAGATCGTCACTGCCAAGGTGGGCGGGCCGTCACGCGACTGGCTTAACCCCGGCCTCGGCTATATCCATACCAAGAGTGCCCGGGTCAAGGTGCGTGGCTGGTTCTCCAACCTGGCGCTGGAAGAAACGCTGTCCGAAGGGCGCAGCCTGATCGGCAAGGAATTGCAGCGCGCCGGGCAGACCGGGGCGAACATCGAGGAGCTGTCGCACAAGCTGGGCTTTGCCAAGGCGGATGACCTGTACATTGCTGCGGCGCGTGGTGACTTGAACCAGCGGCAGTTCCAGGCGGTGGCCAAGGGTGGCGATCTGCTGGCGGAAACGCAGTTGCCCGATGAGGTGATTGCCAAGCCGAGCAAGCCGGTGGCCGGCAATCAGGGCATCCTGATCGTTGGCGTCGACAAGCTGCTGACCCAGCTTGCCCGTTGCTGCAAGCCGGCACCGCCGGACGAAATCCAGGGTTTCATTACCCGGGGCAAGGGCATTTCGATCCACCGCATGGATTGCCCCAACTTCGCCAATCTCGCCGCGCTGCATCCCGAGCGGGTCATCGAGACTGACTGGGGTTTGCAGACTACCGGTGTCTTTGCGGCCGATATCATCGTCGATGCGCATGATCGCCAGGGCTTACTGCGCGATATTTCCGAAATATTTACCCGCGAAAGGCTCAATGTCGTCGGCGTCAATACACAGTCCAAGCAGGGCAAGGCGCACATGAGCTTTACTGTTGAAATCACCAATCTGCAGCAATTGCAGCGTACGCTGACGCTGGTTCACGACGTCGAAGGCGTCGTCGGCGTGCGGCGCGCCTGAGCGTCAGTCCTCTTCGGGAGAAAGAATGAAAGGCAATTTCGTATCGCTAGCCCTGGTCGTGATCGGTGCCTTGGCACTGGGGGTCAATCTCGATTTGTTCGAGCTCGATCTGGTAGCGCTGATCCGGAAGTGGTGGCCGCTGGTGCTGATTGCCTTGGGTATTGGCCTGTTCTTTACGCCGGAAGATCGCCAGCGCCAGTAACCTTGTTCCGGCCAGAGTTCTTGGCCGCGTAGAGTGCAGTATCCGCGTGGTGTAGCAGAGTCTCCAGATCGGTCTTTTTTTCTGTCATGGCAGCGATGCCAATCGACAGTGTGCAACTCAGTGTTTTGCCAGCGCCAAGGTAGTGTGCTGTTTCGGCAACTTGCGTTCGCAGGCGTTCTGCCACGATCCTGGCTTGTTCGAGATCGGTCTCCGGTAGCAGGATGGCAAATTCCTCACCGCCCAGACGGCCGGCCAGATCGGTTTTCCGTAAGGCTTCGCTTATTTGTTGAGCAACCTTGGCGAGTACAACGTCGCCTGCTTTGTGACCGTAGCTATCGTTGATCTTCTTGAAATGGTCAATGTCGATCATCATGACCGACAGATCGCTGTCATAGCGTGCACTGCGGCTTAGCTCATGCCGGGCGAGACTGAAGAAGTGGCGTCGATTGAACAGATTGGTTAATGCGTCGTATTGTGACAGGCGTTCCAGTTCTTTCTGGTTGCGCTTGAGTTGCGTGATGTCGGTCGACATGCCACAAATACCGGTGATTTCGCCGGCGCCGTTCCTGGTCGGGAACTTGACCGAGAGGAAATGAAATTCACCTCGCTCATCATGCAAAATTTCTTCGGCTTCGATCGTCTGGCCGCTTGTCATGACTTCGAGATCAACACGCCGATAAGCTTCTGCCACGGCTTCCGGGAATAATTCAGCATCTGTCTTGCCCAGTGTCTGTTCCCGTAACTTGCCGGTCACGTCTTCATATTGCCGGTTCACCAGCAGGTATTGGCCTTCGCAATTCTTGACATAGGTGGCCGCACCACTGTGCTCGATCACGTCAGCCAGGAAGTTTCGACTTTCAGACAGCCTTTTGCGCAGGTCGTTTTCGACAGTCAGATCGCGAATCAGACCGACAAAAAAGTGGTCGTCCGGTGTCGAGACATCAGTGACTCCGAGTTGCATCGGAAAAGTCTCGCCATTCTTGCGCAACCCGGTTACTTCGCGTCCTATGCCGATGATCTTGCGTTCGCCGGTAGCCGCATAGTTGCCGAGATATTCATCGTGCCCTTCCCGATAAGGCGAAGGCATCAGCATGTTCACGTTTTTGCCCATCACCTCACTTACCGTGTAGCCGAAGATGTTCTCGGCCGCCTTGTTGAAGGCTGATATGCGGCCAACGCGGTCGATCCGGATGACGCCTTCGATCATGTGGTCGATCGTGGCTGCCGCCGAACGCTGAACAGCGACGATCCGCATCATGGCCTGGATGCGGATATCGAGGCTGAGTGGCTGAACGGGCTTCGTAATGTAATCATCAGCACCAGCCATGAAACTGCTCAGCAGGCTGGCTTCGTCAGTGTGGCCAGTGACGGTAATGATCGGTACGCGACCCGCAGTGGGGATTCTTCGAATCTGCTTGATGGCTTCAAGGCCGCCCATGCCGGGCATATCGATATCCATCAGAATCAACTCAGGGGGAGATTCCCGGAATGCGGCGATTGCCTCTTCGCCACTTTGCACGAAAGTGACGGTGTGTCCGTTGCTCCGCAATTGTTCGCCGATAAGACTGCCCATGGCAACGCTGTCATCGGCCAAGAGTATCCGTAGGGGGTTCATCTACTCTGCTTTGCGTGTTTTTGACATTAAATCCAATTCTACTAAAAATAGAAGCGGAGCAGGCGGAATAAGGGGGGCGACGACCATTGAACGCGTCAGAATCCTGGCATGAAATACTGGCATCTCGCCGGTTCCGTGCAGGGCAGTGGGGCGCTTCAACTTGTTTTCGGCTTGCGGTCGGTAGCGCTATGAACTGCAGATACGCGGCAGTTGCGAGGCGTTAACCTCGCCGCTTTTCGTAGGTGGAAAGCAGGGGAGAGGGTGAAATGGGCAACAACCAAATGCCTGGTGCACAGGCAAGTGACCAACCAACAGAGCGAAATGCGGGCAGTTGTTTTTGCCTGCTACACCGCATTTCGCTGGAAAGGCTGGGTTGGTCGGTTCAGCTATTCCCCACGGTAACCATCAGTTCACCTTGCGCATTGTGCGGCTTGCTGCGACTTGAGCGACGACGCTGGTACACGCCTTGGCTACTCATTTCCCAGCCCTGCTGGTTATCGGCCAGGTAGAACTTCAGGCCTTCAGTAATGACGCGCTTCTTCAACTTTGGCTCGAGAATGGGGAAGGCCAGCTCGATGCGTTTGAAGAAATTGCGCTCCATCCAGTCGGCGCTCGACAGATAGACGTTTTCCTTGCCGCCGGCCAGGAAGTAGAAGATCCGGTGGTGCTCGAGGAAGCGGCCGATGATCGAGCGGACGCGAATGTTTTCCGAAAGGCCGGGGACGCCAGGCCGCAGGGCACAGACGCCGCGCACGATCAGGTCGATGTCGACGCCGGCCTGCGAGGCTTTGTACAGTGCATCGATCACTTCGGACTCGAGCAGCGAATTCATCTTGGCAACGATGCGCGCCTTGCCGCCCTTGCGGGCAATCTCTGCCTCTGCCTGGATGCCGGCAACGACGTTCTGTTGCAAGGTGAAGGGGGCCTGCCACAGATGCTTCAGGGTTCGGGCCTTGCCCAGTCCGGTCAGTTGCTTGAACACTTCGGCGACGTCGTGCGTCACTTCCTCGTTGGCAGTCATCAAGCCAAAGTCGGTGTAGAGGCGGGCTGTGCGTGGGTGGTAGTTGCCGGTGCCAAGGTGGGCGTAGCGTTTCAGGCCGCCTTCCTCGCGGCGTACGATCAGCAGGGCCTTGGCGTGGGTTTTGTAGCCGACGACGCCATAGACGACATGGGCGCCGACCTGCTCCAGCTTGGTCGCCCAGCTGATGTTGGCTTCTTCATCGAAACGGGCCATCAGTTCGACAACGACGGTGACTTCCTTGCCGTTCTGGGCTGCACGGATCAGCGACTCCATCAGTACCGAGTCGGTGCCGGTCCGGTAAACCGTCATCTTGATCGCGACGACGTTCGGATCGGTTGCTGCCTGGCTGAGAAACTCGATAACCGGCGCAAACGACTGGTAGGGGTGGTGCAGCAGAATGTCGTTCTTGCGGATACTGTCGAAAATGTTCGCGCCCTTGGCCAGACCTTTCGGCGTGCCGGGAACGAAGGGGCTGAATTTCATGTCCGGGCGGTCCACCCAGTCGGGAACCTGCATCAGGCGGACGAGATTCACCGGACCATTGACGCGGTAAAGGTCGCCCGGCTTGAGGTCGAACTGGGCGAGCAGGAATTCGGTCATCGTCTCCGAACAGTTGTTGGCGACTTCGAGTCGTACTGCATTGCCGAAGTGGCGCTGCGGCAGTTCGCCCTGCAACTTGGTGCGCAGATTGGTGACTTCTTCTTCGTCGACGAACAGGTCGGAGTTGCGTGTGGCGCGGAACTGGTAGCAGCCGAGCACGGTCATGCCGGTAAACAGTTCGCCGACGAACTCGTGCAGGATGGACGACAGGAATACGAAGCCATATTCGCAACCGGCCAATTCTTCCGGCAGGCGGATAACGCGCGGCAGGACGCGTGGCGCCTGGACAATGGCGGCGTTGGAACTGCGGCCAAAGGCATCCTTGCCCTCGAGTTCAACAGCAAAATTGAGACTCTTGTTCAGCACCCGCGGGAAGGGGTGTGACGGATCTAGTCCGATCGGGGTCAGCACCGGGACCATTTCGCGGATGAAGTAAGTGCGAATCCACTCGCGCTGCGCCTCATTCCAGCTCGAGCGGCGCAGAAAGCGGATGCCTTCTTCGGCCAGCGCTGGCAGGATGACTTCGTTCAGATGCTGGTATTGCTCGGTGACCATGGCGTGCGCCTCGGCCGAGACCAGGCGGTAGGCTTCAAGAGCAGTCTTGCCATCGGTGGTGACCACGGTGGCGTGCGCCTTGACCTGTTCTTTCAGACCCGCCATGCGGATCTCGAAGAACTCGTCGAGATTGCTGGAAACGATGCACAGGAAACGCAGTCGCTCGAGCAAGGGCATGCGTTCATCTTGCGCTTGGGCGAGAACACGGCGATTGAAAGCCAGCAGGCCAAGTTCGCGGTTGAGATAGTTCTCGGGCGGGAAGCGGGGTTTTAGTTGGGGATGGGTCATCGCGCGCGCTCCATGTGATCCTTGAAGTATAGGCTTTAAGACCATCATTTTGTTGCACTAATGTTGCAGCGGGATGACAGAAAATCAACCCGATGGGGTGCCCACGCGGTAATGCCCGGCAGCTTTCAGGCGCTGAGGCTATTGTCCATTTTTTCGCCAGGGGCGAGTGCAGCGAGCAGGGTGCCCAGTTTGGCCTCGGTTTCAGCCAATTCGTGCCGTGGATCGGAGCCGGGGACAATGCCGGCGCCGGCCTGAAGCTCGGCTATCTTGCCGTCGATCAGGGCCGAACGCAGGGCCACTGAGAATTCGCCGTCGCCATCCGGGGTCAGGATGCCGAAACCGCCGCTGTACCAGCCGCTGCGCGCTTCGTTATGGGTGGCCAGCCAGCCTTCGGCGGCAGCAGGCGGGAAACCGCCGACGGCGGGGGTGGGGTGCAGTGTGCGAACCAGATCGAAGAGGCTGGTCCCGGGTCGGATATCGGCTGAAATCCGGTTGCGCCAATGGGCCAGCAGGCCAGCCATGTGTTCCTCGATCGGGCCGACGCTGGGCGCCGCTTCGCACAGCGGCGAAAGCGCATCGCAAATCGCCCGGACGACCAGTGATTGTTCGTGCCGGTTCTTGCTTTCGGAGAGGGCGAGTGAGCCGGGCCATGCGGTGCCGGCCAGCGCGTCGACATCGACTTGCCTGCCATGCCGGCGGACCAGCCGTTCCGGTGTGGCGCCAAGGAAAGTCTGCTGGCCGTTGCCATAGGCGTAGATCAGGCCGGCCGGTTGCTGCTCGATCAGTCGGGCCAGGATGCCAGCGGGCGAAAATGGCCTGTTCGCTTCGAATTTTCGGCTGCGACTGAGCACGACCTTGTCGACGCTGCCCGCAGCGATGTCGCGCAGGGCGCCGTTGACGCGGGCGATCCAGGCGCGCTCGGCGAGCGGTTCGGGGCGGCTGGGCAAGAGGCGTGGGGTGTCGACGGCTGGCGAAGGATTCAGGCAATGCATCCATTCAGCCACCGCCTGGGAGAGCCGCCCGGCAGCGCCGGTCAGCGTCACCGAACAGTCGCCGGCGACGTTTTCGAGCAGGATGGCCGGAATGGAGAGCAGGGCGTTGGGTAGCGGGGTGTTGTTGGTGGCGTCAAAGGCGAAGCCGGCAAAGGCCAGGGCCGGGCCGTTGCGACGCCAGTGCTGGCAGAATCCGCTGAAGGCATTGTCCAGCGCGGCAAAGCGGTTGGGGCCGGCGGTGGCAACCTGCAAGGCGTGACCAATGCCCAAGCGAAATTCCTGATGGTCCGGGCGGGCTCGATACCAGCTGGGCAAATGCCCGGGCAGGAGGTGCAGCCAGTCGGTGTTGGAACGGCCAAGTTCAAGTCGCAGGCTGACAGGTGCCGAGGCGGGCGCGCCCTCGGCCAGTGCCTCAAGTCTGGACAGCATATCGGGCGAGGCCAGGCGACTGCGCAGCGCGTAGATCATGGCCTGACCTCGGCGGCGAGGCGCCGCAGCACTGCACGTTCCAGCTTGCCGGTAGCGTTGCGCGGCAGCTGGGCGAAGTGGTGTATCCGGCGCGGCAAGGCGGCTGATGGCAAGTGATTCCGGGCGTGGGCCAGCAGGTTTTCCGGCGCAACCGGGCCAACCACCAGTGCGACGATCAGATCTCCCCAGACCGGATCGGGCAGGCCGGTGACGGCAATGTCTTCGACGCCCGGGCAGGCGGCGAGGCAGGATTCGACTTCTTGCGGATGGACGTTGCGGCCGCCACTGATCAGCATGTCGTCAGCGCGGCCGAGCACGGTCAGGCGGCCGCATGTGTCGATCTCGCCAAGATCGCCGGTGAGCAGCCAGCCATCGCCATCGAGGCCGCTACCGTCAAGATAGCCGAGCATCACTTGCGGGCCGCGTATCCGGATTCTGCCGTCGTCACCGATGCGGATTTCGTGGCCGGGCATCGGCTTGCCGACCAGTCCTTCATGCCATGGACCATCGGCCGGATCGAAGGTGGCGCACTGGGCGGCGGTCTCGCTCATGCCGTAGCTGGGATAGAGCGGCCAGCCCGCAGCCATTGCCTTTTCGTACAGCGGGCGGGACAGCGCAGCACCACCGATCAGCGTGACGCGCAGCGAAGGCGGTGGCCGGATGCCGAGATCGAGCAGGCGGGCGAGCATGGCCGGGACCAGCGATATGTGGCTGACCGGCTGTTTGGTAAGGTCGCTGGCAACTCTGGCAGCATCGAAGCCGTCGTGCAGCAGCACCCCGGCAGCGGCGCGAGCACAGCGCCACAGGATGCACTGGCCGCCGATATGGTATAGCGGCAGGCAGTTCAGCCAGAGATCGCCGGGAGCCAGCGACAGCAGCGAATTCGAAGCGGCCGCTGCGGCATCGAGTTGGGACTTGCCGAGCAGAACGGCGCGTGGGTTGCCCTCACTGCCGCTGGTCGAGATGATCAGTGCGACGTCATGAAGCGTCTGATCGATCTCGAAGGTCGTCTTCTGAAGGGATGCGGTATGGTCAACCGGGAAAAACGCCCGATTTCGGAAACTGCAGGCGCCAGCGTGGCGGGCGAGTTCAAAACTGTTTCCCGACAGCACAATTGGGGCGTTAGCAGCGGGAAGCGCGCTTGCCAGCAGTTCTATTTCGGCCAGCCAACCGGCGTAGGTCCAGGTTTGCTCGCTATAGCACAAAGCCAAGCTGGCTGGCGCTTTTCGGGCGGCAAGCTGGATGTGCTCGGCGAGTGAAGCGGGGGGGCTCATAAGCCGCCGATTATACGCAGCGGCGAGTTTCCCTCCTGGTGAGGCAAATCAAGAAAGAGAAAAATTTAGCCGGGAGCTTGCCGGCCAGTTCTGCCCGGCAAGCTCCCGCTCAACGAATCGTCAGACGCGGAAACCGGATACTGCCGATTTCAGGCGATCCGACACGGATACCAGAGCACTCGCCGTACTGGCCACCGAAGCGACGGCGGCCGAGTTTTCTTCCGACATCTGGGCGATCGATTCAACGTTGCGTGACAGTTCGGTCGAGGCGCTGCGCTGCTCGCGCATAGCTTCCGAGATGCCTGTGATGGCATCGCGAACCATCTCGGTCGCATCGCGGATGCCTGACATGGAACTGCTGGCGGATTGCGAGGCGGTGACCACATCGGCGACCTGCTTGCAGTTCTCCTGCATGCTGGAAACCGTGTCCGAAACCCCCGCCTGAATGGTGGAGATAACAGAGCTGATTTCCCGGACGGACAGGGTGGTACGCTCCGCCAGCTTGCGCACTTCATCAGCTACCACGGCAAAACCGCGGCCCTGTTCGCCCGCTCGTGCCGCCTCGATCGCAGCGTTGAGGGCAAGCAGATTGGTCTGGTCGGCCACGTCGCGGATGACGGTGGTGATGTTGCCGATCTGTTTGACGTGCTCCGACAGGGTCTGAATTTTTTGTGCCGTTTCATCAACGCTGGCTGCTACCTTGTTGATTTCCATGGTGGCCGTTTCGACGCCCGATCCGCTTTCAATAGCCAGTTTGCCGGCTTCGCCAGCCTGGTGGCTGGCATCGTCGGCGCTGGAGCCAACATGATCGATGCTGACGGTCAGTTGTTCAACGGCTGCTGCGGAAGCCGACGTGGCGCTGGACTGACTCTGGGTACTGGCCGAAACCTGCTGGGCCGTGATCGACAACTGGGCGGCCGACGAGGAGAGCTCGTCGCTGCTGGCAACGATCTGCCCAACCGTCCTCGCCAGATCCTGGCGCATTTTTTCCATGGCCTGGATGAGTTGCCCGGCCTCGTCGCCGGAAACCGATTTCGGCGCATTGCGGTTGGAGAGGTCGCCGGAGGCGATCGCCGCGGCCAGATGATTGGCTTCCTGCAGGCGGGATGTCAGGCTGGCACGAATCTGCATCGCCAGGCCACCAACGATCAGGATGGCCAGTCCGGAGATTCCCAGCGAGAGCCAGATGGCGAGCTGTTTGGTGGCGGCTGCATCATCAGCCGTTTTCTTGCCGAGTTCGGCGTTGAATTTCATGTGTGCTTCGAGCGCTTCGTTCAGGTGCCGCGCAATTTTTCCGACTTCAGCGGTCATGGCCTTGGCTTCGGCCTGGCGATTGGCGCGGGATAGTTCGAGGAGCGGCTTGATTGCTGCCGAATACTGGACAAAGAGGGCCTTTTCTACATCGAGCAGGCGTTTGTCTTCCTCGTTGGATATAGTATTGTCATAAGCCTTGAGTGCTTTCTCTACACCCTGTTTGCTTTCTTCAATCGTTGCTTCAATTGCTGTATAGGCCTTGTCGTCAGTGTTGAGGATATGGCGAAAGACCCGGATACGCACCTGGCTGAGTTTTAGCAGGGCTTCATCCAGAACAAGGATGCTGGGAACGACGTTTTCATTACCAAAATTTGCTGCGCTGAAAACCCGCCCCATTTGCACTAGGTTCAGGCCGGCAACGAGAATCAGGGCCAGGACGGAAGTGGACATCAGAATCAGCATGCGTTTGGACAGGGTCATTTTTTTCTCCGGTTATTCCCCTGTAATGTATTACCAAGGTCTTATAAAGTATATATGCTAAGTGTAAAAAAAATGGCAAAAAAGTTAATTGGTGCGAAAAAACCACTTGCTTAACTGAACCGCATTGTCCAGCAAGGGGGGGTTCAAGCAGGCTCTGTCGGTTTGAGATGTTGGTGGCAGATCGAAGGGCGCTACAGAGCGCTGTCTGGCCAGCAGCAGATCGTCATGCCGGATAAGTTTCAGGCTGCTTTCTTGTTTTGGCGATCGGCCCACAGACCGTGCGCTCCTGCTCCGGCGAAAATACTGGCCAGGGCGATCAGCAAGTCAGCGTTGCCGGCACCTAGCCCGGCCAGTGCCGGCCCCGGACAAATGCCGCAGATGCCCCAGCCCAGCCCGAACAGCACACCACCAGTCAGGCTCTGCCGGTCGAGCGTGAACGGACGTTGCTGGAAGGCGCCACCGAGCAGCGCCTGCTTGCGGATTCTCGGGAAGATCTGGAAGACCAGCAGGTTGAGGCCGACGGCCGAGCCAAGTACCAGCAACAGGCCGAAATCCTGAAAGGTCAAAAACGCCAACACGGATTCCGGGCGAATCATCGTTGACCATGCCAGCCCGAAACCGAACAGAATGCCACTGGCCAGCGTGGCGACGTGATCGATAAAACTGGCCTTCCGGTTCATGGGGTGACTCCCATCGCTGCCAGGCTCATGGCCGTGATGATCGCGGTGCCGAGGAAGGTGCATACCATGAGCAGCGAACCGCCGGACAGCGAGGCCATGCCGCAGATGCCGTGGCCGGAGGTACACCCGCCACCAAGGCGGGCGCCGAAACCAATGAGCAGGCCGCCGACGACCAGTTTCCAGGTGGGTAAATGACTGGCTTCGAGCGGCAGACCCAGCAGGAGATACAGGCTGCCGCCAAGAACCAGGCCGAGACTGTAGATCAGGCGCCACTGACGGGTATCGCGAAACGCAGCCTGCTGGAAGAAGGGTGTCCTGGCCAGCCATGACCAGGCAGCGCTGAAGAAAGTGCTGACGCCGCCTTGACGGCCGGTGGTCATGAAAAGCAGGGCAACGCCGCTGCCAATCAGCAAGCCGCCGATCAGGTAGCGTTCCAGGCCGTTGGGAAAGTATTGCGCAATCATTTTCGGGGACAAACGGTAGCTTTTAATCGGGCGGATTGTCGCACCAACGCCGCACTATGGCGAAAAATGCGCATGGGGCATTTGCGTTTGCCTGGCCAGGCTTCCAGTCGTCAGTCCGTGTGTGGGAGGCGTGCTCTGGCGTCGCTACCTTGCCTGCCTCCTGGCGAAAGGAAAGGTCAGGGCGTGTTGAAGCGATCTAAACTGGCAGGTGGGATGGTGTCAGTGGTGCCCGGCCGGTGGCCAGGTAGTTGGCGCAGCGTTCGACGTATTCACGCGTGCTCTTCGGCATGGCCGTACGGGCCCGGGAAATGTAGAAAATCAGGTCGCGACCCTGGCGGATCAGTTGCAGGCCGTCGTGCAGGTTGAAGGTGAACGGCACCGTGTTGGCACCTGGGGCAGTGTGCCATTCGATATCGGCCAGGCGTTCGCCAGCGGTCACCATACGCGCCCAGACGTCGAAAATGTCTTTGTCGGTACGCAGGGTTTCGGTCTTGATCTTGGCGGCGGTGGCCAAGTCGCAGACCGGCCCCTCGATTTCAGAGAAGGCAGGAATGCCGCTGAAGGTATCGATCATTACCTTGGAGATCTTGTCGATGTCGCGCAGGGTCTGGCCGATCTTGATGTAGCGGCTTTCGTAGAAATCCTCGAGCGGGATCGAGAAGGCGCGGAAAGGCTCGCCCCAAAGTTCGTCGATCCCCTCTTCGCCGCTGCGGTGCAGCACGCAGCGACCAAGCTCCATGGCGTCGAGCAGGCATTTGCCGCATTCACGCATCAGCGGGTTGTCGCTGAGGATTTCGATACCGCAGCTTTGCAGTTCGACCAGCTTGCGGAAAATGTCAGCGGCGCGGTTGAACAGGGCTCCGGCCAGCATCGCTCCCTTGACGCGCTTGCGGGACGGTTCGGTCTCGCTCTCGTAGCTTTCGCGGGCTTCGTTGAGCCGGGTGCCGGGAATGTTCAGGCCATGCTCGGTGTGGTTGAACAGCCGTCGGGTCAGCGCCTCGATCAGTTTCTTCTTGGCTTCCAGCGAGTCGGCCGGTACTGGATAGGTTTTGATCCAGTAGCCATCGTAATAAACACGTTCTTTCCCGTCGATTATCCGGCGAGTGCCTTCCGGCGGGGTGTCGGAACCGATGGGGTGGGATGCCAATGTTTGAGCTGTGTTCATATTGGTGTTACGCCGATGCTGGAATCAGGGTCGGCCTGTTGCTGCCGATCGCCTGCTGCAATGCCGTAGTCATGGTGCGGTGCAGCGTCCGGCGAATTGTACTCCTACATCTAGGCCTTTGGTTATAGATGAAGCGTCGAGAAATAATGTCGCGCCATGCAGCTCGGCAATACGGGCAACAATGGCCAATCCCAGGCCGCTGCCCGGCTGGCTGCCCTGATTCAGGCGGTGAAAGCGGCGGAGGACGGATTCACGTTCTTCGACCGGAATGCCGGGGCCGCTGTCGCTGACAGAAAGATCGATGCTACTGGCGTTGCAACGGATGGCAACTCGGACCTGGCCGCCTTCAGGGGTATAGCGAACGGCGTTATCGACCAGGTTGCGGATCAATACCCGCAGCCATTCCGCTTGCCCGGTGACCACGGCTTCGGGCTCCGCTTCGAGGTCGAAATCAATGTTCTTGGCCAGAATCTGAGGGCCGAGATCGGCACAAACGGCTTCGGCCACCGTGGATAGATTGACAGGCTGCGGATCGGGCAGGCCGGATTCCGGGTCGAGGCGGGCGAGTTGCAGCATCTGATCGACGAGGTGGGCGGCGCGGGTCAGACCACTCTGCAACTGGCTCATCGAGCGGTTGCGCTCGTCGTCGTCGCGGGCGCGCTGGGCTACCTGCAATTGCGCCTGCAGTGCAGCGAGCGGCGTGCGCAATTCATGGGCGGCATCGGCGGTAAAGCGACGTTCTGCTTCCAGCGTATGTTCGACGCGCTGGAACAAACCATTCAGGGATTCAAGCAGGGTGCGGATTTCTTCGGGGGCGGCCGGCGGATGCACCGGCTGCAGTTGCTGTGGGTCGCGGCTGGCAATCTGGCGGGCGATGCCGTCCAGCGAGGCAAAGCCGTGCCGGGTGGCGAGCCAGACCCAGAGGCCGATCAGTGGTAGCCCGAAAAGCGCCGGAAAGAGCAGGCGCCAAGCAATGTGACCGATCAGCTCGTCGCGGATATGGTGGTTTTCGCTGACCTGTACCTGCAGGGTGTGGGCTTCGTTCCATTGGCTGAAATGGCGCCAGTGGCCATCAGAGCCACGGGTTTCAGAAAAATTGTCGGCTGCAGTTAACGGTGTGGCTGGGGCGTTTTCGGAACGCATCAGAAGCTTGCCGTCGAGCCGCCAGATCTGGAAGCGTATACGGCGCTGGTACTTGTGGGCGGTATTGCCGAAATCTTCAATATCAAGATCGTGGTCGTGCGTTGCCAGTGCCAGCAGGGTTTGGGCAGCCTGGGCAAGCTGGGCGTCGAATAGTTCATCGACTTCGTGATGCGCATCGATATAGCTGAACACCATGGTTACCAGCCAGGCGGCAGCGACGCCACCGAGCAGCAGGCCGAACAGGCGGCGGCGCAGCGAGAACCAGACGGTTGTCACCGGGAATGGCTCACTTTGGAATGGTGTAGCCGACCCCGCGCAGGGTGCGGATCAACTCGCTGCCCAGCTTCTTGCGCAGGTGGTGGATGTGTACTTCGAGGGCATTGCTGTCCGGTTCGTCGCGCCAGCCGTAAAGAGACTGTTCGAGCTGGGTGCGGGTCAGCACGCGGCCGGCGTTCTCGAGCAATTGCTGCAACAGCGAAAACTCGCGGCTGGAAAGTTCGATGTCCTGGCCGGCCAGCGTGACGCGATGGGCCGCAAGGTCGATGCTCAGTTCGCCATGGGTCAGCAGCGGGGCGGCACGGCCGGCGCTGCGCCGGGTCAGGGCGCGGATGCGGGCAGTCAGTTCATCGAGGTCGATGGGTTTGACCAGATAGTCGTCGGCTCCTGCATCAAGGCCGGATACCTTGTCGCCAGTGGCGTCGCGGGCGGTCAGGATCAGGATGGGCATGGTCTGGGCGCGGCCTCGGGCTCGATTCAGCACTTCCATGCCTGAAAGGCGCGGCAGGCCGAGGTCGAGCACGACAAAATCGAAGCTCTCGTTCTGCAGCGCCTGGTCCGCGGAATTGCCGTCACGCAGCCAATCAACCGCAAAGCCGGCCTGGCGCAGGCCAACGGTCAGGCCATCGCCCAGTTCGGGATCATCTTCGACAAGCAGGATGCGCATGGCGGGATTCTATCAGCTCGCCAGCCACCAACTGGCGGCGGCCACCCAGGCGATCAGGATGAGTGCAGCCAGCGGACGAGCCGACGGGATGGCTGCTTCTGGTGAACCCTGCTTCTGGCCTGTAGCCATGGCGCGGATCAGATTCTCGCCATGCATCAGGCTACCGGAGACGACGCCGGCGACGTGCACGATGACCACTGTCAGCATGGCTACCGCCAACCCTTCGTGCAGATCTTCCAGCCACTCGCCGCCAAGTTCGTTGTACATCGCCCAGCCGACCACTCCGGTTGCGATGGCGAGCAAGAGCAGCAACATGATGGCCCAGCCGCCAGCCGGGTTATGCCCGGTTTGATGGGCTGGCTGCAATCTAAGCAGGCTGCGCAGGTAGTCGATAACAGCATTCGGGCCACGTACGAAGTCATCGAACCGGGCGTATCGCGAGCCGATGAAACCCCAGGGAATGCGGAACAGGGCGACGGCGACCACGACACCACCGGAAATGGCGTGCACCAGCCGGAAGGTTTCACTTTCCGAGGTCAACCAGGCGAGCGCGAAGCCGCCGACCATCAGCCAGTGACCAAGGCGGACCGGCCAGTCCCAGACGAGGATTTTTTGCATGATCTACTCCCGAAGTTCAGGAATGGCGATGTCGTGTTCGCCGTAATTGCCGTTGGCGGCGCCGCGATGGCAGGCTTCGCAATTGGCCGCCGATTTGACACGGGGGTCGCGCCAGAACTTGGCCGGAACTTCGCGGTGTTTCCGGATGAAACGCTGGGTCTGCGTGATGCGCGGCGGATTGCCGGCGCTGCCCAGGCGACTGACGTCACCGGCATTGCGTGTCAGAAAGTTGGTGATTTCCAGCCCGGTTTTGCTGTCAATCGTCGCATCGCTGCCGAAGTGGTCTTGCAGGCCGGCCATCAGCTTTCGCCAGTCATCGGCGGCGAGCAATCCCGGTTGGTAGGCAATGTGGCAACTGCTGCATTCCGACTTGAAGCTGGCCGGCGCATTGGCGGGCATCGGCAAACGGTCAGCCAGTGCCTGCAGCGAGCAAGTCAGCAGGGCTATCAGGATCAGTTTTTTCATTTCAGCGCACCTCGCTCATGTAAGTGACGAAATCAGCCTTTTCTGCAGCCGTACAAGCCCGACCAACCACTTCCTTGCAGTTGCGGCCGAACCATTTTTCGACTTTGGCGGGGTCGGAAAAGCGTTCCGCATTAGCGGCCACGGCCAGCGGCCGGATGTTCTTGCCTGTAATGGCATGCTGGCCAGCGTTCACCGGGCTGTCGGTGTGGCAGCTCACACAGCCGGGCATCTTGTCGTTTATGGCAAAGCGCTGGCGGAACAGGATTTCGCCGCGTTTGGCCGAAGGGGTGAAGCCGGCCTGCTGGCTAACTGCTTCGGCGACATAAGTCTGGCGAATCTGCTGCGGGGTTTCGGCATGGCCGGTCAGGCTGACGAGCAGCAGGGCGGTGGCAGTGATGGCTCTCATCGTTGTTCTCCTTGGGTGTCCATGGAGAAACAGTCTAGGGAGCGAGTCTTAAAGGTGGCTTAGGCGAAACTTAAGCGGACATTAAGCAAGTATTTCTTGGTGGATGCACTATTACAGGGGCCTTGGAATTATACTTTTGAGGTATTTGTAAGAATTGTTGATACTTGGCTGCGAAAGAGTGGCGTGACCTTAAATAAAAAACACCCCGCGTTTTCAAGCAAACTCCTGCTGACCGTGATTCTGCTGGTCGCGCTGGTGATCGCCTTTGGCGTTTACGTCAAGGCCGAAAAGGAGATTGATCGCGCCAATGAGCTGCGCTACCAGTCATTGCAGCTGGCTGCTGAATTGCGCCAATCATCGGATGATCTGACCCGGATGGCGCGTACTTACGTGGCGACTGGCAACCCGGCTTACAAGAAGTACTACCAGGACATCCTTGACATCCGCGATGGCAGGAAGGCGCGGCCGACGCAGTATCAAGGTGTGTATTGGGATCTGGTGCTGGGTGGCCAGCTGCAGCCACCAGCCGATGGCGGGAACGGCGTCAAGCTGCTGGAGTTGATGCGCCTGGCCCGATTCGGTGACGACGAGTTTCAGAAACTTGCGGAAGCCAAAGCTGAGTCAGATCGCTTGACCGCCATCGAATTCGAAGCGATGCGCTTGTGCGAAGCAAACTCGGCAGACCACGACGCCAACTTGGCAAAGGCCCGCCTGATGATGCATGACGAGGCCTATCACCAGAGCAAGATGAAGATCATGCAGCCGATCGGCGAGGTCTATGCGCTGGCGGACCTGCGAACATCGAATGCGGTACGTGCCTCGGAGGAAAACGCCCGGTGGCTGCGCGGCTTGTTCATTGCCGTCGGCCTTGGCGCGATCTTCATGCTCTGGCGAACCTATGTCGCTCTGCGCGAAACGCTGGGTGGTTCGGCTGACGATGTGCATTCATTGATTGTCCGGCTTGGTCGGGGTGACTTTTCGATGGAGTCGGCGCCTGTCGTCGAACCGGAAAATTCCGTGATTGGCTGGTTGAAGGAAACATCCCGGAAGCTGAATGACCTGGCAGCCGCAAGCCAGGAGTCCGAGCAGCAGTTGGCGCAGCGTAGTCGTGAGTTGCTGCTGAACAACCAGATATTGAAGCGAATTACCCAAGGTGGCCACTTGTCGGACATCCTCGATAATCTGGCGCGTGATGTCGAAACACTGCATCCGGGCATGCTCTGTTCCATCCTGCTGGTTGATGATGACGGTCGCCGCCTGCGCCACGGTGCCGCCCCCAGCCTGCCCGACTTCTATTGCCAGGCAATTGACGGTCTTCATTTTGGCGATGGCATCGGGTCCTGCGGCACAGCGGCCTTCCGTGGCGAAAGAGTCATCGTCGAAGACATCAGCCAGCACGAATACTGGAAGAGTTTTGCCGAGCTGGCCCGGCGTGCCGATCTGGGATCCTGCTGGTCCCAGCCATTCAAGGATCGGGACGGGCGTGTGCTCGGGACGTTTGCCATCTACCACCGGCAGCCGACGCAGCCTTCGGCGAGAGAGATCTCCCTGATCGAAGACTACGCCAGCCTGGCCGAACTGGCTGTCGAGCGCGCAAGGACGGAAGCAGCACTGGAGAAAAGCCGGGAGCTGTATCGCCTCATCGTTGATAACAGCAATGATGTCATCTGGTTGATGGACTTCCCGGACATGAAGTTCACCTATGTCAGCCCCTCCGTGTTGCGCATGCGCGGCTGGACGGCGGAAGAAATCATGGCCCAGCCGCTTGAGGCGGCCACGACGCCGGAATCTGCACTCGTCATCAACGCCCGTCTCAAGAAGAGTCTCGAACTCCTGCGGGCGGGCGACATGCGTGCCAGATTCGCGATGACTGAAGTGGATCAGCCCTGCAAGGACGGTCGAATCATTCATACCGAAGTGGTCACCACGCTGTTGCTGGATGAAAACGGCCAGCCTTGCCAGATTCTTGGGGTAACGCGCGATGTGACCGAGCGCAAACGCGCCGAAGCAGAGCTTGAACAGCATCGTCATCATCTGGAGCAGATGGTCGAAGATCGGACGGCTGCCTTGTCCGAGGCCAAGGAGGCCGCCGAAGCGGCAAGTCGGGCAAAGAGCACCTTCCTGGCCAACATGAGTCACGAATTGCGGACACCGATGAATGCCATCATGGGCATGACCGATCTGGTGCTGCGTCGAACCACGGACGAACGGCAACGGGATCAGTTGTCGAAAGTGGCCGCGGCATCCCAACATCTGCTCGCCGTCATCAACGACATTCTCGATCTCTCCAAGATTGAGGCTGAGCGCCTCAGGTTGGAAAAAATCTCCTTCCGGCTGGCGGATATCCTCGATAGCCTGAGCAGCATGGTCGGCGGGCGGGTGGCCGAAAAGGGCCTGGTGCTGACGGTGCATAAGGCGCCTGAACTGAACGATGTGGTCTTCCTGGGTGATCCGTTGCGACTGGGTCAGATATTGCTCAATCTGGCCGGGAATGCCATCAAGTTCACGGCCGAGGGCTCGATCGCGGTGCACGTCAAACTGATCGAAGATCAGGCGGAGAGCGTTGTCTTGCGCTTCGAAGTGCGTGATACCGGCATCGGGATCGCTGCCGCAGATCAGGAAAGGTTGTTCACCGCCTTTGAACAGGCCGATGGATCAACGACCAGGGAATATGGCGGTAGTGGCCTGGGCCTCGCGATCAGCCGGAGTCTGGCGAAATTGATGGGTGGCAGCATCGGTGTTGAAAGCACGCCGGGCGTTGGTAGCACGTTCTGGTTTACGGCAAGGCTGGACAAGGCACAGCAGATGGCCGCTGAAGCGACCACCGGGTCATCCCTGATGATGGATGAGCTGGCGATCAGGTCTCGCTATGCCGGATGCCGTCTTCTGCTCGTCGAGGATGAGCCGATCAACCAGGAGGTTGCGACCGAATTGCTGAAGGAAGTCGGGTTGCTCGTCGATCTGGCCAACGATGGCGAACAGGCGCTTGAAATGGTTCAGGGCGCCAGCTATGACCTGATCTTGATGGACCTGCAGATGCCGAGGATGAACGGGATCGAGGCAACGCAGGCGATTCGCCTGCTGCCGGAGTATTCGAATGTGCCTATTCTTGCCATGACGGCCAACGCCTTCAATGAAGACCGGCAGCGCTGCCTCGATGCCGGCATGAACGACCACATCGGCAAACCGGTGGAGCCGGGATTGCTGTTCGAAACCCTGCTCAAATGGTTGGACAGGGGCGGCAGCGATCTGCGCCGAGCTGGCGTTTGACCATTCGTGTATTGGCCGAAATGGCCTGCCTGACCTTGCCTCTAAAATGAAACAGGAGCCTGGGACGCTAATCCCGGCTCCTGCTCAAGTGGATTGTCTTGTCGGACTAACCGAAGACTGCGTGGCGTTGGGTCACTGCCCGAGATGCTGCAAGACGGTGTGCAGACGTTCTGCGGCTTTTGCTGCTTCCGGATCGTTTTCGGTCAACTTCAGTACATCTGACCAGTTGATGTAACGATCAACGCGAGCCAGTGCCTTTGCACTGACCGAGTCCATCTTGATATCCAGACTAAAAGCATCACCGTTACCGTCGAGCTTGTACTCAAACAAACCTAGCATGTTTCCTTCTCCAAATTGTCGCGGGATAAACCCGAACAGTTTATAGGTCGGGGCCAGTAATTGAAATGCCGGCCTGTATTTAGGGCTGTATTTCAGCGAAAGGCCAAAGCGCCATCAGCCGCACAAATGCTCGGATATTTGATCTCGTCTACTCAAGTATCGGTTATGATATAAAAGTCAGTATTAAAGATTTTGTAGAATTTATTGTGTGCGCTTGTGAAGCAGTCGTATGCCTTGCAAAAAGACATGAAGGCGCTCAATAGGGGGGCTGCTTTCGTGAGTCTGCAGGAATATGTGCGCTGAAGATGAATCAAGGGGATAGCATGCCCGCCAAGAGAAAATTAGCGTCGACGGGGCAAACAGGAACGCAGTCAGGACCGTTCTATTTGGCACTGTTCGCAGGCTTTGGGCTGCTCGTCTTCGTTCTGCTGGGCTATTTTCTCAATCTGACTTACCACCAGACTGAACGTGCCATTGAAGTAGCCTCCTTGAACGAGGCGAAGATTTTATCGACCCACTTCGATTCGACCCTGCGGCGTATCGAAGCCTCCAGCAACCATGTCGCGGCCCATCTGGTTTCGGAGCTGGCCGGCATTGAAAAAGCCCCCGAAGCAGGTGTGCAGACCAAGCAGGCCCTTGGTTCGCTTGCCGAGCGATTCCCTGAGATCGTCAGCGTGTTTGTCCTCAATGCAGCCGGGGATGTTATCTATAGCAGCGATCAAAAATCGGATATGTCCGATTTTCTGGATCGCAGCCTTTTCCAAAAAATCAGGAGTAGTCCGAGTTCGGGCCTGCACTTTACCGAGTCACTCCATTCGAAAATTACCGGCCGTTCGGCGGCCGTTGCCTATCAGGCCATTCTCGGGGAAGAGGGGAAATTTCTCGGCGTGGTCGGCACAGCGATTGATCTGGATTTTGTGGCCCGGATGTTTGCGGATATTCAGGTCGGCGAGCGGGGCATGGTCAGTATCAGGCGTAGTGATGACAGTCGCCTTCTCGTCCGTTGGCCAGCCGTGCCCAGCGAAATCAATCAAGCGGCTAAACAGACCCCACCTTTCCTGCGGATTTCTGAAGGCCAGTCAGAAGGCGTCATTCGCTATATTGGCAAGAGCGATGGGATAGAGAGGATTTTCGCTTTTCACAAGATCAATGCCTATCCCTTTTACGTCCTGGTCGGGCGCTCAGTCGACGTGCAGTTTGCGTCGTGGCTGTATATGACGGTCATTTCCTGCGCCTTGAGTAGTGGTGCATTGCTCCTCTTCTGGTTGATGCTCAGGCGCCTGTTTCGCAGCGAAGCGCAACAGCGCGAAGCCAGTCTGTTTCTGGCAAACACGCAAGCGATTGCTCATGTCGGTGGCTGGAAGGCCAATCCCGAAACTGACATGCTTGTCTGGACTGAAGAAGTCTATCGTCTGGTTGAACATCCCCTCGATCAGCCCCCGAAAGGTCTTGCTGACGGTTTGACTTACTACGCGCCTGAGTATCTGCCGATCATTCAGGAAAAGTTGGCAGCCACCTGGACGGGCGGGAAGCCGTTCACCATGGAAACGGAGATGATTGCCCGATCAGGTCGTCGATTCTGGGCCGAACTACGGTGTACCGGACGGGTAGAAGAGGCTGCCGGCTCGTTCATCACTGGCACCTTCCAGGATATTTCCGAGCGAAAGGCGAGCGAACTGGAACTCAATGCGCATCGCGACCACCTGGAGAAACTGGTGGCGCAAAGAACGGAAGAATTGGCTGCTTCCGAGTCCAATGCCAGACGGATACTGGCTTCCAGCGCTGATGGACTGTACGGGATAGACAATCAGGGGCGAGTCACCTTCGTCAATCCTGCGGCCTGCCGGATGCTCGGCTACGAGCAGCATCAAATGCTTGGTCAGGCCATTCATCCCCTTATCCATCATAGCCATGTCGATGGTTCTCCCTACCCGGAATCTGATTGCGCTAGCCATCAAGCCTTGGCAACCGGTGTTGGGGTGCGTATCGACAACGAGGTCTATTGGCATGCCGATGGCCACCCGATACCGGTCATGTATGCCGCTCACCCGATTCTCGAGGACGGGGAGGTGACTGGTGCGGTCGTCAGCTTTATTGATGTCAGCATTCAGCGGGCTGCCGAAGACGCCAAAACGAGAGCGCTGTTGGCGGCAGAAAATCTGGCCCGGGTCAGAAGTGAGTTTCTGGCCAACATGAGCCACGAAATCCGTACGCCGCTCAATGGGGTGATTGGCTTTGCCGATATCGGGTATCGGAACGTTCAGGATACCGAGAAGGCCGGCAATGCTTTCGAGAAGATTCGTCAGTCCGGACAACTGCTGCTTGGTGTCATTAATGATGTGCTGGATTTTTCGAAGATTGAAGCCGGCAAATTGACGATCGAATCGGTTGAGATGTCACTGTCGCAGGTCGTTGGCAATGCAATCGATATTGTTTCCGAGCGGGCTCAAGGGAAATCGCTGGCGTTGCAAGTCGATGTGTCGCCGGATTTGCCGGAGAGGATCAGTAGCGATCCGACGCGAGTAAAGCAAATTTTGGTCAATCTGCTTTCCAATGCCATCAAGTTTACCGATACCGGCAGCATCAGACTGAGCGTGAGCTTGAAGGAAAAAGACTTGTACTTCAGCGTTCAGGATACCGGTATCGGCATGGACGCAGAGCAGCTTTCAAGGATTTTCCTGCCGTTTGAGCAAGGGGATGGATCGACAACGCGTAAGTTCGGCGGTACGGGATTGGGGTTGACCATCGTCAAGCGCATTGTCGAACTGATGGGTGGGTCGATCAGTGTGCGAAGCGAACAAGAGCGGGGCAGCACCTTTGAAGTACGTCTGCCCTTTGTTCCTGCCCTTTCTGGCAATGCCAGAGAAATTGATTCGCAGGCCAAAGGGGCTGAGGCAAGCCCGTTGAATGGTATTCGGGTCTTGGTGGTCGAAGACAACGAGATCAATCAGGAAATTCTGGTCCACAATCTTCTGGAAGAAGGCGCCAGCGTCGTGGCAACCAGCAACGGCAAGGAAGCGTTGCAGCGGATCCGTGACGAGGGTGGTGATGCCTTTGGCATCGTTCTGATGGATATACAAATGCCCGAGATGAATGGTCATGAAGCGACCAGAGAAATTCTCGCAATAGCGCCGGATCTGCCAATAATCGGCCAGACCGCTCACGCCTTTGCTGAAGAGATTCAGGCTTGTTATGAGTCGGGTATGGTCGGCTATATCGGAAAACCAATAGACATCGATAAGCTGATCGAGCTGATCCTCACCTACGCGAAGACTCGTTCCGGCAACTGACCGGCGATTGCCGAAGGGGCAGTCAGGCGAACTGGAAAACGTGGCTTTCCGGCCCTAGTTCGCGTTGCCAGACGGTCAGGCCGGGTGGCTTCAGCCAGAGAGTCCAGCTGTGCTGGACGTTACGAAATGCCTCCTCGACGCCTTTGAAGACCTGCGGTGTCAGGATGGCGAGGCAGGTGCCTTCGGGGTGGCGGACGGATTCGTAACGAATCAGCTCGACTCCGGCCAGGCGCGCGGTGCCGGCGATTTGCTGGGTGGCCGTGTAGTCGGACGGGGCGGTCCAGATTGCACGGTCAGCAAGGAGCGGGGCTTGGGTGAGATCGAGGGCGTGCGGGGTGGCGCCGTGGAATTCGAAGAGCGTGATCGGTATCGACGCTTCCCGCCCGGCGAGGCCTTCACTGTCCATCCAGAACTGCAGGCGCCAATAGCCGCATTCGGCACAGGCGGTCTTTTCGTCGTCGGCGCCGTAGAAGACGCCGGGATCGGTTCTTGCCCGAAAGCGTGAGCCGGAGGGCGGTTTTGGCCAGTAGCGGAAGGGCGTTGCCAGCAGCCAGTGCAGGCCTTCGGCCTGGCGCGGCAGTACCGGCTTTGCCTCTTCAAGGATGTCTTCAAGCAGGGATTGATCGCCCAGGTCGCCATGAACAAGCGTCATCGTTGCGACCCGATGCTGCGCTTCGACTGCACGCCAGCCCTTGCCCAGCCAGGGCCGGGCTTCAGACGCGAGCGCGGTGGGCGTCCAGGTATTCACAGACATGCAGCAGGCCATCGACACGTTTGACCACTTCCAGCGGGTGGCGATTGTCAAAGGCCTGATTGCCGGATTTCAGCCAGCTGCGGGCCAGTTCGTCGTTGCCGCCAACCAGCGAGGAGACCGAGCGGTAAAGGCGAATGAAATGGGCCGACAACTCCCAGGTCTTGCTGCCTTCGGGAATGAAGTATTTGCCGTTAAGCAGGCGTGAGGCCGAGGGCTGGCTGGTGCCGATAATGGCCGTGAGATCGGTGGAACCGAGGCCCAAGCGTCTGGCGGCTTCAACCACGGCGGTCGACAGAACGCGGGATCGGTCGGAGAGCGGATTGGGTTTCAGGGCTAGGGACATGGCAACCTCCAGAGGCTTTTTTCTATTCTATAGAATAAATAGTTAAAATATCAAGCTATAGGAATATTAATTGCCGCCAAGGGCGAGCGTTCAGTCCCGCCGATGAGTCAATCCAGATCCCACAGGCGGTGTGAATCGAGTAGCAGGCGATTCCGGAGTTCCAGCGCATCGAGTTGCATCAGCCGCTGTGAGAGCTGGGCTTCGTTGGCCAGGCGGCGAGCCGACAGCAGGTCGTTGAGGCTGCCTTCACCCAGTTGATAGGCGCGGGCGGTCATGTCGGCGGCTCTTGTCAGTCGCTCGGCGGCATTGCGCCCGGCTTGCCAGGTGGCGAAAGCGGCGCTGGCGGACTGATACAGGGTGGCGGCTTCGGCAGTGATTTTCTGGGTGGCTGCGGCTTCGCGGCGTCCGAAAGCGTCGGCCTGAGCCAGTGCTGCATCGGCAGTTGCCCGACGAGCCCCGCCGGGGAGCGGAATGCTGATGTAGGCGCCAACGATCCGGTCTTCACCAGCCCGTTCGCGGGAGACATGCACGCCGACCGTCGGGTCGGGCAGACGGTCGCGGCCCGACCGGCCGGCCTGCATCTGGGCGCGTTGTGATTCACCGCGGGCCAACTGGAGTTCGTGGCTGCGTTCAAGGATCGCGTTGATCCATTCTTCTTCGCTGCCATCGATGGCTGTGGGCTCGCTCAGACTGGCTGGCGCAATGACTGGCAAACCGGGAAAACGGCGACGCAAATCTTCGCCAGCCGTCTGCTGGCGGACCCGGGCCTGAGCCAGCTGTGCCTCAGCCTGGGCAAGGGCTGCTTCGGTCTGAATGGTTTCCAGTTGCGCGGCATCACCGAGTTGCTGGCGACGCTGGACCGATTTTCCCTGTTTGCCAAGCAGCGCCACCTGCTCGGCCCATTGGGCGGCCGCCGCAGTCTCCTTGAGCCACAGGTACCAGGATTTCAACAGATTTCGGCTGCTTTCATGCAGCGCATCGCCATGGGCGGTTTCGGCCAGGGACACGCCGGCTGCGCCCAGTTCGGCATCGGCTGACGCCTTGCCGGGCAGTCGTAACGGACGTTCCAGCGCGGCATTCCATTCGTTGAAACGTTCTTCGCTGCCGGTGGCCGGGTTGCTCCGACGCTGCTGGCCACCGAGGCGGATGTTCCATTCGTGGGTGCCGGCTTCCAGGCGAGCGCGGTTGGCTTCCTCGACCCGTATCTGGCTGCCGGTCGCCTGCACCATCGGATTGTTGCGCAGGACGCGGGCGACGATTTCGGTGGGCGGCAGTTCCGGGGATTGTTCGGCGGCAAAACCTGTACCGCCAATGGCTGCAAGCAGCAGCAAGATGATCGGTTTCATAGGCGACCTGCCTCAATGACCGGCATGATCCAGAAAAACACATTGGCATTTGGCAATTCACGCTTGATCATGGCCAGCACTTCCCGCTTGGCTTCTTCGGGGCCGACGGTGCGGATGACGGTGCGCGGTGCATGGCCGGCGACCAATTCAGTGTCCTCGACCAGAGGGATCACAGCGCCGTGCCCTTCGGCAGAACTGGCGGTAAAGCCGGGAACGAGGTCGGGACGGGAGAGCAGCAGATCCTCGACGTGCTGTGCAACGTCGTCGGGCATGATCAGGGTGAGCAGGACATTAGCCATGGGATTTCTCCTGAAGGGCAACGGCCGGATCGACACCGAAGCGGCGGAACAGAATGGGCAGCAGGACCAGGGTCAGGGCGGTCGAGGTGAGCAGCCCGCCAATGACGACGATGGCCAGCGGGCGCTGCACTTCGGAGCCGGGGCCACTGGCGAAGAGCATCGGCACCAGACCAAAGGCGGCGATGCTGGCGGTCATCAGGACCGGCCGCAGGCGGCGTTTGGCCCCTTCGACAATGACGTCGGTGACGGCCATGCCACGGGCCAGCAACTGGTTGAAATAGGTGACCATGACCACGCCGTTCAGCACAGCGATACCGAGCAGGGCAATGAAGCCAACCGAGGCCGGAACCGACAGGTATTCGCCCGAAATGAGCAGGCCAAAGACGCCGCCGATCATGGCGAACGGAACGTTGGACAGGACCAGCAGGGCTTGCCGCACGGAACGGAAGGTCGAGAAAAGCAGGAAGAAGATCAGTGCCAGCGCCACCGGCACGACCACCATCAGGCGAGCAGCCGCGCGTTGCTGGTTTTCGAACTGGCCGCCCCAGGCCAGCCGATAGCCCTGCGGCAGCTTGACCTCGCGGGCAACGGCCGCCTTGGCGTCCTCGACAAAACCGACCAGATCGCGGTCGCGAACATTGGACTGGATCACCACGTAGCGCTGGGCATTCTCGCGGTCCACCTTGACCGGGCCATCGATGCGCTCGATGCGGGCAACGCTGGCCAAGGGCACGCTGCCACCGCTGGGCAGGGTCAGTCGCAGCGCTTCGAAATCGGCCGGCGAGGCGCGCAGGCTTTCCGGGCCGCGCAGGACGACCGGAACGCGCCGCCCCTGCTGGATCACGGTGCCGACATTGCGGCCTTCGAGCAGGGCCTTCAGATCATTCTGGATATCGTCGACGTTCAGCCCGAAACGGCCGGCAGCCAGACGGTCGACGGCAATCTTCAGGTACTGCACGCCGTCGTTCTTCAATGTGAAGGTGTCTTCGGCGCCATTCACCTTCTTGACGGTATTTTCGATATCGACGGCAAGCTTGTTGAGTGTCGCCAGATCCGGCCCGAAGACCTTGATGGCCAGATCGCCGCGTACGCCGGTCAGCATTTCCGAAACCCGCATGTCGATCGGTTGCGTGAAGGAAAAGCCGATACCGGGGAAGTCGGTCATCACGGCACGCAACTGGTCGGCCAGCCAAGCGGGGTCCGGCTTGCGCCAGGTGTCACGTGGATTGAGGACCATGAAGGTGTCGGTCTGGTTGAGGCCCATCGGGTCGAGGCCAAGTTCGTCGGAGCCGGCACGGGCAACGATGGCTTTCACTTCCGGTACTTGCGCCAGGATGGCCTGCTGGACCCGGGTGTCAATGGCGATGGTCTGGTCGATGCCGATCGATGGCAGCTTTTCCAGCTGCATGATGATGTCGCCTTCATCCATGGTCGGCATGAAGCTTTTGCCGAGCAGCATGAAGGCACCGGCGGCGGCAGCCAGTGCGATGCCTGCGCCGATCAGGTAAGTCCGGCTGCGGGCCAGGGCCGAGCTCAGTACCCGGTCATAAATGGCGGCCAGCTTCTTGACCAGCCATGGCTCGTGATGCACGCCACGCTTGATCAGGTAGGAGGCGAGCACCGGCACGACCGTCAGCGACAGCAGCAGCGAGGAAGCCAGCGCAAAGACGATGGTCAGCGCCACCGGCCCGAACATCTTGCCCTCCAGCCCCTGCAGGGTGAGCAGTGGCAGGAAGACGATGATGATGATGATGATGCCGGAAGTGACTGGCGAAGCGACTTCGCGGGCGGCGCGGAAAATCAGGTGCAGGGTCGGCAGGTTTTCCTGGGCGTCAGCCAGCTGGCTTTCGACGTTCTCGACGACCACCACGGCCGCATCGACCAGCATGCCGATCGCGATGGCCAGACCACCCAGGCTCATCAGGTTCGCAGAGAGCCCGGCCGAGCGCATCAGGATGAAGGTGGCGAGTGCCGATAGCGGCAACATCAGGGCGACGACCAGCGCGGCGCGCAGGTTGCCGAGGAAGGCAAGCAGCAGCAGAACGACCAGCACGATGGCTTCGAGTAGCGCCTTCGAGACGGTACCGACGGCGCGCTGGACCAGATTGCTGCGGTCGTAGAAAGCTTCAATGGTGACCCCCGGCGGCAGGGTCGGCGCGATTTCGGCGAGACGCGCCTTGACGCCATCGACCACACTCTGTGCATTGGCCCCGCGCAGGCCGAGGACCAGCCCCTGGACGGCTTCACCCTGGCCGCTCTTGGTCACCGCGCCGTAGCGGGTCAGGGCACCGAAGCGAACGTCGGCGACATCGGCGATGCGGACGACCATGCCGTCCTTGGCCTGAAGGACGATGGTTTTGACATCTTCAATGGTCTTGATGGCGCCTTCGGCCCGAACCAGCAGGGCTTCCTCGCCATCGTTCAGGCGGCCGGCACCGTCGTTGCGGTTATTGGCTTCGAGTACCGCCTGCAAATCCTTCAATGCCAGACCGCGCGCCGCGAGCAGCGTCGGATTGGGAACAACTTCAAAGGTACGGACCTCGCCACCCAGACTATTGACGTCGGCGACACCGGGAATGGTCCGCAGTTGCGGCCGAATGACCCAGTCGAGCAGGGCGCGCTTGTCGGCCAGCGACAGGTCACCCTCGATGGTGAACATGAACATTTCGCCAAGCGGTGTGGTGATCGGTGCCATGCCGCCAGTCGCACCGGGCGGCAGGTTGCCCATGGCCGAAGCCAGCCGTTCGCCGACCTGCTGGCGCGCCCAGTAGATGTCGGTGCCGTCCTCGAAATCGATGGTGATGTCGGTCAGCGCGTATTTGGAAACCGAGCGCAGCAGGCGCTGGTGCGGAATGCCGAGCATTTCCTGCTCGACCGGAACCGCGAGGCGGGTTTCCACCTCTTCCGGCGTCATGCCGGGCGCTTTCAGGATGATCTTGACCTGCGTCGTGGAAACGTCAGGGAAGGCGTCGATGGGCAGGCCAAGAAAGGCCTGCACGCCGGCCCCGATCAGCATGACCGTCAGGACCAGCAGAAGCAGGCGCTGGGTCAGAGAGAAGCGGATCAGTGCGGCGAGCATTATTCTTTACCGACGCCGGTCAGCATGGCTTTCAAGCCGGAAACGCCCTTGATGGCGACCTTTTCACCCGGCTTGATACCGTCGACCGTGACGCTGTCGCCGCCCTGCGTGATGACGCGCACCGGGCGGACTTCGAAGGTCACGCCCTTGTTGTCGCTGGCGGTTTGTACGAAGGTGACCGTGGCGCCCTCGTTGCGCGCAAGTGCCGAGGCAGGCAGGCGTTGCTGAGCCCCGTTGGTGCCGGCGATTTCGACTTCGATCACCTGTCCAGGGCGCAAGGTTTCCGCCCCCTTGCTGACTTCGGCGCGCAGCAGCACTGTCTGGCTGGCCGCATCGACCGCGCGGCCGATGGAAATCAGTTTGCCGACGACATCGCTGTGCGCAATCTTGATCGGATTGCCCTCACGCAAGCTCGCGGCGACTTCAACCGGAGCCTGAATTTCCACCCACAGTGGAGAAAGCTTGGCGATGCGGTAGATCAGTGCCGAGCTTTCGACGCGCTGGCCAAGCTGGACACCTTGTTCCAGCACCACACCGTCGATGGCGGCCGTCAGTGCCAGCGGGCCACCCAGTTTGCCAGGGGCGACGCCGGCCATGGTCAGTCCCTGGCGCCGTTCGCTGGCCTGGGCTGATGCTTGCGCTGCAGCTGCTCGGGTGGCCTGCAGCCGGGATTCGGCAATCAGGCCTTCGGCAAAAAGTTGTTCATCCCGCTTCAGGCTTTGTTGCAACAGGCCGGCCTGGCTGCCTGCCTGCAACGCATCGCGCTGTAATTCCAGTGCTTGCGGGCTGGCCAGCCGGGCCACTACCTGGCCACGTTTGACGCTTGAACCTGGTGCGACGGCAAGCATCTCGACCATGCCACTGACCGGTGCGGCAACGACCCGCATCTGTTCGTTGGGAACAAGTACCCGGGCCGGTAACAGGCCGCCTGCCGATCCATTCTGGCTTGCGCTGGCGGTCTCGATGCCCAGCGCCTTGATCTGGGCAGGCTGGAGCACAAGCGGTTCACCCGCGGTGGCGTAGCCGATGAAAGCGAAGAGAGGTAGCAGCAAGCAACGATAAGGTACCGACATGACTTTACTCACGAATATCCGAGCTGACAGTCTATGCCGCCTTGATTAAGCCAGCCTTAAAGAAATATCACCCAGTCTTGTAGTCTTTAATTGGTATTTCTGGTATTAATGTCAAATAATATGGAGAGATGAGCGACGCATGAACCCGTTCAACAAACGAACTGCCGTCCGGATTGCTGCAGTCAGTATCCTGCTGGCTTCCATAGCCAGCCCGGTTGCCTGGTTTGTTGCCCAAGAGAACGCCGAAGAAAGTACGGTTTCCCTGGCCATGGAAGAATCGCGGCGACTGCTTGGCTATTTTGATGCGGTTGAACTCGATCAGTCAGATGCCAAGGCGCACGCTGTCGAGGCAGTTCGCACGATCGTCGGCGGGCTGTTCGATATCGCCGAAATCTATGATCGGCATGGCGAAAAACTGGCCGAATCGACGACCGAACAAGGGGAGGCAGTCGAGACACAAGTGCCGAAACATGGCCGCCCGACTTACACCACTGCCTCGTATGAAAGCCTGAAACTTGGGGATGGCCGATGGGTGATGCGAATCTTTGTTCCTTTGCGGACTGAGTCTGCAGGGAGTATTACCGGCTACTTCGAAGGTATTCGTGTCGTTCCGGCCTGGCAACAGGATCAGATCAAGGCCAACGCGCTGTCGGTGGCACTGATGGTCGTTCTCGCTTCGCTTCTGTGCGGCACTGCGATCTATCCGGTCGTGGTTCACCTCTCGGCGGACAACGAGCGCAAGGCGCGCGAAGTCCTCGATTCGCATATCTCGATGATGGAAGCACTTGGCCGGGCAATCGCCAAGCGGGATTCGGATACCGGCACGCACAACTACCGTGTAGCGTGGATCGCCGCCCGGATCGGTGAAAAGATGGGTTTGAAGGGACACGAAATGCAGTCGCTGATTGCCGGCAGCTTCCTGCACGATGTTGGCAAGATTGGCATTTCCGACACCATCCTGCTCAAGCCGGGAAAACTCGACGATGCTGAATTCGCCATCATGCGAACCCATGTCAGCCAGGGCGAGGAGATCGTCACTGGCATGGGCTGGCTGGATGGCGCGCATGCCGTCGTCGCCGGGCATCACGAAAAATGGAATGGCTCGGGTTATCCACGGCAACTGGCCGGCGCGGATATCCCGCTTGCAGCCCGCATCTTTGCGGTGGCCGATGTGTTCGATGCCCTCTGCTCGAAACGGCCCTACAAGGAACCGATGGGATTTGACGCGGCAATGGCCATTCTGGAAAAGGACACCGGCAGCCATTTCGACCCGGGCGTGATGGCGATTTTCCAGCCAATGGCGCGGGAGATTTTCGATCGTCTGGCTGTCTGCGATGAAGAGCAGGCCCGCGTACTGCTGCAGGGTCGGGTGCGCTTTCACTTTGGTATGTGAAAAGCGGAAAAGCCGCCCATTTATTGGGCGGCCTATTGCTTAGCTAAATAGTGTTACTGCTTGATCGCTTCGACAGCGATGTCGATGGTCACGTCGTCACCAACGTACGGTGCGTATTTGCCCATGTTGAAATCCGTGCGCTTGACGGTGACGGTGGCGTTGCCGCCGATGGCATCCTTCTTCATCATCGGGTGCGGCATTGCCTGGAAGCCGGTGACTTTCAGGGTGACCGGCTTGGTGACGCCCTTCAGGGTCAGGTTGCCTTCGATGCTGGCCGGCTTGTCGCCTTCAAACACCACCTTGGTGGACTTGAAGGTGGCGGTCGGGTACTTGGCGGTGTCGAGGAAGTCTTCGCCCTGGATGTGCTCGTTGAACGTGGCTGAACCCGTGCTGACCGACTTGGTGTCGATCACCAGGTCAAGCTTGGCGGTCTTGGCGGCCTTGTCGAGGATGATGGTGCCGGTGGTCTTGTCGAAGCGGCTCATCTGGACCGAGTAGCCGAAGTGGCTGTACGAGAAGCGCGGGAAGCTGTGGCCGCCGTCCAGTGTGAAGGTTTCCGGTGCGGCCAGGGCCGGGGCCGCTGCAGCGATGGCGAGGACGAGGGTGGCGAGTTGTTTTTTCATGGTGATTCTCCTGTTGTGGGTTGGGGTTTATTTCGTTGAAGCGGTGATGCGGAACTTGATCTGCACGTCGTTGGCGACGATGTCGAACTTGGCCCAGGCGCCTTCGCCGATGGTGAAATCGGCACGGCGGATGGTGAAGCCACCATCGAAGACGGCGGTGTTGCCTTGGGCAGTGAAGGTGGCGGGAACGATGACATCCTGCGTCTGGCCCTTGATGGTCAGCTTGCCGGCCACTTCGTACTTGTTGCCGCCGAGCGCCTTGACGCTGCCGGAAACGAAGCGGGCAGTCGGGAAGGCCTTGGTGTTGAACCACGGCTTGCCGGCAACTTCCTGATCACCTTCCGGGGCGCCGGTATCGACGCTGGCCAGTTCAACATCAAAAGTGGCCTTGGCGGCCGCCGGTTTGGCCGGGTCGAAATTCAGCTGGCTGGAAAACTTCTTGAACTTGCCATCGACCGCAACGCCCATCTGCTTATAGACGAAGGTCACGGCGCTTTTCTCGGGCTGGACCTGGGTGTATTCGACGGCGTGGGCGGCGGGAATCAGGCTGGCGAAGGCCAGGGCGAGGGCGAGTTTTTTCATGTGCTGTTCTCCTTGGTGTCAGTGCTTGGGCAGCATCCGGGTCAGGATGTCGTCCTTGTCGATGAAGTGGTGTTTCAGGGCGGCGCCGATGTGGCCGGCCAGCACGGCGACGAAGAGCAGGTTCAGGCTCTTGTGCACCAGGGCCAGCAGGTCACCCAGTTCCTTGTTCTTGTCGAGCAGGTCGGGGATGGGCAGCAGGCCGAAATAGACGGTCTGGAAGCCCTTGGCCGAACTCATCAGCCAGCCGGAGAGCGGGATGGCAATCATCAGCACATAGAGCAGCAGGTGGCCGGCGTGGGCGGCGAACTGCATGGGCTTCGGCATGCTGTCCGGCAAGGCTGGCGGGCGATGCGTGATGCGCCAGAACAGGCGGAAAGCCAGCAGCAGAAAGGCCGTAACACCGGCCCACTTGTGCCAGGAATAGAGCTTCAGCTTATCCGGCGACAGCGGCAGGTCGTGCATGTAGAAACCGAGCGCGAGCAGGCCGAAAAGCAGGATGGCCATCAGCCAGTGCAGGGCCTTGGCGGTTTTGGTGTAGGTCATGGTCGGGTTCCTTTATTGAGGCTGGAAGGCGTAGGCATCCATGGCGATCACGTAGTTGTCGATGCCGGCATGGAAACGGTCGGCCCTGGCGTTTTCACCGCCAGCACCGAGTGCGACATACAGCGGCAGCAAATGTTCATCGCTCGGGTGGGCCTGCATGCCGCCCGGGGCTTGGCGACGGTAGTCAAGCAGTGCATCAATGTCATTAGCGTAAAGTCGTTCGGCCAGCCAGTCGGTGAACTGGCGCACATAAGCCGGTGTCTGGCCGCCGCGCATGGCTGCCATCTGGTAGTCGCGCAGGTTGTGGGTGACGTTGCCGGAGGCGATGACGAGAAAGCCCTTGGCGGCCAGTGGTGCCAGCGCCTGACCGAGCTGGTAGGCCTGTTCCGGACCACCGCGGCTCTGGATGGAGAGCGGAATGACCGGTACTTCGGCATCGGGGAACATCAGGCGCAGTGGTACCCAGGCGCCGTGGTCGAGGCCGCGGCTGGCATCGGTCGCGACCGGCAGACCGGCGGCTTGCAAGGCGGCGACCACTTCACCGGATGCCTCGCGGCAGCCGGTGGCCGGGTAGCGGAGGGCATACAGCTCTTCCGGAAAACCCCAGAAGTCGTGGATGGTTTCGGGACGTTCGGCGAAACCGACGGTCGGAACTGCCGTATCCCAGTGGGCGCTGACGATGACAATGGCGCGTGGCAGCGGCAGTCTGGCGGCTATCGTGCTTAGGGCGGCACCCGCCGCACCCGGATCGAGCGCAAAGGTCGGCGCACCGTGCGGGACGAACAAGCTGGTTGGGGATTGGGTCATTGCTGCAACTCCTTTGTCGATGAACGCACTTTATGCCTGTAATTTGGAACGAAATAGCCGACAATGAGCAAATCACTATTGCGGATATTGCAACAATGGACAGACTGGATGCGATGCACCTCTTCGTTCGGGTCGCCGAACTCGGCAGTTTTTCAGCGGTGGCGCAGCAGCTGGGCGTCGCTCGTTCCGTCGTTACCCGGCAAATTGCCGCACTGGAGGCACATCTCGGCGTCAAGCTGATGGCGCGTAGCACCCGCCGTCTGACACTAACCTCGGGCGGCACCGCCTACCTGGAAAAGTGCAGGGTTATCCTCAATCTGGTTGAAGCGGCTGAAACCGGTGTTGCCGAAGAGCGCCTGACGCCGCGCGGCAATATCCGGATCAGCCTGCCGCTGAGCTATGGCCTGAAGCGCCTTGCCCCGGTGCTGCTCGACTTTTCGCAGCGCTACCCGGAGGTGGTGCTCGACATGGATTACAGCGACCGCCGGGTGAACCTGATCGAGGAGGGCATCGATCTGTCGATCCGCATCACCCGCCGGCTGGAGTCCGGCGACGTGGCACGCAAGATCGGGACGAGCCGCATGCTGGTGCTCGCTTCGCCGGAATACCTGGCTCGCCACGGACGGCCGCAGTATCCCGCCGAGTTGGCGCATCACATCTGCCTGGGCTATACCAATGCCGGCAGCAGCCAGGTTTGGCAGTTCATGGTGGAGGGCGTGCTCGAGAGCTTCCATGTGCGCAGCCGCCTCAATGCCAACAACGGCGACGTGCTGACCGAAGCGGCGGCACAGGGGCTGGGCATTACCTGCCAGCCGGATTTCATCGCCGATACCTATCTTGCCGGAGGTCGGGTCGAGGAGATACTGCTTGATTTCCCGATTCCGGAACTCGGTATCTACGCCATGCTGCCCAGCAACCGGCACATTCCGCATCGGGTGAGGGTGCTGATGGATTTTCTCGCGGAACGCGAGGCGGTCTCCTGATCTGCTTTGTTTGTCCGGAATTTCACGGCAACAAATCTTTACCCTTCGGCGCCAACGCTTGTCATTTCGCAGCGTTAATATCCTTACGCAGCCGATGGCTGCGGGCTGACCAGGCTTCTGGCTCAAGGAAGAAAGGAAACTCGACTATGGGAATCGTGCGGACCATCGTGCTCGGCTTCGTGCTGCTCGTGATCTACGGGCGGCTGCAGGATAAGGAAGTCCAATGAACCGTATTCTGACTACCTTGCTGGCGGGCTGTTTCGCTACTGCCACTGCTCACGCCGGCGCTTTGATTGATCTTTCTGCCGAGGCCAGCCGGCCGGCACCGAATGACATGGTGCGGGCCAGCGTCTTTAGCGAAGCCAACGGCAACAACCCGGCCGAGCTGGCCAGGCGCGTCAATGCCGATATTGCCGAAGCCCTGAAAGTGATTCGTGCCAAAGCCGGCGTCACCGTCAAGAGCGGCAATCAGTCGACCTATCCGGTCTATGGCCAGGCCCAGAAAATCGATGGCTGGCGCATGCGCAGCGAACTGCTGATCGAATCGAAAGACCTGAGTGCCGTTTCGGAATTGCTGGGGAAACTGCAGCAGATGCGCCTCGCGGTCGGCACAGTCAACCAGATGCCCTCGCCGGAGACCCGGCGCCAGGTCGAAGATGAAGCGACGCGCGAAGCGATTCGCGCCTTCCAGAGCCGGGCGGCCGTGGTTGCCGAGCAACTGGGCAAGGGCTGGAAGATCAAGCAGCTCAACATCCAGCAGGGTGGCGGCATGCCGATGCCGATGATGCATGCGGCACGCGGGGCAATGCTGGCCGAAGCTGCATCGGCACCGCTGGAAGCTGGAGAGAGTCTGCTGACGACCAATATCAGCGGGCAGATTGAACTGGCGGATTGAGGGGCTTTGCCGGAAGGCCGGCCTCGGCGACCGGCAGGGCCGCTTACTCGATAAACCCTAGAAGCGCAGCGTGGTCCTGAGCATTGCAGTGCGCCCCAGCTGCGGCATCTGCCAGCGCTGGACACCCATGACAGTGTCGCTGGCGACCGGGTCGTTGTAGCGATGGTCGAACAGGTTGTAGATACCCAGCGCAACTTCCCAGGGCTTGGCGGGCGGTGCGTAAGTCAAGTTCAGGTTGGCCAGCGTGTATGAGGGAATTCGCTCGGAGCCGATATTGGCCTGGCGGGCGCTGATCCATTGCCCTTCCAGTCCGGCCATCAGGTGGGGAATGCCGGTCGGCACGGCGAGATTGAGCTTGGCCATCTGGTGCGGTGAGTTGTCAAAGCTGCGACTGGTTTCCGCGGCGTGCTGCACCGTGTAGCCGGTGCGCAGGCGGCTGCCGTTGCTCCAGCGCTGCTCGTATTCGATCTCCAGGCCGGTGGCGTTGGTGTGTGCACTGTTCGCGGCGATGCCGTCAGCATCCATTGTCACCATCTTGTCGATGTGGAAATGGTAGAGCGTTGCCGTCACGCGGGAGCGCTCGCTGAAGCGCTTCTCCCACGAAAATTCCAGCGAACGCATTTTTTCCGGGGTCAGGTTGGGGTTGCCGTAGAAGAAGGTGGGCGTCGTGTAGGCGCGTTCATAGACCGTTGGCACACGGAATGCCGTGCCGTACAGCACCTTGAACAGCCCAGCCTGTCCGGCGTCATGCACGAGGCCAAGGCGCGGACTCCAGAATGAGCCGAGGCTTCCCATATTGTCGTAGCTCAGTCCGAGCGTCAGCAGATTGGCGTTGCCCAGCTGGATTTCATCCTGGGCCATCAGCGTGATCTGCCGGCTACGCTGGTGGTCGTCCAGGCAAGGTGTGGCGCTGATGCTCGTGTCGGCATTGATGCAGCCATAGCCACGGTCGAAATTCATCTGGCTCTGGCGCCAATTGGATTTGTATTCGACACCCAGGTTCAAACGATGTCCTGACCAGCTGGTATTGATCAGGTGATGCTCGATGCCCCACCAACTGCCGTGTACCTTGTCGATGTTCATGACTCGCGGGTCGCCGAGATCCGCCGAGTAGTCGTAGGGGAACGCTCCATCGTAGCCGTAGTCGCCGACATAGAGGCGCTGGTGCAGTTCGTTGCTGGCGTTCAATTTCCAGGTCTTGCTCAGATCGAGCAGGGTATACGTATCCGATTCGACATGACTGTGGTCATCGGCGATGGTGTCGTAGCTGGCGTTGGGGATGATGCGGTCGCGTTTGGCATGGGTGAAGGAAAGGTGCCAGTTGTCGCCGCGCACCTTGACGAACAGTTGCCCGCCATCCTCGCCGCCAACCCGATGCAGATCACGCGAGCTGCCGTCGCCATTGACGTCATTGAAGGCCAGGGTATGGCCATTGACGTTGAAACCGGTCGCCGAAATCAGCACATCGTTGCCGCCGACCTGGCCGCCCCAACTGGCCCGCAGGCGACGATTGGCCCCGCTGCCCAGGCTCAGGCTGGCTTCGGTACCCACGCTCTGGCCGCTGCGGGTCACAACGTTGATCACGCCGAACATGGCATCGCCACCATATACCGAGGCGCTCGGGCCGCGGATGACTTCGATGCGTTCGATCAGGCCGATATCGAGCGGAAAAGCCGAGTCGACCGGAGCACTGGAATAGATGTTCTCGTTGATCGACATGCCGTCGATCAGGATCTGCATGCGTGGGCGGTAATCGCCGGGTTGCGAGATGCCGCGAACTCCGCCATAGGCGTAGGTATGGTCGTCGGTGACGTTGAAGCCCTGTAGCGTGCGCAGGGCATCGCCAAGCGTTCGCCAGCCATAGAGGCGAATATCCTCGCTGGTCAGAATCGAGACGACGGAGGGAATCTGGTCCGGGTTTTCGGCAAATTTCGGCGTTGAGACGATATTGACCTTAAGGAGGTCTTCGAGCGGAAGATCGATGGCATCAATTGCTGCCGCGCATGGTGTAACCAGAGCGACCAACAAGGCTGCCAGCAGTGTGCTAATTGTCGAATTGCCGGAGATGGGCGGCTTGCGTTGGCTCATCTAGACTGCCAGTTCTTTGCACCGCAATCGATTGCCGGTAACCGGAAGTTAATGAAATCATCGGCCGGCATGGGCCGGGCAAACAGGAAGCCCTGGAAAATGTCGCAACCCATCTGGCGTAGCAGATTGGCCTGCTGTTGCGTCTCGACCCCTTCGGCGACGACCTTCAGGCCGAGGGCCGTGCCCAGCGTGATGATGGCCTGGATCAGCGCCCGTTTCTTGCCCTGTTCTTCGAGGTCGGTGACGAACGAGCGGTCGATCTTGATTTCGTCGATGCTGAAGCGGCTCAGATAACCGAGTGAGGAAAAGCCGGTACCGAAGTCGTCGAGCGAGATGCGGATGCCACGTTCGCGCAGTTCGCTGATGACCTGGTGCGCGGTGTCAGCATTCTGCATCAGTACGCTTTCGGTCAGTTCGATGATCAGCTGGCCGGCCGGAACACCGGTGCGGACGAGTACTTCGTCGATGAGCTGGATCAGCGAGTGCTGGAAGAAGCTCTCGGCCGACAGGTTGATGCTGATCGTGCCGACCTCCTGGCGCATGGCCAGCCAATCGGCGATCAGTTCGCAGACATGGCCGATCAGCCATTCGCTGATCGGGTGGATGAGGCCGACTTCTTCGGCCAACGGGATGAAGCGGTCCGGCGTAATGAAGCCGAGCACCGGGTGCTGCCAACGCAGCAGGACTTCGGCGCCGATGATTTCGCCGGTGGTTGCTGAAATCTTGGGTTGGAAATACGGGAGCAATTGACCGCCCTGGTCGAGCGCAACACGCAGGCCGCGTTCCAGTACCAGGCGCTGGGCGGCTTCATGGTCGTGCTTCTGATCGAAGAAACTGACGGCACTGCCGTTGCTGGTAGCCGCGTGCAGCGCAACCAGCATGGCGCGCCGGAAGAGTTCTGTCGTTTCCGAGGCATCTTCCGGGTAGTAGGCAATCCCGATGAAGGGTGTGATCAGCACCTCGTCACCAAGCAGCAGCATCGGGCGGCCGAGGGCCTCGCGCACTGCGCCGGCAAAGCAGGCGATTGTTTCCCTGTCCAGCGAGCCGGGCAGGGCCAACACAAAGGACTGCTCGTCGTAACGGGCCAGCTTCGCATCCTGCATGCAATCGCTGCTAATCGGACAGGTGCAGTCCTGCGGCGTCTGGAGCAAGCCCTTGAGACGGCCGGAGAGAGCGCGAATTGCTGCGTCTGCGGTTTCCTGGCCGAGGACAGTGGCGACATCGCGCAGATTGCCGAGGTGGATGAAAAGGATGACCAAGCCCGTCTTGTTGCTGTCGGCCTGGAGATCGCGCTCCAGCAGTTCAATCAGGCGGTCGCGGTTGTTCAGGCCGGTGATCCGGTCATGCCATGCCAGCTGGCGGATTTTCTCTTCCTGGGCAACCCGCTCGGAAATGTCCTGGATAAAGCCGGTGGCGCCGAGGTAGTGCTCCTGATCATCAAATCGGGGGAAACCGCGTTCGTGAACGTGGTGCCAAGCATTTTCGTCGGCCAGGCTGCGTAGCCGATAGTCGATCTGGTAGGGCCGCCCGGCGCGCATTTCGGCGCGGCAGCGAATCAGCGCGCTGCGATCCTCGCGGTGGACTCGTGCCAGCAGACGTTTTTCCGAAACCGGCAACTGCGAGGCGGCGATGATGTCCAGAAATTGCCGTGAGGCAGCGGTGATATTGCCATTCTGGTCCATCGTCCAGTTGCCGAGATGGGCAATCTGCTGGGTATGGATCAGCGTGAGCTGGCTATCGACCAGATCCTTGAAGGCAATGGCCGAGCGCAACAGGTAGCGTACCCGGTGCGGCAGTAGCGGGATGTTGAGTGGCTTGGTAATGAAATCGGTTGCGCCGCAGCGGTAGGCTTCATCAATCGATGCCTGATCGTCCAGGGCTGTCAGCATGATGATCGGCAAGTGCTCAAGGCGGTCAATGCCACGCAGAGTCCGGCAGGCCTCGAAACCGTTGATGCCAGGCATCAGCACATCAAGCAGCAGCAGGTCGGGGATATAACCCTGGGTGACCAGGGCGATGGCTTCTTCGGCCGAGGCAACGGTAGTCACGTCGAATTCGTGTTGGGCCAGCACCGATTCGGTGATCGTGCGCATCACTGGCTCGTCGTCGACAATCAGGATCCTGGGCATTTCAGTGCCGATCATGATTTGCCTTTGGCCATTTCGGCGAGTGTGGTTTCGGTCGCCTGGCGGACTTCTTCGAAGGCTGCAATGATGCGGGGCAACAACGCCTTGCCTGCTTCGACTTCATTGCCTCGCAGCAGTTTTTCCACTTCCTTGCACAATTCTGAGAACCGCTTGATACCCAGTGCGGCGCTCGAACTCTTCAGGTTGTGCACGACGCGTGTGACATTCTCGAGATTGAAGGCATGATCGGCAGCCTTCAGCACAACCACATGTTTTTCGCCTTCGCTCAGATACGACTTGATAACGACCGGGATGATCCGGTCGGCTTGGTCGCCCAGGCTGGCACGCAGGTCCTTCAGGTCAATGACTGTCATGGCAACGGCATTTTCCGGATTGCCCGATGCGCTGGCAAGCGCAGGGGGTTCGGCCGGCGTCGACGGGAGCCAGCGCTGGATTGCCTTGCTGACGCCGCCGATGGTCACCGGCTTGGTGATGTAGTCATCCATGCCGGCCTGCAAACACATCTCACGGTCGCCGGCCAGTGCATTGGCTGTCAGGGCAATGATCAGCTGGCGAGGCAGGTGACGTTCCTTTTCTGTTTCACGGATCCTGCGTGTCGCGGTCAGGCCGTCCATGATCGGCATCTGGACATCCATCAATACCAGGTCAAATGGCTCGTTTTCGAGGGCGGAAAGGGCAGCCAGGCCATTGTGTGCATGGTGTACGGTGCAGCCCAGCGCGCTCAGGATCTGTTCGAGAATCAGTCGGTTTGTGTCGTTGTCTTCGACCATCAGGACGTGGGCGTTGAAATGCAGCCGGCCGGCGTCTTCAGGCATCTTTTCCTCCAGGGTGACAAGGCCCCAGAGTTTGGCAAGTTCGGTCCACAGGGTCAGGTCGCCAAACGGCGTGTGCAATTGGCCCTTGATCCATTCGGGGAGTAGCGGTGCCTCGTTACTCGCCGTTTGCTGGTTATGGATGAACAGGAACGGGATTGGCGGTGCCGTGCGTGCCTGATCGAGCATCATGCGGAAGCACGGGCTGTCCTCGACGAGGATGGCATCGGGACTGATTGTGCGCAGCATCTCCTGCGCTTCGCCGCAACCCGGCGCCGGGATCGTCTCGATGCCAGCCCAGCGCAACATGGCCTGCCAGTGACTGCTGCGTGCTTCGTTGGTGGAAACGACCAGAACCTTGCGGCCGCGCAACTGCGGCATCCAGTCAGGCAAATTGCGGCCAAGGTGATGGGCGCTTTCGAGCGGCAGCTGGATGCTGAACGTCGAGCCGCTTCCCGGCGTGCTTTTCGCGGTAATTTCACCGCCCATCAGGCTAACCAGATCGTGCACGATGGCCAGGCCAAGGCCGCTGCCACCGAAACGCCGGCTCATGCTGTTGTCGGCCTGGCGGAAGGGGGAGAAGATGTCGGCGAGTGCCTCGGGGCTGATGCCGATGCCGGTATCCCTGATTTCGATCAGCAGACGATTAAGGCCGTTCTTTTCTTGTTGCGAACGGCAGGAAATGCGCACACTGCCGGATTCGGTGAACTTCAGGGCATTGTTCACCAGATTGGTAATGACCTGACCCAACCGATACTTGTCGCCGACAATGAAGTCCGGCAGCGTGGGTTCGATGTCGAACCACAGTTCGAGGTGCTTTTTGCGGGCGCTTGGCGAGAAAACCGAAACCACCTGTTCGATGGTTTCGCGGATGCTGAAGGGCAGTTTTTCCAGTTGCAGCCCACCGGCTTCGATCCGCGAAAAATCGAGAATGTCGTTCAGGAGGTACAGCAAGGTGTCGGCCGAACTGCGCAGCGTGGTCAACTGGCTCTGCTGGTGGGCGTTCAGCGAGCCGGCAGCGAGCAGGTCGGCGACCCCGATGATGCCGTTCATCGGCGTGCGGATTTCATGACTCATGTTGGCGAGGAAGGCACTCTTGGCGCGGTTGGCCTCTTCGGCATTTTCCTTGGCCAGTCGAAGCTCCTGGGTGCGCAATTCGACGACGTCTTCCAGATGATCGCGGTGCTCGGTCAGCTCCTGATCGCGGTCGGCGATTTCGACCAGCATGGTATTGAAGGCATCGGCAAGCTGGCCGATTTCATCGTTTGAATATTTGCTCGCCCGCTCGGTGAAATCCTTGGATTCGGCTACGCGGTTCGCCGTACTGGTCAGCTCGGCAAGTGCTGCCAGCAGGGACTTCTGCATGCGCTGGGCAATGACCAGGGCGAGTGCGAAGGCAATCAGCGAGGCAGCGCTGAAGGTCAGGAAATCACTGAGCGCATCGCGCCAGACTTTCTCCAGGCTGGCGGTCAAGGTGACCGAACCGACGACATCATTCCTGATCCGGATCGGGACAATGGTCGTGATATGAGCCCAGTCGGCAATGCTGCTGGCTTCGTGGACAACCGACGGGCCGAGGTGTCTGGAATCAGGTTGCGGCGTGTTCGGGTGCTGGTAGCGATAGTTGAAGCCGTTATCGGTGCCATACATTCGGGCCAGGACAAGGTCAGGGTGCTGTGCAAGGGAGCTGAAAAGGCGTTCGGCGCCACCGATGTCCTGGAATTCGACCACGGCCGTCGCGTTGAAGGCGATCACCTCCGCCATCGAGCGCAGTTCGGTCAATTTGGCATCACGGCGATGGTCGATCTGCCTGACGGCAAAGAACAGCGAGGTCAGCAACAGGCTGAGGCCAAGCGAGACGGCCAGGATCAACGCCAGTCGCCGGCGGATGGGCAGGTCGTTGATATTCATCGCGCGCCCCCGGTCACCTGGCGGGCAAGGCGCAACATTTGCGAACTGGCTTTGAGATTGGCCCGGTTGAGGGCGTCGGCATTGACGTCGAATTGCAGACGCCCGTCGGTGCGGATCAAGGCAATTGCCCCTCCGTCACGGGCGAAAGTTTCCGAATCGCTGACCGTCAGGATGGCCTGTTTGTCTACCCAGCGCAGGACGGCGCCAGCCCGCGCTTCCTCGGTCTCGGGAATGAATAGTTCCTGGCAGTCGGCAAGCTGTTCCGGGCTATTGACCTTGCGGATGCGCAACTCGCGGCCACCAATCTGCCGGCCTTCATAGTTCGCCAGATAGGGGCCCAGGCTGTCGCGGCCGAACAGACAGATCGTTACGGTAGTGCGGGTTCCCGGCCATTCGATGTATTTCAGGAAATTGACCAGATAGGCAGCCTTGAGCTGACCTTCCGAGGCGACTTCACCGAAAGAGGTTGGAACGGCCAGCAGCAAACCCAGCGAACAAGTCACCAGGGCTGCAAGACGGCGGAGCTTGCCGAAGGTCATGGCTGACTCAGAACCTCCAGCGGGTGGTGAACATGACTGATGGCTTGATTTCGTTGGCGATCGTCGGGATGTAGTCGGAGAGGTATTCCATACGCCGGGCGCCAATCAGGTTGCGGCCGATCAAAGCGACTTCGAGATCCTTGTTGATTCGGTAGCCATAGCGCAGATCGAGCGTGACATAGCCGGGGATGCGAACGTAATTTGGCTCGGTCGACGCGGTCGGCGTTGCATCGGTGATATTGACCCGCTCGTAGCTGGACATGGCGCGTAGCCAGAGGTCGAGTTGCTGGCTGGTGGTGAGATTCCATTGCGAACGCAGGGATGCCGTCTCGCGGGGCTTGGCGCGTTCGGTCATCTGGGCATCGGCGTTTGAAATCTGGTCCTTGCCCTCGTCCATGTTGAGCTTGCTCCAGCTGTAGGACAACTGCAGGCGCCAGTTCGGGGTCACCAGCCACTCCGCAGACAGCTCAAGCCCTGTGCTCCAGCCGGCGAGCCCATTGACAGCCTGCATTTCCTGCAGCAGAACCATCTGGCCGGAGAGAATGCCCGGGCAGCGAGCAGGATCGACCTGCATGCCGGGAATGGGAATGAAGAGAAAGGCATTGTTGCAACCAATTAACGCCGACTGGCTGCCGCTACGCAGATTGGTGTAGCGATAGCGATAGGCTGTCATGTCGGCGCTGACGGTGTTGGAAAATTGCTTGCGATAACCGAGTTCGAGGCCTTCGGCTTTTTCCGCATTCAGGCCTTGACCACTGGGGCGCGCGTATTGGACGATCGGCAGGTTGCCGAACGGTGTTTGCTGAACGGTTAATCCAGCCAATACTGAGACGTCTTGTTCCGCTCGCGCCGCGGTGCGTGGTGCTCGTGCATATTTCAGCCAGGCGCTATCCGTCCGCGACGGTGTCCACAGCAGGGTGGCATGGGGTGAATAGCTGCTGTCGTTACGGGTGGCTTTATCCCAGCGCAGGCCGAGGCCCAGCTTGAGATGTTCGGGAATCAGCGTCCAATCGTCCTGTACGAAAATGCCGCTGGTGCGATGGATGAAGCTGGGATTCTGGATCTGGAGGTAGCTCCCGGAGGCGGTAACCTCGTCCGAAGAATTCCTCAGGCCTACTCCCCATTGGACGTCATGTGATCCAAAAGCGTAGCGCCCAAGATAGTCGAGGTCGAAGGTGGTGCGCGATTCGTCGATAAAGTCGGTGATTTCGATGCCCGATTTGCTGCCGGATAGCTGCAACGAAGATTCGATGCCGGCATTGCTCAGCCAGCGGTAGCGACCGATCAGGCTTTCGCTGTGCAGGCGTTGCATAAAACTCAATGGGCTTAGAGCGATGCTCCCGCCAATATTTTCAGGCTTGATCCGCCATAGGTCGCCCAGTGTCGAACGGGAGGCGTTGGCCCAGATGGCCAGGTCACTGCCGGCCCCGAGGTCACGGTCGAAACGGAAATCGACGACGCCATTCTTGAGGCGATCCTCAGCATCCTGGCGGCTGTCGAGTTGCGTCGAAGGCTCGGCATAGCGGCCCTGGACGGAAAGTTTGAAGCTCGTTTTCTCATCAAGGGACTGGCCTATCCGGGCATAGACATTGCCATAGCCCTGAGTTCCCACAGTCAGATTGGCGGCTCCCCCGGTCTGGGTTCGGCTGTGCTTGCTGATGATGTTGATCACGCCATTGACCGCATTGGCGCCCCACATTACCGCGCCGGCACCACGAATGATCTCGATGCGTTCGATGTCGTCGAGCGGGATCGGGTCTAGTTCCCACATGACCCCGGAGAACATCGGGTGGTAGATGCTGCGGCCATCGACCAGCACTTGCAGCTTGTTGGCGAAGCGGCCATTGAAACCGCGGGCGGTCACGGCGTAGCGACCGTTGTCGATCTGGGCGACTTCGATGCCCGGTGCCATGCGCAACACGTCGGGCAGGGCCTGGGCGCCGGATCGGCGAATGTCTTCGGCGGTAATGACGAAAGCGGCGGCTGCGACATCGCTGAGGCTCTGGCTCTTGCGGGAGACGGAGGTGACTTCGGTCTTGACCAGGTCTTCCAGACTCAGTTCGTCCAAGCTGTCGCCCGCCGCATGGCTGCACGGATTGAAGGCCGCCAGAATGGCGATGCACAATGTCGCTCGCTTCATGTTTCTTCCCTGTTCGCCGAATGACAATTGAATATTATATTTTTGATGAATTCATCGGTCAGCGAGAATTTTCCCGTAGTGCTTTTCCAAATGCAAGTGTAGTTATTACTTTAGTGTTAAATATGTCACTAATTCAATTTCTTTGACGTTTTTTTCTCGGGGGTCTGGAGGCAGATGGCCTGCACTCATGTTTTGGGCTCTGCTTCCCGGTGTGACATTCCTTAGCCTGCGGGTAATGTGTATAACCGGAAAAGATATAACCGCATCAGGACATGCCAAAAGCCAACGAAGTGTGGCCGGCCAAGGAAGCAGGGGGCGGTTAGGCGAGCAGGGCAACAGCCTTGATCTGGGCACGCAGGGCCAGGCCGGGACGGATATCCAGTTTTTCGGCCGAACGGCGGGTAATGCGGGCGAGCAGCGGTTCGCCGGCAACATCAAGTTTGACCAGCACATGCCCCGGCGTATCGGTCGGTGCCAGATCGACAACGACGGCGTTGACGCAATTTAGGATGCTGCTTTGCATTTGCGGAACCAGCGCCAGACTGACGTCACGGGCGTGGATGCGGCAGCGCAGGAAGGTGCCGACCGGTTCGTGGCGGCGCGAGACGTAGATGGCTCCGCCGGGGAATTCAAGGCGCGTCAGTTCGTCGGCCTCATGTTCGGCGACAGAGGCTTCGATGACCACGCCGGCATCGTCGGCGAAGGCGGCCGGCAGGTCGATGCGGCTGAGCACCTGATTGAGCGCGCCGCTGGCAACCGCACGACCTTCGTCAAGCAGGACCAGATGGTCGGCCAGGCGGGCGACCTCATCGGGTGCATGGCTGACATAAATGATCGGGATAGCCAGCTCGCGGTGCAGGCGTTCCAGATAGGGCAGGATTTCCAGCTTGCGCTTGAGGTCGAGCGCGGCCAGTGGCTCATCCATCAGCAGGATTTTCGGCGCGGCGAGCAGGGCGCGGGCAATGGCGATCCGCTGGCGTTCGCCGCCGGAAAGCTGCTTGGGTGATCGATCGAGCAGGTGGGCGATGCCGAGCAAGTCGCCAATTTCCTGCAGCGAAAAATTGGCGCCGTTCGGTGTGGCCCGTTTATGCCCGAACTCCATGTTGCCGCGTACCGAAAGGTGCGGGAACAGGCTGGCTTCCTGGAAAACGACGCCCAGGGCGCGCTGGTGCGGGGGGACGAATAGACCGCGCGATTCATCCTGCCAGACTTCGTTGCCAAGGGCGAAATATCCTGCCGGTGCCCGCTCGAGCCCGGCCATGGCGCGCAGGCAGGTCGTCTTGCCCGAGCCGGAGTGGCCGAACAGGGCGGTGATGCCGCTGCCCGGCAGGCACAGGTCGACATCAAGATTGAAGCTGCCGCGATCAACACGGAATCTGGCTGATATCTGAATGCTCATGCCGTCTTTCGCCTGGCCGGGTTGAAGGTATAGAGCGCCATCAGGACGATGAAGCTGAACAGCACCATGCCGCCGGCCAGCCAGTGCGCCTGCGTGTATTCGAGCGCTTCGACGTGGTCGTAGATCTGGACCGATACCACACGGGTCTTTTCTGGAATGTTGCCGCCGATCATCAGCACAATGCCGAATTCACCCACCGTGTGGGCAAAGCCGAGGATCGCCCCGGAGACAAACCCCGGCTTGGCCAGCGGCACGGCGACCGACCAGAAGGTATCCCATGGGCTGGCGCGCAGTGTGGCGGCAACTTCCAGCGGCCTGTCGCCGATCGCTTCAAAGGCGTTCTGGATCGGCTGCACGACAAAGGGGAGTGAGTAGAAAACCGAGGCAATGACCAGGCCGGGGAAGGTGAAAGGCAGCAGGCCAAGGCCGAGCGATTGGGTCAGTTGTCCGATCGGCCCGTTCGGGCCCATGGTGATCAGTAGGTAGAAGCCAAGTACGGTCGGTGGCAGGACCAGCGGCAGTGCGACGATGGCGCCAACCATGCCTTTGAAGGCCGAGCGCGTTCTGGCCAGCCACCAGGCGATGGGTGTGCCGATCATGAGCAGTAGCACGGTGACCACTGTAGCAAGCTTGAGGGTCAACCAGATGGCGGCGAGGTCAGCGGAGTACGCGGCGGTTTCCATGGTTATTGGCGAGCGGACAGTGGGTGCAGTTTACACAGGGTGGAGGTGATGGCGAAGTGCGGGTCAGGCAATCCGTCTGGGCGCCGAGATCTGGTGATGGTGATATTCATTGCCTGACCTTAACGGGGTGCTTGCTCTGAAAAACTGTAGAAGCCGTGGCCAGAAGCTCCATCGTCACCGTTCTGTACGATCCGGTAGATCAGCCAGCGGCCATCGCGCAGCCGCCAGCCGCGAACCGTTTCGCTGTAGGCGACAATCTCGTAGAAATCCTCGTCGTCGTCCGAACGGCTTTCGGTCAGCGTGAAACGGTGGGCGTAAAAGCATAGTTCGCCTTCTTCGTCGTGCCCCAGCGTGCGGCAGGCTGGCATTTCATATTCACGAAACTCAGTGAAATCCAGTGCTTCGACAACACTGGGGCGCCAGCCTTCAGGCAGGTCTTGTTGCCAGTTGACGGGTGCGCCGACCTGTCTTTTCCGCAGCCCGGCAGAGGCGTGGCTCGGAACCGGCATATCAGCGCAGGTCATAGCCGAACGCCTTGATCACACTGCGCGCCTTGTCGCCTTTCAGGTAGGCAAGCAGTGCTGCGGCCGCCGGCTTGTCCTTGCCGCGGACGAGCAGCACCGCATCCTGCTGGATAGGCTGGTACAGGTTGGCCGGCACCATCCAGGCGGAACCGCTGCCGATCTTGCCGTCCTTGATGACTTGCGACAGGGCGACGAAGCCGAGTTCGGCATTGCCACTGAGGATGAACTGCTGGGTCTGGGAAATGTTTTCGCCCTGCACGAAGCGCGCTTGCAGGCTGGGCAGCAAGCCGAGTTTGGTCATCGCTTCGACCGCCGCCGTGCCATACGAAGCGGTCTTCGGATTGGCCAGCGCCAGATGCTTGAAATTGCCGGTTTTCAGCACCTCGCCCTTGGCATCGACCAGATCCGGGTTGGCCGACCACAGCACCAGTTTGCCGATAGCGTAGGTGAAGCGGCTGCCGGCAACACCCTGGCCGCTGACTTCAAGTTTGGCCGGCGTTTCGTCGTCGGCCGAGAGCATCACGTCAAATGGCGCGCCATTGACGATCTGGGCATAGAACTTGCCGGTCGCACCGAAGGAGAGCGCGGCCTTGTGACCGGTCTCTTTCTCGAACTGGGCGGCGATCTGTTGCATGGGCGCGGTGAAATTGGCTGCCACGGCGACCTGAACTTCGTCGGCCTGGGCGGTTGCAATACAGGCTGCGGTCAGCGCGAAAAACAGGCGAGTTTTCATGGTGAAGCTCCTTTCAGGCGTAGAGGCAAAGAATGACGGCAGAAGCCTTGAACACGGCGCAGGCCTGTTCGCCGACAGCGAGGCCCAGTTTTTCCATGCTGTCGTGAGTGACGACAGCGCAGACGCTGCGCCCCCCGGGCAGGGCGAGGGTGATTTCCGAATTGACCGGGCCGTCATGGATGCGGGTGATTTCGCCCCACAGATGGTTGCGGGCCGTGGTGCGCAGATTACGGTCGGTCAGGAGCAGGACAGACGAAGACTTGACCAGCGCACTGATCTCCATGCCGATGGCCAGTTCCAGTGTTTCGGCCGATTCGCGGGTAATCACGGCGACCAGTTCGTTCTCGGCATCGAGCTTCAGGCGCACTTCAAAATCGACATGGCCTTCGCGCAAGCCAACAATCTGCCCGGCAAACTGGTTGCGGGCGCTGGTCTTCATCGACATCCGCCGGAGCAACTGGCGGAACTGCTGGAAGTCGCTTGCCTGACCATCGTTCAGGCTTGCCGACAGGCGGTCAAGCGCAGCCTGATATTCGGCCTCCAGTGCCCGGTATAGGGCGACGGTCTTCCTGCCATGCTCGGTCAGCAGCGTGCCGCCTCCGTTCTTGCCGCCGGTCGAGCGAACAACCAGCGGCTGGTCGGCCAGGTTGTTCATGATGTCTATGGCATCCCACGCCGCCTTGTAGGAGAGCGGCACGGCCTTGGCGGCCTGAGAGATCGAGCCATGCTTCTCGATGGCTTCGAGCAGGCGGATGCGCGTGTCGCCGAGAAAACTGCCGAACTCGGTATCGACTTCCAGTTTGCTGCGCAGACGATGTGCGATTTGTTCCATTTTGTCGCCTTTGCTACGTTATGTTGTTACGTATATAACGATAGCGTAACTACCCGTGTTTTCATCGAAAATTTGCGGTTTTCAGTGCTGCGCTATGGTTGAATAGGCGCAACGGTGTTCGCTAGATTGTCGATGTGCCTGAGTTTTTCGCTATACCGTTTCATATATAGCGAAAACCGGGCCAGTCCAACAACGGTTCAAGGAGAACGAAATGAAGATCAGCGCCCGCAATGTATTCGAAGGCACCATCAGTGCCCTGGTCGATGGCAAGGTCAATGCCGAAGTCGAGATCACCATGCCCGGCGGCGACCGCATTGTCGCCATCGTGACCGAGGGCAGCGTCGCTTCGCTCGGCCTGGCGGTTGGCAAGCCGGCCATTGCCTACGTCAAGGCGCCGTGGGTGATGGTGCTGGCCGGCGAAGGTGGTGTGAAGTTCAGCGCGCGCAATCAGCTGGCCGGTACGGTCGACAGCGTGCAGAAAGGTGCCGTCAACAGCGATGTCAGCATCAAGCTGGGCGGTGGCACACTGGTTCACGCTGTGGTTACCAACGATGCGGTCCTTGAGCTTGGCCTGAAGCCAGGGGTTTCGGCTTGTGCCCTGATCAAGGCCAGCCACGTCGTACTCGGGATTCCGGCCTGAAGCTTCCACTTGTGACAGATGGGGCCGGCAGTCTGTCGGAGTCGTCTGATCAGGAAGAGGGGGTTTCCCGCTGGAAAAGCGAGGCAAGGCAGAGAATTGATCTTGGCGTGAAGCGCACTGTGAATTTGATCACGCTGACATTTTTTCTATTTGGGCACAATGGAGTCACCGAATCAGGAGAACCCGAAAAAATGTCAGTTTCAACTTCCAAGTCGTCCCACTCGCAAGCTGGCGGATCCGCCAACGGCAAGGGATATGGCCAGGCAGGTGAAGGCGACCTCGGCGTATTCAACCTGCGTGACACCTTGAGTGCAATTTCAGTTCGGGAAGCGAATTTCGCTGAGTTTCTTGCCGCGCTCAAGCAGAGCGGGCTACAGCCGGTCAAATAAGCAGACTCGGCGCCGCGTTGCGGCAAAAAAGCGTGGTGCCCATGGGCAGGATCGAACTGCCGACCTCTCCCTTACCAAGGGAGTGCTCTACCACTGAGCCACATGGGCAACCTGGTGCTCCTGACGAGTCAAAGTAAACGCTATACAGATCACGGTTACGCTGCTTTTTCCGGTTCGAACTACTTGCTACCGTCAAAATACTGTCAGATACATTGCGCTCGGGTTTCTGAACTAGAGACCAATGCTGCGAGTGGTTGTCACAGCGCGAGGCGGGGCGCATTTTAACAGTGAAATTCGTCTTGGCAAGATAAAGCCGAACATTTAGCTCGCGGTGACAGATTACCTGCCTTGATTTGCAGTGCTGGTTCGCTCTTGGTCAAGTTGCGGTTTCAATTTGGCCGATTCATTTTGCCCTGCTATGTGCGCTGGCGAACAGACGCTGGGCCGGGCGAGAGTAGCCTTGGTGCCAACTGCCGAAATGGCAGGTGAGGCATCGAGGACGTATGAACAAGAAGATGGTTGTGGTTGTACTGGCCTCGTTGCCAGGCTTTGTCATGTCAGCGGAGCCACTGGTGGGATGTGCAGGTGAAGCGGATGACCGCCTGCGACTGGCCTGCTACGACAATGCCTACAAGCGATTGAAAGCCGGAAGCGAGGTGGTCAGCGATGCTCAGGTCGATGCCCAGGTGGCCACCAGCGACAGCCGGCGCGAATCGTCGGTGATGTCGAAAACCTGGGAGCTGGGGCCAACCGACAAGCGCAATACCTTTGTCGTTCGAACCTATCTGCCCAACTTCCTTCTGCCTTTTCGCTACACCACGAACATTAACCGGGCGCCGCATAGTCCGACGCAGCAGGCAGGTGCAGCCAATAACGACTACCGCAGCATCGAGGCCAAATTACAAATTTCCTTACGGGCCAAGGTTGTCGAAGACCTTTTCTTGCCGGGCGCCGACCTGTGGGCTGCCTACACCCAGCGCTCGCTTTGGCAAGTGTGGGACTCAGCCGATTCCGCGCCCTTCCGCAGCACCGACTATCAGCCGGAACTGATCTATGTCGTGCCGGTTCCCGAGACGTTCGGGAAGCTGCCCCTGGGCTGGAACCTGCGCATGCTTCAGCTGGGCTTTGCCCATCAGTCGAACGGGCAAACCGATCCGCTTTCCCGCAGCTGGAACCGGATCACCCTGGGCGCCGGTTTCGAACATGGAGACTTCAGCCTTCAGATACGCGGCAATCAACGAATCCGGGTGCAGGGCAAGGATGACAACCCGGATCTTGCGGACTACATCGGGCGCGGTGAGGTCAACATGGCCTGGACGCCAGGCACTTCTACGCTCGCCCTGACCTTGCGCACCAATCTCAAGTCGGCCAGCCGAGGCTCGGTTCAGCTTGACTGGACCTACCCGGTATTTTCCGATCAACCGGCCGGGCTGCGCTGGTATGCGCAATTGTTCCACGGCTATGGCGAGACCCTGCTTGATTACAACCAGCGGCAGACCAGCCTGGGGCTGGGCCTGACGCTGTTTCAGTTCTGAAAGGACTTGAAATGCGCGCCGGATCGCCGAGCAGGCATCCTGAAATGCACCGGACGACAAGGATCGGCTGGCTTCGGGCGGCAGTGCTTGGCGCCAACGATGGCATTGTGTCCACGGCCAGTCTGCTCCTTGGTGTCGCGGCGGCCGGCGCGGATGCCAAAGCGATCCTGATTGCCGGCGTCGCCGGATTGGCGGCCGGTGCTTCCTCGATGGCTGCTGGTGAATATGTCTCGGTCAGCTCCCAGTCCGATACCGAACGCGCCGATCTGGCGCGTGAAGAAGAGGAGCTGGCGAGCGATCCTGCGCATGAACATGCGGAGATGGCGGCCATTTACGTCAAGCGCGGCCTCGATCCGGCACTTGCTGCCGTGGTGGCCACGCAATTGACGGCGCACGATGCGCTGGGTGCTCATGCCCGTGACGAGCTGGGTATTACCGATACCTCGGCAGCCCGACCGCTGCAGGCGGCGCTGACGTCGGCGGCGACGTTTTCGGTGGGGGCTGCCTTGCCACTGCTGGTGGTGCTGCTGGCGCCGATGACCTGGCTCGCTTGGGCGGTAGCGGCCAGTGCCTTGCTGTTTCTTGCCGTTCTCGGTGCCTTGTCCGCCGCCGTTGGTGGTGCGCCCGTGCTGATGGCAACCCTCCGGGTGACCCTGTGGGGGGCGCTGGCAATGGCCACTACCGCCGGCATTGGTGCCTTGTTCGGAGTCAGCGCTTAAAACTGCCGGCACTGCGGGTAAAGCATTTTCTCTTATGTGCGCCAACGGACAGATTGCTTGCCAGCAAGTTCATAAGCTGGGTTCATCCGAGCCAATTGCAGCCTCTGCTGCAGGGAATCGCCGCCGCAGAAACGTGGTGCGATTCCGGTGAAGAAAGCGGCAGCACCTGCCGCGGCAAAACGAATCAACCCATCGAGGAAAAACATGAACAAGCTCAACATCAACGTATTGGCACTCAGTGTCGCTCTGGCTTTCAGCACCGGCGTCATGGCCGAAGGCATGTCAAAAACCGATTACAAGGCAGCCAAGGACAAGATTTCTGCCGAGTACAAGACCGCCAAGGGCACCTGCGCTTCGCTGTCAGGAAACGCCAAGGATGTCTGCGCGGTTGAAGCCAAGGGCAAGGAAAAGGTTGCCGAAGCTGAACTGAAGGCCGCCTATGAGCCGACCCAGAAACATGGCTATGAAGCTCGCGTCGCCAAGGCCGAAGCTACATACGAAGTCGCAATTGAAAAATGTGATGACATGGCCGGCAATGCCAAGGATGTCTGCGTCAAGGAAGCCAAGGCAGCAGAAACCACGGCCAAGGCTGATGCCAAGGCCCAGATGAAGACCTCTGAAGCCAACAGCAAGGCCGCCGAAAAGACTGCAGATGCGCGTGGCGATGCCAGCAAGAAGGGGCTTGATGCCCGCAAGGATGCAGCTGAAGACAAGAGCGATGCCAACTACTCAGTTGCCAAGGAAAAGTGCGACACCTACTCGGGTACCGCCAAGGATTCCTGCCTGAGTCAGGCTAAGGCCCGTTTCAACAAGTAATTACTGACGCCAATTCAGGCGTCAGACACGCTGTTTCATAAGGAGTTGATCCCATGAAAACGATGCAGAGAATCTCGTTCAATGCTGTTGTCGTGGTCGCCCTGCTTGGTCTGGGCGCCTGTTCCGGCATGTCGTCGCAAGGGCAGAGCACCGCCATCGGTGCCGGTGCCGGCGCTATCGGCGGTGCCGTCCTGACCGGCGGCAGTGCTGCAGGAACGGTGGGTGGCGCTGTCGTTGGCGGCGTCATCGGTCACGAAGTTGCCAAGTAAGAGCTGCTGACCAAACGCGATGTGCCCGGCCGGCATGGTTGGGCCATCCGTTAATTTCAGGCTTAAGGAGAAGCAAATGATCAAATCAGGAAAAACACTCAGCGCCGCCGTGATGATGGCTGCCCTGTTCGTCGCATTGAGCGGCTGCCAGAAAAAGGAAGGGCCGGTCGAACAGGCAGGGAAGCAAGTCGATCAGGCCACTGAAAAGGTCGGTCAGCAGATCGAAAAAGCCGGCAACAAGATCCAGGATACCGCTCAGGGCGACAAGAAATAGGCTAGGCAACGGACAAAGGAGCTTCACCGTGAACATTCACTTGTTTCTGTTTGCATTATTGCTTGGTAGTACGGCGGTACCCGCGCGCGCCGCCGATGTGGGTGTTTCGGTCAGTGTTGGTCAGCCCGGCTTTTATGGTCGCCTCGATATCGGGGATTATCCGCAGCCCCAACTGCTCTATCAGCAGCCAAGAATGATCCGGCGCGGGCCGGAGGGCCGTCCGCCGGTCTATATGCATGTGCCGCCCGGACACGCCAGAAACTGGCGCCGCCATTGCGCTGCCTATAACGCCTGTGACGAACGGGTCTATTTCGTTCGCGATGGCTGGTACAACAACGAGTACGTTCCGCGTTACCGGGAGCGCAACCATTTCCGTCAGGATCAGCGTCATGACGGACGGCGCGATGATCGTCGCGGATACGACAGGGATGACCACCAACGGGGTGGTAACGACCGTAGTCAACATCGGTGAGGACAGCCATGAACAATCTCGCACCAGTATCTCGTTGCAAGGCAAAAACGGGCTTCGGCCGACTTGGCTGTATGGCCATGGTCCTTGCCCTGCAATGCTTGCCAGCGCAGGCCCTTGAAGTCGACGATGCGGCGAAAAGCAATGTCGCCAGCAGTCCTCAGGCCGAAATTTTGTGGATCAGTGGTGGCGTCGGCGACGAAGCCATGACGGAAATGCACAAGGTGGCGTCGGCTTATAACGTTCACGTGATGATGACCGGAGTCCTTGGCAATTACCTGGCCGGGGTTCCCTTTACCGTCAGCCGCCGTAATGGACAAATCAAGGTTTCCGGCGCGACAGAGGGGCCTCTGCTTTACCTGAAACTGCCGGCCGGTCGCTATCAGATAGCCGTTCAAATCGACGGACGGTGGCAAACCCGGCACATTCAGGTGGCAGCTTCCGGGCCTGCGACAAAAGTGCGTTTTGTCGCCAAAGGCGAATAAGGATTCCTGCACTTCAGCCTGCCTGTCGGCGAATTTGTCATTGGCCGAAAAAGGGCGAAAGCGCCCTTCCATCGCATGATCAGCTTTGATCGCCATCTCTGGCTGCGCTTTCGCAAAATCGCGGCACCATACTGGTTTGGCGAGGAGAAGTGGCAAGCCAGGCGACTGCTGTTCCTGCTGGTTCTGCTGCTGCTCGGGCAGACCGCCTTTGCTGTGCTGTTCAACGAGCAGACCGGCGAATTCACCTCGGCACTGGCGGCGAAGGATATCGACCGGTTCTGGTTTTCCATCCAGATAAGCCTTGGCATTCTGGTCGTCGGTGTGCCGGTATTCGGTTTTTATTACTACGTTCGGGACCGGCTCGCGCTGCATTGGCGGCGCTGGCTGACGCGGGATTTCCTCGGCGACTATTTCAGCCATCGAGCCTACTACGAACTGAACGCCAGTGCCGACATCGACAATCCGGATCAGCGGATTGCCGAGGACATCAATACCTTCACGCAGCGCTCCCTGCAGTTTCTGATGATTCTGTTCGGGGCGCTGCTTCAGTTAGTGGCCTTTTCTGGCGTGCTCTGGTCCATTTCGAAAGAGCTGGTTATTTTCCTGATCATCTACGCCATCGCGGGCACGGCGGTGACGCTACTGGTCTTCGGCAAGATACTGATCGGGCTGAACTTCTATCAGCTCAAACGCGAAGCCAACTTCCGCTTCAGCCTGGTGCGCATTCGCGAGAATGCCGAAGCCATTGCCTTCTATCGCGGCGAGGCGCGCGAATCCTCATTGGTCGCTGGCTACTTCAACGAAATCTTCCAGAATCTCAGCAAGCTGATCCGGATGCAGCTGAATCTGAACCTGTTCCAGTTTGCCTACAGCTTCCTGACGGTCGTTCTGCCCAGCGCCATCATTGCCGAGCGGGTAATCTCCGGTGAGCTTGAAGTCGGCCGGGCAGTTCAGGCGGCGGGGGCCTTCGCCGCCATCCTCAGCGCGCTGGCGGTGATCGTCGACAACTTCGATAACCTGAGCAAGTTTGCCGCCGGGATCCGGCGTCTTGATACCTTCCGGAAGTTTCTTGTCGAAAGCGGCGGAATATCGACGGCCGATGCCCGCGTGATCCAGTTCATGCCCGGTCCTGATCTTGCGATTGAAAAACTGACGTTACGTACGCCGAATCGAGAGCGAACCCTGCTCAAGAACCTGTCGCTGAGCATTCCTCCGGGGCAAGGCTTGCTGATTGTCGGCCCCAGTGGTTGCGGCAAGAGTTCCTTGTTGCGGGCCATTGCCGGATTGTGGCACTCGGGTAGCGGTCGCATCATCGGGCCGGACAGCCGGGAAATGCTCTTCCTGCCGCAGCGGCCTTACATGGTTCAAGGGAGCTTGCGCAACCAGCTGCTTTACCCGAATGTCGAGAAGGGTTTGACCGATGAGGAGCTGCTGAATGTCCTGAAGCAGGTCAATCTGCCGGACATTGCCTCTAATTTCGATGGCCTGGATGCCGAACTGGACTGGGGCAAGGTGCTGTCAGTCGGCGAACAGCAACGTGTCGCGTTCGCCCGCGTCCTGTTGATCGAGCCGCGCTATGCCATCCTCGATGAGGCGACCAGCGCCCTTGATATTGCCAACGAGGAAAGCCTGTATCGGGTGTTGGCTGCAACGAACACGACCCTGGTCAGCGTCGGGCATCGGCCCTCAATCCTGAAATACCACCCGCAGGTGCTGGAGCTGAGCGGCGATGGCGGCTGGAAACTCTATGCCGCAGCCGATTACCGTTTCGAGTGAATTTTCTGGCTTCTTTGTGTGCCAGCGAACGGAGCAGGCAAGGGCATCGGCGTACTTTGATCCGGTAACTCCCGGTGCTTGCATGGCTGCCAAGCGTATGGGCTCACATTCAACAGCCAGGAGGAATTTCCATGAAATATTCAATTATCGTTGCCGCAGTATTTGCTGCCTTTGCGTTAAGCGCCTGTGATAAAAAACCCACCGTCGTGACTCCGGCCGTGGTCACTGTGCCCACTCCTGTTCCTGGTCCGGCCGGCCCAACTGGAGCAACCGGTTCGAGTGGCATGACCGGTCAGACGGGGGCGACCGGATCAACGGGTGATACCGGCGCTACAGGTTCCAGTGGTGGAACCGGTGCCAAAGGGGCGACCGGCGAGCCAGGAAAAACGAGCAGCGAAACGGTTATTGTCGTTCCGCCGCCCACCCAGGCGCGTTAAGTCACCGCTGGTCAAGTCCGGGACAGGCAGCGATGAAGCAAACAAGTAATTGCTGTCCAGCCCGGCAGTCGGCGCCATGTTGAAGCGGGGATTTGTTCCTTTGAGCTTCAGGCTGGCGCTGACCTCCGCGCTTTTGCTGTGTATTACCGCTGGTTGCGCGGCGCTGCCGGATACCGAGGCCATCATCGCCCGGCATTCCGCGCAGGCCGCCCGTTTCGAAAATGCACGCGGGGCGATCTCGACCCAGCAAAGCGCCGCCATCGTTGCCAGCCTGAAAAGCAAGTCCGGCGATATCGATATTCTCGACAAACAGATCGCGCTGGAACAAGCCATCGTCGGCAGTCCGCTGATTGTCGGCAACAAGGTCGTTTTGCTGCAAGACGGCGCAGCGACTTACGCTGCCATGTTTGCCGCCATTGGCAGCGCCCGTGACCACATCAATCTGGAGTCCTACATCATCGAAGACGATGAAATCGGGCGCCAGTTTGCAGACTTGTTGCTGCTCCAGCAGCAGCGAGGCGTGCAGGTCAATGTGATCTATGACAGCTTCGGTGGCATGAATACCCCGGCCGCGTATTTCGATCGTCTGCGGCAAGGTGGCATCAATGTCCTTGAGTTCAACCCGATCAACCCGCTCGCTGCCAAGGGGCAATGGCTGTTCAACAACCGGGATCACCGGAAGCTGCTGATCGTCGATGGGCGGATCGCCTTCGTTGGTGGCATCAATATCAGCAATGTTTACTCGTCGAGCCCGGGCTCACGGCAGGCCAAGAAGACGGCCGGAAGGCCGATTGACTGGCGCGATACCGATTTGCAGATCGAAGGGCCGGTTGTCGGTGAATTGCAGAAACTGTTCATCGAAACCTGGGCCAAGCAACACGGCAAGCCGCTCACCGATAGAAAATATTTTCCGGAACTCAAGGCGCAGGGCAATGACATCGTACGTGCCATCGGCAGTACGCCGGACGATCCCTACAGCCTGATTTACCTGACGCTGATCTCGGCCATCGGCAATGCCGAACGAGAGATTCACCTGACCAACGCCTATTTCGTTCCCGATCCCCAGTTGCTCAAGGTGCTCGGCGATGCAGCCGGGCGGGGGGTCGATGTCAATCTGATCCTGCCCAGCCAGTCCGACTCGAAAATTGTCTTTCATGCTGGCCGCTCGCACTATTCGGGTCTGTTGAAAGCAGGCGTCAAGATCCATGAGCGGGGCGGGGCGCTGCTTCACTCCAAGACTGCGCTGATCGACGGGGTCTGGTCATGTGTTGGCTCGACCAACCTCGACTGGCGCAGCTTCCTCGATAACGACGAGGTTAACGCTGTGGTCCTCGGTCGTGATTTTGCCCGGCAAATGTCGGCCATGATTGCCCGAGACCTGGCCGCCTCGGAGTCGATCAGGCTGGAAAGCTGGGAGCGTCGATCACTGCTGCTACGCCTTCAGGAGTGGGGCGCCAGTCTGCTGCAGCGACTGTTGTAACGCCGAATCAGTGCCCGGTTTGCCGCGGCACACCAGCCTGTCCGTGTCCTGGCGCACAGACCGAAACACAGTGCTGGATCACGATGACGATCGATAGCTTCATCGCAGGTTTCCTTGGGGTCTCTGATCAGGGAACGAATTGAAAGGAATGACCATGTTGCGCTACGCCATTGTATTTTTCATCATCGCCTTGATCGCGGCGCTCTTTGGCTTTACCGGTATCGCAGCCGGCGCCGTTGAAATCGCCAAGATTCTGTTCTTTATCTTCTTGTTGCTCTCCTTGTTCGCTCTGGTCATGGGTTTCACGCGGCGCAAGTGAGTCTCCGGGAAGCGATGGGCCAAAACCGATTGGCCGTACTTTGTGTCAATGTCGCCGGCGGAACGAACCCGGCCCGGCGTTTCGGCAACCCGGAAGCGCTCTATGTGACCGAGCGCTGCGCCAAACGCATTCGGCGAACCGTTGAAACGCATGGCGGCCGTCTGGTGGATTACCAGGGCAGCAAACTGATGGCTTTTTTTAACGATGGCGCTGAAGCCTTCAAATCCGCCATCGAGATACATCAACGTGTCGCTGCGTTGCCGCCCCATTCCGGCTTTCCCCTGGCCGTCGGTGTCGGTTTGTGTGCCGGACACCAGGTCAGGGAAGGGCGGTATTTCCCGGCGGCAGGAGACAATCCTGCCGCCTGTCTTTCTGCCACCGCGCAGCCCGGACAAATTCTGCTCAGCGTGCCTCGACGGGCCAGGCTATTTCCCTGGCTGGAACTGGCCGGTAACCGGATGCCGGACGTAGTGCTGAATTGTGGCAAGCGGCGCCTTGGAGTATTCCAGGTGCCTGCGCAGGAGCCGGAACAGATGGCCTTGAGTCTGGCCCTTGCCGATGCCGGCGATGGCGCGGGGCGACTCCAGTTGCGCTTCAGGGGGGCCGAGATGGTGCTTGACGAGAGTCAGCCGGTTACCCGGATCGGTCGCCTGCCTGGCAACGATGTCGTCGTACGAGCCACGCGCTGTTCGCGCGAGCATGGCCGGATCGAGCGACGTCTCGACCGTTTTGTCTTTGTCGATCAGAGTACCAATGGCACCTTCGTGACCCTTGAAAAGCAGAACGAGGTGTTGATCCATCGCAGGGAAATACTCCTCTTTGGCCGGGGACAACTCAGTTTTGGCGGGTCAGCCTCAGCCAGAGGGGCTGAAGTGCTACGATTTCAGACGGTGGGATTTACTGCTTAGCCGATCTTGATGAAAGAGGGGGCTTCCGGAATGGCAACAGATTCGACTAAAAGGCCGTGGTGGCTTGCGCCGCCTGTCGATGCAGCGACGGCACCGGGTTCTTCGAGCACCGGCTTGTCTACTGCCGAAGCCAGGGTTCGCCTGGGTAAATTTGGCCCCAACCTGTTCAATGATCATCAGGAACGGCCCTTGTGGCTGCAGTTCCTGGTCCGTTTCAAGAATCCGCTGATCGTGTTGCTGCTCGTGGCCAGTGCGATTTCTGCCATGACCGGTGAACTGACCAATTTTTTCATCATCTTTGTGATGGTGCTGTTCAGCGTTACGCTCGACTTCGTTCAGGAACACCGGGCCGGCAAGGCTGCTGCCAGCCTGCGCCAGTCGGTTTCATTGCGGGCAAGCGTGATTCGCGATGGGCAGCGCCTCGACGTCGCCGTGAGCGAAGTGGTGCCGGGGGATATTGTCGTGCTCTCGGCCGGCGACATGATTCCGGCCGATGGCCTGGTGCTGGAATCGAATGACTTTTTCGTCAAGCAGGCCTTGCTGACCGGTGAGCCCTACCCGGTGGAAAAGCACCCGGGTGAGCTGGCGGCTACTGCCACCGACATCCAGGATGCGGCCAATGCGGTCTTCATGGGTACCACCGTGATCAGCGGCAGCGCCAAGATACAGGTCGTCAACACCGGGGCAGGTACCGCCATTGGCGCCATTGCCGACACCCTGACCCGGACGCCGCCGCCTACCTCCTTCGAGATCGGCACACACCGTTTCGGCATGCTGATCATGCGGCTGACCATCCTGCTCGTGCTTTTCGTGCTGCTGGTCAATGCCTTCATGCACAAACCGTGGCTGGATTCTTTCCTGTTCGCCGTCGCGCTCGCCGTTGGGCTGACCCCCGAACTGCTGCCCATGGTGGTGTCAGTCACCCTGGCCCGTGGCGCCTTGCTGATGGCGAAGAAGAAAGTCATCGTCAAAAGACTGGCGGCAATTCAGAACCTCGGATCGATGGATGTTTTCTGCACCGACAAGACCGGCACGCTGACCGAGGCAAAGATCCGGCTGGAACGGCACACCGACCCGCAAGGTAAGCCGAGCGAGCGGGTGCTGGAACTGGCCTACCTCAACAGCTTCTTCGAAACCGGTCTGAAGAGTCCGCTCGACGAGGCCATTCTGGCGCACCAGGACATTGACGTCAGTGCCTGGAAGAAAATTGATGAAGTACCTTTCGATTTCGAGCGGCGGCGCGTTTCGGTCCTGCTCGACAAGGGGCAGGGGCGTTTGCTGGTGGTCAAGGGCGCCTCGGAGGAGATCATTGGCCTCTGCTCAGGCTATGAAGAGCAGGGCAATGTGGCGCGGATTCCGCTCGACAAGGCTGCCCGGGAAAAGATACACGCGGTGCGTATCGATCTCGAGAAAGAGGGCTTTCGCGTGCTGGGCATTGCCTGGCGTGAGGTCCCCGCTGACCACCCGCATGCCGTCATCGGCGATGAGTCGGAACTGGTCTTCGCCGGCTTTGCCGCCTTTCTTGATCCACCGAAGGAAAGCGCCGGTCGCGCGCTGGCCGCGCTCAAGGAAAGCGGCATTACCGTCAAGATCGTCACCGGCGACAGCGAACTGGTCACCCAGCATGTTTGCGGCCAGTTGAACATTCCCGTCACCGGCATCCTGACCGGCAAGGAGATGGCCGAGATGGACGACGCTGCACTGCGCGTCCGGGTCGAAAAAGCCAATCTGTTCTGCCGGGTGAATCCGGCGCAGAAGGAGCGGATCATCCTGGCCCTCAAGGCGCGCGGCCATGTTGTCGGCTATCTCGGCGATGGCATCAACGATGCCCCCTCACTGCACGCGGCGGATGTCGGCCTGTCGGTCGATTCCGCTGTCGATGTCGCCAAGGAAGCGGCCGACATGATCCTGCTCGACCACGACCTGCACGTACTGCACGATGGGGTGCAGGAAGGGCGCCGGACCTTCGGCAACATCATGAAATACATCATGATGGGCACCAGTTCGAATTTCGGGAACATGTTCAGCATGGCAGGTGCCGTCTTGTTCCTGCCTTTCCTGCCGATGCTGCCCACCCAGATCCTGCTCAACAACGTGCTCTATGACATCTCCGAGGTGCCGGTTCCACTCGACAAGGTCGATCCCGAGGAGCTGCGCCGGCCGCGGGTCATGGATATCAAGTTCATTCGCAACTTCATGCTGACCATTGGCCCGATCAGTTCGGCCTTCGATTTCCTGACTTTCTACGTCATGCTCAACGTCCTGCAGGCCGATGAGAAGCTGTTCCAGACCGGCTGGTTCGTCGAATCACTGTGCACCCAGGTGCTGGTGATCTTCATCATCCGCACCCGGGGCAATCCGTTCAAGAGTCGTCCGCATCCTGTGCTGGTGGCCACCTCGCTGGGCGTGGCACTGCTGGGCGCCGTATTGCCGTTTACGCCGGTGGGAAGCTACTTTGGATTCGTGCCGCCACCGGCCAGTTTCTATTTCATTCTGGCCGGCATGGCACTGCTTTATCTGGTGATCGTCGAAATTGCCAAACGGGGCTTCTATCGTTGGCATGCTGCCCATGGCGCTGTCCAGTCCTGATGTTTGCTTCTCTCAGCCGGCTGGAAATGAACGGTATCGGCCACCGATCATTTCACGGGCAAGTTGCCTTCCCAGTCGCATTTCATGGAGCGGCAACGATAGCGCTGGACTGGCGAGAAGATACTGGTCACCAGATCGACAAAACGTCTTGGAATACGGTTCATGGAGCCGTGGCACAAGGGACAGCGTTTTGAACTCTGGAGCGAAATACGATCCGGGTTTGATAGTGTTTTCATGGAAGCCTTCCGTCCAATTTCCGATGATGCTCGCTGGAATTTGTCTGACGGGCTGACCCAGGGAGATCGGCTTTCTCCCTGGATCAGTGCGCTACGAAATCAGCGTGTCGGCGGAACGACGATTACCGTGCTGCCGGCAGGGGTGCCGCCAGTCGAGCCGGTCTTGCCCTTGGCGCCGGTCGCACCGGTGTTGCCCTGGTTACCCGTTGCACCGGTATCACCGACTGCGCCGGTAGTGCCTTGGGTTCCCATTTCGCCCTGGGCACCGGTGTAGCCGGTATTGCCCTGGTTGCCGGTCGAACCCTTGGCACCGGTATTACCGGTGCTGCCGGTGTTGCCCGTATTACCGGTGTTGCCGGTGCTGCCGCGTTCTCCTTGCGGGCCGGCCGGGCCGGTACAGGCGCCCAGACCGAAGGCGGCGATGATCAATAGCATGCTGAGTGATTTTTTCATGATTTTCCTCTTGGGTCGTACGCGGCCGAAAAGCCGCATGTCCCAGACTGACCCGGGGGCGATGTGCGGTCTGTTCGCTGGCACGCACAGTTCTGGTTTTCTTTTTGCTGTCATTGGGGAGAACGCCTGCCCGATTTTCAACGAATGTTTGCTATCGCACGGACTGCTTCCCGCGAACAGGGTTTCATGGGAATTCGTTCATCGGATGACTGAAGCATGCTTTATTCAATTGACCTTCTCGCGGCCGGCGCACTTGCCATCGACCACATGCTGCCGGTCCTGATGTTGTTCGTCGCACTGGCTCTGGCCATCGTATTCATCGACTGAAGGTAGTTCGATTTCTGTCTTATGTTGGCTGTCGCACGGAATGCGTGACCCATTCGCTCTAAGGTGAGTTCACGTTGGTGATGACACCGATGAATGACGCATCAGGAGACGTAAATGAACCAGAAACCCAAAGAGCCGCCCCACAAAACGGGGCAAACACCGCCAGCCTATTCGGAAGAAGTAATCAAGCAGAAACAGAAGGCAGAGCAGCGTGAGATCGCTGGCAGGCACAAGAACAGCGGCCCCAAGGATCACAAGGGCGCCCGATAGGGGAGCAGGCCTGCAGATGGATTCCGGCCGCTACCAATATCGCCATCCTGTTTTCAACTTTCAACAAGTCGCTGCGAAGCGCAAGAGGAGTTCTGATGAGCGGTTTTATTCAAGATATTGAAAAACTCGCCGTTGAAAATGGCGACTTCCGCCGAGTGTTATACACGGCAAAGAATTCCCAGCTTGTCCTGATGTCGCTCAATCCTCATGAGGACATCGGAGCGGAAATTCACAAGGTTGACCAGTTCTTCCGAGTTGAGGAAGGGGTTGGCGAGGCGGTGCTGAATGGTGCCCGGACAGCGATTCAAGCCGGCTTCGCGATCCTTGTTCCAGCCGGGGTAAATCACAACATCATCAACACTGGCACCGGGCCGTTGAAGCTTTATACGCTCTATGCCCCACCCAATCATCGGGATGGGGTCGTCCACAAACGTCGTTCAGATGCAGAGGGTGATACCGAGCACTTCAACGGCAAAACAACCGAACAAAGATGAATGCAGGTGCGACAGGAGTCGATGTTTTTGGTGGTTATGCCCTGACCGAAGCATCGATGCATCAGGCCAGGGCTAAAGTCGGATAGTTTGCTCAAGGAGAACGGCATGGCGTTGTCAGATAAGCTTCGTGGTCGCCAGGACAGGCGAATCGGTGAGTCAACCTTACCGGCTGGATTCTATGAGCAGCGCCGCCACGCTGAACGCCGACTTCCCGAGATGGAAGTCCTGAGATTGTCCGACATGGATTGGCAAAAGTACTTTGGCCCTTCAGGCAAGCGCTCCTAGATCCAAGCCAATAATCACCTGCCTTTATCCCGGCTCCCCAAAGGTCGGGATTTTTTTGTGCACGATCAAGGCCCGGCGCCAGTGGCTTTCAGTCGGGCAGTAAAGCCAAATCACCGAAAAGCGAATACCCGGATTTGTTCCGTTTGGCCTGGTACATGGCCTTGTCGGCATTGGCGACCAGAGATTCTGCAGTCATCCCATCGCTCGGGAAGATCGCAATGCCAATGCTCGGATGAACGACCAGGCGGATGTTGATGTTCCTTATCCGGATGTCGCATGGCAGCTTTACCATTGCGATGATCTTTTCCGCGATGGGCGTGATGTCCCGTTCGCTGGTGATCTCCGCCAGTATGTACAGAAATTCATCTCCTCCATGGCGGCAGACGGTGTCTTCGTCTCGAGAGGCTTGCTTGATCCGCCCGGCAATTGTCGTCAACACGATGTCGCCGACGTCATGGCCATGCGTATCGTTGATACGCTTGAAATCATCCAGGTCGACGAACATCACGACCAAAGAATGGCCATTCCGCTTCGCATGAGCCAATCCGTGCTCAAGCCGATCATTGAACAGCGCGCGGTTGGGTAGGCCGGTCAGTGGGTCATGGAGCGATGCATGGCGCGCTTTGTCGCCCTGTTTTATTTCTGCAGCCAATTTTTCCTGGAGGATGGTCCGCTCGTGCACCTCGTCCTGCAGCGCCATATTGACCAGCGATAACTCATCGGAAGCAATTTGCACCTTGTCCTCGACGGCCTCGCTTATTTCGAGGGCGTTTTCGACACCGGGCGAAACCTCTCCCTCGGTCAGTTCGAGCTTGAGTCTGGCGTTGACCGACGACAGATCGTCTGCGCATTCTTCGACAATATCCTTGATGCGCTCACTTTGTCCCAGTACCTGGGACAGTGAAGTGGCGGGGTCAGGATTTTTCAACGATTGAGCGCTGTTTTCTTCTGGCATGGATCCATGTTCCTGGTGATAGCTACCCCTGGTTCTACCAGAGCAGTGGCTGGTCATTGCATTGAATGAAATCGGTGGCTGGTGGCACCGTCGAGCTGTCGGTCGACAACGCTTCATTGCAGAAATGAGGCAGCACCATGCCGTTGGCTGAATCCTCAATGGCAATGGCGCGGATGACTGCGGCATGTGTCTGGACGCCGCCGAAAACTGTCGCAAACGACACCTCTGCAGCATCCCGGCCGGTCCCGAAACGCACGAATCCCATTGGAATGCCGGTGCCAGAGGGATCGAAGATATACCAGCGGTCGCCAAGAAATACCTCAACATAGGCCTGGAAATCTGATGGGCCCAGCGTCGGGTCGGCGCCGTAATCAGTGCCGGTAGCGAAGCGAGCCGGAATATTGAGGGCGCGGCAAAGGGCAATCATCAGGTGCGCAAAATCCCGGCACACGCCGACACGTTGAATCAGCGTATCGACTGCCGACGTATTTGTGTTCGTGCTGTTCAGCGTAAATGTGACATGTCTTTTCACCCATTCCTGGATTCCCTGTACCCGGCTATACCCCTGGGTGAATCTCCCGAACTCATTGTTGGCAAGTTTGATCAGTCGGTCCGACTGGCAATAGCGGCTTGGGTAGATATAGCCAATGACTTCCGGCGGCAAATTCCGCACGGCCACTTCGGCAATTTTCGACGGATCGGCAAAGTGATGCGTCAGATCGATGGTTGCGTTGTAGCTCAGATTCAAAGTCCCCGGCGCTGCATGCAGCTGCATATAGCGATTGCCGGTTACGGGCGAGGTGTACATCTGTAGCGGGATCGACTGGCTGAGCGCGAGGTTTTCGGCCGAAACGCGCTGGCTCGGCGTTTGCGCGGCATGGATGTTGAATATGAAATCGGCACCTGCGCCGTCAATTTCGTACCTCAAGTCAATCTGCAATTGGATACTGATCATGAAACTGGCGAGCTTTCGGATATGGGTTAAAAACTGGGTACGAATGGGCTTGGCACGCTTGATCAGCGTAGGGTCTGACCAAGCGTGCAATAACGACAGGCAGGATGCCTGACTGCTTCAGTACGTCGTGCCGTAATAGCCGTGGACGGTCTTTTCCCAAGTGGCATCCGCCATGTTGGGCCAGTTGTCGGCATCGAAGCCCGGCGCATTCTTCAGACGCTCTTCGTCGGTATCCATGACCAGACGCTTGTTTTCAGTATCGACCGTCAGCGCGCTCCAGGGCACGGCAAAAAGCTTTTCGCCGAGGCTGAGAAAGCCGCCGAAGGACAGTACGGCATAGCAAATCTTGCCGCTTTCAATGTTCAGCATGAGTTCCTTGATGCTGCCCAGCTTGTCGCCTTTCGGGTTGTAAACATCGTCGCTGGCGAGCGAACTGGCGCTGAGGACTCGTGGGGCACGGCTGCCGGCAGTGATTACACTGGAATTGATCGTATCGTTCATTTGATGCTCCTGAATTTGTTTAGGGGATATCTGAATCGGAAACAGCTTGCAGAAAATGTGGCCAAGACTTCGACGGCTTATTTGCCCTTGACGGCGTCCTTGACGTCTTCTTTCAGATCGCCGTAGGCGGCCTGAGCTTTGCCGCCGGATTTTTGAATCTTTCCCTTCACTTCCAGCTCGTCATTGCCGACCAGCTTGCCGGCGACTTCCTTGACTCTGCCTTTGGCTTCTTCGAGACGACCCTCGGCTTGATCCTTGTTCATGGTGTGCTCCTGTTTATTAAATTGATTGAAGGTCTCAGTGCCGAAAATGCAGTCCGGCTACTGGTGTGGAGAGATTAGGCCGGGCGTTTCGGGAAATCGGTGCGCTGGCACCCATAAGGAACTGACCGGTTCAATGTTCGCGAACAGACAGATGCGGCGCTGCGTCTGGCCTGATAATTGGCCTTATTCACCGAACGCCTAAAGGGACTTCAAATGACAAGGCGCACACGAAAAACGGCCTGGAGCCGATCGTTACAGAGCGTGATGAAGACAATGACGCGGACGGCCATGCGCGTCGGCACCAAGGCGATCAAGGAAAGCTTGCGGGCTGCACCATTGGTGGCAAAACGAAAGCCAGCCAATAAAGCGATGGTGCCATCGTCCAACTGGACAACGGGCGTTGCCATCGGTACGGCCGGCCCTCGCCGCTATCGGCTGTACAAGCCTTCCGGCCTGAGGCGTAATGAACGCCTGCCCCTGCTGGTCATGCTGCATGGCTGTGGGCAGGATGCCGAAGCCCTGGCTGTCAGTAGCCGTATGAACACCATCGCGGCCCGCGAGCGCTTTTTTGTGCTCTACCCCGAGCAGGATCGCCTGTCGAATGTGCAGGGGTGCTGGAACTGGTACGACACGCGTACCGGCAGGGCGCAGGCCGAAACCCATTCGATCGGCGCGGCTATCGAACAGGTTTGCCTCTCCCAGCCTGTCGACCGCCACCGTGTTGCCCTGGCAGGAATTTCAGCCGGAGCAGGCATGGCCGTACTGCTCGCTACCCACCATCCGGAACGCTTCCGGGCCATTGCCATGCATTCGGGAATCGCGCCGGGTGTTGCCCACTCGTCGGCGAGCGCCATCAAGGCCATGTTCGGGCAAAGCGTGACGACGTCGCCGCTGCCGGCCATTTCGCCCGATGTCAGGCTGCCCGCGTTGCTGGTCATTCACGGCGCGGCGGACCACGTGGTGGCGCCCGGGAATGGTACAGAAGCGGCAATGCGCTGGGGCGAACGGGTTGGCGCCAAGGCCGGCAAGCCGCGCAGGGTGCAGCGAGGGGCTCGCTATGCGGCGATGATCACCGATTATCGGAAAAGCGGTCGCGTGGTAGCGACCCTCTGCGAGGTCGAGAGGCTTGGGCACGCCTGGAGCGGCGGCGCAGCAGGGCATCCTTTCAGTGATCCGAAAGGGCCCGATGCGTCACGCATGATCTGGTCTTTCATCAGCAGGCAATTTGCCAAAGCGGCTGATTAGCCCCTGCGCCCGGTGCTTGCTGACTATTCAATCTTTCATCATGTCGGGGAGATTTGCATTCCCCTCTGCTTCAGCGTGGCGCTTGGGGGGGCGCGATCTATCGCAGGCCAAAAAAAGACAAGACAGCGATGACGACAACGACCAGTCCGACGAGGTAAATAATGTTGTTCATTTGCGTTTCCTTTCGCGTATGGAGGTGGGAAATTCTTGCTCTCCACCTGATTTCACCTTACTCCGCAGTGCCGTCACACTCTGTACGCCAGCGCGCATAAAACCGGCCGGACAATCGTGTCTCAGTAGTGCTGTTCCGTGCGGGCGCTGGTTCTTTCCTGACAAGATGACTTCCGCTTCGCTGGTTTTTTCATCAGAACATTCGAACAAGCAAAAAAATGCCCGGAACGGCCTGGCCGTCCGGGGCAAAGTACTTAGGGTGCCCAAACAGAGGCGGGGAACCGGGCACCCAGAGTCATCTTGGTTTATCTGATGACGCTCATCTGTCTGCTAGCGCACATAGTGCCTCAAACAGAATGGGCGCTTACGCCGAACCTCGGCCGATAAAGGCGAGCAGATCCTGCGTCAGGCGTGCTTTATCCGTGGCGAAAAGGCCATGCGGAGCACCTTCATATTCAATCAGCTGACTCTGGGCAATGCCTTTGGCTGCCAGGCGGGCCGAGGCGTCGATCGGGACGATCTTGTCGTCGGTGCCATGGATGATCAGCGTCGGCACCTTGAAAGCAGAAAGGTCCCCGCGAAAATCGGTCGTCGAGAATGATTTCAGGCAGCCTAGCGTGGCCGGCAGGCTGGCCTGCATCGATACGCTACGGGCCCATTCCAGCAGTTCTTCGCTGACCGGACTCGACAATGGGCCGACCCCGAAAAAGTCGCTAAAGAATTTAGTAAAAAACTGGGCACGATCGGCTTTGAGCGACTGCGCAGTCTTCTCAAATGCGGCTTGTTCGGTGCCGGCCGGGTTGTCCTCTGCTTTCAGGCGATAGGGCAGGATCGACGAAATCAGCACAGCCTTGGTTACCGCCTGGCCGCCATGCCGGGACATGTAGCGGGCCACTTCTCCACCGCCCATCGAAAAGCCCACCAGGGTGGCATTTTCGGCACAGGTATATTTGATGACGGCCGCCAGGTCGTCAGCCAGCGTGTCGTAGTCGTACCCGTTCCATGGCTGCGAAGACCGGCCAAACCCGCGTCGGTCGTAAGAAATGGCGCGGTGGCCGGCATCGGCAATCGCCATTGCCTGGTCATCCCAGCTGTCCGCCGAGAGCGGCCAGCCATGCAGCAGGATGACCGGATTGCCGGTCCCCCAATCCTTGATATAGAGCCTCGTCTTGTCGCTTGTCGTTACGTAGTCCACGGTATGTCCAATCATTGAGTAATGAGGCTGACCAGTATTCATGGCGCGGTCTGGTACATCTGTCTGCCGCCCGGCATATGCATTCGGGGTTTGTCCGGGCTGGGTGTTTCGTGGGTGCGACGGCGCACAGATGGCGCGTTCCTTGTTGGCTAGGCTGGCCGTTCATCCGTTAGTTACGGATACCCCAAGGAGAAGCAAATGAACGAATATCTTCACCACGTATCAGGATTTTTTGCCCATCGCGCCGAAGCTGAAGGTGCGCTTGGCAGGCTTGCCGGGCGGGGCATTCCGCGTAATCAAATGCAGCTTTTCGATGCCGATTCCGGCCCGGCCATCGCCAAAATTGATGGCGACGACAATGAGGTGCTGACCAATGTGCTGGTCGACGGTGCCATTGGTACCGCGGTTGGCACAGGCATCGGCGCCTTGGCCCAGTTGGCTGTGGTTGCGGCGAACGTCAGCCTGTTTATTGCGAGCCCGCTGGTCGCGCCACTGGTCATGATGGGCTGGGGGGCCAGCCTTGGCGCTTTTGTTGGTGCCGCAGCGGGCGCCGAAAAAAGTGTCGCGCAGAAGGAAGGCTGGCTTTCCGATCTGGTCCGCGATGCCGTTGCCAGCGGCCAGGTTGTCCTGCTGGCCGTGACCAGGACAGAAGCGGAGACGGCGATTGCGCGCGACATCATTGGCGCATCGGTTGGTGAGTTCAAGGATACCGTCAGTACAGTCTGATGCCTGCTGCAGAGCGCGGTGTTTGCCTTGCAGCCATCTCAGAAAGGTGGTCGCGGGTGTGATTTTAAGAGGCGGTGACTGATTCCAGCGTTCGGATTCTGCCAGCAAAATGGAAGCCAGAATCCGACCAGCGAAATCCCGAAGACGGCGTGGGCGACCATGGTTACCCAGTCGCGGCTTACAGCAAACCACGGAAAGAAAGACGTGAAACCATGTAGATTGACGGCATAGATTGCCAATCCGTAAAGCGCTCCGACGGGCAATGTCAGGTGCGCTTTCAGGCGGCAGGCCAACAGGGCAGGTGCGACTGCGTAAATGGCGGACAGGCCAAAATGAACCAGCGTGGCGACTATCAAAGTGTCCCATTGTGCCGTCGAAGGCGGCACCAGAACGCCTGGCCCCATGACGATGGCAGCGGTCAGGCGAGCGTCACGTAACAGCGTTGCGAGAACGGGCACTTCATTCAGCCACCATAATGCAAGCTGCGCAATCGTGGCGATCGTTCCGGCAAACAATCCTGAAAGAAAAATCATGAGCGGATTGATCCTGGCGCTCCGGAGCCGGAGTAGGCGATCTGACGTTGGCGGGTCGCTCTTCGCCATCAGATCAATGCTTTTCTGGTGGATAAGCGATGACTGGAGCAGGGCTGCCAGGCTTTCGCCGCCCTGAGCCATCAATCGGACATGATTGCTGATGAAAATGGATCGGGCAATTGGTGCAAGCAGATTCATCCACCACTTGGTACTGCGAACATGCCAGTCAAAACGAACGACGCTGACTTGCCCTTCGCAGGAAAATCGCCAGCGGCCAATGCCCTCCAGATCCCCTTCGGCCCGGCCTTCGATTGCCTCATGTTTTTTGATACAGGTGGCGCGGACATCGAATACAACGGGGTAGGGCAGTGTTCCTTGCCACGAATAGCGTCGGATATTGTTGATGCCATTAGGGTCGCCGTCAGTGATCGGTTCCACCTTTTCTGCGCCCGGCCACCATTCCGGCCAGCGGAGGGAGTCGTGAATGGCGTCGAAAACCTGCGTCAGAGGCGCCTTGATGCGCCAGGTTGTCAGCAGGTGATACTCGGCCACGATTACGCTTCACGGCTCAGGAGGTTATCAATTCCAGATCGCTTCGCCCTTGGCCCGGCGAGCCGATTTTTCCAGTTGTACCAGCGTGCTCAATAATTTCCGGATCAGTTGCCGGCTCCGTTCATCGGTCAGGCGGCCGTCCTGGTCAAATCGCTCGGCGGCGTTGCCGATCATGACCTCGGGTTGAACGACGGTGGGCATGTCGAGCGCAACGAGGATTTTCCGAAGATCATATTGGGCACGGGCAGTGCCGAAATTGCCAATCGAAACGCCCATGATCGCCGCTGTCTTGCCTTGCCAGGCACTCTGACCGTAAGGTCTGGATGCCCAGTCGATCGCGTTTTTCAAGCCACCGGGCAGCGAGTAGTTGTACTCCGGGGTGGCAAACAGGATGGCATCGGCGGCGACGATCTTCTGCTTGAATTCAAGCACGGCGGCGGGAGGTGTCGTTTCGTCGTCCTGATTGAAAACCGGAATCCCCTGAAGATCGGCAATATCCAGTGTTACGCCTTCAGGCAGTAGTTCCTGCGCGGCTTTCAGAGCGAAACCGTTGTAGGAGTCTTTGCGCAGACTTCCGACGATGCCGAGAATATTCAGCGTAGCCATTTCATTCCCCCGTTTGACAGTTCGCGAGCATGCCAGCCGTGAAATTTTCGTTCCGTGTGATAGCGCACATAGCAACACCTTTGTCCTATATGCGTTGGCGAACGGAAAGCCTGCCGATGGCAAGAGACACTGATCACGGGCTGCTTCAGTTTGAGCGCTAAGTGTGATTTTTGGTTCAACAGGAGCTGTTTGAAATGTCTTTTTCCATTTGGGCGCTGGTTGTCGGCGCTCTCCTGATCACCATGGCCCTGGCCGGAACGCTGATGAAGCGCCTTCCGCTCAGTGCCTCCATGTTCTATCTGGCGGTCGGTTACCTGCTGGGAACTGGCGGTTTCGGGTTGATGACCGCTGATCCGTGTCTCGTCTCTGGCACCCTGGAGCGGGTGGCTGAGGTTGCAGTGCTGATTTCATTGTTTTCGGTCGGCTTGAAATTGGGGCTGCCGTTTTCCAGCCATCACTGGCGCTTGCCCTTGCGCCTCGCATTTGTCTCGATGACGCTGGTCGTCGGCCTCATTGCGCTGGTTGGTTTCTTTTTGCTCGGCATGCCACTTGGTGCAGCGATTCTGCTGGGCGGTGTCCTGGCCCCGACCGATCCCGTTCTGGCATCGGATGTCCAGGTCGACGAACCTTGTGATCGCGACCGTCTGCGCTTCAGCTTGAGTGGCGAGGGCGGGTTCAATGACGGTGCCGCCTTTCCCTTCGTCATGCTTGGCCTTGGCCTGCTGGGCATGCACGAAATCGGAACGTGGGGCTGGCGCTGGCTGGCCATCGACGTGGTCTGGGCGCTGGTGGGCGGCTTGTTTATCGGCGGCCTGCTGGGCACGATGATCGGCCGGCTGGTGGTCTATCTGCGAACGCGGCATCAGGAAGCCGTCGGTCTCGACGAATTTCTGGCGCTCGGCCTGATCGCTCTGGCCTTCGGTGTGGCGACCCTGGCCTCGACCTATGGTTTTCTTGCCGTTTTCGCCGCCGGTCTGGCCTTGCAGCGCGTCAAGGAAAGCTCTCGGGCGCAAAAGGCGCCAGAAGAAGGGCCGGCAGGCCTGCAGGACAAGGGGGCGCATCTGGCTGTGGCAACCCATCCCAGTCTGGCCGGCGCTTACATGATGCAGGCTGTGCGTGGTTTCAACGAGCAGCTTGAACGCATTGCCGAGTTGGTGATTGTTCTCGCCGTGGGGGCCATGCTGGCCTATATCCATGTTGATCTGGAGACGGTCGCTTTCCTCGTTCTCCTCTTTTTTGTCCTGCGCCCGGTCTCGGTGTGGCTGGGATTGCTCGGGGCACAGGTTTCTGGTGATCAGCGCCTGTTGATTGCCTGGTTCGGCATTCGCGGTATCGGTTCGATCTACTACCTGATGTTTGCCCTGAATCACGGACTGAACGGCGCATTCGCTGATCAGGCGATCAATCTCACCCTCTCGGCTGTGGCCGCATCGATCATCCTGCACGGCATATCGGTGACCCCTTTGATGGCGCTTTACGCCAGGCGACAGGTCGGCAAGAGCAGCCGTTCCATTTCAGACAACCGTCGCCACGATATTCGCTGACCGGCCGGCTTGGGCGTCGGCCAGCAGGCAGGCATCGTTGCGCACGGCATAGGCAATGGGCAGATTGGCGCCTTGCTGCCAGGCGAACAAGGCGGGCGATTTCCCGGCGCCGGTGACCAGGACCAGTTGCTTGCGGCAGGCCCGCAATGTCTGGAAGTTCAGGCTGACCCGCTCGCTGGGTGGCTTGGGGGAGCTGTGCACCGCGATCACCGGGGTGGCGGGGTTGCTGTTCGCCGAAAACAGACTGGCCGTATGCCCATCTTCCCCCATGCCGAGCAGCACCAGATCGAACGGCTGTTTATCTCGAATGAGGGCTGAATATTCTTCAGCTGAACGCGCCGCACCATGTTCGGCCGGAATCAGGTGTATCTGCCCGGCCGGTATCGCGACGCGTGCCAGCCAGACCTCGTGTGCCAACTGTGAATTTCGTCCGGGGTGGTCCGCCGGCAGGCAGCGTTCGTCGCTCCAGAATATTTCCCAGGCACGCCAGTCCTGAACCATTCCGGCGAGCATTTCATAGGTCCGCTGCGGCGTGCTGCCACCTGCCAGAACGATACGAAATACCTGCCGTTCGCGAATCGCGGCCTCGGCTTCGGCGATGATGATGCGGCAGGCCTGAGCGGCTACCTCCTCCGGATTTGCCAATATTTTGGTGTTGACCGGCAGCATCAGATTTCGCCTTCCGGTTTGCCATTGCAGCTTAATGTCTGCCGCCATGACCGGTCTGCCTGACCAAATATCTGGTCGGCTGCTTTCGGGCCCCAACTGCCGACCGGATACTGCAATGGCGGGCGTTCATCCTCGGCCCAGCCGCGCATGACAGGATCGACGACATTCCACGCCGCCTTCACCTCGTCATAGCGCAGGAAGAGGGATCGATCGCCTTGAATGACATCCATCAGCAAGTCTTCGTATGCATCGGCCTTGCGTTCGCCAGGATTGCCGACCGAGGCATCCATCGATATCTGACGGGTGCGCGTTTCCTGGCCGGGCACCTTGGCCGATATTTCCATCTGCACCACATCGTCCGGCTGAATGCCGATCAGCAGCCAGTTCGGGTGCACGGCAGAGGCGCCGGTTCCCTGAAACAGCTGCATTGGCGGTTCGCGGAAACGCACGGCAACCATCGAACGCCGTTCCTTGAGGCGCTTGCCGGTGCGCAGATAGAAGGGCACGTCGCGCCAGCGCCAGTTATCCACGTAGAGCTTCAGCGCGGCATAGGTCTCGGTATGGCTGCCGGCGGCGACGCCGGTTTCCTGCTGATAGCCGGCGTACTGGGCACGCACCGCGTGGCTGGCCAGTTGTGGTGCCTCAAGTCGGCGAATCGAGCGCATCACCTTGACCTTTTCATCACGCAGCGACTCGGCCTCCAGCGAGACCGGCGGCTCCATCGCCAGCAAGGCGAGAACCTGCAGCAGGTGGCTCTGGATCATGTCGCGCGTCGCGCCGCCATGCCGGTCGTAGTAATTGGCTCGCCCATCCAGACCAATGGTTTCGGCATGCGTGATCTGAACCTGGTCGATGTAGTGCCGGTTCCACAAGGGTTCGAGGATCATGTTGGCAAAGCGCAGTACCAACAGGTTCTGGACGGATTCCTTGCCAACGTAATGATCGATCCGGTAAATCTGCTCTTCTTTCAGGTGCGTATTGAGCTCATGCTGCAAGTCGCGGGCCGATTGGAGGTCGTGGCCGAAGGGTTTTTCGATCACCATCCGCCGCCAGCCAGTGCGCTCCGCCAGCAAACCGGCCTGGGCCAGCCTGACGGTGATCGGCGCGTAGAACGCAGGGCTGACCGAGAGGTAGAAAATCACGTTGCTGCCGCATTCGCCGGCGCCAATCCAGCTGTCCAGCGCCTGATAGAAGACCGTGTCTTCCAGGTTGCCGGCGAGATAGTCGAGGCGCTGGAGAAAGCTGTCGACCAGTACCGGATCGCTGACCTCCAGACGCTGCCGCACTTCGCCATGCCAGCCATCTCGCGTATAAGGCGTGCGACCGCAACCGAGAATGCGGACATCCGGCGCCAGCTGCCCGAGGCGGTGCAACTGGTACAAGGCAGGCAGGAGCTTGGCCATTGCCAGATTGCCCGTTGCCCCGAAGATCACATAGGCGTGCGATTCGGTGGCGCAGTTCATGGTAACTTTTCCTCGACTCCATCGCCCAGCCAGCGGGTGTGGAAGTTTTCCGAGCCGTCGCGGTCGGTGCGCTGGTAAGAGTGGGCGCCGAAGAAATCGCGCTGCGCCTGGAGGATATTGGCCGAACCGTTGGCGCAGCGGTAACCATCGTAGAAGGCAAGCGCTGAGGAGAGGGCAGGGGCGGCGACGCCGCTGCCGACGGCGAGCATGACGGCCTGGCGCCAGCCGGCTTCGGCAGCCTTGATCTCGTCGATGAAGAACGGGTCCTGCAGCAGGCTGGGCGGCACCGGAGTGCGGGAAAAACTGGTCTTGATGTCGCCCAGGAAGCGGCTGCGGATAATGCAGCCGGCGCGCCAGAGCAGCGCAATTTCACCGTAGGGCAGCACCCAGCCCTCGGCTTCGGCGGCAGCCTGCATCAGCACGAAACCCTGCGCGTAGGAAACCAGCTTCGCCGCATAGAGCGCGTCATGCAGGGCATCGAGACAATCGGCGCGCGCCGATGCCGCCACCATGACCGGGGCGCTACCGAGCAGGGCGGCGGCGGCCACCCGTTCGGCCTTGCGCGCCGACAGCATCCGGGCATGTACCGCCTCGCCGATCAGGGTCAGCGGCACGGCGTGGTCGAGCGCGTCCTGCGCCGTCCATACCCCCGTGCCTTTCTGTCCGGCGCGGTCTAGGATGTGGTCGACCAGCGGGCTGCCGTCCTTGTCGCGCTGGCGCAGGATACGGCTGGTGATGTCGATCAGGTAGGACTCAAGACGGCCGGCGTTCCATTCGGCAAAGGTATCGGCCATCTCGTCGTGACTCATGCCGAGAGCGTGCTGCATCAGGTGGCAGACTTCGGCAATCAGCTGCATGTCGCCGTATTCGATGCCGTTGTGCACCATCTTGACGTAATGGCCTGCCCCGCCATCGCCCAGCCACTGACAGCAGGGAACATCATCGACCCGGGCGGCAATCGACTGGAACATGTCACGAATGATCGGCCAGGCCGCAGCGGCACCGCCCGGCATCAGTGATGGGCCGTGACGGGCACCTTCTTCGCCGCCGGAGATGCCCATGCCGACGAAATGGATGCCCTTGGTCGCCAGTTCGCGGCAGCGCCGCTTGCTGTCACGATAATTGGAGTTGCCGCCATCAATCAGGATATCGCCCGGTTCGAACCTTGGCAGCAACTGTCCGATCACGGCATCGACCGCCCGCCCGGCGGTGACCATCAACAGGATGATGCGCGGCTGGGCAAGCTGGCTGACCAGTTGCTCGGGGCTGTCGGCTGCCGTAATCACCCGATCCTGGCCGTGGGCGGCAACGAATTCCGTGGTCACCGCCAGCGTGCGGTTATAAACGCCGAGGCGGAAACCCTGGTCGCTGAGGTTGAGCGCCAGGTTGACGCCCATCACCCCGAGGCCAATGACACCGATATCTGCTGTGCTCATGCCTGTCTCCGCCTTTGCGGCCTGGTCTACGCTGGACAACGGGAAAACCGGCTTGTTCCCAAGCGCTGCCTGCTTCAGGGAATGAAGTGGCTGGTGATGAAGTCACCGTTGATCAGGATGGTCCGCCAGTGGATGGCGACGATGATGCAATAGTCGCCGGGAGTCCCGCTTTTACAGGGAAATTCGGTAGTCAGCTGATCAACGGATGTGATTTCTCAGTATCGGCTGGGGTTATTCGGACGCCTGTCCTGGCTATCCGGAACACCATCGCGGTCATGATCCCGTTCGCCTCGATTCGGGCCGCCATCGCGATCCCGGCGATGTTCGCCGCTATCCCGGTATGGCGTGTCGTAAACGACGCAGCCGGAGAGCAGACTACCGACGGCGAGCATCAGTACGAGTAGTTTTTTCATGGTTAGTCCTCGGGGTTCAGGTCAATTGGCGATGCGTATCGGCTTGCCGGGCAGCTGGGCGCGGATTTCGCCGTTCGGATAAGCCTGGCTATGCACGTTCACGTACATATTGCCGGCCAGGTAGCTGGTGTATTGGGCTTCGCTGAATCTGGCATCGGCCGGGACGGTGAAAACGTTCTCGTCCTTTTTGATCAGGGTGATGATCGGCGGCCCATTCTTGCCGACGGCGCCCTCATGGATGTGCGCCATCGTCGGGACCATGCCCCTGGTGTCGATACTGCCGCTGACGGTGCGATTCGGCATAACGCTGATGTTCACCATGCCGGTGGCCGCGGTGGTCACTGGCGGCACCTCGGCGGCACCGGTCAGGGAAACGGAAATTGGTGAGTCGGCGTAGAGGTTGGTGGCGGCCAACAATATTGCCAGCGGTACAAGGCGGCAGAGCAGGCGGGCGGGTCGTGATTGGATGGTCATTTTTTACGCCTTCAAATCAGTGGGTGAGTCTTGATGGTGCGCCGGAGAGATAACTGGCTCTGTTCGCCAACACACACATGTGAAATTCATTGGCATCTATGTTGGCTGGCACACCGAATCGTTTGCCGAGGGCATGCATAGTCGTGACGACAGCAATCGGCTGCTCAGGCAACGGAGATCCGTAATGAATGACGAAATCGAATACCTGCCGGGTACGCGACACCGCGCGACACAAACCGGTTGTCGCCACTGGGCGCCGATTGCTTCGTTGCTGCCGGCAGAGAAGGATGGCTCCGGGGAAAGAGCGGTGATGCCGGAACCGGCCGAGTCCCCGCCGGTTGTGGTCGGGACAGATCCGGCCTGAGGAAAGCCTCACCATGGAATTCAAGGACTATTACAAGATCATGGGTGTGGCGCGGGACGCGACCCAGGACGAGATCAAGCGGGCCTATCGCAAACTGGCTCGCAAGTACCATCCGGATGTCAGCAAGGATCCCGAGGCCGAAGTCCGTTTCAAGGAACTCGGCGAAGCCAATGCGGTGCTCAAGGATCTGGAAAAGCGTGCCGCCTACGACCGGCTGGGCGCCAATTGGCAGGCTGGGCAGGATTTCCGGCCGCCGCCGGACTGGAACGCCGGGTTCGAGTTCTCCGGCGACGGTGCAAACGCCAGGGGCGCCGAGGATTTCAGCGATTTTTTCGAATCCCTGTATGGGCATGGTTTCGCTGGTGCCAGTCGGGGCCAGCAGGCGTTTCATGCCCGCGGCGAGGACAGGCACGCCCAGGTCATGATCGATCTGGCCGACACCTATAGCGGCGCGACCCGGGTGATTACGCTCGGCACGCCTGAGGCGGATGCCAACGGCCGGGTGACGATGCGCTCCCACAAGCTGAATGTGACCATTCCGCGCGGCGTTCGCGCCGGGCAGCATATTCGGCTGGCCGGGCAGGGCGCACCGGGCATCGGGCAAGGCAAGGCGGGCGATCTCTATCTGGAGGTGGCGTTCAATCCACATGCCCATTTTCGTGTCGAGCAGCGCGATGTCTTTCTCGACTTGCCGCTGGCGCCATGGGAAGCGGCCCTCGGGGCAACAGTCAGTGTGCCGACGCCGAATGCCACGGTCGACCTGAAGGTTCCGCCCAATTCGAAAGCCGGCGGCAAGCTGCGGCTCAAGGGGCGGGGCATTCCGGGCACTACGCCCGGCGACTTTTACGTTGTGCTGCAGGTGGTTTTGCCGGTGGCCGAAAACGACGCCGACCAGGCCTTCTATGCCGGCATGGCCGAGCAGTTCAAGTCCTTCAAGCCGCGATCCAGACTGGGAGCGTAAGCATGGATAAGGATAAAGACAAAATGCTGCCGCAACCCAGCGCGATCATTCTTGAAGAGCAAACCGACCTGACCATCAGCGAAGTCTGCCAGGCCTGCGCCGTGCAGGTAGAAACCATCGTCGAACTGGTCGATGAAGGGGTTTTGTCACCCATCGGCCGGGAACCGCATCGCTGGCGTTTCACCGGCACCCACCTGCGACGTGCCACGGTCGCCATCCGGCTGCAACGCGACCTCGGCGTCAATCTGGCCGGCGCCGCGCTGGCCCTGCAACTACTCGACGAACTCGAATCCCTGCAAGCCCGTCTACGCAAGGCAGGTGCCCAATGAACACGATCAAGGATAAGCAAATGCTCACCACTCACACTCCGCTGGCGGCCGACGAACTCGACCGAATGAACGCCTGGTGGCGCGCCGCCAATTATCTGTCGGTCGGGCAGATCTATTTGCTTGACAACCCGCTGCTCAAAACGCCGCTCACGCTGGCACACATCAAGCCACGGCTACTGGGGCACTGGGGCACGACGCCGGGTCTTAACTTCATCTACGTGCATATGAACCGGGCGATCCGGCAGCACGGTCTGAACATGATCTTCATCGCCGGCCCAGGCCACGGTGGTCCGGGCGTGGTGGCGAACACCTGGCTGGAAGGCAGCTACAGCGAGTTTTACCAGAACATATCCCAAGACGAGGAGGGCATGCGCCGGCTGTTCCGCCAGTTCTCCTTCCCTGGCGGCATTCCCAGCCATGCCTCGCCGGATACGCCGGGCTCGATCCACGAAGGCGGCGAACTCGGTTACGCCCTGTTCCATGCCTACGGTGCGGTGTTCGACAACCCGCACCTGATCACCTGCTGTGTCGTCGGTGATGGTGAGGCGGAGACCGGACCGCTGGCGACTTCCTGGCACTCCAACAAATTCCTTAATCCGCGCACTGATGGTGCCGTGCTGCCCATCCTTCACCTCAATGGTTACAAGATCGCCAACCCGACCATCCTGGCCCGGATCAGCCACATGGAACTGGAATGCCTGTTCGTTGGCTACGGCTACCAGCCGATCTTTGTCGAGGGCGACGATCCGGAAACCATGCACCAGTTGATGGCGGCGGCAGTCGACACCGCAATGGCGAGCATTGCCGCCATTCAGCGTCGGGCGCGCGAAGGTGGCGATGAAAGCCGGCCGCGCTGGCCGATGATCATCCTCCGTTCGCCCAAAGGGTGGACCGGGCCGAAAACCGTCGATGGCAAGCAGAGCGAAGGCTCCTGGCGTTCGCATCAGGTGCCGTTCAGCGACATGGACAAGCCGGAGCACGTCCAATTGCTGGGTGAATGGATGGCCTCTTACAAGCCAGCGGAATTGTTTGATAAAGATGGCCGGCTGATGCCGGAGATCGCCGCGCTGGCTCCAACAGGCCAACGGCGCATGGGCGCCAACCTGAACGCCAACGGCGGCGCCCTGTTGCGCGACCTCCGTTTGCCGGATTTTCGCGACTACGCCGTGGCGGTGCCGAGCCCAGGTGGATCGGTGGCCGAAGCAACGCGAGCCATGGGCGTCTTCCTGCGCGACGTGATGCGCCAGAACCCCGACAATTTCCGCGTCTTCGGGCCGGATGAAACGGCCTCCAACCGTCTCGGTGCGCTGTTTGAAGTCACCAACCGGACCTGGATGGCCGAGCATCTCGAAGGTGACGACCATCTGGCGCCCGATGGCCGGGTCATGGAAGTGCTGTCCGAACATGCCTGCCAGGGCTGGCTCGAAGGCTACCTGCTGACCGGTCGCCATGGCCTTTTTTCCTGCTACGAAGCCTTCATCCACATCGTCGATTCGATGTTCAACCAGCACGCCAAATGGCTCAAGATGTGCGGCGAGATTCCCTGGCGGCGGCCGATTGCCTCGCTCAACATCCTGCTCACCTCGCATGTCTGGCGGCAGGATCACAACGGCTTTTCGCATCAGGACCCCGGCTTCATCGACCACGTCGTGAATAAGAAGGCCGACATCATCCGCGTCTATCTGCCGCCGGATGCCAACACGCTGCTGTACGTCACCGACCGCTGCCTGAAGAGCCGCAACCTGGTCAATGTCATCGTCGCCGGCAAGCAGCCGGACTGGCAGTGGCTGGATATGGAAGCAGCGATCAACCACGCCAGCGCCGGTATCGGCCTGTGGGAATGGGCCTGCAACGACCAGCCGGGCGAACCGGACATCGTGCTTGCTTCGGCCGGCGACGTGCCGACGCTGGAAATGCTGGCCGCCATCGACATCCTGCACAAACTGACGCCGACCCTCAAAATCCGCTGCATCAACGTCGTCGACCTGATGACCCTGCAGCCGCAGGAAGAGCATCCACACGGGCTGTCGAGCGACGAGTTCGATTCGCTGTTCACCACGGACAAGCCGATCATCTTCGCCTACCACGGCTACCCCTGGCTGATTCACCGGCTGACCTACCGGCGCACTAACACCAACCTGCACGTGCGCGGCTACAAGGAAGAGGGTACGACGACGACGCCTTTCGACATGGTCGTGCTCAACCATCTGGACCGTTTTCATCTGGTCATGGACGTGGCCAAGCGGGTGCCGAAACTGCACGCCCAGGCAGCGCACATCAAGCAGGCCATGCGTGACAAGCTCAACGAGCACACGCAATACATCCTTGAACACGGTGAGGACATGCCGGAAATCCTCGACTGGCAATGGCCGGGAGCGAAGTGATGAACAGATCCGTAAATACCAACCCGCTGCTGGCGCTCAAGAAACTCGGCCAACACATCTGGCTCGACAACCTGTCACGCACCTTGCTGCGCGAAGGTGGCCTGCAACGCCTGATCAACGAGGACGGGGTCGATGGCGTCACCTCCAACCCGTCCATTTTCGAGAAGGCCATCGCCGGCAGTCCCTATTACCGTGACGACCTGGAACGCTTGCGGGGCGAAGGTCTGGATGCCGAGGCCTGTTACGAATCGCTGGTCATCGCCGATATCCGTGCGGCCTGTGCCATGTTGCTGCCGGCTTTCCGGGCCAGCCGTGGTGAAAGCGGATATGTCAGTCTGGAGGTTTCGCCGGCGCTGGCCAACGATACGGCCGGCACCATCGCCGCAGCCCATCGTCTGTCCGCTGCGGTCGGGCGCGACAATCTGCTGATCAAGGTACCGGGGACGCCAGCGGGAATTGCTGCTTTCGAAGCTTTGAGCGCGGCAGGGGTGTCGGTTAACGTCACCCTGATTTTTTCACTGGCGCAGTACGAGGCAGTTGCTCAGGCCTACCTGCGCGGCGCTTTGCGCTGGGTGGAGAGTGGGGGGCAAGCCCGGCACTTGCGTTCGGTGGCCAGCATCTTTCTCAGTCGAGTCGATACGGTGGTCGATAAACGTCTCGATGCACTGGCTACCGCGCACGCTGCACGACTCAGCGGGCGAGCCGGTGTCGCGCTGGCCAAATGCTGTCATGGCCGATACCGCGATATTTTCCATGGGCCGGACTTTGCGCTGCTTCGTCTGGCCGGCGCCAGACCGCAGACTCCCTTGTGGGCCAGCACTGGCAGCAAGAACCTGGCGTACAGCGATGTGCTCTATGTCGAACCGCTGATCGGAGCAGAAAGCATCAATACGCTGCCTGATGCAACGCTGGCGGCTTTTCGAAAACACGGGCAGGTGGCCAATAGCCTGCCGGTTGGGCTGGATGAAGCCCAAATTCACATTGAAGCGCTGATGGAACTGGGCATCGACCTGAATGCAGTCGGTGAAAGCCTGCAACTGGACGGCGTGCAGTTGTTTGCCGAAGCTTATGAAAAGATATTGCTTGGCCTGCAGGCGGAAAACGCCACGCCGGCAGGGCATTGAATCAGGAGTTCTGCTACTCGGTCAGCTTGAGCAGGATGTCGGCGTACCAGGCACCGTTCAGCCCCAGCGCTTCATCCTCGACCAGATCACGATTCCCGACATCGAAGCGAGAGGAATGAATGCCGAGCAGCATCCACGGCAGATCGCCGTGACCCGGTGTCGACTGGGCTATTCGCATGACCACCGGCGCACCACTGCTGCCGCGATGGGTGCGGGCATCGGTCAAAAAGAACCCTTCCCCCTGAAAACGCAGACCGAACGACGAGGCGATGATGGCATGGCGTACCACCGGCGTGTGATGCAGTGCGTCATGAAAGCCGAGCGGGAAGCCGACAATCAGCAATGAGGAGCCAACCTCAACCTGATCGAGGCTGCTCAACAGGTGCGTCGGGCTGAAGGCCCGATAGACGGCTGTCTTGGGCAAGGCCTTGCGGTCGATTTCGATGACGCCGACGTCGATTTCGCCTGCCGCATCCAGACCCTGGCGCCAGATGCTTTTCCCATTGCGGTAAAGCGGAATGGAAAAGCCAGTGGATTCGGCGACGTTGGCTGCATTGGTGTGCAGTTCGATCTCGATTCGGGTCGGAAAATGCTTGCTGGTCTTGCCGAACAGCACATGCCGGCTGGTGACCAGAAACAGTCGTTCGTCGCGCTCAAAGAAAAAGCCGCTGGCATTGGTCAGCAGCACCTTGTCATTGAAAGTCGAAATGCGGGCGGCGGTAAGAAGGATCGGCTCAATCATTGATGTAGTGTGTGACGAAAAATGGAACAGTTGATCTAGATATAGCGACTTTTCCGCAGGCCTTCCGTGCGCCACCGCACGCTTGTGACAAAGCATTTTGCGGGCTGCCCCAGTCTAGCCGATGTACGCCTCCTATGTGTGCCAGCGAACGGTACGTGGGCAGACTTGCTCCTAAGCTGAATCATCGATTCAAGGCATACCTGAGAAAACACTGTCACGTTCGCCTTGGTGTCGAAAGCCTCATTCCATGCAAGTAAACAATCGACAGGATAAAACCATGACTACCAGACGCCACGCATTGAAAAGCCTTCTGCTCATCACAGCCGCCACATTTTCCCTGGGCACATTAAGCGGCCAAGCGATCGCCGCCAGCGCAGAAGATCTCGACCAGGACGCCGCTCAGGCCCTGCAATCCCTTTACAAGAGCAACCCGGTTGCCGAAGACCTTTCCAAGAAGGCCAAGGGGATCCTCGTCTTTCCGAAGATCGTCAAAGCTGGTTTGGTCTTCGGCGGCAGTTATGGCGAAGGCGTGCTGACCAAGGCCGGCAAGCAGTCCGGCTATTTCAACTCCGTCTCCGCTTCCTGGGGCTGGCAAGCCGGTGCTGAATCCTACGGCTACGTCGTCTTCCTGATGAGCGACAAGGCCGTCAAGTACCTCGACAGCTCGAAGGGCTGGGAATTTGGTGTCGGCCCGAGCGTTGTCGTCGTCAATGAAGGCATTGCCAAGAACCTGTCGACTTCGACACTGAAGAACGACGCCTATGCCTTCATCTTCGACCAGCAGGGCCTGATGGCCAGCCTGAGCATCGAAGGTACCAAGATCAGCCGCATCAAGCGTTGATTCAACCAGAGCCTGCTTCCGGCAGGCCTGGCCGGGACGAGAGGCGACCGAGAGGTTTCCTCTGTCCCGGTAGGGCTCACGGGAGCGCCTGAGCGGCTGATAGCTCCTTGTGCCATACAACCGGATACCGAAGGAGAAACACCATGCTCTATACGATCGCCGTTGTACTAATCATCCTGTGGCTATTTGGCCTGCTCACTGCCTATACCGCCGGCGGCCTGATCCACATTCTGCTGGTCATCGCCATCGTCGCCATCCTGCTTCGGGTGATCCGGGGTGGCAGGGTTCTTTAGATCGATTGGCTATTGCAGTTGTGTCCCTCAAGCAGGGTGATTGGCTACTCTTGTTGCGATGATTTTCTGCTTCATATCCTTAACTGCCTGCTGGCATCAAACATCATCGTTCCTCGTTGTATGGCCGAAAAAAAGCCCCACAAGAGTGGGGCTTTCATGGGAATGATCATCAGACCTTGCGACGACGAGTTGCTGCCAAGCCAGCAAGCCCAATGCCCAGAAGGGCAACAGAAGCGGGTTCGGGAACATTGCTGCTTCCACTTTCAGCACGAATCATCCAATTCCCGGGGAAACCGTAATTATCGATAAGGTCGACAGGAAGGGTCCATGACCCTAAATCATTCAAGTCATTCCCAGCTGCTGCGACCCAACTCCTACGGGATGTAGATGTTTCGTCTATGCTGGCGGGGTATGAGCCGGACGGTGAGTTCATAAAAACACCTACGAAAAATGAATTGCTTACGACTACATCTGCAATATCGTAAAGGTTGAAAATATCAGTCTCACTATTACTGGTCAGAATGTTAAGCGGCGTTCCAACTACCTGTGCATCAAAAGGATTTCCGTCATTGTTTGGGTCGTTCCATACAACAATTGATGCACTGGTTCCATTTGCTACCTGGCCCCACGCAACGCTGATCGAACTGATTGTGTTGTTGCCGCCAAGGACAGTGAATTGGTTCATCCATGTAATGGCTCCACCACCAATGCCGATACTGTTCGTAGATGTTCCATCATCCAGCGAATAGAGGTTGGCCTGCACCGGCCCACTCAGACTTAGGCTCGCTATCAAAGCTGAAATTAAGGTCAAGGTTTTGATCATCATATTTCTCCCTAGTTAATAAGCATAAAATATTAAATATGAATATTTCATGCCTGCTATTTCCAGGAGCTTTCAAAACTTCGATTAAATTCAGCAATGGAAATAGATATCAACCTCTAGCATTTTCAGTGCCTAATTTAATAAATTCAATAATTCAATTGCTTGAAATTATCCGGGTGTTTGTCGGCTTAATAGCTGTAAGAATTACCGACACATCAGTGTGGTTATTATTTTTATATCTCCCAATTTCGGATGGTCAGTTTTACTAATTTCAGCCAGCCAGCCAGCCAGCCATCCAAGTCGGATCAAATGCCCCTGATATATTTTTGATGGTGACGGCGCCCTCGCATCATTGTGATATTTGAGTGATAAGTGACCGCAGACTTCATTTCAGTCCTCACCCTGGACGATTGACTGGCAGCTTCTGTCAGATGGCAGAAAATTATCTTGTGGCCACTTCAAGCTGAATTTTGAAACAGGAATATCGTGCTGGAAGGTGCACTTCAGCGCTTGAATGGCTCGCCATTCCTGACTTATCTTCCGCGTCCCTGACCGCGCTCGTCGGAATTATCTCTATCCCGTTGTTGCCCACGCTGGCCCTGATCTGGCTGGCGGGAGCCTGAGCGGTCCTCAGTGGGCGGCCGAGCCTGCTGCCGGTTCGGTTCGGCTTGCTGACGCATGTTGGGTTCGCGGGCTGACTCGCGCTGAGGCTGGGGTGCGGCGCGGGGGGCAGGGCGCTCTTCCATTCGTGGCGCCTGGGGTGGTCGCTGCTGTTCCCGATTTTCGCGAGCCCGTTGGGGCTGCTGCTCCTGAGGGGCGGCCGGGGCATCCTGCCTGACCGAAGGAGCGGGGCGTTGCGGTGCCGCCATCGGCTCGGCATTTCTCCGTTGTGGTGCTTCCCCTCTGCCGCGCTGATCATGTTCAGGCTGGCTTGTCTGCGCTGGCGATCCCCGGGATTGCTGGCGAACCAGTGGATCGCGTGCTTCGTGGCGATAGTTCTGGCTGCGCAGTTCCGGCTGCCGGTCCGGTGATGGGTAACGATCCCCGGTGTATTTGCGTTGATAGCTTGGTAACGGGGCCGGGGCGGGCATGGCTCGGCGATCCCAGCGATCCCAGCCGCTGCGGCGTTGCGACCAGTCATTGCCCCAGTGGTCGCCCCAGCGAGGCGGCGAGTTGGCTTGCCAGCCGACAAAGAAAGCTGGCGGACGACGGTAGTAGCGCACCGGAACCCGCAGCAGGTAGAGCGGAATGAATTCCGCGTCGACCATCATCCATGGACCGTTATACCAGGAGCTCGAATACCAGCGGTCTCCCTCGAAAACCCAGTACATGCCGTCGTAGAAAAAGTAGTTCGAATTCAAGCCCGAGGCGTAATAGACGGGGTAGCCAGGTACGCGGACCAGATTCGGGTAGGTCGACAGGCTGATGCTGACGTTATCCGTCTGGAAACCAAAGCCAAAGCTGACTTGTGCCGGTGCCGGCGCAGCAAAGTGGAGCAACATTCCCAGGACGATCAGTTGTTTACGCATTGCCATACTCCATTTCAAGAGGTGGCAACGGTGAGTCGGTCAATTGCCGGCCGGTTGCCCATTCATCAGAATGATTATCCGAGGGGCGGGGAAAGTCTGTGGGTTAGCCCACACAGAGGGGCAGACTCGATTTACCAAGCATCCTGTTTTTGGATGAAAAAAATGGCGCCCTCAGGCGCCATTCTGATTACTGCCTGAATTTCGACTGGGCGTCGGTCAGTCCGGTCTTCAGGTCGTCCCACATCTTGTCGGCGGTTATCCTGACTTGATCCCAGGCTTCGCCACTGGCCTTGCCGAGTTCTTTCATCTTGTCGGCGGCGGCGTGCTGCTTGGCGCGCAGGGCCTGAATTTCCTCAGCGCGCATGATTTTCATGTCGGCGGTAAAACTGTCCATCTTGGCTTCAAGCAGATTGACCTGAGCGCTCCACTCCTTGAGTTGTGCGCTCATTTTTTCCTTATATTCCTTATGCAGTTCCATGACTTGCTCCTTCGGTGCGGGTGGTGGTTCCTACTTATTTGCTGGCTGTGACGACGAGCTGATTTGTCACGTCCTTGACGCCGCTAATCGCCATCGTTCTGGCTTTGGCCTTGTCGCTGTTGGCTTTCGAATCAACCGTACCGGTCAGCGTGACGACTCCCTTGACGGTATCGACACTGATTTGCATCGATTTCAGGCCAGGCTCGCCCAAGAGTTCGGCTTTGACCTTGGCGGTGATTTCGGTGTCATCGAAGGCCTGGGCGGTCTTCTCGCCCTGTTCGGTCATCTTCTTTTCTGCCTTGTCGACGGTCTCGCCGACCTTCTTGCCGGTATCGCTGGCGACCTGATCCATTTTCTTGCCCGCCTGTTCGGCCGGCCCGGGCTTGTCGCAGGCGCTCAGGCCGAGGGCAAGAAGAAGTGATGCAGCGATCAGCGTGGTTTTGTTTTTCATCATGATTTGAATCTCCGGTATGGTTTTGGGTGTCTAAATCCTGCCCAGCAGAACAAGAACAAGCAGGATCACCAACAGCAGGCCAATGCCGCCGCTCGGGCCGTAGCCCCAGCCCCGGCTATGCGGCCAGCTTGGAATGGCGCCGATCAATAACAGGACCAGAATGATCAGCAGAATGGTTCCCAGTGACATTTCATTTCTCCTCAGCGTGGCAGGGCATCAATGTTCAATGCCGTGCTTCTCATGCTACGTGGACTGTTAAGGGGGTCTGTTCGCCAGCGCACAGACCCGGCATCCGGCATCGCTGAAGATGAATGCCAGAGGAATGGATCGGCCATCCCGTCGGATAGCCCCACCTCTCCCCCTACGCATTACAGACATCAGGAGAAATCATGAGCACAGATATCACTACCACCCCGGGATCGACCGAAAGCTCGAAGGACAGCCTGGTCAGGGACTTGAAGGGGATAGTCGGCAAGGCCGACCATCTGCTCAAGGACGCCGGTCATACGGTGGCCGAAGAGTTTTCCGCCACGCGCCATGCGATGTCGGAAAAAGCCTGCGGCGCCGCCACTGCCACCCATGAATACGTTCGGGCCAACCCCTGGAAGATCATCGGGATTGCTGCTGCAGCCGGTGCCTTCATCGGTGCCCTGATCAGTCGCCGCTGATTGGCTCCGCACAGCCATAACTCTCTGAGGAGCCACGAATGTCCAGTGTCGGTTATCACGAACCCGTAGACGAACTACCCGCCGAAACCCGCGACATGCACCGGGCCCTCGTTTCCCTGATGGAGGAACTGGAGGCGGTCGACTGGTACAACCAGCGCGCCGCCGCCTGCGAGGACGCCGAATTGAAGGCGATCATCGAACACAACCGCGATGAGGAGAAGGAGCACGCCGCCATGCTCCTGGAGTGGATCAGGCGGCAGGACGCGCGATTTTCCGGGCAGCTGAAAGAGTATCTTTTAACCGACCAACCGGTGGCTCATCAGTGACTGGCGTCCGGTTTTGAATCACGAGAGGAGGGCAGGTGATGACTGATGCTGCACTTCGTGTACTTCTGGTTGAGGATAATCCGGACGAAGCCCGACTGATCGAAGCCGCGCTGGCCGACGACAGTGGGGCGCCGTACCGGATCGAGCGGGCAGCCTGCCTGTCCGATGCCTTGGCAGGTTTGGGCATGGCGAACTTCGATATCGTCCTGCTTGACCTCCGTTTGCCGGATGGCCAGGGTCTTGCTGTTTTCGATCAGGTCTCGCAGGCAGCAGCCAATGCCCTGATCCTTATCCTCAGTTCGGCTGACGATGAGGAGATGGCGCGCCACGCGGTCCAGAACGGAGCCGACGATTACCTCGTCAAGGGTCTGGTCGATGCCCACTGGTTGCCACGCACCCTGAATTATCTGATCGAACGCAAGGCCACACGTCTGGCCCTGACGCTCAGCGAAGCCCGTTTTCGCGCCATGAGCGATGCCTCGCCGCTCGGTATCTTCGTTTCGGATGTGCATGGTGAATGTGTCTATACCAACGAGGCCTATCACAAGATTTCCGGGTTGAATCTGGAACAGACGCTGGGCACGAAATGGAGCATGGCGATTCATCCCGATGATCGCCAGCGCGTCCTGATCGAATGGCGGGCAGCGGCGCTCGGTGAAGCTACATTCAAGTCCGAGGCCCGTTTTCTGCGTACCGATGGCAGCATCGTCTGGGCCCGTCTGAACGCAGCGGCCATGTTTGATGGCCGGCATTCGCGCGGCCATGTTCAGACGGTGGAAGACATCAGCGAACGCAAGGCGGCGGAAGATGCCTTGTTCGAGGAAAAGGAGCGCGCCCAGGTGACGCTCAATTCCATCGGCGATGCCGTGCTGACGACCAATCTGCCGGGCAATGTCACCTACCTGAATCTGGTCGCCGAAAAGATGACCGGGTGGTCCCGGGAAAAAGCGATCGGGCGGCCGCTTTCCGAGGTGTTCCGGATCGTCGATGGCACCACCCGCGAGGCTGCCCCGAATCCCGCCCAGCGGGCCATCCGGGAGAATCGTACGGTCGGGCTGGCGGCAGACAGCATCCTGCTGCGCCGTGACGGCCTCGAATCGGCGATCGAGGACTCGGCGGCACCGATTCATAACCGGGATGGCCAGGTGGCCGGTGCCGTCATTGTTTTTCACGATGTCAGCGAGTCGCGGGCGATGGCGTTGAAGATGGCCCATCTGGCCCAGCACGATTTCCTGACTGGCTTGCCCAATCGGGCCTTGCTGACCGAGCGCTTGTCTCGTGCCATTGGCCAGGCCCGACGGCACAGCAAACGGGTCGGGCTGATGTTCCTCGACCTCGATTATTTCAAGCACATCAACGACTCGCTGGGCCACGCCGTGGGCGACCAGTTGCTGCAAGTCGTTGCCGAGCGACTGATGCTTTGCATCCGCGATACCGACACGGTCTGCCGGCAGGGTGGGGATGAGTTCGTGATCCTGCTCGCCGAGATCGAACAGGCCCGCGATGCCGCCCCGATTGCCGAAAAACTGCTTGCTGCCTTCGCTGAGCCTTGTCTGATCGCCGGACATGAACTCCATGTCTCATTGAGCATCGGGATCAGTATTTATCCGGATGACGGGATGGATGCCGATGCCGTGATGAAGAATGCAGACACCGCGATGTATCACGCCAAGGCCAACGGCCGGAACAATTACCAGTTTTTCACCACCGAGATGAATACCCGCGCCGTCCGGCGCCTGTTTATCGAGGGCAACCTGCGCCGTGCCCTGAAGCAGGGCGAGTTCCAGCTTTATTACCAGCCCAAGATCGATCTTGCTTCCGGACTGATGATCGGCAGCGAAGCCTTGATCCGCTGGCAGGATCCGGAACATGGTCTGGTCTATCCCAAGCAGTTCGTGCCGATTGCCGAAGAATCGGGTTTGATCGTGCCTATCGGCAGTTGGGTACTGCGCGAGGCCTGCCGGCAAGTGCGCGCCTGGCAGGATTCCGGACTGCTGGCCGTGCCCGTTTCGGTCAATATTTCCGCCGTCGAGTTTCGCCACAAGGACTTTCTCGAGGGGGTGGCGCTGATCCTGATGGAGACCGGGATGCTCCCCAGTTTCCTTGAACTGGAACTGACCGAAAGCATCCTGATGCACGATGCGGAATCGTCGGCAACTGTCCTGGAAGCGCTGAAGGCGATGGGTATGCAACTGGCCATCGACGACTTTGGTACCGGCTATTCAAGTCTCAGCTATCTGAAGCGGTTTCCGATCAACACGCTGAAGATCGATCAGTCCTTTGTTCATGACATCGCTATTGATCCGGACGATGCCAATATCGTCGGCGCCATGATCGGCATGGGCAAAAACCTCAAGCAGCGCGTCGTCGCCGAGGGCGTGGAAACCGAGGAGCAACTGGCCTTCCTGCGCACGCTGCATTGCGATGAAGGCCAGGGCTTTCTGTTCGGCCGTCCTTTACCGGCGGATGAATTCGCCCTTCTCCTGCTCGATGATCACGGCATTTCTGCCGAACCGATCTGATAGCGTGGGTTATGTGTGCCAACGCACCGACGCATTGGGCCTGCCTGACTAGTCTCTGACTCTGAGGCATCGGGGTTCCAAAGGGAAACGGTGCCGGAATCAGGAAGTTCCGAATTTCCCCCATCAGGAGAGTCCCATGAATCAGTTCAACAAATATCTGTCCGCCTTGTTTCTGTCACTGACGCTGCTCACTGCCGTTGGTTGCACATCTACTTCCAAGTCGGAAAGCACAGGCGAATACGTCGATGACGCAGTGATCACCAGCAAGGTCAAGGCCGCCATTCTTGGCGAATCCACCCTGAAATCCGCCGAAATCAATGTCGAAACCTACAAGGGTGTTGTTCAACTGAGCGGCTTCGTCAGTTCGCAGGCTGCGGCCAGCAAGGCTGTCGATCTGGCCCGTGCAGTCAAGGGTGTGAGCTCTGTCAAGAATGACATGCGTATCAAGTAATTGATGATCAACTCGCGGCACGGTGCAGGAATTTGGTCTGGCACCGGGTCGTCGGATTGAGGCAGTCAATCTCACGGTGCGCCAAGCATCGTGAGATTTTTTTTGCATCTCGAAAGGCGATTCAATTTGAAATCAGGCAAGTCGTTCCCGGAACTTTTTCGTCGCCTGGTCAAAGGCCTCGGCGAGGCAGAATGGTCAGCTGCTCAGCCCGCTGAAGAGGCACCGTTGCGGGCTGCCTTGTACAGCACCGATCAGATGGCGCAGCATGGCAAGGCGCTGGCCGCAGCGCACCGCCTGGCCGCTGGCCCGGTCGCTGACCGCCTGCTCGGCCGCCTGGCTGCCAACGAAAATACCCTGGTCGATGTTTGCCGCCAACTGACCTCGGTTGCTGCCGAACAGCGCCGGATTACACCGGCCGGGGAGTGGCTGCTCGATAACTTTTATCTGATCGAGGAGCAGATTCGTACCGCCAAGCGGCACCTGCCCAAGGGTTACAGCCGCGAGTTGCCGCGCCTGGCCAACGGTCCATCGGCCGGTCATCCGCGCGTGTACGACATTGCGCTGGAAACCGTGGCGCATGGCGATGGCCGGGTCGATCCGGAAACGCTGAGTCGCTTCGTGGCTGCCTATCAAACGGTCACGGATCTGCGACTGGGCGAGCTGTGGGCCATTCCGATCATGCTGCGTCTGGCCGTGATCGAAAACCTGCGCCGGGTCGGGGTCCGTATCGCCGCCGGCTGGGACGAGCGCAACCTGGCCGAACTCTGGGCGGACCGGATGATCGAGGCCGCCGAGCATGACCCGAAGAATCTGATCCTGACCATCGCCGACATGGCGCGCTCGCAGCCGCCTATGGTCAGCGCTTTTGTCGCCGAACTGGCTCGCCGCCTGCAAGGTCGAGGCCCGGCACTGGCACTGCCGCTGACCTGGATGGAACAGCATCTGGCTGAATCCGGCCTGACCATCGCCCAGATGGTACAGGCCGAGAACCAGCTGCAGGCGGCCGATCAGGTGTCGATCAGCAACAGCATCGGCAGTCTGCGCATCATCGGGGCCATGGACTGGCAGACCTTCGTCGAGACCCAGAGCATTGTCGAACAAACCTTGCTCGGCGATCCCGGCGGCATCTATGGCGAAATGGATTTCGCTACCCGCGACCGCTATCGCCATGCCACCGAATCGATAGCCCGCAAGACCGACCTCAGCGAAGGCGCATTGGCCGCGCGGGTGGTCGAACTGGCCCGTGCCGGTGCGGAAGAGGGCGGGGCGGCTGGCCACGTCGGTTTCTATCTGGTGGGTCCGGGTTTGCCACGGCTCGAAAGCGCGGTCGAAGTCCGCCATACCTTCCCCGAAAGCGTGCGCCGAGCGGCAAGCCGCATGCCGCTGACGCTCTACCTGGGCGGTGTCAAGCTAATCGCCGGCTTGCTGGCCGGCAGCCTTGTCATCCGCGCCCTTCCGGCCGGTTTGCCGCTGTGGGCCATGATATTGCTGGGCCTGGTCGCCTTGCTGGCAACCAGCCAACTGGCGGTATCCCTGGTGAACTGGCTGGCCAGTCTGCTGGTGTCGCCGCAGCCCCTGCCGAAAATGGATTTTTCCGAAGGCATCCCGTCCGCCTCGCGAACGCTGGTCGTCGTGCCGACCATGCTGACCAGTGCGGGTGGTGTCGAGAGTCTGATCGAGGCTCTGGAGGTCAGGTTCCTGGCCAACCGCGATCCCAGCCTGCACTTTGCGCTGCTCAGCGATTTCCTCGATGCCGGGCAGGAAACACTGCCCGAAGACGCTGCCCTGACGCAGCTGGCTGGCGAACGAATCGCCGCCTTGAATGCGAAATATCGCACCCAGGACGAATCTGACGCCGCCGACATCTTCTTCCTGTTCCACCGGCCGCGCCGCTGGAATCCGGAAGAACAAGTCTGGATGGGCTACGAACGCAAACGCGGCAAACTGGCTGATCTGAATGCGCTGCTCCTCAACGGCACACGCGACAGCTTCTCGCTGATTGCCGGCGATACCGCCGCGCTGCTTGGCACCCGCTATGTCATCACGCTGGATACCGACACCCAGTTGCCACGCGATGCAGCGCTGCAGTTTGTCGGCACGATGGCCCATCCGCTCAATCGTCCCTGCTTTGACGAAACGCTGCAGCGGGTGATCAGCGGCTACGGCATTCTGCAACCGCGTGTTGCAGTCAGCCTGCCGGGTACCAACCGTTCGCGACTCGCCAGACTGTATGGCGGCGAACCCGGGATCGATCCCTATACCCGTGCCGTGTCGGATGTCTACCAGGATGTCTTCGGCGAAGGCTCGTTCATCGGCAAGGGCATCTACGACATCGAAGCCTTTGAGCGTGCGCTCGGGGGATGCTTCCCGGAAAACCGCATTCTCAGCCATGACCTGCTCGAAGGCTGCTACGCCCGGGCGGGCCTGCTCAGTGACGTGCAGCTCTACGAAGACTGTCCGGCCAGTTACCGGGCAGATGTCATACGTCGCCATCGCTGGCTGCGCGGTGACTGGCAACTGGCCGGCTGGCTGTTCCGGCGCGTGCCGGGCGAGGGCATGTGCCGGCATCGCAATCCGCTGTCGCGGCTCTCGCAGTGGAAGCTGATCGACAACCTGCGGCGCAGCCTTGTGCCAGCTGCGCTGAGCGTGCTTCTGGTGCTTGGCTGGACGGTGCTCGCGCCGGTGGCGTGGTGGACGCTATCGATCCTCGGCATCCTGATCGTGCCGCCGATTTTTGTCGCCTTGCTCGACGCCTGTCGCAAGCCTGACGAAATCCTGTTCCGCCAGCATCTGGCCGCCGTGGCCGGCTCGGCCTGGCGCCACTTCCGGCAGCTTGGCTTTGAGGTGGCCTGTCTGCCTTACGAGGCCTGGTTCAGCCTTGACGCCATCGCCCGCACCTCCTGGCGCCTGCTGGTTTCACATCGTCGTCTGCTCGAATGGAATCCGTCGAGCGAGGTCGAGCGCCAGTTGGCCGGCCGCCGCCGTAGCGAACTGGTCGCCTGCCTGCGCAGCATGTGGATCGGCCCGCTACTGGCCATCGTGCTGGGTAGCTGGCTGGTGTTCGCCGGTCCGGTCGAGATGTTCATCGCCGCACCGGTTCTGCTGCTCTGGCTGAGTTCACCATTCATCGCCTGGTGGCTGAGCCGCCCGCTGGCTGCTCACAAGGCTCACCTGACGGAAGAGCAGGGCTTTTTCCTGCGTCGGATCGCCCGGCGGACCTGGGCCTTCTTCGAGCATTTCGCCGGCCCGGACGATCACTGGCTGGCCCCTGACAATTATCAGGAGTACCGTGTTGCCGCCATCGCTCACCGCACCTCGCCGACCAATATGGGGATGGCCCTGCTGGCCAACCTGAGCGCCTGGGATTTTGGCTACATTCCGACCGGCAAGCTGCTCGAACGGACCGCCAACACGCTGCGGACCATGGCCGGACTGGAGCGTTATCGCGGCCATTTCTACAACTGGTACGACACGCAGACCCTGCAACCGCTGCCGCTGCTCTACATCTCGACGGTCGATAGTGGCAACCTGGCCGGGCATTTACTCACCCTGCGCGGCGGTCTGCTCGGGCTGGCCGATGTGACGATATTGCAGCCATGCTTGCTCGCCGGCCTGAACGACACGCTCGGCTTGCTGGCTGAAAGCGCTGATGAAGCAGTGGCCGGCACGCTGGCTGCCTTCCGCAAGGCGCTGAATGCAGCGATGCTCAACCCGCCGCAGACCATCTCGGCCATGGCGCGGCAGTTGCAGCTACTGGGCAAGTGCGCCGATGAATTGGCCACCGACGTTGCGGCAAGTCTTTCGGTCCTTGATGAAACACCGATCGAGAATGAAGCTGCGGAATGGGTGCAGGCGCTCGTTCGTCAGCTGGCCGAGTCGCAGTCCGAACTCGAACAACTGGCTCCCTGGCTGAGCCTGCCGCCAGCGCCGGCCGGGCTGGAGTTATTTGCCCGGATCGCCAATGAGGCAGCCTTGCCGACCCTGCGCGGCCTGGCCCGCCTGTCGGCCGAACGTTGTCCGGACATCGAGACGCACCTGGCGATGGACTTGAGCCCCGAGCAACGTCACTGGCTGCTTGAACTGTCTCGCCAGATTACGCTGGCCGGCAAAGTCGCCACCCGGCGCATCGCCCTGATCGACGCCATCGCCGAGCAATCCGGCGACCTGGCGCAGATGGATTACAGCTTCCTGTTCGACAAGGCGCGCCACCTCTTGACCATCGGCTACAACGTCACCGAACGCCGGGTCGATACCAGTTATTACGACCTGCTGGCTTCTGAAGCCCGGCTGTGCAACTTCGTCGCCATCGCCCAGGGGCAACTGCCGCAGGAAAGCTGGTTCTCGCTTGGCCGGCTGCTCACCGGCACCGGCGGCGAACCGGCCTTGCTGTCGTGGAGCGGCTCGATGTTCGAGTACCTGATGCCGATGCTGGTCATGCCCAATTACGAAAACACCTTGCTCGACCAGACCTGCAAGGCCGCCGTGGCGCGCCAGATCGAGTACGGCAAGCAGCGCGGCGTGCCGTGGGGCGTCTCCGAATCCGGTTACAACACGGTCGATCTGCACCTCAACTACCAGTACCGCGCCTTCGGCGTCCCGGGGCTGGGCCTCAAGCGCGGGCTGGCCGAGGATCTGGTCATTGCCCCCTATGCTTCGGCGCTGGCCCTGATGGTGGCACCCGAAGCGGCCTGCCTCAACCTGCAGCGCATGGCCGACGAGGGTTTTGTCGGCAAATACGGCTTCTTCGAGGCCATCGACTACACGCCGGCTCGTCAGCGGCGCGGCCAGTCGCATGTCGTCGTCCGTTCTTTCATGGCCCACCACCAGGGCATGAGCCTGCTCGCCCTGGACTACCTGCTGCTCAATCAGCCGATGCAAAAGCGCTTTGTCGCCGACCGCCTGTTCCAGGCCATCCTGCTCCTGCTTCAGGAACGCATTCCCAAGGTCACCACGCTGTTCTCGCATACGGCCGAACTGGCTGACGCGCGTTCGGCATTGAGCGTTGAAGAAACGCCCATCCGCGTCTTCAACACGCCCGATACGCCGGTGCCGGAAGTCCAACTGCTGTCGAACGGCCGCTACCACGTGATGGTGACCAATGCCGGTGGCGGTTACAGCCGCTGGAACGATCTGGCCGTCACACGCTGGCGCGAGGATGGCACCCGCGACAACCGGGGCAGCTTCTGCTACATCCGCGAACTGGCCAGCGGCACCGTCTGGTCGACCGCCTATCAGCCGACGCTGAAACGGCCGGACCATTACGAGGCGATCTTCTCCGAAGGGCGCGCCGAATTCCGCCGGCGTGATTCGCTCGATGGCGGGGAAGGGGAGTTCGAAACCTACACCGACATCGTCGTCTCGCCCGAGGACGATATCGAGCTGCGCCGGACCAGGATCACCAACCGGACCAGGCAGCGTCGCGAGATCGAGGTGACCAGTTATGCCGAGGTGGTCATCGCCCCGGCGGCGGCGGACGAGCTGCACCCGGCCTTCAGCAACCTGTTCGTGCAGAGCGAAATCCTGCATGGGCGCAATGCCGTGCTGTGCACCCGCCGGCCACGTTCGCTCGACGAGCAGGCGCCCTGGATGCTGCACCTGATGGCGGTTCATGATGCCGTGTCGGTGGCTGTGTCCGCCGAGACCGATCGCTCCCGCTTTATCGGCCGTACCCGGAGCACCGCCAGTCCGCTGGCCATGGACGAAGCCGGCCGCCTGTCCGGTAGCGACGGCTCGGTGCTCGACCCCATCGTCGCCGTTCGCCATCGGATCGTGCTCGAGCCCGAGCAGTCGGTGACCATCGATCTGGTGACGGGCATTGTTGAAACTCGGGCCATGGCGCTCGGACTGGTCGAGAAATATCAGGACCGGCATCTCGCCGACCGCGTTTTCGAACTGACCTGGACACACAGCCAGGTTGTGCTGCGCCAACTCAATGCCACCGAGGCAGATGCCCAGCTTTACGCTCACCTGGCCGGTTCGGTCATCCATGCCAATCCCTCGCTGCGCGCCGACGCTTCGGTGCTCATCCGCAATCAGCGCGGCCAGTCCGGTCTCTGGGGCTACGCCATTTCCGGCGACCTGCCCATCGTCCTGCTGCAGATCGGCGATGCGGCCAATATCGATCTTGTCCGCCAATTGGTGCAGGCCCACGCCTACTGGCGCCTGAAAGGCCTGGTCGTCGATCTGGTGATCTGGAACGAAGACCATGCCGGCTACCGGCAGCGCTTGCAGGATCAGATCATGGGACTCATCGCGTCGGGCATCGAGGCCAGTGTCATCGATCGGCCGGGCGGCATATTCGTGCGGCTGGCCGAACAGATTTCGAGCGAAGACCGCATCCTGCTGCAATCCGTGGCGCGGGCCGTGATTACCGACTGCCGCGGCAGTCTGGCCGAACAGCTCGACCAGCGCGCGCCGGTTGAGTCACGCGTGCCACGTCTGGTGCCGAGCCGGCGCTATCGCCCCGAAGCGCCGCCGGCAGCGACCGTCAGTGGTCTTGATCTGCTGTTCCACAACGGACTGGGTGGCTTTGCCGCCGATGGCCGGGAATACGTCATTACGCTGGCCGCCAGCCACTCCACCCCGGCGCCGTGGGCCAACGTGCTGGCCAATCCGCATTTCGGCACGGTGATTTCGGAAAGTGGCAGCGCCTACAGCTGGTGCGACAACGCCCACGAATTTCGCCTGACGCCCTGGCATGACGATCCGGTCAGCGATGCCGCCGGCGAGGCCATCTACCTGCGCGACGAAGAGACAGGACACGTCTGGTCGCCAACGCCTCTGCCGGTGCGCGGCGCCATGCCTTACACGATCCGCCATGGTTTTGGGGTCAGCACTTTTGAAACCAGTGCCGGCGGGATTCACTCCGAACTCAAGGTTTATGTCGCCATTGATGCGCCGGTCAAATTCTCCGTGCTGAAACTGACCAACAATTCCGGCCGGCCGCGGCAAATTTCGGCCACCGGCTACGTCGAATGGGTGCTCGGTGATCTGCGGGCCAAAACGGCCATGCATGTCAGCACCGAGGTTGCGGCCGGCAGCGGCGCGCTGCTGGCGCGAAATCCCTACAGCCCCGAATTCTCGGCGCGGGTTGCCTTCTTCGATGTCGATGAAACCAGCCGTACGCTGACTGGCGACCGCAACGAATTCATCGGGCGCAACGGGTCGCCGGATGAACCGGCGGCACTGAAGCGCGCCCGTCTTTCCGGCAAGGTCGGGGCCGGGCTGGATCCGTGCGGCGCCATCCAGCTCGTTTGTGACCTGGCCGACGGCGAGGAACGCGAAGTTACTTTCCGCCTTGGTGTCGGGCATGGCAGCGATGAGGCGAGTCAATTGATCCAGCGTTTCCGCGGCCCGCTGGCTGCGCGCATGGCGCTCGAAGCGGTTGCCGCGTACTGGACGCATTCGCTCGGTGCCGTGCAGGTCGAGACGCCGGACCCGGCGCTCGATCTGCTGGCCAATGGCTGGCTGGTCTATCAGACGCTGGCCTGCCGGGTCTGGGCGCGCAGTGGCTATTACCAGTCAGGTGGCGCTTTCGGCTTCCGCGACCAGTTGCAGGACATGATGGCGCTGGTTCATACCGAACCGGCCCTGGTTCGCGCTCATTTGCTGCTCTGTGCCAGCCGGCAGTTTGCCGAGGGCGATGTCCAGCACTGGTGGCACCCGCCTTCAGGGCGCGGCGTTCGCACCCGCTGTTCCGACGACTACCTGTGGCTGCCGCTGGCCGTCAGCCGCTATGTGCAGAGCACCGGCGACACGGGCGTGCTGGATGAAACCGTCTGTTTCCTTGAAGGTCGTCCGGTCAACCCGGAAGACGACTCCTACTACGATCTGCCGGTCCGCTCGGGTGAGATCGGCAGCCTGTACGAACACAGTATCCGCGCCATCCGCCATGGCCTGCGCTTCGGCGTGCATGGTCTACCGCTGATCGGTTCCGGCGACTGGAACGACGGCATGAGCCGGGTCGGCATTCTGGGTCGGGGCGAGAGCGTCTGGCTGGGCTTCTTCCTCTATGACGTGCTGAGACAATTCAGCGCGGTGGCAGAAAATCATGGCGATCCGGCTTTTGCCGAATTCTGCCGGGGCGAGGCGGCCCGTCTGCACCAGAGCATCGATCAACAGGGCTGGGATGGCGCCTGGTATCGCCGGGCCTATTTCGACGACGGAACCCCCCTCGGTTCCAGTACCAGTCCCGAATGCCGGATCGATTCCATCTCGCAGAGCTGGTCTGTCTTGTCTGGCGTGGCCGATGCGTCACGCGGGCGACAGGCCATGCAGGCTGTCGACGAGCATCTGGTACGCCGGCAGGCTGGTCTGATTCAACTGCTCGATCCTCCCTTCGACAAGGCGAAGCTCGACCCCGGCTATATCCGCGGCTATGTGCCGGGCGTGCGGGAAAACGGCGGGCAATATACCCACGGCGCGATCTGGGCGGCGATGGCCTTCGCCGCTTTGGGCGATCGGGAACGAGCCTGGGAACTGACGACGATGATCAACCCGATCAGCCATACAAGCTCGGTCGCCGCTGTCGCCACCTACAAGGCCGAGCCCTACGTGATGGCCGCCGATGTCTATGCGCTGGCCCCCCATACCGGTCGCGCCGGCTGGTCGTGGTACTCCGGCTCGGCCGGCTGGATGTACCGGCTGATGCTCGAATCGCTGCTTGGTCTGCGACTGGCAGGTGACAAGCTATACCTGTCGCCCTGTCTGCCGGCAGGCTGGCCGGGGTTCAAGATCCGCTACCGCTATCGGGCGACGGTTTATCACATCGCTGTCACGCTAGGCACAAACACGCGGTGCAGCGTCATGGTTGATGGCATGGAACAAGCGGACTGTGTGATTCAACTGGTCAATGACCTGGTCGCACATCAGGTCGTGATCGTCGCCAGTTCAGTCCCGGCTAGTTGAGCGGCGAGGCAACTTCCAGCCATTTCGCGATGATCTCAAATAACGCCTTGGGCTCTACCGGCTTCGGGATGAAGCCGTTCATGCCGGCCTCAAGGCAGCGTTGATGGTCATCGGTAAAGGCATTGGCGGTCATGGCCAGGATCGGCGTCTTGTGGTGGCCTGCCAGATGCCGGATGGATCGGGTGGCCGTCAGGCCATCCATGACCGGCATCTGCATGTCCATCAGGATGAGGTCGTAGGGATTGCTTGCCGCAAGGACGAGCGCCTGGGCACCATCACCAGCCACATCGACGCGCAAGCCGATATCTTCATGCAGTATTTCCAGCGCCACTTCCTGATTGATTTCGTCGTCTTCGACCAGCAGGATGTATTTGTCGCGATAGCGGGTGCGCAGTAGCTGCTCTGCATCCGGGGCGTCCGGCAACAGACGGGCGTCCGGCATCTTTTCCCGGTTTCCATCTTTTTCAAGATGGACCGAGAAGGTAAAAGTGCTGCCTTGCTCGAGCCTGCTGGTTACTGAAATATCGCCGCCCATCAATTGAACCAGTCGCTTCGAGATGCTCAGGCCCAGGCCTGTGCCGCCGTATTGCCGGGTAGTCGAGGTATCGGCCTGTTCAAACGGCGTGAAGATGCGTTCCAGAGCGCCCGGCGGAATGCCGCAACCGCTATCCCGGACCGCAAAGGAGATCAGCCAGTCATTCCCATTTTGAGCGGCAACGCTGGCGCTGATTTCGACACGGCCCCGCTCGGTGAATTTGATCGCATTGCCCAGCAAATTCAGCAGCACCTGTTTCAAGCGCAAGGGGTCGCCGAGCATGTTCAAGCCCTGCAGTTCAGGCGCCAGATTGACCTGCAGTTCGAGATCATTGGCGCTGATCCTGTCGGCTACCAGATTGGTCACGTCAGCCAGAACGTCGTTGACCATGAATGCCGTTTTCTCGATGACGAGTTGATCGGCCTCGATCTTGGAAAGGTCAAGAATGTCATTGATGATGCCGAGCAGGTGTTTTCCTGCCGCATCGATCTTGGCCAGCCGGACCTGCTGCTCGGGATTGAGCTCAGAGCGCTGCATCAGATGTGCCATGCCGAGTATGGCACTCATCGGCGTACGGATTTCGTGGCTCATGTTGGCGAGAAAAGCCGCCTTGGTCCGGTTGGCTGCTTCGGCTGCCGCCTTTGCCGCCGCCAGTTCATCGGTCCGTACGGCCAGCGAGGCCAGGGCCTCCTCCGAAGCATGCTGGCGCGTCAGGTCGGTGACGACCAGACGACATTCCTGCTCGCTCTCATCGGCCACCCCCTCCATGACAACATAGACCGGTGGACGGCCGAGTGACGACAGTAGTGTCAGATGGCAAGCCTCCAGGCGCCGCATGGAGAATATCCGGGTGATGAACTCCTTGAACGCCAGCAATGAATCTGTCTGGATAAAGCGCGACAGATGGCAACCGTCCATGGCCAGAAACGGGCTGCCGATCAGCTTTCTGGCCATGGCATTCGATTTGGTAATGCGGCCAGTTCGATCCAGGGTGAAATAGGCAATCGGGGCCAGATCGTACAGTTCGGTCAATTGCGCGAGGTTGCGGGATATTTCCGTCTGCGCCTCGATCAACACCTGGTTTTGCATTTCAAGCTCGACCTGGTGGACTTGAAGTTCCTGCAATAGCCGCGTCTGGTCGGCATGCGGCATGGCCGCCGGCTTGCCGCCCGGCGTGGCATTGAGCTGATCTTCCGCCCGGCGCCGTAACTCGGTCGGGTTGGTCAACGGCGGGGGTGTCATGGCTGATCCCTGGTGGTCGGGCCTGGCTCGCCGGTTGCCCTGGCTGCCCGCAACTCGGCTTCAAGCCGTTTCGCCTCGCTGATGTCGATGAAGGTGATGACCACGCCGTCGATCACGTTTTCCAGCGTTCGGTAGGGCATGATCCGGACGATGTACCAGGATCCATCCTTGCTGGTGATCTGCTTTTCGGAAAAGGCCAGCGTCCGCAGGACGTCCTGGGCATCGTCCTGCAAATCGAGGTAGTCGAGTTTGTGGACAATATCGGCCAGCGGCCGTCCGATGTCGTTTGGAATGAACTTGAAGATTTTGGTCGCCTGGCTGGTATAACGCCGGACATGCAGCATGTTGTCGAGAAAAACCGTGGCGATATCGGTGCTGTTGAGCAGGTTCTTCATGTCATTGCTGGTCGCGGACCATTCGTCGACCTTGGACTGAAGCTCGGCGTTGACCGTCTGCAACTCTTCGTTGAGAGACTGCATTTCCTCCTTGGAGGTAGTCAGTTCCTCGTTGGTCGACTGCAACTCTTCATTGGTCGACTGCAACTCCTCGTTGGTCGATTTGAGTTCTTCGTGCGAGGTCTGCATCTCCTCGCGAATGCTCTGAACCTCTTCCCTTGCCTTGAGCAGGGCCTGTTCCAGGTCGGCAACGCGGACATCGGCAAGCTGCTTTCTCGAACGGCGCTTGGGCTCCGGTTTTGCCGCGACGACATCGGCAAAGACGATCATCGCCATGCCGTGGAGGGGGGCTGGTTCGTCGATGGGGTAAACGGTCAGGTCAAGGCTGTGACTTTCGCCGTTGTCCTCGATCGTCAGATTTTTGACAACCACCGGCTCGGCGCTGCGCAGTGCTTTGGGCAGGGCGAGAATCAGCTCCTGGCGCAAGCCCTCGCGGGCCATGGCATGGATGTTCCAGTTGGCCTTGCCGGCTGCCGGCTCGAGATATTTTCCGGTCCGCCCGTTGATGAAAAGGATGTCCCCTTCCGCATTGGTCAGTACGGCGGCTGGCGAGAATTTCTGCAGCAGCAGTTGGTCGGCCAGGGTTTGCAGATTGGCTGGTTGCATGGTCGGTGACGGTATCAGAATGGGGTTGGGGGAATCGTCCAGATGGCGGGTCGGGAAGTCGACATCGATGGCTCTTTGCTTCGCTTCTTCGCGGCGATAGATGCGTGCCTTGGCTTCAAGCGGGTTGAACAGCTCGGTAAAGTTGCCGATGCTTTCGGCCGAACCCAGGAAAAGCGTGCCACCGGGTTTCAGGCTGTAGTGGAACAGCGGCAGCAAGCGTTTTTGCAGGTCGGCACCCAGATAGATCAGGACATTTCGGCAGGTCAGGATATCCAGCCGGGTAAACGGCGGGTCCATCGTCAGGTTGTGCGGTGCGAAAACCACCATCTGGCGTATTTCCTGGCAGATCCGGTAGCGGCCATTTTCCTCAACGAAAAACCGCGCCAGACGCTCCGGTGAAACGTCACTGGCAATGCTGGACGGATAGGTTCCCTGCCTTGCCTTGGCGATGGCATCCGGATCGAGGTCGGTAGCGAAAATCTGCAGGTCGATCCGGTTGGCGGGTTTGGCATGGTCCATTGCCTCATGGAAAATCATGGCCAGCGTATAAGCCTCCTCGCCACTCGAGCAACCGGCCACCCAGGCGCGCAGCAGATTGTCGTGGGTTTTGGCGCGGATCATCCCGGGCAGTACTGCTTCCTGCAGATAGGCCCAGGCAGCGGGGTCGCGGAAGAAGCTGGTGACGCCGATCAGCAATTCCTTGAAGAGCAGGTCGACTTCCTGGGGGTTGGTCTGGAGAAAGCCGACGTAGTCGGCAATGCCGCCCAGCCGATGAATGCCCATCCGGCGCTCGACCCGCCGATAGATCGTACTTTTCTTGTACAGCGAGAAATCGTGACCGGTCTGGGCGCGCAGCAGGATGCAGATCTTGTCGAAGGCCGAACTTTTGGCCTCGCTATCCGGCTCGAGAACCGTTTCGGGGGGCAAAAGGCGAGGCGGGTGTTGCAGGCGGTCGATAATCAGTCTGGCCAGATCGCCCGGCGGGGCGACGATATCCGCCAGGCGGGCGTCAATCGCGCTGCGCGGCATGGCATCGAATTTGGCGGTGGCCGGATCCTGCACGAGCGACAGTCCGCCATGGTCGCTGATCGCCAGCAGCCCCAGCGTTCCATCCGAGCCCATGCCGGAAAGAATGATGCCGATGGCCCGTTCGCGCCGGTCTTCGGCCAGACTGCAGAGAAACGAGTTGATCGGCAGACGCAATCCTCGCGACGCGACCGGTTCGAGCAGGTAGAGGGTGTCATGGAGGATCGACAGATCCTTGTTGGGCGGAATGACATAAACGCAGTCCGGCTTGATCTTCATCCGGTTGCCCGCCTGCTTGACCACCATCGTGGTGGTGCGTTGCAGGAGTTCCGGCAGCATGCCGTAGCGGTTGGGGTCGAGGTGCTGGACGACGACAAAAGCCATGCCGCTATTGACCGGCACGCCGCCGAGAAACTGCTCGAGCGCTTCGAGGCCGCCGGCTGACGCACCTATGCCGATGATCGGAAAGCGCTGGTCATCGGCTACTGCGGAGGGGGGGTGGATGCGCTCGCGCTTCCCGGTGGACGGCATTGGCGGATCATACCCCCCAGACGACCGGCTCGCCGGCTTTTACGGCACGTTCGAGCATCTCGACGAAGGGCGTGGCGCGTTGGGTGAGGCTGACCGGCGGCTCGTCGTCTGTTTCGTTTTTGCTCGGGCTGGCGGCTATTTTCTGCGGGCTGGCCTTGTCGGCTACGATGGATTTCTGCAGCGTCGAGATGGCTTCGGGCAACTGTTCAACGGTAATGATTCCACGCGCGTCGTCCTGACTTTTACCGAGCAGGGCAAGAATTTCCCTGGCGCTCTTTTCGTGCATGATCAGGTCGGCGTTGTTGGCTGATTTGAAGGTAACAAGCATGGTGACTACTCCTTTGCGTTGGTGTTGTCGGTGTCGCGCCGTGATTGGTGTTTGGATCTTGTGGCGTTGCCAGAGGTATCGATGACGACCATCCGGCATTCGCGACCGTCGGCATCGGGAACCGCCTCGATCCGGATATTCGTTGCCGGGCGATGGACATTGGCCGCCAGTACGGATTCGCAGCGCAGCTTCTTTCTCGAGTGGAGAACGTCGTCGACAAAGCGATTGAATGCCTCGGCATGATTGGGCTCAAGGAACGCGGCAAAGCGATGCCGGCCTTTCTGGGAACCTTTGGTGCCAAGCAACATGGCGCCGGCCAGATTCATGTCGATGATGACACCAAGCGGATCCAGGGTCAGATAGCCGACCGGGGCGAAGTCGTAGATGTCGGCATAACGTTCGCGCAGGTTGTCCGCTTCTTCATAGGCATGGCGGAGCTCTTCGTTGCTCATTTCAAGTTCGATCTGATGCACCTGCAGTTCGTGCACCAGCTGGGCGTTGTCCCAGGCAGTTTTAGGTTCCGGATGGGGCGATTGCAGCAAGCGGGCCTCGGCGCGATTGCGCACGCTGGCCGGATTGGGGCGAGCCCGGCTGGGGCCGCGGACATCGGATTGCAGGCGGAATATCCGCTCATATTCGCTTTTGACGGCGGCGTAGCACTCGCATGCCCGGGCTTCCAGGCCGGGGCGGTCGAGCACGGTGATATGGCCGCGGCTGTATTCGATCAGGCCGGCGGCCTGCAGCTTTCCGGCGGCTTCGGTGATCGCTTCACGGCGAACGCCCAGCATGTTGGCAATCAGTTCCTGCGTCATGTTCAGTTGGTTGCCGGGCAGCAGGTCGAGGCTGAACAGCAGCCAGCGACATAGCTGCTGATCGACGGCATGGAATCGGTTGCAGACGATGCTCTGCGCCATCTGGGTCATCAGGGCCTGGGTGTAGCGCAGCGCCAGGTGCTGCAACTCGCCGCCCTGGTCCAGTTCCCAGCGGACGACTTCAACCTTGAGCCGGTAGGCGGCGCCGGCGCTCTGCACAACCACCCGGTGCGTGGTTGTGTCGCCGCCCAGGACCAGCGGAATGCCGACCAGTCCATCGTTGCCGGTAATGGCCAGTTCTGCCGTGCCACCTTTTCTGGTGGTGAAGATCAGGGAGACGATGCAGGTGATCGGGAAAAAAATGTAGCCAAGGGTATCGCCGGATTCATAAAGAACCTGGCCCAGTTCCAGATGAACAAGTTCAAGGTCATCCTGCAGGCGTGAGTAGTCATTGGTGGCCAGTGAGCCAAGAATGCGGTTCTGTTTCGGGCTGTATATCAATTCGGATGGCATCGCGCCTCCATTGTTTTATCCGCTCGGCACTTCTCGGAAATTTGATGACACATGCTGCTGGTGTCGATCGGTGTCAGGGTTTTTTGTGCTTTCTCAAATTCAAGGCCGGCTGCCATGGGCGCCAGTCATTTATGTAATCCCCAACCAATTTGCATGATACAGAACAAAGCCAAATCGATATGTACGCTCGCGAACATACAGGCAATCGATTTCTGGCTAGTTTCAAAATTCCACCATCGACTACAGGAGAAAGACCATGGGCAAGGAAAAGCACGGAACCAAGGAAGGCAAGAAACAGGCAGTCTTGACCCAGAAGGAAAAGAAAGTGGCCAAGCAAGTCAAGAAACAGGAGAAGTCAGCGCCCCATCCGCTGATTCCTCGCTGAGCTAGTGCCTGATACCCATCGCCGGGTGGGGAGGCTGGGGTTAGCAACGATCTGGCAATGTCCGATTGATTTGCTGCCCATTGCCGAGTGACCAGGCGCGACGACTGAGCGGCGGCGCCGGCCGACGTGTCGCCCTTGGGCGAGTACGCCGTCAAGCGGTCGTTCAGAGGTTGATGCCTCTCAACGCCTGCGCGCGCTGTTCTGGATTTTTTCCCGGTTGAGATGCAAAAAACCCCGCATTGGCGGGGTTTTTTGGACTTCGATGAATTTCATCGGAGTGGAATTTGGTGCGTCCTGACGGGCTCGAACCGCCGACATTCTGCGTGTAAGGCAGACGCTCTACCAACTGAGCTAAGAACGCTGAAGGGCGCGCATTATAACCAATATCCGCGTTTTGGCACGTATTTCTTCCTTTTTGCAGGTCAATAATTGTCCTCGGCGGCGTTTTAGTGGGCGGTTGGAGAACCAATCATCTGGCTACGTTGTTGCGATTCCCGACTGGAATTCGCTTTGGCTTTGCTGGAAAGTCGGGGGATAAGCAAAGTCCATACGCTGTATCAGGTTATACTTAAGTAATACATCAAATTCTAAAAAACTGTCTGTGTCCAAGATGACTTCCCCGTCGTCAGTCCTGCGTTTCCGCCGGCAGATCATCATGCCGGTACTGGTGGCCACCATTGGGCTGGCCATGCTGATATTGGTCAGCTTCGCGGCTTATCTGGATTGGCGCGAAACTGAGCGAACGGCGCTCGCAAGCGAGCAAGTCGAGCGCATCTGGCAGGATATGGTCGATATTAACGGTCGCCATTTACGCTGGATGGCGACACAGGTTGTTGGTGACAACCGGTTTATCGAGGCGATGCAGCGGGGCGATCGCGCTGCTCTGCTGGCCTTGGCAGCACCCAGGTACCGCGAATTGCATGCCCAGTTTGACCTTAGTCACTGGTATTTCATTTCGCTCGATCGTCGCGTGCTTTTGCGCGTGCACGATCCGGAGCGAGCCGGGGATGAGGTGCGCCGCAAAGGTTTGCTGGATGCCGAGGCAAGCGGCCAGATGACGACGGGTCTCGAACTTGGGACGACTTCCGTCTTTACGCTCAGACAGGTCATGCCCTGGCGTGTCAATGGGGTCTTGATCGGTTATGTCGAGTTGGGCATGGAGGTTGAGTCCTTTGCCCGGGAAATCAAGCGGCTGACAGGTCTGGAGGTGCTGACGGCGGTGCATAAGGCCTATTCTTCAGCCGAGGCGTTTGCCAACGGCAAGAAGGCCTTTGGTCTGACAGGAAACTGGGGTGATCATGCCGATATCGCCTTGCTCAGCCAGTCTTTCCCCGGGGCTCCTGCATCGCTGATTGCCTCCTGGCAGGCGTTTGCCAGGGGCAGCGATCCGGGCATTTTCGACGTGACCAAGGGAGAGCGTATCTGGTCGGGCCGACTGATTGCCTTGCCGGATAACAATCAGCAGCCGGTCGCTTCGATGGCCATTTTGCGGGATACCGCTGCGGAACGGACGTCACGTACCCAACTTTTGTTTTTCGTTGGAGCGGCATGCGTGGTTTTCATCGTTCTGCTGATGCTGGCGCTGCACCGTCGCGTTGGCCGTGTCGAGCAACATGTCGTCCAGACCAATGAAGATCTTGAAGCGTCCAATCAAAGATTTCGTGATTTTTCAGAGAGTTCGGCTGACTGGCTTTGGGAAACGGATGCCAGTCTGCGGTTTTCCTATTTTTCCGAGAACCTTCAGCGCATCTGCGGTATTGATCCCCAAAAGGCCTTGGGCAAGTCGCGCAGCGAGCTCTGGCTGAACGATGAAGTCAATTCACGAGAGGTTCTGACGAATCATCTGGCCGTTCTTGAAAGCCGGGTGCCATTCCGCGATTTTGAATACTGCCTGCTGAATGATAGGGGCGAGCGCTTGTGGCTTTTGGCCAGCGGTGTTCCATACTTCGACAAGGAGGGGCGCTTTGCAGGCTATCGGGGTATTGGGCAAAACATCACGGCGCGCAAAGACCTGGAGCTGGCGGCTGAGAAATCGGCCAAACTGCTGCGGGAGGCCGTTGAAAACGTCTCGGTAGGCTTCACGATCTACGATGAAGAAGATCGACTGGTTATCTGCAACGAAACCTATCTGGATATTTATTCCACCAGCCGCGACCTGATCGTTCCTGGCATGCGCTTCGAGGACATCATTCGTAAAGGTGCCGAGCGCGGCCAGTATCCGGATGCGCAAGGCGACATCGACGGCTGGGTCAAGCGTCGCGTCGCCCAGCATCAGCATCCGGATGGTTTGACGATCGAGCAGGAACTGGGTGACGGGCGCTGGCTGCTGATTATCGAAAATCGCACACCCAGTGGTTACCTGGTCGGCAACCGGATCGACATCACTGCCCGCAAGATGGCTGAAAGGCAGTTGCTCCTGCTCTCCATGGCCGTCGAGCAGAGCAACGAGGGCATCCTGATTACCGATGTCGACGGCAATATCGAATACGTCAATGAGGCGTTTGTCCGCATTTCCGGCTTCAGTCGCGAGGAGGCCATCGGGCAGACGCCGCGCATGCTGAGTTCTGGTCTGACGCCGCAGGAAACCTACACTGACATGTGGGCGACGTTGTCGCGCGGCCTGCTTTGGCAGGGCGAGTTGATCAATCAGCGCAAGAGTGGTGAAACCTACACCGAACGCCTGACGATCATGCCCATTCGTCAGGATGGTCACGTTACCCATTACGTCGCAGTCAAGGAAGATGTCACCGAGAAGCGCCGCAATGCCGATGAACTGGAACTTCACCGCCATCATCTGGAGGAACTGGTCGAGGCACGCACCGCCGAACTGGCCGTGGCGCATGAGGCGGCCGAGGCCGCGTCGAGGGCAAAGAGTGCGTTCCTGGCCAACATGAGCCATGAAATCCGGACACCGATGAATGCCATTGTCGGCCTGACTTACGTGCTGCGGCGCACGGTTACCGATCCGGCGCAGGCCGACAAGCTCGGCAAGATCGCCTCGAGCGCCGATCACTTGCTGGGCGTGATCAATGACATCCTCGATATTTCCAAGATCGAAGCGAACAAGCTGGTCCTCGACAAGTCGGAGTTCAATCTCGAGGAACTCCTGATGCGCGCTTCCTCGATGGTGATCGACCGGGTTCGCGAGAAACGTCTTGAACTGGTGATCGATGCCGACGCCGGTCTGGGCGTGCTGATGGGCGATGCAACGCGCCTCGGTCAGGCACTGATCAACTATCTTGGCAATGCAGTCAAATTTACCGACTACGGCAGCATCGTGTTGCGCGCCCGGATGATCGAGGAAAACGCCGACGATGTCCTGATCCGCTTCGAGGTCGAGGACTCGGGGGTCGGCATTGCCCCTGAAAAGCTGCCGCGCCTGTTCCAGGTGTTCGAGCAGGGCGACAGCACGACAACGCGTCGCTATGGCGGAACCGGCCTTGGTTTGGCCATCACGCGACGCTTGGCCCAATTGATGGACGGTGAGGCAGGCGCCGAGAGTACTTTGGGCGTCGGCAGCACTTTCTGGCTGACGGCTCGCCTCGGGCGAGTCCGGTCGGCGAACGGGCGCCATCGCATTCCCAGCCTGCGCGGCAAACGGGCGCTGGTGATTGATGACATGCCGGTGACGCGGCTGGTGCAGTCGCAGTTGCTGCGCATGATCGGGCTGGAGGGCGAAGGTGCGGCCGGGGGGGCTGTCGCACTACAGGAAATCGAATCTGCTGAGCGGAACGGCAAGCCCTACGAACTGGTTTTGATTGATTTGCTGATGCCCGGCATGGATGGTTTCGAAACATTGACCCGATTGCGCGCTCTGCCTTTGCGGCAGCAGCCTCTGGCCATCCTGGTCACTGCCTCCAGCGATCCCGAGATTCTCGAAGATGCTACCAGAGTGGGTTTTGCCGAAGTGCTGCTCAAACCCTTGTCGCCCAGCATGCTCAACGACTGCCTGTCCCGGCATCTGGCTGTTATTTCCGGCCAAACCGGGGACGCTCTGCTGGCCGGCGATAGTCCGACGAGATCGGATGCCGAGTCCACCCTGAAAACCGAATTTGGCGGCGCGCGGATTCTTCTGGTCGAAGATGAGCCGATCAATCAGGAAGTCGCACTGGCTATTCTTGAAGAAATCGGCTGGATGATCGATGTGGCCGCGAACGGCAGGGAGTCGCTGGCCCTCGTCGAGGCGAACGATTACCAGTTGGTGTTGATGGACATGCAGATGCCGGTCATGGATGGTCTGGCCACCACCCGTCAGATCCGCCGGTTATCCGGCCGCGAAAACCTGCCCATCATCGCCATGACGGCCAATGCCTTCAGTGAGGATCGCGACAAGTGTCTCGAGGCAGGCATGAACGATTTCCTTTCGAAGCCGGTGGAGCCGGAAGCCCTTTACGCGATGCTGCTGAAATGGCTCAGGCGTTGATCAGGTACGAAGCCTCCTTTATCCGAGCGTATCGGAATTGCGGCGCTCCCTGCTCAGCCGCAATTAGCCCGGCCGGATTCTGATCCCTGGCCTTTTTTCCGCCGTGCGTCAGCGTAAGCCTCTTGTAAAAGTCGCCTTAGGGCTTGTTTCCGTCAATTATTGCGATTCCCCCGCTGATTGATTTCCCTGGTTTTACCTCGGGGCCGTCGCTTGTTGTGGCAAAATTGACAATATGTCCAAGCTTGAGCAAGGCCAAGAGAAAAATATCCGCTACGGCGATTATCTGTCCGCCGTTCGCCGGCAGCATCGCCAGATCAGCTACAGCGAAGTCTATGCGATGGAGCGGAGCATGCCGAAGACGCGAGCGCGTTTGCGACTGGTCGACTTGCATCGCTTGCTGACACCATACGTATCCGTTCGCCTCAGTGAGCAGATGTGGGCAGTCATTCCGCTGGCCTTGATGCTGATTGCCTTCCAGGCACTGGCGCTGCGCGCTACGCCGGACGAGGCTGAAGTGATCGGGCTGGGCATTGGTGCAGTGATCCTCGGGCTGATGTTCTTCATGGAAGGCGTCAAGCTCGGGCTGATGCCCTTTGCCGAAAATATCGGGTTTTTGATGCCGAGCCGTTCCAGTTCGCTGGCCATCCTGATGTTTGGTTGCCTGCTTGGTGCCGCAGCCACGGTCGCAGAGCCGGCCATCGGCGCGCTGCAGGCGGCCGGAGCCTCGGTTTCGGCCGAACATGCAGCCTTGCTCAAATCACTGCTTGGTTCGAATGTGCTTCTCCTTGTGCTGGCGGTGGCATGTAGCGTTGGTGCCGCGGTCGTTCTCGGCTTGCTGCGTTCGATGTTTGGCTGGCGACTGAAAACGCTGGTGGCGATCATTGTTCCCGTTTGTCTGGCGATGACGGTTTATGCCGCGTTGACCCCGGGGCTGGACAAGGTGTTGGGTCTGGCCTGGGATTGTGGCGGGATTACCACTGGCCCGGTAACCGTGCCGCTGGTGCTGGCCGTCGGTATTGGTCTGGCGGCCTCGACCGGGCGGGGCGAAAACCCGCTATCCGGCTTCGGTATCGTGACACTGGCCTCGTTGCTGCCGGTGATCGGCGTGCTAGGTGTGGCTATTTACCTCGACGGGCAGGGCATGACGCAGGCGATTTTGACTGCCTCCGGCGAACAGGCGTGGTTTGAGCAGACGCCGGTCGCTGAAATGCTTGGGGCTTGTCGTGCTGTTCTGCCGCTGGTTCTGCTGCTTTTCATCATGCAGCGCTTTGTGCTTCGCCAGCGCATCAAGCACGTCAGTGTATTGACCTACGGCATCGTGGTGGCCTTGCTTGGCATGATGATTTTCAACGTTGGCCTGACCGAGGGCTTGGTCGCACTGGGGAACGAGGCCGGCAACAATGTGCCTTGGGCCTTTTCCAAACACCGGTTGTCGGGAGCGCCGCCGCTCTATCCACGAATGCTTGGCCTGACCATGGTGCTGATCTTTGCTTTCTGCATTGGCTTTGGGGCGACCATGGCTGAACCGGCGCTCAACGCCATGGGGCTGACCGTCGAGAACCTGACTGATGGAGCCTTCAAGAAGCGCCTTCTGATTCGCGCCGTCGCGCTTGGCGTCGGTGTCGGTGCGGCGGTTGGCGTGGCCAAGATTCTTTTCAGCCTGAACCTTGCTGCCTTGTTGCTGGGAGCCTACGCGATCGCGCTTGCGCTGACCTGGTTTTCGAAGGAGGAACTCGTCAATCTGGCCTGGGACAGCGCTGGTGTGACCACAGGTCCGGTCACCGTGCCCCTGTTGCTGGCGCTCGGCGTCGGCCTTGCGGAAGCGGTGGGTGCCGTTGAGGGCTTCGGGATTCTGGCTATGTGTTCGGTCGGGCCGATCATCAGCGTCATGTCCTTTGGCCTGTGGATCGACTGGAAAACGCGTTCAAATCAAGGAGCGAAGACAACATGAGCCAAAGCGGCATGATCGTTTTGACGGATGCGGTGCTGATTACGGCCATCGTCCAGCGCGGCATGGCCGATCTGGTGGTTCAGACGGCGCAGGAAGCTGGCGCCCAGGGAGCCACGATCTTCCATGCCCATGGCACCGGTGTTCGACAAAAGCGCATGGGCATCCTCGGCCTGACCATCAATGCCGAAAAGGAAGTGATTTACATCGTGGCGCCGGCCGATCAGGCGGACATCATCTTCGAGCGCATCTTCGTCTGCGCCAAGATGGATACACCGGGCATGGGCATCCTGTGGGTATCGCCGATCAACCGGATGGCAACCCACGTTCCGCACGAGGTCGCCGCCCGCTTCGGCATCCACGTCGAGACCAAGAAGCCATGAGCGTCCTGGCGCACATCGGCCGTGGCGTCGAAAAACAACTGATCACTGCCATTGTCGAAACTGGGCTCGGACAAAAACTCATCGAACAGTTCTGTGAAGCGCCGGGGGTATTGTCGATTTCACATCACCACGCCCGGGGAGTGGGGAGTCAGCGGATCAGGACCGGGCAGATGTTCTTTCGGGAACGCGATGTGGTCTTGCTCCTGGTCGAGCAGGATTTTCTGGAGACCGTGTTTCAAGCGGTATTTGAAGCGGGGCGGGTTGGTTTGCCGGGGGGCGGCATCATCTTTTCCGAGACGGTGTTGCGCGGTCATCCGATGCTGCCCTTTGATGGCGCCGACTGGTAGGCAAGCCTCACTGCATGCCAGAAGTGAATGGTAGTTTCCGATGATTTTTGTATTTATCGGAACTGCGGCGTTTTTGCTGAATCATAATGAGCGGTAAATACCCACCATCCTTCCACCTCTGACATTCCCATGACTTCTAATCTCAAGCTGTCTGAACTGATTTCGGCGCTCAGCCACGCGCTGGACATTACCGAAGGCCAGCCGGAGGGGCATTGCGTCCGTTGTTGCTGGATCGGCATGCATGTCGGGCGGCGAATCGGGCTTGATGAGGGGGAGTTGTGGAATCTCTATTACACGCTGCTGCTGAAAGACCTGGGCTGCAGCAGTAACGCGGCGCGTATCTGCGAGCTCTACCTGACCGACGACCTGAGTTTCAAGCGCGATTTCAAGACAGTCGGCGACAGCCTGCCCAAGGTGCTCCAGTTCGTGCTCAGCCACACCGGGCTGAAAGCCGGACTGGCTGAGCGTTTCCGCAGTGTGCTGACGATCATGCGCGACGGCGAGCAGATCGCGACCGAACTGATCGCCACCCGTTGCCAGCGTGGCGCCGAAATCGCCCGGCTACTGCGCTTTCCGGAAAGCGTCTCGGCCGGCATTTACAGCCTGGACGAACATTTCAATGGCGAGGGCAAGCCCGAGCGGCTGGCCGGCGAGGCGATTCCGCTCTATTCGCGAATTGCGCTGCTGGCTCAGGTTATCGATGTTTTTCACACGGCCGGTGGGCCACAGGCGGCGCTGGAAGAAATCCGGCTGCGGGCCGGGCGCTGGTTCGACCCGGTGCTGGTCGAGGCAGTCGAGGCGGTGGCAGACGAAACCTTCTGGGCCACGCTGGTGGCACCAGACATCATGGCCGCCGTGTTGGCCCTTGAGCCCGCCTCGCATGTCGTGGCGCTCGATGATGACTATCTCGACGACATTGCCGCTGCCTTCGGTCAGGTAGTCGACTCGAAGAGCCCCTATACCAGTGGCCACAGCGCCCGCGTCGCGCTCTACACCGACCTGATCGCCGAGGCGCTTGGCCTGTCGGCGGAACGCCGGCGTTGGTTGAAACGCGGCGCGTTGCTGCACGACGTCGGCAAGCTCGGCGTCAGTAACAGCGTGCTCGACAAGCCGGGCAAGCTGGACGCCGACGAGTGGGCAGCGGTGCAGGCGCATGCCGCCTATACCGAGGCCATCCTGTCGCGGATCGACGCTTTCTCGGAACTTGCCCGCGTCTCGGCGGCCCATCACGAGCGGCTGGACGGCAAGGGCTATCCGCGCGGTGTGATGGCCGATGAAATCTGTCTCGAAACGCGGATCATCACGACTGCCGACATCTTCGATGCGATCACCGCCGAGCGCCCGTATCGCGGTGCCGTGCCGATCCCGAAGACACTGGAGATCATGGCCGAAAACGTCGGCACGGCCATCGACCCGCAATGTTTTGAGGCATTGAAACAGGCCCTTGCCCGTCTGCCCGGTTAAGTGCCTGTAAAATACGCCCTTTGTTTGCCGGCCAGTCCGGATAAGGTTTTCATCGCATGACTATTCAGCAAAAAGTGCCGACCGTCGGCTTCGTTTCCCTGGGCTGCCCCAAGGCTTCCTCCGACGCAGAGCGCATCCTGACCAAGCTGCGCGCCGAAGGCTACGAGATTTCGCCGAGCTACGACAATTCCGACCTGGTGATCGTCAACACCTGCGGCTTCATCGACGCGGCCGTCGAGGAGTCGCTCGACGCCATCGGCGAGGCGCTGAACGAGAACGGCAAGGTCATCGTCACCGGCTGCCTCGGCGCCAAGGGTGACATCGTCCAGACCACGCACCCGGCTGTGCTCGCCGTGACCGGCCCGCATGCCGCCGACGAGGTCATGGGCTGCCGCCGCAGGGCATCCGCCTGACGCCGGACCACTTCGCCTATCTGAAGATTTCCGAAGGCTGCAACCACAGCTGCACCTTCTGCATCATCCCGTCGCTGCGCGGCCCGCTGGTCTCGCGGCCGGTCGGCGATGTGCTGGCCGAGGCCGAGAATCTGGCCCGGGCCGGCGTCAAGGAAATCCTGGTCATTTCGCAGGACACCAGCGCCTACGGTGTCGATCTCAAGTACCGCACCGCCTTCTGGGGCGGCAAGCCGGTCAAGTCGCGCCTCAAGGAGTTGTGCGAGGCGCTGGCCAGCTTCGGTATCTGGGTCCGCCTGCACTACGTTTATCCGTATCCGTCGGTCGACGACGTCATCCCGCTGATGGCCGAAGGCAAGATCCTGCCTTACCTCGACGTGCCCTTCCAGCACGCCAGCCCGAAGATCCTGAAGGCGATGAAGCGTCCGGCCTCGGCTGAGAACACGCTGGAACGCATCGCCAAATGGCGCGAGATCTGCCCGGAAATCGTCATCCGCTCAACCTTCATCACCGGCTTCCCCGGCGAGACCGAGGAAGATTTCGACCAGCTGATCCAGTTCCTCGAAGACGCCAAGCTCGATCGCGTCGGTGCCTTCGCCTACTCGCCGGTCGAAGGGGCCAAGGCCAACGAACTGGGCGAACTGTTGCCGGAAGAAATCCGCGAAGACCGCCGCCGCTGGCTGATGCAGGTCCAGGAAGACATTTCCGCCGACAAGCTGGCCGCCAAGATCGACACGGTCATCCAGGTGCTGGTCGACGAAGTGGACGAAGAAGGCACCATCGCCCGTTCCAAGGCCGATGCGCCGGAAATCGATGGTCTGGTTTACCTCGACGGCCATTTCGATGCCCAGCCGGGCGATTTCCTGCAGGTCAAGGTCATCGATGCCGACCACCATGACCTCTACGCCCAGGTCGTCTGAACTGATCGCAACGCTACAAGGGATCGTCGGCACCGCTCAGGTGTTGACTGACCCGGCTGACCTCGTGCCCTTCCTGACCGACTGGCGCGGCCGCTATCACGGCGCGGCACAATGCGTCATCCGTCCCGGCAATACCACCGAGGTGGCGGTTGTGGTCAAAGCCTGCGTCGAAGCCGGTGTGCCCATCGTGCCGCAGGGTGGCAATACCGGGCATTGCGGTGCGGCAACGCCGGATGCGAGCGGTGCGGCGGTCGTTCTTTGCTTGAGCCGCCTGAACCGCATTGTCACGGTCGACGCGAAAAACAACACGATTTCAGTAGAAGCCGGCTGCACGCTGGCCGCGGTACAGGAAGCAGCGCGGGCCGTTGATCGTCTGTTCCCGCTGGCACTGGCCTCCGAAGGGACGTGCCAGATCGGCGGCAATCTGTCGACCAATGCCGGTGGCGTACAGGTGCTGCGCTACGGCAACACACGCGAACTGACGCTCGGGCTGGAAGTGGTATTGCCGAACGGCGACATCTGGGATGGCCTGCGCGGCCTGCGCAAGGACAATACCGGCTACGACCTGAAGCAACTGTTCATCGGTGCCGAGGGAACATTGGGCATCATCACCGGTGCCGTGCTCAAGCTTTTTCCGTTGCCGAAAACACAGGTGACCTGCTGGTTGAATGTCGATTCGCCGGCCGCGGCGGTCGACCTGCTCAATGCCGCCAAGGCGACATTCGACGCCCAGCTGACCGCTTTTGAACTGATTTCCGAGGTGTCGCTCGGGCTGGTGTTGAAGAACATTCCCGATGCCCAGCGACCGACCGGGGTCAGCCCATGGGCCGTACTGGCAGAGTTTTCCGATGCTGAGCCGGCTGCTGTCGAGCGCTGGCTGGCCGAAGTGCTGGAATCCGGTGCGGTCAGCGATGGCGTTGTTGCTCAGACCGAAAGCCAAGCGAAAAAGCTCTGGGCCTTGCGCGAAAATATTTCCGAGGCGCAGAAGATTGAAGGCGTCAGCATCAAGCACGACATCTCGGTGCCGGTATCACGCATTCCCGAGTTCCTTGCTGCGGCTGATGCGGCGTTGGCGCATGCGTTTCCCGCTATCCGCATTGTCGCCTTCGGGCATGTTGGCGACGGCAACCTGCACTACAACCTGTCAAAAGCGGACGCTCAGGCCAACGAGGCATTCATCGCTGCCCAGCCCGAAGCGAATCGCCTCGTGCATGACATCGTGCATGCGCTGAATGGCTCGATTTCAGCCGAGCATGGCATTGGCCAGCTCAAGCGCGAAGAAATACTGCGCTACAAGAGTCCGGTCGAAATGGCGCTGATGCGCTCGATCAAACAGGCGCTTGATCCACGCGGTCTGATGAATCCCGGCAAGGTGGTCTGAAGGGCTGCGTGACTCAGTCAGCGTGCTGATCGTTGAGGCCAAATGGCAGGATGAAGCTGAAACGGCTGCCGACGCCGACTTCGCTTTCGATCTTCAGGCTGCCACCCATCAATTCGATCAGCTTGCGGGCGATCCGCAGGCCGATGCCGGTACCGCCGTGGCGCCGTGAAACGGAGGTGTCGGCCTGAACGAAGATGCCATCGAGCATGCTCAGTTTGTCTGCTGAAATGCCCGGCCCGGTATCGGCGACCGTGAATTCGATTTCGACCCGGTCTGAGGATAGCTCGTGAATCCGGGCCGACAGGGTAATGCTGCCACGCTCGGTAAATTTGATGGCATTGCCGGCCAGCTGGACGAAAATCTTTTGCAGTAGCGCAATGTCACCGCTAACGACGGCCGGCAGGTTGTTGTCGAAACGCTCGAGCAGATCGATGCCCCTGGTGTTGCATTGGTGAAAGTAGGTGGCCTGCAGGCTGGTGCCCAGATCGCTCAGGGCAAACGTCGTCGGGTTGAGTTTGACATGCCCGGCTTCCAGCGCCGAAAGCTGGATCAGGTCATTGATCAGCTTGAGCAGGTCATTGGCCGAAGCGCGCAGCGGAGTGAGCAGCTCGCGCTGGGCATCGGTCAGGTTTTCCTGATCGAGGAGATCTGACAGGCCGAGAATGCCGTTCATTGGCGTCCGCAGCTCATGGCTGATATTGGCCAGAAACTCAGTCTTGGCCAGGTTTGAACGGTCGGCAGCTTCATGTGCCCGATTGACCGAGTTCAGCAGATCGGTTTTTTCGCGTTCCAGGCGGAGCGTGTCATCGAGCATTTCGCTGAAGTGGTCAGCGCCGCGCGTAAAAATGATCAGGCAGAGGAAGGACATCACACTGAACGCCATATGCATGTGATCGGTGCCAAAGACCCCGACAATGACGGCCAGAACGATAGGCCAGGCATAGGCGCGATAGGAAAAGCGGTCAGGCCCCAGAACGGGCAGCGCGCCGGCTGCCATGCCGGCCATGACGAAGGCAGTAAAAAGTTGCAGGATGATGTCGCCACTCAGCGTGATCAGCAGGGTGCCGGCGCCCCAGATCAGGCCACTGACCAGCGCCCCGATCCGGACACGGTAGGCCCAGGCGTCAATATCCTTTTCCTTGTCAGCCTGCGCCAGTCGCATGTAACGCGCGGCAAACACGAGCCGCACGACAGCGATGGCGATGGCACTGAGCCACCAGAGAAACAGCGCCTTGTCGGCACCGACCTGTTCGACCGCAATCCACGCCAGATAGCTGGCAATCAGCAGCGAGAGGACCTGACCGAGTTTCTGGTTCCGGTAGATCAGCTCGATCTTGTAGCTGAGCGCGTGGCGATCGACGGATTTGCTCAATGGAGTGCCTTTCCTTCGCTGACGGCGAAGATCGCTGCCACATCCTCTGCCGAGAACTGATATTCGTGATTGCAGATGTCGTCACGGATCAGTATTTCGCCGTGTTCGGCCAGGATCGCTTCCGCATCCTCGCGGCCGATGCTGCGGATCATGTCGCGCACCTTGTCCCAGTCCTTGGGGCAGTGATAAACGACCGGCTGCGGGTCATAGACGCGAATGCCGTGTTTATCCATGTCTTCGTGGAAAAGCCGCGTCAGCAGGCTTTCCGCATCGAGTTCGAGCAGTTCGGCCGGCTTGACGGTGCTTGCCAATTGCGTAATGCGATTCCAGGCATCGGCGTCGTGCTTGTCGGTATCCGGCATCTTTTGCAGGAAGAGGCAGACCGCCGCCTTGGGGCCAGCGATGGCGAACAGGCGCGACGGTTGTTGCTCGGATTGCTCAAGATAGTGCTCGAAAATCTCGGCAATGCTTTCGCCGACCATCGGCACGTAGCTCTGGTAAGGCTGGCGGGCATCCGGCATGTCCAGGCTCATCAGCAACTGGCCGCCCTGATGCGCACCGAGCAGTTCGGGCACCGGGGCGGGCAGGACGACCGGATTGCTGCGCGCCATGCCGCGCATCTGCAACTGCTCGTTGCAATCCATGACCAGCAGCTGGATAGCCCCGTTGCCGCGTAGCTGCAGCGTCAGGCGGCCCGGCTGCTTGAGCTGGCCGGCGATCAGCGCGGTGACGGCGGCAGTTTCACCAAGCAGCTGAGCGACGGTCGGCTGGTAGTTGCGGTCGTGCTGCATGTATTCCCAGGCATCGCCCAGATGGACGATGGCACCCCGAATATCCAGGCCTTCGAACAGAAATCGGCGGACGAAACTGTCGCTCATTTCAGTTCTGCCGCATAGGTTTCAGGGCTAAAGCCAACCAGCAGCTTGCCGCCGGTGTCGAGCACCGGTCGCTTGATCAGGGCCGGGTATTGCGCCATCAGCTTGAGTGCTTTTGATTGGTCGACGGCGGAGCGCTCTTCGTCAGTCAGCTTTTTCCACATCAGGCCGCGCGTGTTGAGCAGCTTTTCCCAGCTCGCGCGGGCGCTCCAGTCCGGCAGATTGGCTTCGGCCACGCCGGCCTTCTTGTAGTCGATGAATTCGTAGGCGATGCCATTCTCAGTCAGCCAGTTCATGGCTTTCTTCATGGTGTCGCAATTCTTGATGCCAAATACCTTGATCATTGCAGCCTGTGTTTCGCTTGAAAGAATGCGAATAATAACAGCCCGGTTGCTGATTGGTATTTTCGGAAGTATGCGCTTGGCTTATCTGAACTCGAAGGCTTCGCGATGAAACGCGGATTTCGGCAAGCCTTGGCCGATCAGCTTGCCAGCCAATGATTGACCCCATTTGGCCGGCCCACAGAACCAGACGCTGCTGCCGGATTTCAGGCAGGCCTGTATTTCAGCTGGGTCAAGCGGACCATCGCGATCGGTCAATCGGCGATGCAGGCGGACACCTGCCTGTTGGCAAAGCATGTCTAGCCGCTCCGGAAAACTGCTGTCGCGCGGCGTGCAATAGAAGAGGTCGGTATTTGCCGCGGGTGGCGGGTTGGCTGCCCGTTCGCCGAGCTTGGCAAGGAAAGGCGTGACGCCTATGCCGCCGGCGATCCAGACCTGGTGCTCGTTGTTGCCACACTCCAAGGGTGCTACCTGTGGGGTGCGGTCAACCGGAATTTTGGCCGAAAAATCAAATGCGCCGTAAGGGCCTTCGAGGGTGATTGTCTGGCCGGCCTCGATCAATGCCGGGAGCTGGGCCGTGAAGTCGCCGAGTGCCTTGATGTCCAGGGTCAGCGTGCCATCCTGCGGATTCCAGGCCGAGGCGATTGTGAAGGGATGAGCGCCTTCGCCGCGCTGGCCGAAGTTGGCAAAGAGGAATTGTCCGGCCTTGTGACCGGGCCAGTTGTTTTCGGGACGGCAGACGATTTCGAGCAGCTTGCCATCGTGCTGGCTGATCGAAACGATCTCGGCCGAGTGCTGGCGGTTGCGGCCAATGCGATTCGACAGCGAGAGGAGGGCGGGCACAACGCCAGCGGCAGCGAGCACGGCAGTCAGACAGCCAAGCGGGCTTTGCCAGAAAGTCGTCGGCATGAGCATCAGGCCGTGGAAGGCACCGGCCAGGAAAACAGCGCCAAAGGCCTTATGCACCCAGCGGAAATATCGGTAGGGGATGCGTTTGACGAGGGCGACGACGACCAGCGCCAGCAGGATGTAGCCGGCCCATTCGCCGACATCCTTGGCCAGATCGATCCACATGTCTGGTTCGCCACGCGGTCCACGCGGGCCGCGTGGGCCGGTAATCAGGCCGGCCTTCGAAAGATTTTTGGGCAGCCATTCGATCATCCAGTGCGTGAAGACGAGGATGCCGGCGCCGATGCCGATGTTCTTGTGCAGGCGGTAGAGCTTGTCGAGGCCGCCGAAGCGTTGTTCGAGCCAGGGCGAACGGGTGGCGAGCAGCATACCGGCGCTCATCCACCACAGGGCGAGCAGGCCGGACAGGATGATCAGCGGTCGACGCCAAGCCCAAGGGCCTTCCGGGTTGGCGGCGAGTACGTCGGGTAAGGCGAAGATTCCCCATAGTGCGAGGGGGATGAGGGCTAGCAGAAACAGAGGGCGTTTCATGATGGCGTTGGCCGATGGACTGATGACATCAGTCTACGCCGCAAGTTGCCCTCTGGTTGTCTGAATGCTGTTTCAGGTTGTAAGCAAATGAAACTGGTATTTCATTTTTTGGCTTTTTTCACGTTCCGTAGCAGGCCCGGTTGACCCTAGCAATCACTTGCGCAGCTTGGCGAAGGCCGACGCCATGGCGTTGCCGGCCGGGGCCGGGCCGGTGCTGCGCTGTTGCGGCCGGCTGGGTGCATTGCCACGGCCGCTCGGGGCGTTGTCCTGGCGCTTGGCCTGACTCGGCTCATCGCCCATGCGCATGGTCAGTGCAATACGCTGACGTTGCAGGTCGACTTCCAGTACCTTGACCTTGACGATCTGTCCGGCCTTGACGACTTCGTGCGGATCCTTGACGAAGGTGTTGGATAGGGCGGAAACGTGCACCAGGCCGTCCTGATGCACACCGATGTCGACGAAAGCGCCGAAGGCAGCCACGTTGGTGACGACGCCTTCAAGGATCATCCCTGGGCGCAGGTCGCTGACCTTCTCGACGCCATCGGCGAAGGTTGCCGTCTTGAACTCGGGACGCGGGTCGCGGCCCGGTTTTTCCAGTTCCTTGAAAATGTCCTGGACGGTTGGCAGGCCGAAGCGCTCGTCGGTGTATTTCGACGGGTTGAGGCCCTTGAGGGCGCGGCTGTCGCCGAGGATTTCCTTGATCGGCTTCTTGAGGTCGACAATGATTTTCTCGACCACCGGATAGGCTTCCGGATGCACGGAGGAACTGTCGAGCGGGTTGTCACCGTTCGGCACGCGCAGGAAACCAGCGGCTTGTTCAAAAGTCTTGTCGCCGAGGCGGGGCACTTTTTTCAGGGCATCGCGTGAGCGGAAGGCGCCGTTGGCGTCGCGGTAGCTTACGATGTTGGCGGCCAGCCCGGCATTGAGGCCGGAAATGCGCGTCAGCAGCGGCACCGAGGCGGTATTGACGTCAACGCCGACGGCATTGACGCAGTCTTCGACCACAGCATCGAGGTTGCGCGCCAGCTTGGTCTGCGACACATCATGCTGGTACTGGCCGACGCCGATTGACTTTGGATCGATCTTGACCAGCTCGGCCAGCGGGTCCTGCAGGCGGCGGGCAATCGATACGGCGCCGCGAATCGAAACGTCGAGATCGGGGAATTCCTTGGCCGCCAGTTCGGAGGCGGAATAGACGGAGGCGCCGGCTTCGGAAACGACGATTTTTTGCAGTCGGGCTTCCGGGTAGCGCTTCATCACATCCTGTACCAGCTTGTCGGTTTCGCGGCTGGCTGTGCCGTTGCCAATGGCGACCAGGCTGACCTGATGCTTGGAAGCAAGGCGGGCGATGGTCGACATCGAGCCGTCCCAGTCACAGCGTGGTTCATGCGGGTAGATGGTGGCGTGGTCGAGCATTTTGCCGGTGGCATCTACGATGGCCAGCTTGCAGCCGGTGCGGATGCCCGGGTCGATGCCCATGGTCACGTGCTGGCCGGCCGGGGCGGCTAGCAGCAGGTCTTTCAGGTTCTTGCCGAAGATGCGGATCGCTTCTTCCTCGGCCCGCTCGCGCAACTCGTTCATCAGCTCAAGTTCAAGGTGGGTGAAGACCTTGATTTTCCAGGTCCAGCGCACGGTGTCGCTTAGCCATTTGTCGGCCGGGCGGTTTTGTGGCTTGATGCCGAAGCGGACGGCGATGCGCTGTTCGCAGGGGTTCTGCGTGCCGGGTTTGACGGCGTCGGGGTCGAGTTCGGAGTCGAGGACCAGCGAAACCTGGAGCATGCCTTCGTTGCGGCCACGGAGCAGGGCAAGGGCGCGGTGCGAGGGCATGCTGGCAATCGGTTCGGCGAAGTCGAACCAGTCGCGGAACTTGGCGCCTTCGGTTTCCTTGCCTTCGACGACCGTCGACCGGACGTGACCGTGGTCGTTGAGGTATTCGCGCAATTGACCCAGCAGTTCGGCATCTTCGGCGAATTTTTCCATCAGGATCTGGCGGGCGCCGTCGAGCACCGCCTTGGCGTCGGCAAAACCGGCGTCGACGTTGATGAACTTTTCGGCTTCGTCGTCCGGCGTCAGGTCGGGATTTTCCAGCAGGCTGAGGGCCAGCGGCTCGATACCGGCTTCGCGGGCGATCTGGGCCTTGGTCCGGCGCTTCTGCTTGTACGGAAGGTAAAGGTCTTCAAGGCGCTGCTTGGTTTCGGCATCGCTGATTTCGGCCTTCAATTCTGGCGTCAATTTGCCCTGTTCCTCGATGCTGGCGAGGATGGAAGTGCGGCGCTCTTCGAGATCGCGCAGGTAGGTCAGGCGTTCTTCCAGATTGCGCAGTTGGGTATCGTCCAGGCCGTCGGTTGCCTCCTTGCGGTAGCGCGAGATGAAGGGCACGGTGGCGCCTTCGTCGAGCAGGGCGATGGCGGCGTTGACCTGAGCCGGGCGGACGCCCAGTTCAATGGCGATGCGGTGTTCAATGGGTGGCAGCATGGGTGCGGCAGTGCAGCAAAAGGGGGTGCACTATGCGCAATCCAGCCGGAAAATACAACCGTGCCGGCTTGGTGTAGGATGCATCCACGCTGCATTCCATTTGAGAGGAGAAAAATAATGAAGGTAGACACCTATTTGTTTGGTTCTGTCGAAGTTAGCCCGGAAAAAATCATTACTTTCCCGAACGGCCTGGTCGGCTTCGAGCAGAGCAAGCGCTTCATGCTGGCCCATGAGGAAGGCACTGCTCAGCCAACCAGCTACACGCTGCAATCATTGGATGTGCCGACACTGGCCTTCCAGATCGTCGATCCGGTGACCCTCGGTTACAACTATGAGCTGGCCCTGAGTGATGCAGAAACCGCGCTGCTGCAGTCACCGGCACCGGAAGAAGTTGCCGTGATGCAGGTGCTGTTCAAGAAAGAGGAAGATGGCAAGGCGTCGATCACGCCGAACCTGCGGGCACCGCTGGTCATCAATACCAAGGCCCGGATCGGTTTGCAGAAGGTCATGGAAACCATGCAGCCGAATCTCACGCTGTCGAATCTGGCCAGCGCTGTCTAAGACCTGACACACTGCCGTTGACACTAGGAAAGCCATCGTCGATTTGACGGTGGCTTTTTTCATTGTGGGTCAGGGCGTATTCACAGTAACCGGCGGGACTGCGTTGGCTGGGCGCATTGCTGTGTTGCCGCTCACTTGTACAGATCACTGCACCGCCAGAGCGGCGCCTTGCCCTGCATCCCCGCCAACCCCTTGCGCAGCCCGTCGCTTACTGTGAATACGCCCTAAAGATGTTTCGAGGCTTCGCGAAACGACAAGCCGGATAAAAGTTCGCGATGGCATGACAGGAAGTTGCGAACAGCGTCCGGATTCGTTCGCGCATAATGGCGCAATGCCCAGCCGATGGCTTTGCGGATGAAGAATTCCTTCTCCTCGGCGCAGCGCCGGCAATAGTCAAACAGCCGCCCTTCGTCGGTTTTTGCTTTCCATTCCAGCTGATGCAAGAGTGCGACACGGCGTAACCACATGTTGGGTGAGGCGATCAGTGCATCCATCCGGCGGGCAAGTTCCGGTTGCCGCAAGATGATGCCGCCGATGGTGACGGCCAGCCCGTCGACGCTATCCCACCACGACTTGCTCTGGACCAGTTCTTCAAGCGGCGTGAGGTGGTCGCCGTTCAGTCGCTTGCTTTCGCGACGCAGCAGGTCGACGGCAACGTACTGATACTCCCGTTCAGGCATAGCCCACATTGACCGGGCGGCATTGATCGGATCTCCGACAAAGGCACGGATCAAGGGCTGGCAAGCCTGCCGTCGTTGCGGGGTCTGGATGCCGAGAAAGGCGAACTGTCCCTTCATGTAGGCAGCCATCCCGCTGGCTTTGGCGGGATCAGCCAACGGCTGCAGTTGTCGTTGAATCAGCTGTGCGAAGTCGTTCATGGCGGCGATTCGGAAGAAACCTTCAGCGCAGGCGTTTCTTGATTTCGCCATCGCAGGCATCGGCGACGCGCTCGTATTCTTCAGAGGTGTCGATCAGCGCCTGCGCGGCTTCTACTTTCTGGATTTCACGCTGGACATAAGGCAGCCAGCGCTCGTCGAGTTCCTTCTTGAGCAGCGCTGCAGTTTGTCCGGCCGGGCCGCGCCAGACCTTGCCGGTGGCAAATCGGTTGCTCAGCGTTTCGTTGAGGGCTTTTTCGATGCTGGCCATGTGATCCTGATAGGTCTTGAAATGCCGCATTTCGTGCTCGTGAATCTCCTTGTAGGCGCATGTCCCTTGGGGGAACTCCTTGGCCACATAGACCGTCACCGGGGTAAAACCGAAGGTCATCGTGATCTGGGGGCTGGCACATTCCCAGCGACCGCTTGGGTCGATGATGGCAGGGGAGTTGGAAGCGAAACTGACCGTGGCGTTGCCGCGGGTCAGCCCGAGCACCTGTCTGCCCGGGCGGTTCTGGGACGCACCCAGATTGGTCAGCGAGCGGAAGCCATAAGTGGTGTTGTAGGTAATGCGTTCCTCCAGCCGTTTGACCGTAACTGACGGTATTGGCAATTCATCACACGGGTCGGCCGCCCAGCAAAGGCTGGGCAGGGCGAGCAGGGGCAGCAGGAAAGAAGCACGCATCAACAGTGGCGACTTAGAGGGGTGACAGGGTGTCGCGGTAACGGCGGGCGTTGTCGACATAATGCTCGGCCGATTTTTTCAGCTTGGCGACATCCTCCTCGCTCAATTCACGCACCACCTTGCCCGGTGAACCGACGATCAGCGAACGATCGGGGAAGACCTTGCCTTCGGGGATCAGCGTATTGGCACCGACGATGCAGCCCTTGCCGATCACGGCGCGGTTGAGGATCACCGAGCCGATGCCGATCAGGCTGCCGTCGCCAACCGTGCAGCCGTGCAGCATGACCAGATGGCCGACGGTGACGTCGTTGCCGATATGCATCGGCACGCCTTCATCGGTGTGCAGCACCGAGCCATCCTGGATGTTGGTGTTGTCGCCAATGTGGATCGGGTCGTTGTCGCCGCGCAGCGTGGCGTTCCACCAGATCGAGGCATTCTTGCCGAGGCGCACGTCGCCGATCACGGTAGCGTTGGGCGCGACCCAGGCCTCGTCGCCGAGTTGCGGTTGTTTGTCGCCGAGCTTGAACAGAGGCATCGCGTCTCCTTGGGTTTTCAGAATTAGCCGATTTTTCGGGGGCATAGTAAAGGCGCTAATGTTACGCTGAGAGCCGGCTGGGGGTAGCAAGCGTAGCAAATTGGCAGCATGGAGCGCATCAAGATGAATTTTCGGCAAATCAAGTTCTGGCAATGGGCGTTGATCGTCGTCGCCCTGTTATTTACCATCGACTGGGCCATCCAGCGACCGGACCCGAAGACGCGGGAACTGAACGACGTCCTGAGCAAGCAGGCCAGCCAGAAACTGAAGGACTACCCCTACCAGTTCCGCGTCATTCGCGTCGAGGGCAAGACGGCGGTCATGTCCACGCCGCGCAATTTCGATTCGCCGGCCTTCCGGATGCTCGGCGTGCTCTACCCGGAAATCAACGTCAAGGATGCCAACAACCCCGCCTTCATCGCCGTCGAGCGCTTGCTCGGACAGGTGCAGGACGAGGCCAAGGATATCGTTCTCGCCCAGCCGGGCATCAGCGATGTGCGCTGGGAGCTGGACAAGAACTGGCTGCGCCGGCAGGGCATCGAGGTGCCCGACAAGCCATGAGCCGTGCCGGGAAATATTTTGATGTTGGGCGTTTTTTCGCGTTGACCGTTGGCGTGATCGACCAGAGCATTACTCAGGAAATCTGATGCGCCTCGTCCTCGCCTGGCTGGCCATGCTGGTCGTTTCCGTACTTAACGGCGTTGCCCGGGATGTCGGCTACGGGCGTGATCTGGATCCCTTGTTCGCCCAGCAGTTGTCGACGCTTTACGGCATGACGCTGCTTGGCATGGTGATCGCCGCCTTCAACTGGCGGTGGCCATTTGCCAGTACGGCAGCCGCCTGGCTGGCCGGCTTTCTCTGGGTGGCGATGACCGTCGCTTTTGAATTCCTGTTTTTCCACTACGTTGCAGGCCACCCGTGGGCGGAATTGCTGGCCAACTACAATTTGGCCGCCGGCCGGCTCTGGGTTCTGCTGCTGGCCTGGGTCGCCATTGCCCCCGCCTTGTTCCACTGCCTTTTCACTCGCTTGCGCCGTTAGGACTTTTCGCCGGCAATCTTCTGGACAATCATGCTGCCGATCATGTCGCCCTCGACATTGACGGCGGTGCGCACAGTGTCGAGGAGGCGGTCGATGGGCAACAGGATGGCGATGGCCTCGGTCGGCAAACCCACCGATTCGAGGACCAGCACCATCGACAGCATGCCGACGCTGGGTATGCCCGGGGCACCGATGGCGCCGAGCATGGCGACAAAAAAGATGATCATCTGGCTGGCTATGTCGAGCTCGATACCGGCCAATCTTGCAACGAACAGCGCAGCGGCTGCCTCGTAGAGTGCAGTGCCGTCCATGTTTACCGTGGCACCGAGCGGAACGACGAAGCTGGCGATATCTTTCTTTACGTGCAGGTGCTGCTCGGTGCAGCGTAGGGTGATCGGCAGCGTTGCCGCACTCGAACTTGTCACGAAGGCGGTAATCAGCGCCTCGCGCGAACCCTTGAAAAAGGCGATGGGCGAAACCCTGGTGAATAGCCAGAGGATCAGCGGCAGCACGATGACGCCATGGAAGAGCGTCGAGCCGACGACCACCGTGATGAAATGGCCGAGGCTGGCGAGCAGGGCGCTGTTCTGCGTCGCCACCAGTTGCAGCAGCAGGGCGGCGAGGCCGAGCGGGGCGAGGCGCATGATCCAGCCGACAATCATCAGGCAGAGTTCCTGCAGCTCGCCGATCAGCAGCCGAATGTTGCGGTAGCGCTCGCCGCCGACGACCAGCGCGATGCCAAGGAAGAGGGCGATCATCACGATGGCGAGAATCTCGCCCTGGGCCAGTGCCTTGAACGGGTTCTGGAAGAGGCCGCGCAGGAATTGCGCAATGTAGTCGGGCAGCGGCATCTGGCGTGCCTGATAGTTGCGCGTTGCCTCGGCAAACATCTCCAGATGTAGCCCCTCGCCGGGGCGGAAAATGTGGGAAGCGCCGAAACCGATGACGATGGCCAGTCCCATGGTGCCGAAAAAGAAGGCCAGCGTGGTCGTCCATACCCGGTGCATCTGATCGTGGGCGCGCAGGTTGGCGACGCCGACGACGATGGACGAGAAGACCAGTGGCACCAGCACCATGCGCAGCAGATCGAGAAAGAGGTTGCCGACGATCTTGGCGCCGTAGAGCGCATCGGGGGCGGCCGCTGCGCCGCTCCCGCCCAGCCAGCTGCCGCCCGCCACGCCGAGCAGGCAGCCGATCAGGATCTGGGTGTTCAGTGATGGAAATTTCATCGTGGGCAATGGGCTGAGAGAGCAGCCATTCTAACGGCCTTGTCCTGTGGCATCATCCGGCCATTACGACAGACAGGTTGAAAAAATGAGCGATTTATCAGCGTTGACCGCAGACTTGCTGGCATTCCGCGATGCGCGTGACTGGCGACAGTTCCATTCGCTGCGTAACCTGATTACATCGCTCAATCTCGAAGCAGCGGAGCTGCTTGAACTGACGCAGTGGAAAACGGATGCCGAAATCGACGCGCTGCCGGCTGATCCGAAGGCGGCCGAGGCCCTGCGCGACGAATGCGCCGATATCCTGCTCTACCTGCTGTTGATCGCCGATACGACGGGCATCGACCTTGTAGAAGCCGCCCACGCCAAACTGGCCAAGAATGCGGTGAAATACCCGGTGGACAAGGCTTATGGTTCGCGGGCCAAATACACCGAGCTGGGTTGATTCCCTGATTTTCATACCCGCCGCGAGCAGCGGGCAGGTTCAGGTCGTTTCGCTTTCCAGCGTGTACTTCGCCCCATCGCCCTGAGCGAGCAGTTCGGTCAGCTTGGGCAGCGTTTCGTGCAGTTTCTTTTCCAGCGTCCACGGCGGATTGATGATGAACATGCCACTGCCGTTCATGCCGAAACCGTCGCGCGCCGGTGCCTTGACCTCCAGCGTCGCGTGCAGCCAGTTGGCAGCACCCAGTCGCTTCAGCTTGTCCGGCAGCTGCCGGGATTCGAGCTTGGAGAGCATCGGATACCACAGCGCGTAGGTGCCGGTCGGGAAGCGCTTCAGCGCCTCCTGCAGGGCCTTGACGACGCCCGTGTAGTCGCTTTTGGTTTCATACGAAGGATCGATCAGGACCAGCGCCCGGCGCGGCGGTGGCGGCAGGATGGCCTTCAGGCCAATGAAGCCGTCGCCATCGGTGATCGCCACTTCGCGGCCGGTTCCCTTGAAACATTCGAGCAGCAACTTGGCGTCGGTGGTGTGCATTTCGTACAAACGTAGCCGGTCGCTATCACGCAACATCTGGCGGGCCAGCCAGGGCGATCCTGGGTAATGCTTCAGCTTGCCATCAGGGTTGAGCTGACGAACCATCTCCACATAGTCTTTTGCCGCGGGCGGCAGTCCCTTGGCTTCCCACAGGCGGCCGATGCCGTCCTTGTACTCGGCCAGCTTGCTGGCATGGGCTGATTCCAGCGCGTAACGCCCGGCACCTGCATGGGTGTCGATGATCCAGAACGGCGCTGGCTTTTCGGCCATGTATTCAGCGATCTGGAGCAGGATGATGTGTTTCAGCACGTCGGCGTGGTTGCCGGCGTGGAAGGCGTGGCGGTAGCTGAGCATTAAGTGGGGTTAGTCCGGAAGCAGGTCTAGGGCGAAGAATTCTAGCCCTTCGTTGGCTTCCATGCATGTCCCGATTTGTCGGTGCAGCGAACGCCCCGGCAACTTGATCATGATTTTCTGGCCCTGGCGGTAGGTGCCGGGGGCGGCAATCAGGCCGGAGAACTTGCCATAGGCTGGCAGGCTGTGAAGAAAGATCGCGCGTTGTTCGGGTTGCTCTTCGGCAACGATATCGACCACGCTGACTTGCGGCGACATCAGTTGCAGGCCTACTTCAAGGCGAACCTGGGAGGAAGAGATTCGGCGGACCAGGCAGACGTGGATCTTGCTTGATTCGCGCGGCTGCAGTGCCACGATGTCGCCGGAACCCATGTTGCGCTTGTCTCCCTTGATGAAGCGCAAGAGAAAGCCGTCCGGGCTTTCATCGATCAGGGCCCATTCGCTGGATGAAAAGCCTCGGCCGTCGTAACGGCTGGAGGCATCGACCGAACGACGGGAAAACGTGTTGCCGTCAAGAAAGCTGATCACCTGATCGAAGCCGGAAACCACGTCGCCACGGGGGCGGAAGCGGGTCCGGCTGAAACGTCGGGCACTCTTGCCGCCAATGGCGACGCGCAGGCATTGCAGCATGGCGGGGGTCGCATCGAGATCGGGTTCAACCGTCTTTCCCGGGCGACGGGTAATGTTGCGATCTAGCGCGGCGAGCACCTGAGTGCAGTCGATCAGCAGGCTGCCGAAAACGGATGTGCTCGAGGGCAGGCGTGTCAGCGGGTATCCAGGCGTGCCTTCGTCCGGCTTGACCAGGAAGCAGGAGTCCGTTGTTTTGCTGGAACCGATCTCGGGCGGAACCTCGCCCACGGTTGCATAGGCGGCCAATTGCCGCGAACAGATATTGATCGTCTCGAGCTCGGCCCGGGGGAACTTGCTGGGCTCAAGATAGGCAAATAGCAGCGCCCCGAGATATTCGTGCTCGATGGGGGCAGTTTCGCCATTGAGCGGCTTGGTCTGGGGGCCGCGAACCATCTGGTAAAGTTCGTGCAGGGTCTGCCAGGAGGTGGCGGACGGCGTTGCGTAGGCACGATAAGCAAGCAACTGGCGGCGGGCAATCATGGCCATCGCCCGCTGGACGCTGCGATGGTAAAGATGGCTCAGGGCATCGTTCAGCTGGCTTTTGTTGATGCTGCGGGCGATACCGGCGTAGGAAATGGCCAGGCCCTTCAACAGGTTGTCAGCATGCAGCGCAGCGGTTGTCGCATCAAGCGGTAGCGGCAAAACGGCCTGGGCAATGCTTGCCTCCATCGTGGGCAGCGCCTGCTCCGTTTCATGGCGGATGTCTTCCAGCAGCTTGAAGCGCATGTGCAAATTGCTTTGCTGATTGACGCTGGGCAACACGCTGCTCGCCAGTTTGGCCACAGATTCCTGGGGCGACAGGCCGGCGACCGTATCCAGCAATCCACGAACTGCGGCAGCACTTTTCTGGTCAGCACTCAACTGGCCGAACGGAAGCAGTTCGCGAAAAAGTTGCAGGGGGGAGTCCATGGTCGCTGGATAAAATTTGACATGCGAATTATCCGGTAATTTTGCTTAATTTTCTGTGGTGTATTTCCTCTTTACGTATACTTGGTCGATGAATCTGTATGAATTACTGTTTCTCTGCCTGACGGCATTGGTCGTCTGGTTCTGGTTCGATAGCCTGAAAGCACGGGAGATCGGTGTTCGTGCCGCCCGTGATGCCTGTCGCGAAGAGGGCCTTCAGTTTCTTGATGAAACCGTTGTTGGAACTGGCTTGCGACTGGTGCGTGATGACGATGGTCTTCTCAAGTTGCGTCGTGTCTTTACTTTCGAATACAGCGATACGGGCGACAACCGTTGCTCCGGCAGCGTTACCCTGCTCGGGCATGAGGTCGAAATTCTGCATGTCCGTCCCCACCTTTACGTGATACCAAATTCCCATGAAACCCTCCATTGAAGATATCGAATTCCACGGCATCGAAGCGCTGCGCCTGAACGGACCGCGTGGCGTCAGTGCCATTGTCAGCAAATTGGGGGCGCAGCTCCTGTCCTGGGTGACCTCCGACGGCCGTGAGCACCTGTTCCTTTCCGACAAGGCAGTGTTCGATGGCAGTGTTGCCATTCGTGGCGGTGTTCCGGTTTGTTTTCCGCAGTTTTCCAGCCTTGGCGATTTGCCCAAGCATGGTTTTGTCCGCACCCGCCCGTGGTCGGTCAGCACCCGGCGTTCGGGGGACGACTACGCCCTGGTGACACTGGAATGTGCCGACGATGACGCGACACGCAGTCTCTGGCCGCATTCCTTTCAGGCTGAATTGACGGTCATGCTTGAGGCGGATCGCATCGATCTGGAATTGGCGGTGACCAACACCGGCGGTACGCCATTCGACTTTACTGCTGCGCTGCATTCTTATCTGCGTGTTGTGCAGGTCGAGGATGTCACCATAGAAGGATTGCACGGCCATGATTATCAGGATGCGGTGAATGGCAATCGCGTTGTCCGCGAAACCGGCACCGAATTGATCATCGACAAGGAAGTCGATCGTGCCTATCACGACGTCCGGAGGCCACAGCATCTGAAAGCCGGTAACCTGAGCGTGGGTATTCAGGCACAGGGTTTTCCTGATGTCGTGGTCTGGAACCCATGGGTTGATCGCTGTGCCGAATTGAAGGACATGCCGGCTGACGGCTGGCGCCACATGCTTTGCATCGAGGCAGCGGCGACCCGTCCGGTCACCCTGCCGGCCGGCGAGGAATGGTATGGCCGCCAGACGCTGGTCGCGGTCTGAACTTTTGATCTGTCCCGTTTTCAAATCGCTGAGCCTTCCGTTATAGTCATCGCCATGCGATTCGCCCGCGCCATTTCCCGATACCTGTTGCTGGTCATGCTGGCCACCGTCTTCTCGCCGTCGTTCGGCTGGGAAGCGCTGGAGGGCATGCCCGCGCCGGCACAGGCAGCGATGACGCACGATGACCATCATGACCATGCGGCCATGGCCGACATGCATGATTACGACATGGCTGCCTGCGACGGCTGCCTCGATCACGATTCGGGGCCCTGTAACGACCTGCAGCATCATTGTTGTCCCGGGCACGTGCTGGGACACATGCCGGGTGGCCTGTCATCCGGTCTGCAACTGCCTGTGCCGGATGCAGGAAGCGTGGTGCTCGATGGCCAACTATGGCCATTTTCCTCGCATATAGCCGAAGGGCTCGAACGCCCTCCCAGAGCTGCCGCCTGATTCGCGGCGGCTTGCCTCGTCCCTGATCTTTCCCTGAAGGCCCCATTGGTGGGCCGGTGCGGCACGCCGCCGGTTGATGTCATTCAGCAACCGGAGGAAATCCCATGCGAACCGTTTTCGGCCTCGCGCAATGCATTCTGTTTACCCTGAGCCTGGCCACTGCGGCCCACGGCGAAACGCCGCTCGCCCGCGCCTTCGCCGACGCCTGGCAGCGGCAGCCGGCCGCCGCTGCCTTGAGCGAGCGGCAGCGCGCCGTCGCCGCCCAGCGCGAGGCCGCCGGCGCCTGGACGGCAGCACCGCCCAGCCTTGAACTCGGTATCCGGAGCGACCGATTCAATCGGCGCCAGGGTGCGCAGGAGGATGAAGTCGGGCTGGTCCTGCCGCTCTGGCTGCCGGGCGAGCGCAGCGGCAGCTGGTCGCTGGCCGAGGCGGAGGCCGATGCCCTTGCCGGGCGTGCCGATGCGTTGCGCCTGCAATTGGCGCAGGTACTGCGTGAAACCTGGTGGGTCTGGCAAGGAGCCCGCAACGAGTCCGCACTGGCCGGCGAGCGTGTGGCAGCTGCCCGGCAACTGCGCGACGACGTGGCCCGCCGCTTTGCTGCCGGCGATCTGTCAAAAGCCGATCTTAACCAGGCCGAGGGAGCTCTGGCACAAGCCCTGGGGCAGCAGGCCGAGGCCGAGTCGCTGCTGGCCAATGCCCGCTACCGGCTGGAAAGCTTGAGCGGCAAAACGGCCGACGCAGCCAGCGTCGTTTCCGAACCCGAGCCGCAAGGGCCGGCAGCTGGGCATCCGTTGCTGCGCGAATTGCAGGCGCGCGGGGAAGTGGCACGGCGCAATGTCGAACTGGCCCGCCTGCAGGGGCGCGCCAATCCTGAACTGGCGCTGTCCACCCGGCGTGACCGGGCCGCCAGCGGCGAGCCGAACGAACAGACCTGGGCCTTGGCCTTGCGTATTCCATTTGCTGCCGGGCCGCGCCAGGACGCCCGCGTGGCGACGGCCAACGCCGAAGCCATCGAAGCCAGCCTGGCTGTCGAGCGCGAGCGCGAGCGCCTTGAGCGGGAAGGGGCCGCCATCGGCCTGCAGCTCGCCGCGGCACGCCGGCAACTGGCCGCCGCTGAAGAACGGGCGCGGCTGGCGCGCGAAAACCGTGGTTTTTACGAAAAGTCCTTCCGCCTTGGCGAGAGCGACCTGCCGACGCGCCTGCGTATCGACAGCGAAGCCTTCGAGGCCGAACGCGCTTTGAGCCGGGCGCGCATTGCGCTGGCGCAGGGCATATCGCAGTGGCGCCAGAGTCTTGGCCTGTTGCCGGAGTGAGAGAGATGAATTTCAATTTTGGGCATTTTTTCCGGTTGACCGCAGGCGTGGTATTTGCGGCCGGCCTGAGCGCGCAGGCGGCGGAAGGGCCGGCGCCGATTCCGGTCGCCGTCGCCGAGAGCGAGCTGTTCGAGGTAGTCGGTCGGATGGAGGACGACGGTTTTGTTTTCTACATCGATCGGGCTGACAGCAATGCGCCGGTGCTGGCTGCAACGCTTGAGGTCGAGAGCGAAGGCAAGCCAGCCAAGGCAGTATTTCGCGCCGAACGCGGTGACTACCTGATTGCCGATGCCGACTGGCTCAAACCGCTGCGCCAGCCGGGCACCTATCCGCTGGCGTTTACAGTGATTGCTGGTGATGAGAGCGATTTGCTGGCATCCGATTTCATGGTCACGGCGCCGTCGGCTGATGCGGCGACAGGCGCCGGACTGGGCCGGGCCGGCTGGTGGCTTGTGCTGCCCGGGCTGCTGGCGGTGGTGCTGATCTGGCGTCGGGCACGGAAAGGAGGCAAGGCATGAAGCGACTTTGTCTGTTGAGCCTGGCGCTGGTCAGCCTGAGTCTGCCGCTGGCCGCCCACGAAGGCCACGATCACGACGAGAAGAAGCCGCTGGTGGCGCCCGGCAATACGCCGCAACGCCTGCCCGATGGCAGCGTTTTTCTGCCCAAGTCGGCGCAGCGCGGCATGGGCGTGTTGACCGTCAAGACGGTTGAGGCCGACGTGCCGAAAACCCTGGAACTGGCCGGTCGGGTGATCATGGACCCGCATTTGGGCGGGCGTGTCCAGGCGATGATTCCCGGCCGCATCGAGACGGCCGGGCCGCACGGCCTGCCGGCTGCCGGCAGCAAGGTGAAGAAGGGCGAGGTGCTGGCCTGGGTCGTGCCGTCGTCCGGCGCCATCGAGCGTTCCAACCAGTCGGCGCTGCTCGCCGAACTGAAAGCCAGTCAGGGCTTGGCCGAAAAGCGGCTGAACCGCCTGCACGAGCTGGCCGATACGGTGCCGAAAAAGGACATCGAGGCAGCCGAGAGCGAAGTCGCCAGCCTGAAGGGGCGGATCGCCGCGGTCGGTGCCGGCCTGTCCGGGCGCGAGGCGCTGGTCGCGCCGGTCTCCGGCGTGCTGGCGGCAAGCAATGCCGTGGTCGGCCAGGTCGTCGAACCGAAGGAACTGATCTTCGAGGTCATCGACCCAGACAGCCTGCACATCGAGGCCAGCGCCTACGAGGCCCTGCCGCTCGACCAGGTGGCGACGGCGACGGTGGCGGTCGGCGAGCGTTCAGTGTCGTTGACCTACATCGGCGCCAGTCGCCGGCTGCGCGAGCAGGCCTTGCCGCTGATGTTCGAGAACCACGCGACGGGCGCCGGCCTGACGCTGCCGCTCGGCCAGCCGGTCAAGGTGCAGGTGGCCCTGAAGGCGACGGTGCGTGGCCTGCCGCTGCCGATGGCGGCGCTGACGCGCAACACGGCCAACCAGGTGGTCGTCTGGGTCAAGACGGCACCGGAACGCTTCGAGTCGCGGGCGGTGCAGACGCAGCCGCTGGATGGCGTGCGGGTCGTCGTCACCGGCGGCCTGAAGGCCGGCGAGCGGGCGGTGGTGCAAGGCGCCAGCCTGATTTCGCAGATTCGCTGAGGACAACACCATGTTCCAGTGGCTCGTAGAAAAAAGTCTGGCCAGCCGGCTCTTCGTGCTGGCGGCGGCGGTGGCGCTGATGATCTGGGGCGGCGTGCAGGCGACCCGCCTGCCGGTCGACGTCTTTCCCGACCTCAACAAACCGACCGTCACGCTGATGACCGAAGCCGGCGGCATGGCGCCGGAGGAGGTCGAGCAGCTGATCAGCTTCCCGCTCGAAACGGCGATGAGCGGCCTGCCCGGCGTCGCCGGCATCCGCTCGGTGTCGAGCGCCGGGCTGTCCTTTCTCTATATTTCCTTCGACTGGGGTGTCGATATCTACCGCGCCCGGCAGATGGTCGGCGAACGGCTGACGGCGATGGAATCGGCCATGCCGCCGGGCAGCGTGCCGCGCATGGGGCCCGTTTCGTCGATCATGGGCGAGATCATGCTGGTCGCCATCCCGGTTGCCGGGCCGACCGCCGACGCCAAGGCGGCGCGCGAGTACGCCGACTGGGTGCTGCGGCCGCGGTTGATGGCCATCGCCGGCGTCTCGCAGGTCATCCCGATCGGCGGCGAGGTCCGCCAGTTCCAGATCCAGCCGGATACGCAGCGCATGGCCGAACTGGGCATAGCCCTCGAGCAGATCGAGGCGGCGGTCAAGGGCTTTGCCGCCAATACCTCGGGCGGCTTCCTGGAGCTGAACGGCCGCGAGTACCTGATCCGCCACCTCGGCCGCAGCGCCCGGCTCGACGATCTGAAGAACCTGGCCATCACGGCCCGGGCCGGGCAGCCCATCCTGCTCCGCCAGGTCGCCGAAGTCGGCTTCGCGGCGGCGATCAAGCGCGGCGACGGGGGTTTCAGCGACGGCAAGAACAGCGTGCCGGCCGTCATCCTGAGCATCCAGAAGCAGCCGACGGCCGATACGGTCGACCTGACGAAGCGTCTCGAAGCGGCGCTGGACGGTCTGAAAGGCAGCCTGCCGCAGGGCATCACGGCGCCGCAGGTGATCTTCCGCCAGGCCGATTTCATCGAGGCCTCGATCGGCAACCTGCAGGGCAAGCTGCTGCTCGCCGCCTGCCTGGTCGCCGGCGTGCTCTTCTTCTTCCTCGGCAACCTGCGCACCATGCTGATCTCGCTGACCGCCATCCCGCTGTCCATCCTGATTGCCGTGCTGGTCTTCAAATGGCTCGGGCTGTCGATCAACACCATGACGCTGGGCGGGCTGGCCATCGCCATCGGCGAACTGGTCGACGACGCGGTGGTCGATGTCGAGAACATCCTGCGCCGGCTACGCGAGAAGGCGGCGCAGGGCGAGCCGTATTCGGTCTTCCGGACGGTGGTCGCCGCCTCGCTGGAGGTGCGCACCGCCATCGTCTATGCGACGCTGATCATCGCGCTGGTGTTCGTGCCGCTGTTCGCGCTGCCCGGCATCGAGGGGCGGCTGTTCGTGCCGCTCGGCATCGCCTACATCGTTTCCATTCTGGCCTCACTGGCTGTCTCGGTGCTGCTGACGCCGGTGCTCTGTTCGTATCTGCTGCCGGCGTTGGTTGCCCACGATCACGGCGAGACGCGGCTGGTGCGCTGGCTCAAGGCGCATTATCGGGCGGCGCTGGAGAAGGTGCTCGCCGCGCCGCGCCTGCCCATCGCGCTGGCCGGCCTTGCCGTGGTGCTGGCGGTGGCCGCCGTGCCCTTCTTCCCGACCACTTTCCTGCCGCCCTTCAACGAAGGCTCGATCACGCTCGGCCTGCGCCTCAATCCGGGGGCGACGCTGTCCGAGTCGGTACGCATCGCCGAGTCGGCCGAGGCTGCCCTGCGCGGCCTGCCGGAAGTCGCGCACCTCGGCCGGCGGACCGGGCGGGCAGAACTCGATGAACATGCCGAGGGTGTGCATGTCACCGAGTTCGAGATCCAGCTCAGGCCGGGCGGCCGGCCGAAGGAAGCGGTCTATGCCGACATCCGCCAGCGCCTGAAGAACCTGCCGGCCAGCCTCAGCCTCGGCCAGCCGATTGCCCACCGCCTCGACCACATGCTGTCCGGCGTGCGGGCGCAGATCGCCATCAAGCTATTCGGCGAGGATCTCGACACCCTGCGCGCCCAGGCCGGCCTGCTCCGCGAACGGCTGGCAAAAATCGACGGCCTGGCCGATCTGGACATCGAAAAGCAGGTCCTGGCGCCGCAGATCAAGGTCCGCGTCGATTTCGACGCCGCCGCCCGCTACGGCATCTCGACCGCCCAGCTGACGCGCACGCTGCAGACGCTGGTCGATGGCGAGAAGGTGACGCAGATCGTCGAAGGCAACCGCCGCTTCGATCTCGTCGTCCGCCTGCCGGAGAGCGCCCGCTCGCTGGAGGGCTTGAAGGGCTTGCTGGTCGAAACGCCGGGCGGCCGCGTGCCCCTGGCCATGCTGGCCAGCATCGAGGATGCCGACGGGCCGAACCAGATCACCCGCGACGACGGTCGGCGGCGCATCGTCATCTCGGCCAACGCCCAGGAGCGGGCACTGTCCGACGTGGTCGCCGACCTGCGCGCGGCGGTCGCCGACTTCCCGTTGCCCGAAGGCTATTTCATCACCCTCGGCGGCCAGTTCCAGGCGCAGGAAGAGGCCGCCCGGCTGATTTCCTTACTGGCGTTGGGCTCGTTGGCGCTGATCTTCATGGTGCTCTACAGCCGCTACCATTCGGCGCTGCTGGCCGGGCTGATCATGGCCAACGTGCCGCTGGCCCTGGTCGGCAGCGTGCTCGGGCTGTGGCTGTCCGGCCAGCCGCTATCGGTCGCGGCGCTGATCGGCTTCATCACGCTGGCCGGTATCGCGACGCGCAACGGCATCCTGAAGATCAGTCACTACCTGAACCTGATGCGCCTCGAAGGCGAGGCCTTCGGCGTGCCGATGATCGTTCGCGGCTCGCTGGAACGCCTGACGCCGGTGCTGATGACCGCGCTGGTCGCCGCCTTCGCGCTGGCGCCGCTGCTTTTCGAGGCCGAACAGCCGGGCACCGAGATCCTGCATCCGGTCGCCGTGGTGATCTTCTCCGGCCTGATCAGCTCGACGCTGCTCGACACCTTTGTTACCCCCGCATTGTTCTGGCTGTTCGGCCGCAAGCCTGCCGAACGCCTGTTGGCAATGGATTCGCAAGAAGCCCTTTAACCTTTTGGAGGATTTAAAAATGAAGCAATTTTTCCGGTCGACCCTAGGGCCAGCAGCAGTTTCTATGGTCGCAGCAAGCCTGGTTCTTTCGATGACTTTGGGTAGCGGCAGCGCATTGGCCCACGCCGATCACGGCAAGCCGCAATTTGGCGGTGTCGTTGCCGAAGCCGGCATGGCGCAGTTCGAAGTGGTGGGCAAGGATGGCAGGATCACCGTTCATGTCACCAGTCACGGGACGCCTGTCGAAACCGCCGGGGCCAGCGGCAAGCTGACCGTGCTGGATGGCACGAGCAAGAGCGAAATCGATCTCGCTCCGGCCGGTGAAAACCGCCTGCAGGGTGCCGGCAAGGTACCGGCGGGCGCCAAGCTGCTACTCAATGTGAAACTGCCGGGCAAGCCTGCGCTGCAGGCTCGCGCGGTGATGAACTGAGGGTGAAGCCCGGAATTTAACCGGGCGAGGGCGCACCGGCAGTCTGGAGTGGCAGCAGGGAGCGGGCTGGCACGATCATCCGTTTCCGGGCGCCTTCGCCAGTCAGGCGCTCGACTTCCCACATGGGCAGCCCTTTGACGACGCCTATCTGTTCGATGGCGGTGACCACATCGCCAACTTTGGTGCAGAGATACTGTGCGCCGCGTTCGATTGAAGACTTCACTTTCATGCCGCTAAATCTCCTCGGTGATCGATACAGGATGTGTCCTGAAGGGGAGTCATTCGGACAAGATTGAATGCAGCGCGTTGTTGAACGTTCCTGAAAAGCGAAATAACTATTCGACCACGACCCGGCCATCGATACTGATGCCCACTGGCACGGGAAGCAGCGATTCGCCGCTGCATTCCCCGTCGCGACAAAGCCCGTCGTGCCAGGAATACTTGGCGTAGTGAACATTGCAACTGAGGCTGACCTGCGGGACAAAAATCAGTTGCTCTGGCTTTGTTGCCAGCGGAACGCCGAAGTGGGGGCAGCGATTGACGTAGGCCCGAACCGTTGTCCCGCTGCGCAGCAGGATCAGGCCAAAGCTGCCCTTTGAGGCCGTTTCCGTGACCGATTCTGAAGCAATCCACAGGAGTTTTGCCGTCCCGTCCGGGATGTTGTCCAGCGCGCAAAGCCACTTTCCTTTGGCCGGTGCATTCGGCAAGTCGAACCAGTTGGTCGATGACATGGCTAGATGGATATCCTGTTTGGGGGTGATTCTGGCGAGGGCGCAAGTCCGTGAGGCGGGAATTTATGCACAGACAAACTCTTTCATGGCTTCGATTACTTTCTCCGGTGCGCTGATATGAGGCAAATGACCTTCCGTATCAATGATTTTCAGCTGGCTGCCCGTAATGCTGGCATGCAGGTATTCCGCTACCTCCCGGGGAACGGCATTGTCGTTCTGACTCTGGATGATCAACGTCGGTCGCTTGAGTTGCCTGACCGCATGGCGATGATCCGACTGCAGAATAGAGCAAAAGACCGTCAAAGCCCTTTCTGCCGGAATTCTCTTGAGGCTGTCGGAAAAGCGGGTGACAAGCCGGGGTTGGTCCGTGTTGGCCATCATCATCGGGGCAAACTGATCGGCCCAGGATGAGTATTCCCTGGCGATGCTGTCATAGATTGCGTTGATATCCTTCACGCTGAATCCCCCGCGATAACCTTCTTCATCGATATAGCGCGGTGATGCGCTGATGAGGACGAGCCTTGAGAATATGTCAGGGCGATCCACGGCTGCCAGCAGGCCGATCATTGCCCCGGCAGAATGCCCTACCAGAATGACATCCCTCAGTTGCAAAGCCAGACAGACCTCGAGCAGGTCTGACGCATAACCCTTCAAATTCAGATAGCGAGAATGGATGAATGCTTCGGGATCCGAATGACCTGCACCCACATTGTCCAGAAGCACGACGCGAAAATCCGTCATGAATTGCTTGGCAACGTCTTGCCAGGCCGACTGGTCCGTGCCGATGCCGTGTACAAATACGATGGTCCGTGCGCCGGAAAGCTTGCCGGTAATGGTGACGTTATTGCGTTTTATGACGCTGCTTGGCATGTAGATCGCGTTTTCGGATGGTGTTGGTTTTATTATAAATAATATATAAATCGAAAATATAATTTAAAGCATATTTGATATGCGTGCCAGGCTGGCAGTTCAATATCTTTGGGCGTAGTCCATCCGTGGTATCTAGCTTCGCCGATGACTTGGCCTGGCTAAACGGGGCGTGGAACTGTCCCGCTTCCTGCCTCGCTTCGGCAGGTGATCCGGTAGATAATCGGCTGCATGATCCTGAAGAAAACCGACTATCTGCCGGCTGGCGACAAGGGCACGCGGGTGGCGTTGATCTATGCGCTGGTCGCCGAGCGATTGACTGCCTTTTACGAGCATGGGCAATGGCTGACCGTGGCGCAGGGGGCGACGCTGTGTGCCGACTGGCTGGCACGCTCGAAGCGCTCATTGCCCATGAACGAGCGCCAGCAGCTTTCCGGGCTTTCGGATCAGTTGGCCCGCCAGATCGAATCCAGCCTGTCGCGTCAGGCGGGCTTGTTCACCGCCCATGAACTGATGGCGTCGCTGGACAGCAACTACCAGTCGGACATTGGCATCTCGATCATGGCCGAGTGCGAACGGCTGCTCGATTCCTTGATCTGAGTTGGCGTCAGCGCTGGCGGCATCGGCTAGGCTGCAGTCATCGTCCATCATTCCGTGCGCTGCCATGATCCTGCGTCCAATTTTCATCTCTACCCTGCAACGCGCGCTGGTTGAAGGCTGGCGCATGGCCAATGCAACGCGCGGCACCAGCCTGGCTTACGCTCTGATCTTTACCCTTGCCGGCCTGGCGATCATCGGCACGCTGCTGGCTCAGGGCTGGGCACCATTCATCATCGCGGCCGCCGGGGCCTTCATGCTGGTCGGGCCGGCGATTCTGGCCGGGTTTTTCGGCATTGCAGCGGCACATGAGGCCGGGGAAGCAGCCGGCTTCGCGGCCGTAAGCCGCGGGTTTGCAACGGCAGCCAATGCCTTGTGGGCGCTGGCGCTGGTTTGCGGCCTGCTGTTCATGATTTTTGTCACCGACGCGGCCATTCTCTACGCCTACATGGTCGGGGCGACACCGGTCTGGCTGGGAGAGTTGCTGCCGGCCGGCGATGGCGTGGCACGCTTCGTTGGCTGGTCGGCCGTTTCCGGTGCGGTGGTGGCTTTTCTGCTGTTCTGCATATCGGCCTTTGCCGTGCCCTTGCTCTGCGAAAGGCGGGCCGGGCTGGTCGGGGCGGTGGCGTGCAGCGTCAAGGTAGTGTTCGGCAATTTTATGGTTGCCATGATTTGGGCTCTTTTACTGTCGACAGTGGTGATCGGCAGTGTGCTGCTCCTGCCGCTACTGCCGCTGACCCTGCCGTGGCTGGCTTATGCCAGCCGGGCGCTCTACCGGGAAGCGCTGCCCCTTTCCTGAACGCCGGTTGATGCATGGCGGCAAAGGTATAATTGCCGCCTTTCCGCATTTCCAAGCCCTGCCGTGACTCCCCTCGACAACGAAATCTCCCGCCGTCGCACCTTCGCGATCATTTCCCACCCCGATGCCGGTAAAACGACGCTGACCGAAAAACTGCTGTGGTTCGGCGGCGCCATTCAGGTGGCCGGCGAAGTGCGCGCCCGCAAGGCCTCGCGCCATGCGACCTCGGACTGGATGGAACTGGAAAAGCAGCGCGGCATTTCGGTGACCTCGTCGGTGATGCAGTTCCCGTACCGCGAATGCATGATCAACCTGCTCGACACACCGGGCCACGAAGACTTCTCGGAAGACACCTACCGCACGCTGACCGCCGTCGACTCGGCGGTCATGGTTATCGACTCGGTGAACGGCGTCGAAGCGCAGACCATCAAGCTGTTGAACGTCTGCCGCATGCGCGACACGCCCATCCTGACCTTCATCAACAAGCTTGACCGCGAAGGCAAGGAGCCAATCGACCTGCTCGACGAAATCGAGTCGGTACTTGGCATCCAGTGCGCGCCGATGACCTGGCCGATCGGCATGGGCAAGCGTTTCCGCGGCGTCTATCACCTCTACGATGACGCCATCGCCTTCTTCGATCCGCAGGCCGAGAAGGGTACGGCCGAGATCATCAAGGGCCTCGACAACCCGCGTCTTGACGAGCTGATCGGCACGCAAGCCGAAGAGTTGCGCATGGACATCGAACTGGTCCGTGGCGCCTCGCACGCCTTCGATGCCGAAGCCTATCTCTCGGGTAAACAGTCGCCGGTCTTCTTCGGTTCGGCGGTCAATAACTTTGGTGTGCAGAGCCTGCTCGATGCCGTCGTGGACCTGTCGCCGCCGCCGATCGCCCGGCCTTCGGTCAGCCGCGAAGTGTTACCGAACGAGGCGAAGTTCTCCGGATTCGTCTTCAAGATCCAGGCCAACATGGACCCCAAGCACCGTGACCGCATCGCCTTCCTGCGCGTCTGTTCCGGTCGTTTCGATCGGGGCATGAAGGTCAAGCAGGTTGCTTCCGGCAAGATGCTGTCGATCAACAATGCCATTACCTTCATGGCCCGTGACCGCTCGACGACCGATGAGGCCTGGCCGGGCGACATCATCGGCATTCCGAACCACGGCACCATCCGTTTGGGCGAAACCTTCACCGAAGGCGAAGATCTGCGTTTTACCGGCATCCCGTCCTTCGCACCTGAGCATTTCCGTCTGGCCCGCATCGCCAATCCGCTGAAGATCAAGCAATTGCAGAAGGGCTTGCAGCAACTGGCGGAAGAGGGGGCAACGCAGTTGTTCCGCCCATTGTCCGGTACCGATCTGATTCTCGGCGCCGTCGGCACGCTGCAGTTCGACGTGGTGGCCAGCCGTCTGGAAAACGAATACGGCGTGCAGGTCATCTTCGAGCACTACAACTGTGCCACTGCGCGCTGGATCACCGGTGACGCCGTTGAACTGCGCCAGCTGTCCGACCGCTACAGCGCCAACGTCGCGCTCGATGGAGCCGATGATCCGGTTTATCTGGCGCCGAACAATGTCTATCTGAACATGGTCAAAGAGAAGTATCCCAACCTGCGCTTCCTTGAAGCGCGCGAAGTGGCGTAACAGAGGCTTGAGCATGAGTGTTCGGGTTCAGGAGGCGGATTTCGATGTCGGTTCCGAACTGGCCGCGCTGCGGGCGGGCGATGCACGCGTCGGCGCGCTGGCCAGCTTTCTCGGCCTGGTTCGCGATCTGAACGACGGGGCCAGCGTTTCGGAAATGACGCTGGAGCACTACCCGGGCATGACCGAAAAAGCCCTTGAGGAAATCGTTACCGAGGCCCGTGGCCGCTGGGATATCTACGACGCGCTGGTCATTCACCGCGTCGGGCCGCTCAAACCCTGCGACCAGATCGTGCTGGTTGCCGTGACCAGCGCCCATCGAGGCGAAGCCTTTGCCGCCTGCGAATTCATCATGGACTACCTGAAGACCCGTGCCCCGTTCTGGAAGCGCGAAGCGACGCCGGAAGGCGGGCGTTGGGTCGATGCCCGAGAGACCGACGACAGCGCAGCAGCGCGCTGGCAGAAGTAAAAAGGGAGCCGAGGCTCCCTTTTTCGTGCAGGCTATTCCGGTTTCAGGTCCGGAAGCGGGCCACCGTTTCGTGCAGCGAAGCAGACAGCGATTGCAAATGGCGGGCCGCATCGGCAGTGTGACGTACTGCAATGGCGCTTTCTTCCGACATCTGGGCGATCGTTTCCAGTTTCCTGGCAATCTCGGTACTGGCCATGCTCTGTTCCGAAATCGAGTCAGAAATGCCATTGACCACTTCGGTTACGCGGGACGCACCGTCGCGAATCTGATTGATCGAGTCGCCAGCCTGATTGGCCAGTTCGACCCCATTGCTGACTTGTTCTACACCGGCCTGCATGCTGTTAACAGCGCTGCGCGTGCCGTTCTGAATCTTGGCAACCATCCCGGCAATTTCGGTCGTCGACAGACTGGTCCGTTCGGCCAGCTTGCGTACCTCATCGGCCACCACGGCAAAACCGCGGCCCTGCTCACCGGCCCGGGCAGCTTCGATGGCCGCATTAAGGGCCAGCAGATTGGTCTGGTCGGCAATTTCCTTGATGGTATTGACGATGGAGGTGATCTGATCGGACTGACGACCCAGTTCTTCGACGATCAGCGACGACGACTGTACCGCTTCGGAAATCTTGCGCATTTCGCTGGCGGCGCGGTGAATGACTGCGGCGCCATCCTCCGAGATTGAGCCTGCGGTCTGGGAAATACCGTGGGCTTCGGCGGCGTTTTCCTTGACCTGATCGATGCTGACCGCCATTTCCTCTACCGAAGCGGCCATCGAAGAGGCGGCATCGCTTTGCTGGCTGGCTCGATCAGCGACTTCTACCGAGGCAGTTAAAAGCTGGTTGGCTGCGCCTGCAACTTGCTCGGCGTTGTTGACGATGCTGGCGATCATGCTGCGCAGGGTTTCCTGCATGGTTCGGATATTGGCCAGCAGGCTGTCCTTGTCATTCGGGTCGCATTCAACAGGCGTGGCCAGGTCACCGGCGGCGATGCGCTTGGTGATTGAGGAAGCGAGAGCCGGGTCGCCACCGAGTGTCTTGATGATGTTGCGCGACAGGATCATCGACGAAATGGCGATGAAGCCGGCGATGCCAAGGCCCCAAAGCAGCAGCTTGATCGCATCAGCACGGAACTTGGCATCGACATCGTCGATATAAATGCCTGAACCGACCAGCCAGCCCCAGGGTTCAAAACCCATGACGAATGAAATCTTGGGAACACCTTCTTCCGAACCGGGCTTTGGCCAGAGGTAATCGACAAAGCCTGAGCCCTGCGATTTGACGACCTGAATGAATTCCTTGAACAGGAACTTGCCATTCTTGTCCTTCAACTGGTCAAGCTTCTTGCCTTCCAGTTCGGGCTTGATCGGATGCATGATCATGATGTCGGTCAGGTCATTGATCCAGAAATACTCGACCTTGTCGTAGCGCATGGTGCGTATTGCTGCGGCCGCTGCCTTTTTGGCCTCTTCGGTCGTCATGCGGCCTTCGCGCGCTTCTTTTTCGAAGTAAACCAGATTGCCATGGGCAACTTCGACCAGGTTACGGACCTTGGCCTGGCGGTCTTCCAGCATCTGGCTCTTGCCATTGATCAGCAATACCGTGAACAGCACGGCCAGCGCGGCCACTGTCATGATCGTCATCGCGAACAGTTTGCCGCGAAGAGATAACCCTTGATTAGACATGATTCATTCCCCCCATGTCATATTATTTGATTAAAACTGTAAATCTGATAATGAATTTAACACGAACGCGATGCCAGTGCATGAAGAAATAATGATCCAGATGATTTTGTTGCGCGGTTGAAATTAGCCAATGTGTCCTCATCTATCGGCGTATAGAAAATCCGACTCTGGAGACCAGCGATGCGCCTTGACAAGTTCACGACCAAATTTCAACAAGCTTTAGCCGATGCCCAAAGTCTGGCCATTGGCGGCGACCAGCAATTCATTGAACCGCAGCATTTGCTGCTCGCCCTGATCAATCAGGATGATGGCGGCACCACTTCGCTGCTGTCACGCGCTGGCGTGAATGTGCCGGGCCTCAAGCGCGATCTGGAGCAGGCGCTGACCCGCTTGCCGCAGGTTCAGGGGCATGGTGGCGATGTCTCCATCGGCCGCGATCTGACCAACCTGCTCAACCTGACCGACAAGGAAGCACAGAAGCGTGGCGACCAGTTCATCGCCAGCGAAATGTTCCTGCTCGCCCTGTGCGAAGACAAGAACGAAACTGGGCGCATTGCCAAGCAGCATGGTGTCAGCCGCAAGTCAATCGAAGCCGCGATCATGGCCGTGCGCGGTGGGCAGGGCGTCGATTCGCAAGAAGCCGAAGGCCAGCGTGAGTCGCTGAAGAAATACTGTATCGACCTGACCGAACGCGCCGCCCAGGGCAAGCTCGACCCGGTCATTGGTCGCGACGACGAAATTCGCCGCGCCATCCAGATCCTGCAACGCCGCACCAAGAACAACCCGGTACTGATCGGCGAGCCGGGCGTCGGCAAGACGGCCATCGTCGAAGGCCTGGCCCAGCGCATCATCAATGGCGAGGTGCCGGAAACCCTGAAGGGCAAGAAGGTGCTGGTGCTTGATATGGCCGGTCTGCTGGCCGGTGCCAAGTATCGCGGCGAGTTCGAGGAACGGCTGAAATCCGTACTCAAGGAAGTGGCGCAGGACGAAGGCCGGATTATCCTGTTCATCGACGAACTGCACACCATGGTCGGCGCCGGCAAGGCCGAAGGCGCCATCGACGCCGGCAACATGCTGAAGCCGGCCTTGGCGCGTGGCGAACTGCACTGCATCGGCGCGACGACCCTGAACGAATACCGCAAGTACATCGAGAAGGATGCCGCGCTCGAACGCCGCTTCCAGAAGGTACTGGTCGAGGAGCCGAGTGTCGAATCGACCATCGCCATCCTGCGCGGCCTGCAGGAAAAGTACGAACTGCATCACGGCGTCGATATTACCGACCCGGCCATCGTCGCTGCGGCCGAGTTGTCGCACCGCTACATCACCGACCGCTTCCTGCCGGACAAGGCCATCGACCTGATCGACGAAGCCGCTGCGCGCATCAAGATGGAAATCGACTCCAAGCCGGAGGTGATGGACAAGCTTGACCGTCGCATCATCCAGTTGAAGATCGAGCGCGAGGCGGTCAAGAAGGAAAAGGACGAAGCCTCGAAGAAGCGCTTTGGCCTGATCCAAGAAGAAATCGCCAAGCTGACCAAGGAGTATTCCGATCTGGAAGAAATCTGGAAAGCCGAGAAGTCGGCGGTGCTCGGTTCCGCACAGATCAAGGAAGAAATCGACCATCTGAAGGCTGATATCAACCGTCTGCAGCGCGAAGGCAAGTTGGGCGAAGTGGCCGAGTTGCAATACGGCAAGCTGCCGCAATTGGAAGCACAGTTGAAGGCGGCGGAAAAGGCCGGCGACGGCGGCGAGCAGAAGAACAAGCTGCTGCGTACCCAGGTTGGCGCCGAGGAAATTGCCGAGGTGGTCTCGCGTGCCACTGGCATTCCGGTCAGCAAGATGATGCAGGGCGAGCGCGAAAAGCTGCTCAACATGGAAGACCGGTTGCACAAGCGTGTCGTCGGTCAGGATGAAGCAGTGCGTCTGGTCGGCGACGCCATCCGTCGTTCGCGGGCTGGGCTGTCCGATCCGAACCGTCCATATGGCTCCTTCCTGTTCCTTGGCCCAACGGGCGTCGGCAAGACCGAGCTGTGCAAGGCGCTGGCCGAATTCATGTTCGACTCCGAGGATCACCTGATTCGCATCGACATGAGCGAGTTCATGGAAAAGCACTCGGTTGCCCGCCTGATCGGTGCTCCTCCGGGCTATGTCGGTTACGAAGAGGGCGGTTACCTGACCGAAGCCGTGCGTCGCAAGCCGTACAGCGTGATCCTGCTCGACGAAGTCGAGAAGGCCCACCCGGACGTCTTCAACGTGCTGCTGCAGGTGCTCGACGATGGCCGGATGACCGATGGACAGGGGCGTACGGTCGATTTCAAGAACACGGTCATCGTGATGACTTCCAACCTGGGCAGCCAGATGATCCAGCAGATGTCAGGCGACGACTATGGCGTGATCAAGGTGGCGGTGATGGCCGAGGTGAAGAACTACTTCCGGCCGGAGTTCATCAACCGGATCGACGAAGTGGTGGTCTTCCACGCGCTGGACGAGAAGCACATCGCCGGCATCGCCAAGATCCAGCTCGGTTACCTCGAAAAGCGGCTGGCTCAGCTCGAAATGGGCATCGTCGTCGAAGACAGCGCCCTGGCCGAACTGGCCCAGGCCGGTTTCGACCCGGTGTTCGGCGCCCGGCCGCTCAAGCGGGCCATCCAGCAGCAGATCGAGAATCCGCTGGCCAAGGCCATCCTGGAAGGAAAATTTGGTCCCAAGGATACGATCCGCGTCAGCTGCGATCCAGCTACCGGCGGAATCATGCGCTTCGCCAAGGACTGATCGGTACGGGGCGATAAACAAAAAGGGCGATGCCTCGGCATCGCCCTTTGTCCATTTGAGGCTACGAGATTAGCAGCGTCCCTTCTTGGCCTGTCCCGGCGGGCAGTGGCCGCCATCCTGATGCGGCACGCCCTGGTTGCCGCGACCGGTGTAATATTTTTCGCCGCGCGGGCCGCTGTGGCGGCGCCAGTAATCCGGATCGCGATACTCGTAGCCATCCCAGTAATAGCCGCGGTCGTTGCGGCTGCCGAAGGTGACGCTGACGCCCGGCGCATCAATGCGGACATTACCGAGGTTAACGTTGATGTCGGCCGCGCTGACAAACAGCGGTACGGCTGCGAGCAGCGAAGCGATCAGGATTTTTTTCATGGGGCTCTCCGGTTCATCTTATCGACCAGCCGTCATTCGGCCAGCCTTGGTTCGTCTGTCCGGAAATATTAGCCTACCGTGATGCTTTAGTGGAAACCGATAGAGTGAGGCTAAGCAGTCCGCTGCAACACGGCCGTCAGCCGATCCAGATTCTGCTCGTTGGCCGGCGCCACAATATGCTTGATCGCCTGTGCCACCTGCGCATCGTCAAATAGCTGCTCCCAGGTCACTTCCGTTCCCCCGGCCACCGGCGCCAGCGTGATCGTCAAGGTGAAGTAAGGGGCACAGTCGTGCCGGATCACCACCTTGCGTCCCGGCACGAGTTCGGCAAAGTTGCTTTCATTCGGGTAATCAGTGCCATCCGGGCCATGCATCACGAACTTCCACTGACCACCCGGCTTGAATTCGAAGATCTCGAACGTATTGGTAAAACCGGCCGGCCCCCACCAAGTGGCGAGTAGTTCCGCGGATGCAAAAGCCTGATAAATGGCTTCGGGTGGGAAGGGGAGTGTTCGGCTGTTGCGGAAGATATGGTCGGACATGATGTGGGTGTTTTAACGTTGAAGGTAAAGGGCAGCCGGCTTGTCGACTGTCCCAGCGACCGAAGGGAGAGACGTTGAGCGCAAGATTAGCCGCCGAGTCCTAACTTTACACATGTGATTGATGCTAATACGGCACCCACGAAGTACCCTGCCAAAACGAGGCGGCTGTCTCGCCCCTTCCACTCGTCGTAACTGGCATATAAACCTTGTTTAACTTCGACTCTAGGATACCTGAGCAATATGAGCCAGTACAACCCGTTCGCCCAAACGAATATGAAAACGAAGACAAGAAATAAATTGCGCAACGGGTCAGATGTTGCGGTGAAATTGAGCACAGCCCAACCGCAGACCCAAGACAGCAGCGCAAGCACCAAAAGCACATGTACGTACTTGACCATCGGGTGTGGAGGGGTCGTTCGCATGCTGGGAAAATTATTAATCGACGTCAAAAATGACCAATACTCCGGCGAGTGCCGAAGAAGCTGGACTTTGAGACACTGAAGACCCGCATGCTGCAAGCGAATCCGACGACAGGTTGGATATTTCAGGCATGATGGGGAGGAGAAACTGGGCAATGCTGACAGGCTAATCATACTGCATGCTGTATGAGGGAAAAATGGAAGGAATGAGTGGCATGGACAATGGCAAACGCCAGGCTTGGCATCGGTGGTGTGAGTCTCGGGAGAAGGAGCTTTCCGGGCCGGATAGCTGGATTGGATTGATCGGTCTTGATTGGTTGGAACCCGGCGCGAACCGCGTGGGTGGGGCTGAGGATTGCCTTGTGCGTTTGCCGGGTGGCGAGGCGCATCTGGGCGATCTGGTCTGGTCAGGCGATGCGCTGCATTGGCAGCCGCTAAAAGGAGATGTTCAGGAACTGGCGACGGACCGCGATAGTGCGCCGACGGTGGTTGATTGTGCGCCGTTCGCGTTCTTCGTGGTCGAGCGCGACGGCCGCCTGGCGGCACGGGTGCGGAATCGTGAATGGGCGAAGACGCAGCCGTTTGTCGGCTTGCAGTACTTCGACTATGACCCGGCATGGGCCATTGAGGCCGACTGGGTGGCGCTGGAGCCGCCGGTGATGATGGAGGTGCCGAATGTGACGGGCGACCTCAAGGCGGTGACGGTTGCGCACAAGGCCGTCTTCGAGGTGGCCGGTGCGCAGATCGAATTGCTGCCGATGAGTGTCAGCGAGCGGGAAGTGTTTTTCGTGTTCCGCGACCGGACGAGCGGCAAGGAAACTTACGGTGCAGGGCGCTTCCTGAAAGCCAAACCGGCACAGGATGGGCGGATTCGGCTGGATTTCAACTTCGCCTTCAATCCGCCGTGTGCCTTCACAGCCTTCGCCACCTGTCCGCTGCCGCCGCCGGAAAACTGGCTGCCATTCGCGGTCGCGGCGGGCGAGAAGAAATGGCTGGGCAAATGAGCCTGCCGTCGCTGAAGTCGGTGATCAGGAAAATCCGCTCGGGGGCAACTTCGGCGGCCTTGCCGGACTGTCGTGGCGGCCGCTTCGTTGCAGTGATCGACTGCATCCTCAACCAGAATGTGCGGGACCGGGGAGCCGCCAGTTTTCCGGGAATGAATTTCGAGTTGCTGCAGTTGTGCCATGAGCAGGGGGTTGGTGTGATGCAGATGCCTTGTCCGGAGGTTCTGGCCCTTGGCTTCGAGCGCAAGCGGCCGGCAGGAACGACGATCCGCCAGGCGCTCGATACCGAGGCCGGCCGACGGAGCTGTTCAGATCTCGCGGCCTCGGTGGCCGAACGAATTCAGGCTGCGCTGGCTGAAGGCTCCCGGCTGCTGGCGGTTCTGGGCGGTAACCCGCTCAGCCCCGGGTGTGCGGTGCATGATGATGAACGAGGGTTGCTGCTCGAGTCAGGGATTTTCATGCAGGAGCTGCAGCGCGAACTCAGGCTGCGCGGCATTGATGTGCCTTTCCGGGGTATGCGCGATGCCTCCCCGGAAATGCTGGCGGAAGACCTGCAGTGGTTCCGCAATCTGCTGACAGCGAAGCCTGCCTGATCAAGCCTGGCGAGTCACTTCAACGATCTGGTAGAGCCCGCCGAAATGGGTCTGCTTGCTTATGCTGGCCGCAGGCATGTCGCCGGGGAACCACTCCTCGATTTCGGTATTCCAAAGGTCCAGGGCAAAAGGTTCGAGCTTGGTGAGAACCGCTTTCATCACGAGGTAAAGCGGGTGCCATGGCTTCGGTCGGTGGTAGTCGACAAACGTGATCTTTCCACCGGGCTTGACGACGCGGAAGGCCTCACGAATGGTCTGGATACGCACGTCGAGGGGCTGTTCGTGGAGCAAAAAGAAGAGCAGGGCGCGTTCGTAAGTGGCATTGGCTTGTGGCAGCGCAGCGCTGTTGGCGAGATGGACTCTGACCTGACTGTCCGGCCCGAGCTTCCTTTTCAGGTTGTCGATCTGGGTCGGCAGGACATCGATGACGTCCAACTGGTTTTCGCTGATGTGGCGCGCGGCCAGATGGGCCGTCAAGTTGCCGTAAACGCAGGCGATCTGCAAGCTGGGCCCTTGAAGGCGCTCGCCGAAGCTGTCGAGTGCCAGATCACGCAGGCGGGCAAAGTTTCCCCAGAGGATCAGGTTGACCAGCCATTGTCGCTCGAAGCGTTTTATCGCATCGGGAGTGACATAGGCCCAGGAGTAGGTATCTTCGAGGTAGGCGGGTAGAGCTGGAAGTGACGTGGTGCCACTGGACTGGCTGTTCTTGGGGATAGACACGACTTTCTCCTTATCTGCGCATTGTGCTCCGCGCAAATTAGCGTTTGTTGATATTTATCAAGGAGTGATGTCGGCATCTTCAGCGGCCGATAAAACCTGGGCAAAACGGCGGGATCGTCCGCCACTGTGACGATCCCGCTATTTTCAATGTTGCTTGCTTAATTGGCCTGAATGGCGTCGAGTGCCCGGGCGAAGTTCTGCAGCGTTTGTTCCGGATTGTGCAGCTTTTCCAGACCGAACAGACCCAGACGGAAGGTCCGGAAATCGGCCGGTTCATCGCATTGGAGCGGCACCCCGGCAGCAGTCTGGACGCCTTGGGCGAGGAATTTTTTGCCCGACTGGATATCCGGGTCGGTGGTGTAGCTGACCACGACGCCGGGTGCCTGAAAGCCTTCCGCAGCCACGCTGGGGAAGCCTTTGCCCACCATCAGTTCGCGGATGCGGCGGCCGACTTCACGTTGTTCGGCGCAGACCTTGTCGAAACCATAGGCCTCTGTTTCCACCATGACGTCGCGCAGGGTGGCCAGCGCATCGGTCGGCATCGTTGCGTGATAGGCATGCCCGCCGTTTTCGAAGGCTTCCATGATCTGCAGCCATTTCTTCAGGTCGCAGGCGAAGCTGGTGCTGGTGGTGCTGTCGATGTGGGCCCGGGCGCGTTCGCCAAGGGCGACCATGGCGCAACATGGTGAGGCGCTCCAGCCTTTTTGCGGGGCGCTGATCAGCACGTCAACGTTGTTGGCGACCATATCGACCCAGATGGTGCCGGAGGCGATGCAGTCGAGCACGAACATGCCACCGACGGCACGCACGGCTTCGCCAACTGCCTTGATGTAGCTGTCGGGCAGGATCATGCCCGAAGAGGTTTCGACGTGCGGCGCAAAGACGACCGCAGGCTGGTGCTCACGAATGGCGGCGATAACTTCATCAATCGGGGCCGGGGCAAAAGGCGCTTGCGAACCGCTGCCGATTTGGCGGGCCTTGAGCACGATGCTTTCGGAGGGGATGCGCCCCATGTCGAAAATCTGCGTCCAGCGGAAGCTGAACCAGCCGTTACGGATGACCAGTACCTTCTTGTCAGTGGCGAACTGGCGGGCGACGGCTTCCATGCCGAAAGTGCCGCTGCCGGGCACGATGACGGCCGACTTGGCGTTGTAGACCTGCTTCATCAGGCGCGAGATGTCTTTCATCACACCCTGAAAGCGTTGCGACATGTGGTTCAGGGCGCGGTCGGTGTACACCACCGAGTATTCGAGCAGGCCATCGGGATCGGGTTGCGGCAGCAGTGCGGGCACAGAGTCTCTCCAGTTGAATGTTGTGGTCAGAGCATACCGCCAAGGCGTCATGGCGCGCTAGTCAAGCCAGCATTGATGCGCCACACTGCACTTAATTCAGCTCGCAAGGAATCGCCATGAACACGCCGTTACTGCCTTCCTATATTTCCGCTCAAAACATTGGCCCGTGGCACATCTTCCTGCAGCAGGTCGAGCAGGTCGCGCCGCTGCTCGACAAGTCGCTGTGGCCGTGGGTGGAAACGCTGCGGCGACCAAAACGCTCGTTGATCGTCGATGTGCCGATCCGCCTCGATAGCGGTGAAGTGGCGCACTTCGAGGGCTATCGCGTGCATCACAATACTTCGCGCGGGCCGGGCAAGGGCGGGGTTCGCTTTCACCAGGATGTCACCTTGTCCGAAGTGATGGCGCTGGCTGGCTGGATGACGATCAAGAATGCGGTGGTCAACGTGCCGTTCGGTGGCGCCAAGGGCGGGGTTCGTGTCGATCCCCGGCTGCTTTCGATTTCCGAAATCGAAGGCCTGACCCGTCGTTACACCAGCGAGATCAGTTCGATGATCGGGCCGGACAAGGATATCCCGGCGCCGGACATGAATACCAATGCCCAGATCATGGCCTGGATGATGGACACCTATTCCATGGGCGAGGGCCGAACGGTAACTGGCGTGGTGACTGGCAAGCCGCTATCGCTCGGTGGTTCGCTCGGCCGGCAGGATGCCACCGGGCGAGGCGTTTTTGTGACTGCCCGCGAGGCGGCGCGCAAGTTGAACCTGCCGATATCAGGGGCGCACGTTGCCGTGCAGGGCTTCGGCAATGTTGGCGAGGCGAGCGCACGGATCTTCGCGCAGGCCGGCGCCAGGATAGTTGCCGTGCAGGATGTGAGCGGGACTGTTTACTGCGAGGCCGGGCTGGATGTGTTGGCACTGAAGCGTTTTCTGACTGAAAACAAGACCCTGCTAGGTGCCCCCGGTTGTGAGGTGATCGACAACGGCGCTTTCTGGAGCGTGCCTTGCGACATCATGGTTCCGGCCGCCCTGGAGTCGCAGATCAACCGCTATAACGCCGACCAGATCACCGCCCGCATTGTTGTTGAGGGGGCCAATGGCCCGACTACGCCGGAAGCCGATGCCATCCTCGCCGAGCGTGGCATCACCGTAGTGCCCGACGTGCTGGCCAATGCCGGTGGCGTCACGGTCAGCTATTTCGAATGGGTGCAGGATTTTTCCAGCTTCTTCTGGAGTGAGGATGAAATCTACCAGCGCCTTGAACGGATCATGTCCGAGGCCTTCAATGCCATCTGGCAACTTTCCGAAGCGCGCCAGATGTCGCTCCGTTCCGCCGCCTTCGTGATCGGTTGCAGTCGGGTGCTTGAAGCGCGGGCAACGCGCGGCCTTTATCCCTGATTTTCCCCTCCGTCAGCCCTTAATACGCTCGCTTGCAGCATAACAATGCCGGCAAGCAGGGCGTTGCCGGGTACTATCTGCCTTCGCCAAATCAAGAGAAAAAATTTCGGATGCAGATGGAAGTAGAACAAAAGCTCAGGGTCGCCGTTGCTGCGTCCGTTCAATTGCCGAACGTGAGCGACATGGAGTTCGAGGCGTCGTTGATGGAGCTGCGGGAGCTGGCCAAGACGCTGGGTTTCAAGGTTGTCCATACCTTCGTGCAGAAGCGCACCAGCTTCGATACGACGGGTTATCTGGGCGTTGGCAAGCGGCAGGAAATACGTGCTTTCGTGCATGGCGAGCCGATTTTTGACGAAGCAGGCGACGAGGTGCTGTCGCTGGCCGAGTCGAATCTGCCGGAAATCGAGGCGATTCTCGTCGACCACGAGATTTCGCCGTCACAGGCGCGTAACCTCGAAATCGAGGCCGGTTGCGAGGTGATGGACCGGACCATGGTCATCCTCGAAATCTTCCATCGCAATGCCCGCTCGCGGGCGGCCAAGGCGCAGGTGGAAATCGCCCGCCTCGGCTACATGGCGCCACGCTTGCGCGAGGCCGCCAAGCTGGCGGGTTCGCAGGGTCGGCAGCGTAGCGGAGTTGGTGGCCGCGGCGCCGGCGAGTCGCATACCGAACTCGACAAGCGCAAGATCCGCGACCGCATTGCCGAACTGCAGCTCGAAATCCTCGCCATGGAGGCCGAGCGCAAGACGCAGCGCGCCCGCCGCCAGGAGCGCCAGAGCCAGGCCGCCGTCGCGCTGGTCGGCTACACCAATGCGGGAAAATCGACGCTAATGCGGGCGCTGACCGGCAGTGAGGTGCTGGTCGCCAACAAGCTGTTTGCGACGCTCGACACCACCGTCCGCGCCCTCTACCCGGAAAGCGTGCCGCGCGTGCTGGTCAGCGACACCGTTGGTTTCATCAAGAACCTGCCACACGGTCTGGTAGCGTCGTTCAAGTCCACGCTTGACGAGGCACTTGATGCGTCGTTGCTGCTCCACGTCATCGACGCCAGCGACCCCGGTTTCGAGCGTCAGCTGGAAGTGACCGACAAGGTGCTCGAGGAGATCGGCGCCGACGTCGTCCCGCGTCTGCGCATCTTCAACAAGATCGACCATGTCGGCGACGAGGCGGCACAGGTCGAGTGCACAGCAGCCTTGCGGGCCAGGTACCCGGATTGCGTCGTGATGAGCGCCCGCCAGCCGGATGATGTGGCCGCGCTGCGCCTCCAGATCATCGCCTTTTTCCAGCGCGATCATGTCGAGGCCGAGCTTTTGCTGCCCTGGTCGGCGCAGCAGCTGCGCAAGGACATCTTTGCCAGCTGCGAGGTACTGGAAGAGCGCGCTGACGCTGAGGGCGCCATTTTCAAGGTGCGCGGCGAAAGCACGGTCGTCGAAGCTTTGCGCGAGCAGTTCGAGCAGGTTTCGAGCTAGCGCACTGAGCCAAAATTCCGGGTTGTTGCGGTCAACCGGAAAAAACAGCCAATTTTGAAATTCACTGAAGCGCCGGGTTGCCCCCGGCGTTTTCAGTTTGTTGCGGCCTGATGCCGCATATCGGCCACGATATTGCCGTCGACCATTTCAATGATCCGGTCGCAACGGGCGGCCAGGCGGCGGTCGTGGGTGACGATCAGGAAGGTGGTGTTGAGCCGGGTGTTGACCTCGCGGAGCAGGGCGAAGACGTCGTCGGCGGAATGAGTGTCGAGGTTGCCGGTGGGTTCGTCGGCGAGGACCAGCGAGGGGCTCATGGCTAGGGCGCGGGCGATGGCGACGCGCTGTTGCTGGCCGCCGGAGAGCTGGTTGGCAAGGTTCTGCTTGCGCTCGGCGAGGCCGACCTGGTCGAGCAGTTGGCCGGCCTGGGCGAACATGTCGGCATCGGGCCGGCCACGGGCAACGAGCAGCGGCATGGCGACGTTTTCCAGCGCCGTGAAGGCGGAAATCAGGTGGTGATGCTGGAAGACGAAGCCGATGCGCTGGCCGCGCAGGCGGGTCAGGCCGGTGTCGTCGAGCTGGCCGGTTTCCTGGCCGTCGATGAAAAGCTGGCCGCCGCTCGGGCGGTCGAGCAGGCCGATGAGGTTGAGCAGGGTGCTTTTGCCGGAGCCGGAGGGGCCGATCAGGGCGGCGAATTCGCCGCGTTCGAGACGCAGGTCGATGCCGTGCAGGATTTCGGTTTCCGTTTCGCCGCTGCCGTAGGATTTGCGGATGCCGGTGAGCTGGAGGACGGGATTGGTCACGGGATCAGCCACGGATTGCCACCACCGGATCAAGCCGCGCCGCCCGGCGGGCCGGCAGCAGGGCGGCGAGGATGCCGACCAGGCTGGCGCCGCCGGCTGCGATGGCGACCAGCCATGGGTCCACGCCAATGATGAACATCGCCGTGCCGTCCGGGTTGCGCGCCATGAGTCGCCACAGCATCAGGAATACCCAGGCCAGAGCGGAGCCGAGCAGCGAACCGAAGAAGCCGACAATGCCCCCCTGCAGCAGAAAGATACGCAGCATCTGCCCTTGCGAGGCGCCCATGGCGTGCAGGATGCCGATTTCGCGGGCACGCTGGATGACCGAAACGACGAGCACGCTGGCGATGCCGAAGGCGACCGAGAGGCCGATGAAGAAGCGGATGACGTTGCTCGACACGCGCTGCGAGGTCAGCGCCGTGACGAACTGGGCGTTGGTCTTGATCCAGCTGTCGGCGGTCAAGCCGGTTTCGGCGGCAATTTTGCTGGCCAGCCGTTCGGCCTCGTCGATATCGTGCAGCGAAATGTCGATGCTCGACACGCCGCCGACCAGATCGAGCAGGCTTTGTGCCGAGCGCAGGCTGACATAGACGTTGCGGGCATTGACGCCCTTGTTGCCGAGGTCGAACAGGCCGGTGACGGTGAAGGTTTCGGTGGCGTCGCCGGCCGTCGTGACGCGGATCTTGTCGCCGACGTCGGCGCCGAGGTCCTTGGCCAGCTCGATGCCGATCACCGCCTCGCCAGCGCCGACGCGCAACTGGCCGGCGACCATGCGTTCAGGCAGGGCGATGACGCCGCTGTAGCGCACCGGGTCGATGCCGAGCAGGGTGATCGCCTTGTTGGCGTCGCCGCGCACGGCGAAGGCCGGGCCGGAGGCAATCGGCGAGATGGCGGCGATTTCCGGCAAGACTTCCAGCCGGGCCTGAATCTGCTGCCACTGGTCGATCGAGCGCAGGCGCTGGGCCTGTTTTTGCAGGCGCAGGGCAATGCCGGCCGCCGGCGATTGCGGCCGGGCGATTTCCTCGGGCGGCAACAGAACGATGTGGGCCTGCGAACTGAGCGTGCGTTTGACCAGATTGGCCTGCAAACCGGAGAGCAGCGCCGACATGAAGACGATGACGGCGACGCCAACGCCGACACCGACGATGATCAGCAGCGACTGCATGCGGCCCTCACGCAGGAAGCGGATGGCGGCGATCCACTCGAAAGGCATCCAGGATTTCATTTTTGGCCGTTATTTCCGGTTGGCCGTAACAACCTTGCGACCCTCGGCCAGATTCTGGCTGGCCGCAGCCAAGGCTTCCCCGGCAACGACGCCATCGAGGATTTCGACCCGGCCGGCGCCGCGGATGCCCAGTTTGACCGGCTGGCGCTGTGCCACGCCGTCGCGCACTACCATCACCCAGGGCTGGCCGGACGCCTGGTCGCGGATGACATCGGCCGGCACGATCAGCGTATCGGTGCGGTGGGCCGAGGCGATGTCGATGGAAACGGTCATTTCGTGCTTCAGGTAAGCCGGCGGTTCGGCGACGCGCAGGCGGATTTCGACCGAGCCGCGCTGGGCATCGACGGCTGGGGCGATGTAGGTGACCGCGGCCGTGAAGTTTTCGCCGGGGTAGGCATCGGCCGAAGCCAGCGCCGTCTGGCCAAGCTGGAGCAGGGCGAGGTTTTTCTCGTCGATCTGCGCCGTCAGTTCGGTGTCGCCCTTCGGCGCTACCGTCAGCAAAACCTTGCCCGGCTGCACCATGTCGCCGGCTTCCACGCTACGCGTCAGCACCCGGCCGGCACCTGGTGCCGTTAGCGTAGCGTAGGTCAGGCGCGCTTCGGCCACGGCCAGCGCGGCGCGCGCCTGCTCGACATTGCTGCGCACCACCTGCGCCTCGCTGCCACCCGGCTGGTTGCTGGTCAGCTGCAATTTGGCGGCCTGCCACTGGCTGTCGGCGACCTGCGCGTTGCGCCGGGCATCGTCGAGCTGGGCGGTGCTGTAGAAACCCTTGGCAACCAGTTCGCCGACCCGCTCCAATTGGCGCTTCGCCTGCTGGGCGTTGGCTTCCGCCTGCTGCACGCTTTGCTCGGCCACCGGCCGGCCGAGGCGGTCGAGCTGGCGCTGTTTGGCTTCGGCCTGCGCCAGGCTGGCCCGGGCCTGGGCGGCACTCGCTCGCCATTCGGTGTCGTCGAGCTGGACCATCGTCTGGCCGGCCGTCACGGCATCGCCTTCGCGCACCTTGACGGCGACGACGCGGGCGCTGATCTGCGCTGCCACCTCGATACGCTGCGGCGTGCGCACCCGGCCACTGGCCACCACCGCCTGCCGCAGTTCGCCGCGTTCGGCCACGGCAACCACGATGCGCTCCTTGCCCCAGAAACTATAGCCAGCGACGAGCAATGCCACGACGGCAAGTCCTGCGATGATGAGCAGGCTGGATCGGGAGCGTGGAAGAGGGTTCATGGGGGGCTGGCTGTTTGATAGTGAGCGGTGGCGCAGGCCCTGATCTTAAACGAAGGGTGGTACCGCACGGTGTATAATTATTTGCTTATTTAGCAGAATGCCATTGCGGGGCTTCTGGAGCGCATCGTGCTGAAGTTTTTGTCCTTTGTTTCAAAGAATCTGATCCTCGCCATTCCGGTCATGATGCTGCTCGGGTTCGGGTTTGGCCTGCTGGCGCCAACCGGCTGGCTCAAGTCGCTGATCGTGCCGCTGACCTTCCTGATGGTCTATCCGATGATGGTCACGCTCAAGCTGACCAAGGTGCTCGAAGGCGGCGACAGCAAGGCGCAACTGCTCGCCCAGCTGATCAATTTCGGCATCATCCCCTTCGTTGCCTTCGGACTTGGCCAATATTTTTTCCCGGCCCAGCCGTATTACGCCATGGGCCTGCTGCTCGCCGCACTGCTGCCGACCTCGGGCATGACCATTTCGTGGACTGGTTTTGCCGGCGGTAACCTCGGCGCAGCCGTCAAGATGACCGTCCTCGGCCTGGTCCTTGGTTCGCTGGCGACGCCGTTCTACGTCCAATGGTTGATGGGCGCAACGGTGCCGGTCGATCTGTGGGTAGTGTTTTCGCAGATCGTATTTATCGTTTTCCTGCCCATGGTGGCCGGCCACTTCACGCAAAGCCACCTGCTCAAGAAGCACGGCCAGAAGGCATTCCAGGCCGAATGGGGCCCGAAGTTCCCGCCCTTCTCGACGCTCGGCGTGCTCGGCATCGTCTTCGTCGCCATGGCCCTCAAGGCCCAGCAACTCGCCGCCCAGCCGGCCGAACTGCTGCAACTCGTCGGCCCGCTGCTCGCCCTCTACGGCATCAACTACCTGCTCAGCACCCTCATCGCCAAGGCCCTGCTGCCGCGCGGCGATGCCATCGCGTTGGTGTACGGCACAGTCATGCGCAACCTGTCGATCGCCCTGGCTTTGGCCATGAACGCCTTCGGCAGCGCCGCCTCCGACGCCGCCCTGGTCATCACGCTGGCCTACATCATCCAGGTTCAGTCCGCCGCCTGGTACGTCAAGCTGACCGATACGCTGTTCGGGAAAAAGCCGGCTCAGGGCTGAAGCTTCGCCCAACGGGCGCGGGGTTCGTGGTCATCTGCGGCATGTCAGGCTGGGTGGCCACGAGAAAAATTTTTCTTGGCCAGCACTCATTCGTCGGGCGGCATTCGGCCATCAGGAGACGGTCGCGGTTTTCAAGTCAACGGCGGCAATGCAGCGATAGCAGGCATTGGCAGTGAACCAACTTAGCTGTGCCGTTAACCAGGTCGCTCCTGATTCGCAAAGCGGCTTGATCTCATTCAGAGTGTGTCGAACAAATTTACACTGACGCTTACTGCCCAACCTTTCTCTCCGAAAAACAGCAATAAATCAAAATCCTGTCCCTGCTGGGTTATTTTTTGCTTTCGCGAATCGGAGAATATTTTTGATCCGAGGGTCTTAACATGAACGGTAGCAGGAAACTAATGGTGGCACTGGCGACAGCAGGTCTCTTGACGAGCGGGGTAGCTCAAGCGGCTCTGGTCGATCGTGGTGGCGGTCTAATCTACGACACGGCATTGGATGTTACATGGCTCGCCAATGTAAATTATGCAGCTAGCAATCTGACAGACGCAAAGGTGGCTGCGGTACTTGGTCAAAATTTTGCATGGTCGGCTAATGGCGCAACGTACACCCATACGCTAAGCACCTTAGATTTTAAGAAATCAGGAAGCACCTATACCGGCGCAATGACTTGGTGGGGTGCGCAGACATGGGTCGCCGGATTAACCTACTTTGATAGCGTTCGCAATGTAACTTACGACGACTGGCGTTTGCCGACACTAAATCCGCTCGATACGAGTTGTAGCAGCCCCTTTACATTCGGTACCGGAAATCCAACCTACTACCAAGGAAGTAATTGCACGGGCGGCGAGTTGAGTCATCTCTTGGTGACTGATCTAGGTACCAAACCGAATCAATCAGTCCTAAATGCCATTGGCGATACATCGGTGCAAAACGCCAACAAGTTGCTTTTCTCAAATTTGCTTGGCAGCGTGTATTGGTCTGATGCGTCGTTCACTCCCCTGCCGACCCAACTATCGTGGGCTTTTGATGCATCACTTAGGGGGCAAGGCCTTGATTTGCAGGGCAGCCAGTACTTTGCTTGGGCAGTTCGCGATGGTGATGTAGCTTCCGGCCAGCAGCAACAGCAAGCAGTTCCGGAGCCGATGAGTGCTGCGTTATTGGGTCTTGGACTTGCTGGGCTGGCTGCATCCCGCCGCCGTATGCACAAGTGAGGAAATAGTTTCGCAAGTTCACATAGACGGGGACTTTGGTTCCCGTTTTTTTTCAGGGAATGGCCGCTCCCAGTCTGAAGCTGCCGCTGCTAGAAAATTGCTGACCGGCAGCAAAGGGCACACAACTGCCGATTGCCACGGTCAACCGGAAAAAACACCCAAAATTGAAATGCAAAAACCCCGGTCAGACAGCGCCGGGGTTTTTGTTTGTGGCGGGCTTGTTCAGGCGTCGCGCAGGGCCAGGGTCCAGGCTTCCATGGCCTGGTTGGCTGGTTGCATCGGGGCTTCCATGAAGCTGATGACGAATTTGTCGCCCATGTCGGCGATGCCGATGGAGCGGGGGCGGACAGCGAGCATCTGCGGGGTCGGGATGGCGAAGCCGAAGCAGAAAATGATGTCGACCGCAGCGGTCATGCCTTCGACGATGGGGCCGCCGATCCTGGTGGTGTGGGCGTAGTGGTCGAATACGCCGATGAACTGGACCTTCGGGTTCTCGGCGATCTTGCCCTTGTAGTAGTCAACCAGTGCTTCGACGGTCTTGTGGCTGGTTTCCGTCTTGGCGATCTCGGCGACGAAGATGGGGTATTTTTCCTGCAGCAGGGTTTGTTTCACGATAGGTTCCTCAATCAGAAGGCGATGACTTTGCGCTGGGCTTCCAGCATGCTCTTGCCCATGGCATCCGGCTTGGCGGCGACGATGCCGTCCTTCAGCTGGTCTGGCGTGTGGCCGGTGTTCGGAAGGTAGAGGGCGCAGACCGCAGCAGTCGCCCCTTTCTTGATGGCGCCATCGAGCAATTGGGCCGGGGTCACGTCCTGCGGTTTCAGTTTGTTGCCGGCGGCGTTCTTCAGGGCCAGATCACCCGCTTTATCGCACAGCAGGATTTGCACCTGGCCACCCTGGGCCTGCATCTGGTTGGCGAGAACGAGGGCGATGCCCTGGGTCATTGTGCTTTCCGAGTTGAGAATGATGGTTACCGGCTGGTTGTCGGCGTATGCGGTGCCCAGGCTGGCGAGCAGGCTCAGGGCGACGATGGATTTCTTCATGTTTGATGTTCTCCGTAACTTTTTGCGTGGAATATGGATCAGGGAAATCAGTAGGCGAGCTTGATGTCGATGGATGTTTCCGGCCCGGCGACGTCGAAGGCGCTGTCGGCGAATTTGGGTGGCCCCATGACTTTCGGGTTGTTGGAGAGGCCGTAGCCTTCGGTCGGGAACATGCCGAAACGCAGGTTGAGTTTCTGGTCTGCGTTTTCGTCGTGATAAACCATCACGGCATAGCGGCCGGATGGCAGGTTGTCGAAAACGAATGTCGATTCACCCTTCGCCGCCGGCAGGGAGATGACTTTCAGGGCCTTGTCTTCCTTGCGGAAGGTTTCCGGCTCGCGATAGAGCGAGGCGCGCAGATTGCCGGTTCCGTCGCGGACGCCGAGCAGGTTGACGACGAGCTGGCTGTTGTCCGCGTGTGCATGGCCAGCGGCGAGCAGGCAGGCCAGTAGCAGCCCCTGGATGGGCAGGCGCGGGATCGACGGGCGGCTCGAAAGCGGGGTGGTCGTACGGGGCTTAGTGGTGATGGTCATGGCCTTGGCAATGGGTGTTGTCGGGAAGTGGCAGGCGGTCGAGGCTGTTGGACAGGAAGGCCGAAACGGCATTGTCCGGATTGTCTTCCGCCGTGATGACAGAAAGGATACCCCGCTGCATCAGCTTGAGGTAAAGCCCGTTGCCCATGCTGCCGGTGATCAGCACATTGATGCCGGCGAGTGCCTAGGCCATGCCGTGTTGCCGGGCGTGGAAGCTCTCTTCGAGCGGCAGTTCGACGAGGTGCTTGTCGGTGACGGCGCCTTTTTCAACATCGTAGAGCCAGAACTTGCGGCATTTGCCGGCGTGTTCGGTGATGCTGTGGCGGTTCTGGCTGGTGACGGCGATTTGCATGTCAGGCTTTCTCGTTTTCGTCGCTGCCGATGATCAGGCGGGTCTCGCTGAGGTATTGGTGCGGCGGTATTTCCAGATTGGTCGGCGCCGGTTTGCTCTTGAAAACCCGCCCGGCGAAATCGAAGGTCGATCCGTGGCAAGGGCACAGGAAACCGCCCGGCCAGTCAGCGCCGAGCGCGCCATCGCCCGGAGTGAAGGCGGGTGAGGGCGAGCAGCCGAGGTGGGTACAGATGCCGACGGCGACCAGCAGTTCCGGTTTGCGCGAGCGGGTTTCGTTGGTTGCATAGGCTGGTTGCTGAGGCTTTTCCGAGCTCGGGTCGGCCAGCATGGGTTCGGCCTTTTTCAGCGCCGCCATCATCTCCGGCGTGCGATTCAGAATCCAGACAGGTTTGCCGCGCCATTCAACGATCATCAGTTCGCCCGGCGCCAGTTTGCCGATATCGACTTCGACTGGCGCGCCTGCTGCCTTGGCGCGTTCCGAAGGCATCAGGCTGGAGACGAACGGGGTGATGGCGGTGAGCGCCAGCGCGCCGCCTACGCCGGCGGTTGCCATCATCCACTGGCGGCGGGATGTATTGTCGCAAACGGTGAATGATTCACCCTGGCAAAGACATTCGGACATGCGGTTCTCCTGATGATAGGTGGTATCCATGGCCTTTTCGGCTTGAATATCAGGAAATACTAATCAAGAGTCGTGCCAGCGCCTGGATGGCTGTTAGCTGTTTTGAATCATTGATCTGTCAGGCTCCTTCGACACCTTGAATGGCCTCTGTGTCAAAAATGGCGACAATATTTGGCAGGTGGCGGGCTTGTTTCGCCATGACTGACCTGGCTACGACCATAGAAACTACTGCTGGCCCCAGGGTCAACCCGAAAAAATGCCCAAAATTGAAATGTCCGCGTGACGACCGTCCAAGGTTTGCTGTGTCACCATTCTCGGGCTGCCAAAAAATGGCGGAGACAAGCTCCGCCGAAAGTCACGCAAGTCCGGTTCAGCGATCAGTGATGCTCGTCCACTTCCTCCCAGCCGGTAATCATCGCCTTGATGTGGGCGAAGACCGTGTGGCCAGTGGTTGTCAGATAGACGTGGATGAAGAAGAAGGCGGTGATCATGTAGGCGCCGAGGGTGTGCAGGACGGCCACCGTTTCCAGTGACAGGTTCTGGTCGATGCCCAGACGTGCCCAGTCGCCGTAGAACAGGTAGAAGATCCCGGTGCCCCAGATCAGTGGTGAAATGAAGGCGAGCAGGGCGAGGTAGGCCAGGCGCTGCAGCGGGTTGTGCTTCTGGACTACCGTCTTGTGGAACGGATGCGGCGCGTTGGTGAAGATGCCGACCGTGTAGTACTTGATCATCGCGCCGACATTCTTCAGCGAAGGCAGGTACTGCCGCCATTCGCCGGTGGTGAATTGCCAGAAGATGGTGAAGGCCCACAGGATGAGCAGCGTCCAAGCGGCAAGGGTGTGCAGTTGCACGGCTTTCTTGAAGCCGAGCAGGGCGTAGCTGCCATGCACCTCGAAGCCGGTGATCATCATGACGATGATCAGCAGCGCCTGCGACCAGTGCCAGAAACGCTCGTAGCGCTTGTAGATGTAGATACGTTCGCTCATTTTGCGTTCTCCTTGCGGCGGCTGAAGATGCGGACGATGCCGTGGAGCAGGCCGCCGCCGATGGCGCCGGCGATCATCAAACCGCCAAAGATATCGACCAGCGGCTTGCTGTCGCGGCCCGGCAGATAGATGTCGGTGATTGCGCTCAGGCGACCATCGGTGGCCCGGGTGTGGCATTCCTGGCAGGGCACGGCCTTGTCTTTCGGGGCCACCATGTGGGTGATGAACCAGTTCATCCGCGTTTCGATGAAGCCGAACTTGCCGCTGTAGGGCAGGCCGGCGTACTCCATCCCGGCCTTGATCGATTTGTTGTAGTCGTAGTTCCGCCAGAGCGAGGTGTCGTCATCGCCATAGACGTGGTTGACCACCAGCGTCTTGTTCTCGGTGTCGTATGGCTGCTTGCCGCGCATGACCTTGAATGGCCAGATACGGGCGTTCGGGTCGCTGGCCGAGCCTTCGACACGATTGAGTTCGAGGACCTTGCTGTCGTCGAACTTGTCGGTGATGGTGACCTGATGCACGACGCCGTTGTACCACTTGTACTCGGGCCGGACGTTCTCGCCATACTGGAAATCACCCTTGGCTGCCGAGTACTTCAGGTGGCCGTGGTCGTCCTTGACGAACAGCGGTTTGCCGTCCGGGCCCATCTTGCCGGCTGTCGACCAGTCCCACAGTGTCTTGGTGGCAATGCCGCCCCGGGCGAACTCGGGGATATGACAGGTCTGGCAGGCCACCTTGCTGGTGTGGTTGTTGATCTTGGCTTCCTTGTGCGGCGTGAAGCCGTGGCAGGATTCGCAGGTGGCGCGGTCGTGGTCGTCCTTGGGCAGGTCGAAACCGTGCTTGTCCTTGGCGGTAGCCGCATAACGGCTGCCGGAGGGCTGGTGCGCATTGAAGGTATGGCAGTCGGCGCAGACCATGTTGGCGCCATCCTTGGCCATGTGCACGTCGAGTTCGCGCGACGGGTTCTTCAGCGAGGAATCGAGGTCGCCGTGCTTGACCGCATCGCCGCCACCACCGTTGAAGTGGCAGGCGCCGCAGTTGGCGCGACCGGGCTGGCCGACATGCTGGGCGATCTTGGTCAGGTCCGGGGCCTTGAACAGCTTCTTGCCCGGCGGCCCTTCCATCGGCTCGAACTCGCGGTCCGCATACAGCGGGTGGCCGCCATCGGTGCCGAATTTCTTGTAGGTGCCCGTAGTGTCATGGCAGGCCAGACAGTCGACGTTTTCCTGGTTGGTGAAGTCGAAGTTCTTGTCCGTCCAGCCGTAGCCGGCATGACAACTGGTGCAGCGCGTTTCGTTCGATGTTATCGAGCCGCAGAAGTTGTTGGCGGCAAATTTCTTGCCGAGCTTCTTGCCCGTGGTCGGGCTGGTGGCTTCCCAGGTCCAGTGAATACTCTTCATCACCTGATGGCCGGCCGTGTTGTGGCAACTCAGACAAGCTTTGGTGACTTCGGGACCGGTCTTGAACGGTCCCTTCAGGGCATCGAGTTTGCTGTGGTCGGTGGTGGAATTTGAACTGGCAATTTTGCCGGGTGCCGGTGGCGGTGCCGGGGCATCCGCTGCCTGGGCAAGCAATGCCGCTCCCAGCATTGCCATCCCTATAAGCCTACGCACATGATTCATCATGTGGTCTCCTCTAATAATCGCGGAACGGACGACCTCCCCAAGTCGTGACGTTCCATTATTCGCAGGCTTACTTAAGGCATAGAATATAAGCAAATGCTAAAAAACATCTGATCCAGATCAAATCCCGTGCTTTCAACATGCGACTGTTTGATGCTCATCTCAAAGGCCGCATCCGGCGTGCTAGAATCGCGCCATTGTCTTGAATATCTTGAGGAAGCAGCGAAATGGCGGAAGTTAACACCAGCTATGTGTCCGATCATCAGGTTTGGATGAACGAGCAACTCGCAAAGAATCCGGAATGGGTCGAAGACCAGAAGGTTGGTCGCGCCCTTTGGTGGGACAAGAAGCAGGATGTGGATAGCACCGCCCGCAATGCCGGTTCCAAGGTGCCACAGAAGCCTTATCCCTACGATGTGAATTTCTTCGGCGAATAATCGCCAGTGAATTCCAGTCGTTAAAAAAGCCGGTCATTGACCGGCTTTTTGTTTGCCTGCGCGCCGGACCTGCCGGCGCGGAGCAGATCGTCGCCTAACCCGTCAGCGGCTTGACGACGCGTTTGACGGCGGTGTCGTCCGGGTGCGGATGGATCGTGAAGCCCAGGCTGGTCATCAGGCGGAACATCTTGGAGTTGGTCGACAACACGTCGCCGACCACGGCACGGTAACCCTTCATGCGGGCGCACTCGACCAGCGCGGTCATCAGCTTGCGGCCAACACCACACTTCTGCCAGTCGTCGCCGACGGCCAGCGCGAACTCGACCGATTCACCGTCCGGATTGACCACGTAGCGGGCGACACCGATCTGCAGTTCCTTGCCTTCCGGCGCGCCTTCGGTTTCGTCAGCGATGGTGGCAACCAGCGCCATTTCGCGGTCGTAGTCGATCTGCGTGAAGCGGACCAGCATGGTTTGCGTCAGTTCGCGCAGCGTGTCCATGAAACGGTAGTAGCGCGATTCGTCGGACATGTTCTTGACGAATTCCTGCTCCATGTCGGCATCTTCCGGGCGGATCGGGCGAATGGTGACGACCTTGCCGTCGTTCATCTGCCAGTCCTGGATCAGGTGCACCGGGTACGGGTAGATCGACATGTGGGCGTAGCGGTCGCCGGAAGCACTGGCGGCATGGTCGATGACGATGCGGGCATCGGCGGCGATGGCGCCGTTTTCATCGACGATCAGCGGATTCAGATCGAGTTCCTGGATCCACGGCAGTTCGCAGACCATTTCGGAAATGCACAGCAGCACTTCCTTCAGGGCCTCACGGTCGACCGGCGGCATGTTGTGGAACTGGTCGAGAATCTTCGAGGCGCGGGTCGATTCGATCAGATCCTTGGCCAGGAACTTGTTGAGCGGCGGCAGAGCCACCGAGCGATCGCTGAAGATTTCAACGTCGAAGCCACCGGCACCGAAGGTGATGACCGGCCCGAAGATCGGATCACGGAAGACGCCGATCATCAGTTCGCGACCGTTCGGGCGCGACAGGAAGGGCTCGATCGAAACGCCGTTGATCTTGGCATCCGGGCGGCGCTTCTGCACGGTGTCGATGATGTCGTGATAAGCATTGCGGACGGCAGGAGCGTTGCCGATGTTCAGACGAACACCGCCGGCATCGGACTTGTGCGGCAGATCCGGCGAATCGACCTTCATGGCGATCGGGAAGCCGATCTGCTCGGCCAGCAGCAGCGCCTCGGTGGCGGTGCGGGCAACCATGGTCTGGGCAACCGGCACCTTGAAGGCACGCAGGATGGCCTTCGATTCCATTTCCGACAGCACCTTGCGGCGCTCCGCGAGCAGGGCCTCGATCAGCATCTTGGCGCCTTCTGCTTCCGGGCGGCCATGCTGGCGAGTCGGTTCCGGCGTCTGCAGCAGCAACTTCTGGTTGCGGTAGTACTTGGAAATATGGTGGAACAGTTCGATCGCGGTTTCCGGCATGCGGAAAGCCGGAATGCCGGCAGATTCGAGGAGCTTGCGGCCTTCGCGTACCTGTTCTTCACCCATCCAGCAGCAGATAATCGAACGGTTGAGCTTGTCGGCAACTTCGATGATGGCTTGGGCAACGGCCAGCGGATCGGTCATCGCCTGTGGCGAGAGCATGACCAGCGTGCTGTCTACGTTCGGGTCGCTCGTGACGGCCATGATCGCGTCACGGTAGCGTTCCGGCGTGGCGTCGCCGCCAATGTCGATCGGGTTGCTGTGCGACCAGTTGGTTGGCAGTGCCTTGTTCAGCACGGCCATCGTTTCGTTGGCGAGTTCTGCCAGCGGAATGCCCATGTCGCCAGCACGGTCGGCTGCCATGGCGCCCGGGCCACCGCCATTGGTGATGATGGCGAGGCGGTTGCCGAGCGGGCGGAACTTGGAGGCCAGTGCCTTGGCCGCGTAGAACAGTTGGCCGACGTTCTGGACGCGTACCACGCCGGCACGGCGGACGGCGGCGTCGAAAACGGTATCCGAAACAGCCGCCATGCCGGAGTGCATGGCCGTGGCCGCAGCGCCGGCCTCGTGACGACCTGCCTTGAGCAGGATGATCGGCTTGATGCGGGCGGCAGAACGCAGGGCGCTCATGAAGCGGCGGGCGTTACGGATGCCTTCGACGTACATCAGGATGTAGTGCGTGCGGCTGTCGTAAATCAGGTAATCGAGGATTTCACCGAAATCGACGTCGGCCGTCATGCCGATCGAGATGACCGACGAGAAACCGACATCGTTGGCCTTGGCCCAGTCGAGTACGGCGGAGCACATGGCGCCGGACTGCGAGACGAGCGCCAGGTTGCCCGGGGCTGCGGTGGTCTTGGAGAAGGTGGCGTTCAGGCCGAGGTCGGGGCGGATGATGCCCAGGCAATTCGGGCCGAGGATGCGCACATTGTAGGAACGGGCGATTTCAAGAACCTTGCGTTCCAGCGCAGCACCGATATGGCCGGCTTCCGAAAAGCCGGAGGCGATGACGATGACGTTGCGCACGCCGCTGCGGCCGCATTGCTCGATCAGTTGCGGCACGGTCTGCGGCCGGGTGGCGATGACGGCCATCTCGACGCGGGCGCCGATTTCCTCTATCGACTTGTAGGCCTGCTGGCCCTGAATCGTCTCGTGCTTGGGGTTGATGGCGTACAGACGCCCCTTGTAACCCGAGCTGAGGATGTTCTTGAAGATGATGTTGCCGACCGAATTTTCACGGTCTGAGGCGCCGATCACGGCCACCGATTTCGGCTCGAAAAGCGCCGTTAGATAGTGCTGTTCCAACATGGCAAGCCCCTTGTTAGGCTGTTATTGTGCAGTGCAGAATTTTGGCACAATGACGGTCTATTGTCATTGAACTTATAGGGTTATTCCTAGGGGGTAAGGGCGCAATCGAGCAGAATCGACTGTGACAGCGCCCGGTGTACCGGGCATTTGTTGGCAATTTCCATCAGGCGCTGGCGCTGTTCGTCCCTCAGGTCGCCTTCAAGGGCGATCTTGCGGTGAATGCAGTCACGTGTGACCCCATCAACCTCGACTTTTTCATGGCTGAGCGTCACGCTGACCTTGGTCAGCGGCAGCCCTTTGCGCTCGGCGTACATGCGCAACGTCATCGAGGTGCAGGCGCCGAGGCCGGACATCAGGAAATCGAATGGGGCCGGGCCGGCGTCGGCACCACCGACGCTGACCGGTTCGTCGGCGATCAATTGGTGCTGGCCGATGGTGACGGCCTGCTGGTATCTTCCCTGACCATTCTCTGCAACGACGACAACACCGGACATGACTGCCTCCTCGAATGAAATTTCTCAGATCATACCGCCATCGCCTTGGGTGGTGCGTCACGCCGGCCTGATTCCAGAGGGTGGCAAGGTGCTCGACCTGGCCTGCGGCAACGGCCGTCATGCCTGTCTGCTGGCGAGCCTGGGCTATACGGTCGCTGCGGTTGACCGGAATTCTGAGGCAATTTCGAAACTTTCGGCCGTACCGGACATCGTCGCCACGGAGCTTGATCTCGAGGGCGATGAGTGGCCTCTCGCCGGGCAGTCGTTCGACGGCATCGTCGTCACCAACTACCTGTGGCGGCCGCGTTTGCCGGACGTCATCGCCATGCTCGCCCCGGGTGGCGTGTTGATCTATGAAACCTTCATGCTTGGCAACGAAGCCTACGGCAAGCCCTCCAGCCCGGCTTTTCTGCTTCGGCCGGGGGAACTCAGAGAGGTAGTGCAGGCCGCTGGCCTGCGCGAAATTGCTTTCGAGGAGGGTTACACTGCCAGCCCGAAGCCGGCCATGCGTCAGGCGATCTGCGCTGTCCGCGACTGAACGATCGTGGCTGCCAGCCGTTTGATGCCGTTTTCGGACAGATCGTCGGTTGAGAAGCAGCCCGGGTTCTGCTTGCCCGTGTAGTTGTGATCCTGCGAACGCTGATAGAGCGGGTCGTAATGTAGCTCCAGCAGCTCGCGCACCAGCGTTGGCCAGTCGGCATCCAGAATCAGTTGTTGCCAGCGTGCCATCGTTTCGCGGCTTTGCAGTGAGCGCAGTACATCGAGACGCTGGCCGAGAAACTCGGGCCGGGTCAGGAAGTAGTCGTAATCCTTGAGCAGGAAGGCCACGCGAGCGTCCAGCGTCGCCTCGATGGCGACAAATTCGCCGCTGCGTATGCGGGCGATCAGTGCTTCCGGCACATGCAGGTTGCCGATCTTGCGGCTTTCTGCCTCGACATAGACTGGGCGGGCCGGGTCGAGCGCCGCCAGGGTCAGCATCAATGAGGTTTCAAAGCCTTTTTGCGAAGGCTGTGGCGAATCTGGCAGCACGCCAAGGACCGAGCCCTTGTGGTTGGCCAGGTTTTCCAGATCGAGCACCTGCTCGCCGAGCGACCCGATGGCCTGCAGGATGCGTGTCTTGGCGCTGCCGGTGGCGCCACCGATGACGATGAAATGGTAGTGCTGCGGCAATTCTTCCAGCTGGGCGATGACATGGCTGCGCCACGCCTTGTAGCCGCCATCCAGTTGCCCGGCCTGCCAGCCGATGGCCTTGAAGATGGTCGTCATTGAACCGCTGCGGTCGCCGCCGCGCCAGCAGTAGATCAGCGGCTTCCAGCTTTTCGGACGGTCGAGGAAGCTTTCCTTCAGGTGCCTGGCAATGTTTTCCGAAACCAGCGCCGCGCCGATCTTTTTCGCTTCGAACGGCGAGACCTGCTTGTAGAGCGTGCCAACCTGGATGCGCTGCTCGTTATCCAGCACCGGGCAGTTGATGGCGCCGGGGATATGGTCTTCGGCAAATTCGGCGGGGGTGCGGACGTCGATGATCTCGTCGTACTTGGCGAGATCGGCCACGGTGGGGCGATTGGGTTTCATTGGCCCTATTTTAACAGCGGCACAATGGCCGGCCAGACGTGGTCGAGAATCAGCGGCTGGGCCTCGGCCAGCGGATGCAGGTTGTCGGACTGGAAATAGCGCGGGTTGGCCGCCACCGGTTCAAGCAGAAAATCGATCAGCGGCGCCTTCTTGGCCTTGGCAATATCGACGAAGCTGCTGTGGAAATCGGCGGCATAAGGTCCGTAATTCGGCGGCAGGCGCATGCCGGCCAGCACGACGCGGGCGCCGGCCGAGCGCGCGGCATCGACCATGGCATTCAGGTTGTCGCGCATCTGGGCCAGCGGCAGGCCGCGCAGCCCGTCGTTGGCACCCAGCGCAATGACCACGATGGCCGGCTGGTAGGCCTTGAGGGCAGGGGCCAGACGTGAACGTCCGCCGGCCGTGGTTTCTCCCGAGATCGACAGGTTGGCAACGCTATAATCAAGGCGTTTATCGCTCAGCCGCGTGCCGAGCAACGAAGGCCAGGCCTGCTCGGGCCGGATGCCGTAGCCGGCCGATAGCGAGTCGCCCATGACCAGAATGGTTTTGGCGGCCAGGGCCGGCGTGGTTGAAACGAGCAGGGCAAACAGGACAAGGATGAACCGCATGGCAGTTGGACCGGTGGTTGAAGTATCGGGATTGGGCAAGACCGTCGATAACGGCGGCGAGCCGCTGACGATTTTGCAGGATATTTCCTTTTCGGTCATGCCGGGTGAAACCGTTGCCATCGTCGGCGCCTCCGGTTCCGGCAAATCGACGTTGCTTGGCCTGCTCGCCGGGCTGGATTCGCCGACCGCTGGCGAAGTTCGCCTCGACCGCGAATCCCTGAATGGCCTCGACGAAGACCAGCGGGCCAGACTGCGCGGCCGGCTGCTCGGCTTTGTCTTCCAGTCCTTTCAGCTATTACCCTCGCTGACGGCGCTGGAAAACGTCATGCTGCCGCTCGAACTCGCCGGCACCACCTCAGCGGCCGACACGGCGCGCGACTGGCTGACCCGCGTCGGCCTCGGTCACCGCCTGAAGCACTACCCGAAACACTTGTCCGGCGGCGAACAACAGCGCGTCGCACTGGCCCGCGCCTTCGCCCCCAACCCGCAACTGGTGCTGGCCGACGAGCCAACCGGCAATCTCGACGCCGCCACCGGCCAGCAGATCATCGACCTGATGTTCGACCTCAACGCCAAACAGGGAACGACCTTGCTGTTGGTTACCCACGATGAAGCCATTGCCGCCCGCTGTGGCCGCATCCTGCGCATTCAGTCCGGACGTTTGGCGACCTAGCCATACGCCCGACGTGCGTGCATTCGCATCGGGCAGGTTTTCAAGTCCTGACGGGATCGCTTTCGCCGAAACTCAGGTGGCGACCGAGCGTGTTCCAGCTTCAGCCGCCAAACGCCTTACGTAGGGTGTCGAAGATTGATTTGATCGGCGATACCTCGACGTCTAGCGTTTTGACCCCGTCGTCGCCCTTGAACTCATCGTAGACCCAGTCGTCATCGACGAAGGAGATGCCCGGTGGCGGTTTTCTTTCGGTGGGCGGCTTGCCGGACAAGGCCTGGCGCATGAAGTCGATCCAGATCGGTAATGCCAGGGTGGCGCCGAATTCGCGGCTACCGAGCGATTTGGGCTTGTCGAACCCCATCCAAGCAACGGCGACGACGTTCCCGGCGTAACCGGCAAACCAGCCATCGAATGCGTCGCTGGTAGTGCCGGTCTTGCCGGCCAGGTCGCTGCGCCCAAGGCGCTGGTTTGCCAGGGCGCCGGTGCCGCTTCTGACGACCTCGCGCAGCATGCTGTCGATGATGAAGGCGTTCCGGGTGTCGATCACCCGTTGTTCATCCTGTCTGGCTGGTTGTGCTGGCGCCTCCCAGAGCACGTTGCCGCGGGTGTCGGTGATCTTCTGGATCAGCCGCGGGGTGACCTTGAATCCGCCATTGGCGAATACCGAGTAAGCACCGGCCATCTGCAGCGGGGTCACCGAGCCGCTGCCCAGCGTCAGTGTCAGATTGGCAGGGTGCTTGGCGGCATCGAAACCGAAGCGTTGCAGATAGTCGCGTGCATATTGCGGCGAAATGGCTTGCAGCAAGCGGACCGCGATGATGTTCTTCGAGCGTGCCAGTGCCTGGCGGAGGCTGATCGGGCCATCGAAACCGTCGTCATTGCGTGGTTCCCAGGTCTGGCCGCCTTCGCCGCCGGGCAGCGAGAGCGGCGCATCGTTCAGCAAGGTGGCTGGCGAGAAACCCTTTTCCAGTGCGGCCGAATAGACAAAGGGCTTGATGCTTGATCCCGGCTGACGCCAGGCGCTGGTGACGTGGTTGAACTGATTGCGGGAAAAGTCGAAGCCGCCAACCATGGCCCGGTACGAGCCATCCTCGGCATTCAGGGCGACGAAGGCGGCATCGACTTCCGGCATCTGGCTGATCGACCAGCGGCCCTTGCCGTCCTGGCTGACGCGGATCACCGAGCCGACGCGAATCCTGGTATCCATTTTGGCGTTCGGTTGCAGGGAACGGGCCGCAAAACGCAAGCCGTCGCCCTTGATTTCAATCGTGTCGCCGGCGGCAGGTTCGACGCGGACGCGCTTGGCGGAGACGTCAGTGACGACGGCCGAGATCAGGTTGTCGCTGCTGGGATGTTTGCTCAGAATCCGGTCGATGGCTTCGTCCTGAGCGTCGGTATCGTCAGGCAGGTCGACAAACGCTTCCGGGCCCCGATAGCCATGGCGCTGGTCATAGGCCATGACATTGCGCCTAAGCGCGTCGTAGGCAGCGTTCTGCTCGGCCTTGTCGAGCGTGGTATAGACATTGAAGCCCTGGGTGTAGGCGTCGCCCTTGTATTGGCTAAAGAGTTCCTGGCGCACCAGTTCCGCGACATGGTCGGCATGGGCTTCGAACTGCAGGGTGCGGCCGATCTTGAGCGGTTGGCTGACGGCTTCGGCGTATTGGGCCTGGGTGATTTTTCCCAGTTGCAACAGGCGTTTCAATACCAGTTCCTGGCGGGCCTTGGCGCGTACAGGACTGACCGCCGGATTGTGCTTGGCCGGGTTTTGCGGGATGCCGGCCAGCATCGCCGCTTCCGCCAGCGTCAGTTCCGGGAGGCGCTTGTTGAAGTAGGTGCGGGCCGCGCTGGCAAAGCCGTGCGTGCGCTGGCCGAGGTAAATCTGGTTCATGTAGAGCTCAAGGATCTGATCCTTGCTCAAGGCCGATTCGATGCGATAGGCCAGAACGACCTCAGTCAATTTCCGCTTGACGGTTTTTTCCTGCGAAAGGAAGAAGGCGCGAGCCACCTGCATGGTGATCGTCGAGGCGCCCTGTCGAAAGCCACCGGTCAGATCGGCCAGCAGCGCCCGCAGGACACCCCGGTAATCGACGCCGCTGTGCTCGTAGAAGCGCGTATCCTCAATCGCCAGCAGCGCATCCTTCAGGACCAGGGGGATTTCCTTGATCGGCGTGAAATCACGGTGTTCGTCGCCGAACTCACCGAGCAGCGCGCCATCGGCCGTATATATCCGTAATGGAATCTTCGGGCGATAGTCGGTCACGGTATCGAAGGCCGGCAGATTGGGCAAAACGGTGACGAGCGTGGCACCAGCCAGTACCAGCAAAGTCAGGAAGCCAACGCAGCCCAGCGCAAGGAGCGTGCGCCGCAGGTCGGTGCGGTAACTGCCTGTCGCAAAGGGCAGGGCAAGAAATTTGACGGCTGTTGAGAAGATGCTCACACGCTGGTCCTGGCTGAAGCGCCGGGTCGGGCGCTGGACGGTGTTGGCAAGCCAGACACCAAAAGGCGCAGTTTAGCCGTATCGGCACCGAGAGAGTTACCGGGCGCGCTTTTCGAATCTGGTCGATCTTCGCGGTGACCTTAGGGCGCCGTTGTTTGCCGTGGTGCGCCTTTCGGGCTGCTTCACCGGCCTGCCGACATATCTCGACGGTCACATTCTGGTACAGAACGCCTGTAGACGGTCAGGGCATTCAAACTACACTGAAGTTCATGGTGCACTGCATCAATCGATTAGGAGCCTGAAATGGAATACCAACACATCTATACAGAACTTCGTACCGCCAAAATGAGCTTTACCGAGTTCATGAATTTTGTCAGCCAGGTGTATGAACTGGGGATCGAGAAGGGGGCCGTGACGGTTGCCAGTGATGACACCTTTTCCTGTTTTGCAGCGGCGCCGCTGGGCGAGCAATTTGAATATCGCGCCCGTCAGTAAAAATGCGGACATTTGGCTACTGAATGTCGCATGTATTTACGCCAGGTTATCGCCATGAAGAACTCAATCTTATTCGTCAGTGCCCTTCTGATAGCCGGCTTTGCCTGTGCCGAAGAGGGCGTTGCCAGCGAGACCAAGGGGGCGGTTGAGCGGGGCGCAGAAGCGACGGTTCGCGTCGTGAAAAAGGGCCTGACGGCTGCTGGCAACGGAATCAAGCGTGGTGCCGAAGCAGCCGGCCACGGCATTGAAGTTGGGCTGAATGCCGCTGGGCGCGGTGTGAAGCGCGGTGCCGAAGCGACGGAGCATGGCATGAACAAGGTGGCGGACAAGCTCTCACCGTCTAGTGGCAACGCTAATCCGTAGCAGTTCCGCCCGGAATCGCTGGTCAGCCTCTCGTGTTTAGCGGTGCCGCCAGCCTCGATGCCGCTCGGTGTTGATACGACGGTTGCCCCGACGGAGGCGGCTCACGATGATTCAATACAGCCTAATGGCTGAGTCGAAGTGCCAGGTGCGGCGGATTTCGACCACGTCGTAGTCGCGGGCAAGCCCTGGCTGGAACGGCTGGTAGGGCGCATGGGACTCGATGATGCGTCGTACGGCATCGTCGATGGCCGCCACACCGCTGGAGCGGACAAAGCTGATCGACTCCACCGAGCCATCTCTTCGAATGGCTACGGTCACGAGCGGATCGGTGTGCGTTTGCCTGGCTGCTTCACGGACCATCTCGAAGCCCATGTTCATATGGATCTTCCGGGCCCAGGCTTCGGCATACCAGACGAGTTCGGCGTTGGCGTCGGTGCGCCCGAAGAGCCTGCCGCGGCGGAAGAGGCTTGCCGAAGGTGATCGCTGCCGGGCCTCCTCGGTGGCGGCGCGGCGCGCTGCCTCTTCGTCCAGTTGCCGTCCCATCGCCCGACGCGCGGCATCGCGCCTTGCATCCTGCTCCCGTTTTTCCTCGGCCTTCGCGGCTTCCTCTCGCGCTGCTGCTTGCCGGGCGCTTTCCTGGCGCTCGGCTTCGCGTCGAGCAGCGTCAGCCCGTGCGGCTTCTTCCTTGGCTGCGGCCTGCCGGGCTGCTTCCTGACGCTCTGCTTCACGTTTAGCCGTTTCAGCCCGTGCCGCTTCCTCTTTGGCCGCGGTTTGTCGAGCGGCCTCTTGTCGTTCGGCTTCGCGCCGCGCTGCTTCAGCCTTCGCGGCTTCCTCCTTGGCAGCAGCTTGTCGAGCCTTCTCCTGTCGCTCTGCTTCACGTTTAGCCGTTTCAGTCCGTGCCGCTTCCTCTTTGGCCGCGGCTTGTCGAGCGGCCTCTTGTCGTTCGGCTTCGCGCCGCGCTGCTTCAGCCTTCGCGGCTTCCTCCTTGGCGGCGGCTTGTCGGGCGGCCTCCTGTCGGTCGGCTTCGCGCCGGGCTGCTTCGGCCCGCGCGGCTTCTTCCTTGGCGGCCTGTCGAGCAGCTTCCTGTCGCTCAGCGTCACGCCGAGCCGCTTCAGCCCGTGCAGCTTCTTCCTTGATGGCAGCCTGTCGAGCCTTCTCCTGACGCTCGGCTTCGCGTCGGGCAGCTTCGGCTCGTGCCGTTTCCTCGTTGAGGGAAGCCAGTCGAGCAATCTCCCTGCGTTCGGCTTCATGGCGCGCTAGCTCAGCCCGTGTTGCTTCCTCCCCGGCGGCCGCCTGCCGGGCGTTTTCCTGTCTTTCGGTCTCGCGTCTCGTTGCTTCAACCCGCGCCGCTTCCTCTTTTGCTGCGGCCTGTCGCGCCTTTTCCTGTCGTTCGGCTTCACGTCTAGCCGCTTCCGCCCGTGCTGCTTCCTCCCTGGCGGCGGCTTGTCGGGCGTTTTCCTGCTGCTCGGCCTCGCGTTGTGCTGCTTCAGCGCGCGTCGCTTCTTCCTTGGCGGCTGCCTGTCGGGCAATTTCCTGCCGTTCGGCTTGCTGTCGTGCCGCTTCAGTCGGCGTGATTTTCTCGACAACAGGCTCCGGCACCGCGGGCTCGGTTCTGGCCTGCCTATCCACGTCGGCATGGGCTGACGTTGTCGATTGAACAGGCGGCGGTTCCGGCGGGGCTGCCGGCACGACGAATTCGGTTCTTTGCGATTGCTCCAGGGCGATGACTGCCGGGAACGGCTTTGGCGGGGGCGGTTCGACTGGCGATGGGGTTTCTGGTGCTCGCTGGCGTGCCTTGTCTGGCTTTGAGCTGGCCTTCGCTTTCGGTGCGCTTCTGGACTTGGTGACGGGGGCTAGCGGTGCTGGGGCCGGTTCCGGGGCGGCCTCGGGGGATCTGAACGCCACCTGCAGCTCGGCACCGGCGGCGGGTTGTTCGCTCGATGGTTCAGGGAGCGGCAGCGGTTCTGGTTGTGGTTCCGGTTCCGGTGGACTGGCGGGTTTCGGATGGATGACCGGCGCCGGGGCGAGTACGACTTGCAGGTTGGGAACTTCGGCTCGCCGAACCTGCCAGGGGAAGGCCAGGCCGGGCAGCCCGAATTCGTCACCAAACAGCGTGAGGCTGAGCAGCAGGGCATGGAACAGCGTGGATAGCAGCAGGGCAAAGGCGAGCCGCAGGCGCTGGCTGCGCGTCCGGCGAATTGCTTGCTGGCCGGAGGCGACGGCTGCCATTGCCGATCCCGGCACCGGGCCGGGCGGCAAGGGTGGTGTGGCGCGGGTCTCTGTCGTGCTCAAGCGCACTCCGCCGTGATCCAGGGTGTCACGAAATGCCGGATGGGCTGCATTCCGAAAGTGCTCCGTGGTGCGTGCGAACGGATAACAAATACCAAGGGGTTCTGCTTGCGACAGACAGGCGGGCAGATGGCAGTGGCCTTGGTTGAACGGATATGCATGCGGGAATTATGCGGGCACGGGCAAGCGGCCTGCAACGAAAGCTTGCCTGTTATGGCCGTGGATGATTTTCGTTTTTGGGCTATTTTTCGGGTTGACCGCAGCAGGCTCGATAAAGCGTGGTTTCTACAGCGCCCGCACCGCGTGCATCATCCCCGCGTCGTCTGGATCGCGGCGGACCTCGAAACCGAGCTGGCGGGCGAACTTGATCATCTTGTCGTTGGATGCAAGGATGAAGGCTTCCATCGCTTTCATGCCGCGTGCCCGGGCGGCGTCGATCAAGGTCAGCATCAGGATGCCGGCAACACCGCTGCCCTGCCATTCATCGTCGATGGCGATGGCGAATTCGCATTCGTCGCCACTCGGGCCAGCGACATAGCGCGCCACGCCGATCTCGATGTCCTGCCCGTCGCGGTGGATGACGGCGACCAGCGCCAGATGCCGCACATAGTCGATTTCGGTCAGGTACTTCAGCTTGCCGGGCGGTAGTTCCTTGAGCGTGGACATGAAGCGCTTGTAGCGCGAATCGGCGGAAAGATGCTGGACGAAATCCTGTTCCATCGGCTTGTCATCGGCGCGGATGGGGCGGATGGTGACCGGGCTGCCGTCGAACAGGAAGCGGTTACGGACTAGCTCGGCTGGATAGTCGGCCACTGCTTACTCCAGCGAGCCGGCAGGGATTTTTCCGGCCAGGTAGGCGACGATGCTATCCAGTGTCTGGACCTTGCCGTAGTCGGATTCGGGAATGTCTACCCCCAGTTTCTCGTGGATGGCGGCCAGCACGTTGAGCCAGTCCATCGAATCCAGATCGATCTGGGTGCGCAGGGGCTTGTCGGCGATGATCTTCGTCGGATCGATTTCCGGGGCCAGGCGTTTGACGATGGCGAGCACTTCCGTGCGGATTTGTTCTTGCTGCTGACTCATTTTTTCTCCCGCTGCGCCTCGGCTTGTTCCAGTGTCGAACTGTCCCCTTCGGGCAGTCCGAGTTCCCTTGCCTTGAGGAGCCGGCGCATGATTTTTCCACTTCGAGTATGTGGCAGCGCCGGCACGAATGCAATTTCCTTCGGCGCTACGGCTGCACCGAGCCGCCGACGGGCGTGGCCCATCAGTTCCAGGCGCAGGTCTTCATTCTGCTCGATGTGCTGCTTGAGGACGACGAAGGCCTTGATCACCTCGCCGGCCAGCGCATCCGGCTTGCCGATGACGCCGGCTTCGGCGACCGCCGGGTATTCCATCAACACGCTTTCCACCTCGAACGAGCCGATCAGATGGCCGGACGATTTGATGACATCGTCGCTGCGGCCGACGAACCAGAAGTAGCCATCGGCATCGCACCTGACCAGATCGCCGGTCAGGTAGAGATGGCCGGCAAAGCATTCTCGGTAGCGCTCAGGCTGGTTCAGATAGCCGCGAAACATCGACGGCCAGCCGGTTACCAGGGCCAGTTCGCCAACCGTGTCGGGCGTTTCGATCACCGTGACCGGCTCGCCCGCCTGGTGGCGAACGACATGAGCGGTAATGCCCGGCAGTGGGCGGCCCATCGAACCGGGCTTGATGTCCAGCGCGGCGGTGTTGGCAATCATGATGCCGCCGGTTTCGCTCTGCCACCAGTTGTCGTGGATCGGCCGGCCGAGCACATCCTGCCCCCACCATACTGCTTCCGGATTGAGCGCCTCGCCGACGCTGGCGATAAAGCGCAAGTCGGGAAAACGGTGGCCGGCAAACAGTTCGGGGCCGGCCTTCATGAGCAGCCGGATCGCCGTTGGCGCGGTGTACCAGACATTGACCCGCTCGTTTTCGAGAATGTGAATCCAGCGCAGCGGGTTGAAATCGGCTTCATCGACGATGCTGGTCACACCCAGCACCAACGGCGCGATGATGCCGTAAGAGGTGCCCGTCACCCAGCCCGGATCAGCCGTGCACCAGAACACGTCATCCGGCTGCAGGTCGAGCGCAGTCCGCGCCGTGGCGTAATGCGTCAGCACCGCGCCGTGGATATGGATGGCGCCTTTCGGCAGGCCGGTCGTGCCGCTGGTGAAATGCAGCAGGGCCGGGTCTTCCCGGCCGGTCGGCACCAGCGCCGGGGTGTCGGGGGCGGCGCGGAGCAGGGCGTGCAGGTCCAGCGTATCCGCAATGCTGCCGGCGCCGAGGTCATCGACCAGTAGAACATGCTGGAGCGAGGGGAGTTCCGGGCGAAGTGCCGCGACCTTGCGCTGATAGGCGCTGGTCGTGGTGACCAGCACCTTGCCGGCAGCCTGGGCGATGCGGCTGCGAATCGGCTCTGGGCCGAAAGACTGAAAAAGCGGTGAGACGACAGCGCCAATTTTGAGTGCGCCGAGCACGGCAACGTAAAGCTCGCAGATGCGGCCGCAGAGAACGAAAACGCAGTCACCTTTCTCCAACCCCAGGGACTTGAGCACATTGCCGAAGCGGTCAGTCAGCTTGGCGAGTTCGCGATAGCTGACGTTGCGGGCACTGCCATCGGCGCCGAGAAAGCGGAAGGCAGTTTTCTCGGCATGGACTGATTGGGCGTGGCGGTCAACAGCCAACTGGGCAATGTTGATCTCGCCATCCGGCACAACGCCCAATTCGCGCCCAACCGCCGCCCAGGAAAATTCGGCATCGCCGGTCTGGTTGCCCATGACGGCAGCAGTACACGTATCAGCAAACAGTTTTCGAATTAACGCCGGCTTCATTGGGAATTCCGCAGGAGGTATGCCGCCCGATTCTGCGCTGCGCTTTCGCTATCCGCAATGAGGCTGCTTAATGGGGCGCGGTTGGCTTGAATCGGTGTCTTCTGCTTCGGCCATGAACAACCATTCACCTGAACGCTCTGTCACGCCGAAAATGATTGGTTCCGTACCGCCGGACTATGAATCTGGTGAAGTGCAATCGACCCATGCTTATCGCTTGATTCGTGGAGATTCAATGATGTGAATCCGGTTCGAGTGGTTGCGCAGCGCAACTTCCAGCCGAACGAATGTTTGTGCCGTACCGGCTATCGGAGTCGTCCCGGATCTCTTCAGCGAGCAGTCAAAATCCGTGCGATGACTGAAGAAAATATTCCTTCCTCATCCTGTCTTCCTACGGACATACTCCCGTAATGGCTGGGCTCTAAGCTTTGCAACGCAGCACTTTTCGTAGTGCAACGTCCGCAAAACAACCAAGACCTAACGGAGTTTCCAATGCGTCAATCCATCCTTGCCGTGAGCGTCACAGCGACCCTGTCACTGTTGTCGGCCAATACCTACGCAGCCAATATCGCCTTTGAAAATTTCACGCCATTGATTGGCAACGCCGCTGCAGGTTCGCTGCCTGAATCAGCTCCATTTCAACTCTCGTCACCGAACTTCACGCAAACCGCGCTGGCCAACCGCGCAAACCAGAATTTGCTGTCTCCGAACTCCAACAGCGGTAGCTGGGACATGATCACGGCCAATGAAAATGGCCAGAATGCCGGGCGCTATCTTTTCATGCCCTTTGAAACCAGTTCCGGTGGCGTCCAGCGGGTGGATCTGCGCGACCCGAACTACAACACCCGAACGGTCACCATCGTCGCCCCGGGTACCCAGGGTTTTGTCTCCGGCGACGCCTCCCGTTGGACCCCATGGGGGACCTACCTCACCGCAGAGGAATCATGGGGCAATGGGAGCACAAAGGGGCGCTTGTTCGAGGTCACCAATCCGACAACTGCGTCGGCTAATGCCGGGGATTTCGTCCAGCGCAGCATCATTCCCCGTGTCTCCCATGAAGGCTTGACCTTCGACAAAAACAACACGCTCTACTTCATTGACGAACTTAACGGTGGGTCAGTCTACAAGTATGTCTCGGCGAACCCGAATGCGAAAAACGGGAATGATTTCTTTGCTGCCGGGCAAACCTTTGTCCTGAAAGTTGGCAGTGGCGGGCAAGTCGAGGGAAGCAACGGTCCGGCCATCACCGGTAATGGCACGTGGATCGCCATTACCGACGCACAGGGAAAGGCGATCCCGGGCGTGTCTACCGTCCTGGCCGATGGCACCATTGACGGACGGGTTACCGCCGATCATGCCGATATCAAGGGGACCGGATTCAATCGTCCGGAAGACCTGGAAATCAAGACGCTTGCGAATGGTCAACAGGTGATCTATTTCACCACCACGGACTCTGACAATGACGGCAACAGTGCCAACGGCCGGGGCCGGGTCTATGTGCTGAATCTCGGCTCCGGTGCCGTTCAGCTTGCCGCCGACAACACAACCAAGGACATGGCGACCAATCTTGCTGTCGGGACGCCATGGAGCAATCCGGACAATTTGGCGATTGATGCCAAGGGCAATATCTATGTTATCGAAGACCAGGATGGTGGCAAGGCTGACATCTGGTTCCTTCGCGACATCAACGATGACGGGATTGCCGACGAAGTTGGCAAATGGGCTTCGCTGTCGACGCCGGGTGCCGAGCCGACCGGCCTGTATTTCGATCCGTTTGATCCCAATGTCGCCTACGTCAATGTCCAGCACCCGAGAAGCGGCGACGACATGCTGATCCGCATCAACGCGGTCCCCGAGCCGGCTTCCCTGGCATTGATCCTTGGCGGACTGGGTGTTCTGGGCGGAGTAATGCGCCGAAAAAAGGCGAACTGATTCCCTCACTCGCATAGTAAGGAAGGGCAGCAAGTGCTGCCCTTTTGGCTTTTCAAGCGACCAGAACAGTTTTACAACTCTCGTCTAAGATTTGGACGGTTGTCCTACGTCCTATCGCCTCTGCGGAGAGGACAACTAGCCGCTGTAAACGACTACTACCACTGTATTGCAGCCTGTGAACTGAAAAATCAGATCGGCCGCAACCGGCCCAGAGTGTGTAAAAACGTGAACGAATTTTGCTTGGCCGGGTCAATGCAATAGGCATTGATGATGAGGTGGGCGAGATGAAGCGTTTCGTTCAAGGCGAGAGCAGGACTCAAAGCACATTGCTGCCGGAGCTGATCGACGACTACATAAGTGAGTTGAATCCGGTCCGCGTGATTGATGTCTTCGTCGATGAACTATCTCTCTGCCAACTCGGGTTTGAAGGTGTTGATCCGGCAGGAACTGGTCGGCCAGCCTACCATCCGGCGGTACTGCTAAAACTCTATATCTACGGCTATCTCAACCGCATCCAGTCGAGCCGCCGGTTAGAGCGAGAAGCGCAACGTAATGTAGAACTGATGTGGCTGATGGGACGCCTCACTCCTGATCACAAGACGATTGCCAATTTCCGTAAAGACAATGGCAAGCCCATCCGTAATGTTTGCCGTCAATTCGTCATCCTGTGTCAGCAATTGAATTTCTTCACCGAAGCCTTGGTCGCCATCGATGGCAGCAAATTCAAGGCGGTGAATAACCGGGACCGGAATTTCACCCGGGCGAAATTACAGCGTCGAATGCAAGAGATTGAATCAAGCATCAATCGATATTTAGCCGACTTGGATACGGCAGATCGGCAGGCGCCGGAAATCGCCGAAGCCAAGACAGGGCGGCTCACTGACAAGATTTCGGCACTGAAGGCGCAAATGCAAAAGCTCAAGGAGATCGAGGTCGAACTTGAGCAATCACCAGACAAGCAGATTTCCCTGACCGATCCGGATGCCCGCTCTATGAAGACACGCGGCACAGGCGTCGTGGGCTACAACGTGCAGACAGCAGTCGATACCCAGCATCATCTGATCGTGGCTCACGAAGTTACCAACATCGGCACTGACCGTGATCAACTCTCGAACATGGCCGAGCAGGCGCGTGAAGCAATTGGTGCTAATGATCTGACGGTGATCGCTGATCGGGGATATTTCAAAGGTGAAGAAATATTGGCCTGCCAGGAAGCAGGCATTACCGCCATCGTCCCCAAAACGGGAACCTCTGGCGCCAAGGCGGATGGTCGTTTCGATAAGGCCGACTTCATCTACGATCCGGCCACCGATGAGTATCAATGCCCGGCGGGGCAGCGTTTGATCTGGCGCTTCTCTGGTATCGAACAGGGCCTAAAACTCCATCGATACTGGAGTTCGCACTGCCCACGCTGCGCCATCAAGGAACAATGCACGCCAAGTGATTATCGACGCGTCAGTCGCTGGGAGCATCAAACCGTCCTGGAGGACATGCAGATCCGGCTGGATCACGTGCCTGACAGCATGCGAATTCGCCGCCAGACGGTTGAGCATCCGTTCGGGACACTTAAATTATGGATGGGCAGTGCTCATTTCCTGACTCGGACACTGGAGCGGGTTAGTACAGAAATGAGCCTGCAGGTGCTTGCCTACAACTTGAAGCGGGTAATAAAAATATTGGGAGTGGCGGCATTGATTGGATCGATGCAGGCCCCGTAGGGCCTTTTTGCCATTCCCTTTATTGTTCCCAATCAAAGTTTCCGCCTTGCCACAGCCAAAGCACTTGCGACAACTGCCCGCCGCTTAGCTCTTCACGGCGTTTTTACACACTCTGGGCCACAACCGGCCGTTCGAGGTTACGTTTCAATTTCTGCTGGTGGTGTGCCCGGCGATCGAGTTGAATGGCCGGTATTCGGCTAGCAATTTGATGCTCTCTCCGCATCAACTCGGCCAACTACGGTCATACGGCTATCTCCCGATAGCCGACGCCTGAACGACCGCAGTACTCGGAGAGCTACCTGATGTCCTATGCGAACTACTCGGCCAATTCAGTCATTTAGGTGATGTGTGGTGCTGGGTGGCAATGTGTCAGTTAGCTGCCACTCGGCCCAAAATCGCATTGACCGTCGCCTTCAAAAAGGCGTTAGAAAACAATTAGCCCGCTTGTTATTGGCATAAACGTGTAACTCTGTTCAATCGGATAGATGGTCCTGCGTTTCATTGGCATCAGCGGTCAATGAAGTGGCGCCTTAAGTCACCTGCCGTTTTACTCACCTCCATCACACTTTCTCCCAGTTGGTTTTGTGTACCGAAACCGGATCATTCAATTGGAGTTGCCAGTGATGAAGATGCAACAAACTATCGGTCTTAGTACTTCGCTCGCTGGGCAAAGCGAACGGGCCCACGTTTCCGTTTCATCCGAGATCACCCGCTACCTTGAACGCACTGACGGTCGCATTGCCTATGATGATAGTGGAGGCTCTGGCGCACTTGTCATCGCGATCCCGGGAATGGGTGACCTTAGAGCGCAGTACCGCTTTCTCCGCCCAGAGCTGATTCGTGCCGGCTATCGCGTGGTTACCATGGATGTCCGCGGTCAAGGCGAATCTTCGACTAATTGGAAGGACTACTCTGCGAAAGCGGTTGCAGATGATGTACTGGCTTTGATTGAGCAATTAGGTGTTGCCAAGGCCTTCATCATCGGAAATTCATTTGCTGCAGGGGCTGGCCTCTGGGCAGCCCACAGCCGTCCGGACACGATTATAGGAGTTGCCATGATTGGTCCGATACTCAGGGATCTTCCTGTCTCGTCGTTTATCAAAGGCATTGTCCGGTTGGGCTTTGCTGGTCCTTGGCGCATTCGGTTCTGGACGGCTTACTGGGACAGCCTCTTTCCTATAAACAAGCCTTCAGACCATGCAGCATATCGGGAACGCCTAGAACGCAGTTTGCGGGAGCCTGGACGTATGGATGCCTTGCAAACCATGGTCTGGCTATCAAAAGCAGATACAGAGTCCATTGTCTGCAAGGTATCAGTTCCTACTCTGGTCATTATGGGAAGCCATGACCCCGACTTCAACGACCCAATAGCAGAGACAGTCTGGCTCTCAGAGAACACTGGCGGCCAGGTAGCGATCGTACAAGGCGCTGGGCACTACCCGCATGTCGAGCTACCAGATCAAGTTGCAGGTGAGCTCCAAACTTTCCTAGATCGCCTGAAAGGAAAATGATGGTCCGCGAACTGATTTACGGTGCCAATGAAATTGTGCTTGAACCGGGAAAAATCCATAAGTTGCAGGCTTCCCGCGGTACTCAAATCATTGCTTGCCAAGGCATGCTATGGCTGACAGTCACCGGTTGCGGTGACGATCATTTCCTTTCCGCTCACCAGAGCTACCGAGTAAAACGGAAAGGCCTTGTGCTGATCGAGGCGGCGGAAGAGCAAACGATCTCATTCTCCATTCTCCCAGATCCACATCATCCCTTGGCGCGTATGCTTTGGCGTACTTGCGACGGCGTCTGGCCGGTCCAGCGTTTGAAAGCACGATGGAATGCACTAGGTTCTGAGAAGCCTAGCAAAAAAGCGACTTCTCCCAGCGCGAGGTGTTTATCGGAAATGAAATCGTGAGCGGTTCTTCGCCTCAGGTCCTCGAATAAGCCATTGAAGGTGGTTCCCTCCATCTGCAATGCGCGTTGCAAGCTGCGCTCACTAAAGCATAGCTCCTTCGCGACAAATGCAAGGCTCACTTTTCCTTCAGACATGTGCTTCAGGATCAAATGGCTGACCTGGTTTAACAGAGTGCTTGGGTTTGCTTTCTCAAGAACAGCCAACAGTTGGTCTGCATGGCTGGTAACAATTCGAGACAACGTCGGATCGGCGTCGGGCACACTTTCCATAACGGACTCCCGGGCCAAGATAAGCGAATTGGTCGATGTACCGAATTGCGGCGTCACACCGAATATTCGCCGAAACTCGGTTATGTCTTCCGGTGACGCATGGGAAAAACTGGCTGCAAGCACAACGGGTTGTTTTCCGGACATCTGACTGGCAATTACCAAAAGTGCCGCCATCGTGAATTCAGCGGCATGCCTTACTGCCGTTTGGTTTGGGGTACAAAAGTAATGATCAACTTGAATAGTGTCCGTGTGCTCTGTCAGCGAGAATTCCGCCACGTCATGCATCAATCGGTTGTAACGCGCCAAACGTTGCAAAGCGATATAAAGCGTTGGTGCGGTACGAACTACATAATCAAGCACATCGAACATGCCCGGTCGAATCAATTCGGCGACATGCAGTCCAAAGCTATCATCGTTAGTCCTGAATGCAGCCATGTTCCACAAGGTGTTTTCCATCTCGAGCGGAATCCGAGCATCGACATCACCAAGCAAGGCGAGGTCGAATCCGGAACCGCGGGCAAGCTCGGACGGCTCTACCCCTTTAGCCTCAGAGCCTTTGAGAATTATTGCGGCAATACGAGCTGAAACTGTCGCACGAAATGGATTAATCATTTTTTGACTGATGAGAGGGCCGTTAGATGAACGAGTTTGGAAAAATCGCCGTCAACGCGAACACTGCACCGATACGAACGACCGCTTCGAATTATCCCGAAGAATTTGCCCGGCGCATGCTTGGTCGGACAAAACGTCCTTTGGGTTCCCTGTTTGGCATAAGCAATTTTGGGGTCAATTTGACAACCCTATCTCCGGGCGCTGTCTCCGCCTTGCGGCACTCCCACTCCAAGCAAGAGGAATTTGTCTTCGTGCTTGAAGGAACGCTGATCCTGAGAACCGATGAAGGGGACACGCTTCTGTCCTCTGGAATGTGTGCCGGATTTCGTGCGGCAACGGGAAATGCTCACCAATTGATCAATATTTCAGGAGACGACGCCGTCTATCTGGAAATTGGCGACCGAACTGCTGGAGACGAAGTTAGTTACCCCGACGACAACCTGCAAGCAGTTCTAGCCAACGGCTCGTGGCAGTTCAAAAAGAAGAATGGCGAATCATTTGCCGAGTAATTGCAACAATTATGAACCGAAGCCCCTTGGAGAGGCATTTACGTGAACAGTCACGACATAAAACCAGTTTTATACTCAACCGACTCAGTTGCGGCACTGATTATCATCAGCTCCGGGATCGTTGCAGCCATGCATATTGGAAAAGTGCCACCGGCTCTTCCTGCAATGCAGAGGGCACTGGGACTATCCCTTGTCGAAACCGGTTTCCTCGTTTCTATGGTTCAAATGTTAGGGATGCTTTTCGGCGTTCTGGCTGGCCGGTTATGCGACCTTATTGGTGGACGTAAGAGCTTGGTGATAGGACAAAGTATTTTGGCGATTGCTAGTTTGGCTGCTCTCGTAACAACGTCCGTAACCGAGTTATTGGTACTCAGAGCGTTAGAGGGGGCGGGATTTCTCTTGGTCGTTCTCCCTGCGCCCAAGCTGATACGTAGTTCACTCGACGAATCAAAGTTATCCATCTTCCTTGGCCTTTGGGGAACCTATATGGGGATTGGAATCGCCATTAGTCTGCTAGTGGGCAGTTTGTTTGCCAACGGGTCAGGCTGGCAAGGTTATTGGTTGTTGTTAGGAGTCACATCATTGGTGACTGCGTACCTTGTAGCCAAGCAAGTGCCTGCAGAGACGTCAATGCATATCTACAGGCAGCAACATGATGCCGGATTCGGAGCTGTGCTGGCAGAAACACTGAAGAGTACAGGCCCTTGGAGCGTTTCCGTTGCCTTTGCGATGTACTCAACACAGTGGCTTGTGGTCATAGGTTTTTTGCCATCGATTTATATTGCGGCAGGAATTTCGCCAGACTTCACGGGGATTGTTACAGGGTTGGTGTGTTTGGCTAACGTGATAGGGAGTTTGTACGCGGGAAGATTACTTTTCAGAGGGCTACCGATACGCTTGATGCTGGCCATTAGCTATATCGGAATGGCAATTACCGGTTTCTTCATCTTTTCGGTGTCAGCCCAACAAATGATTTGGGTTAATTTTTGTTGTGCCCTGCTTTTTTCGGCATTTAGTGGTCTGGTACCTGCAACTCTATTTTTAGCGGCAATTCGAGTTTCTTCTAGCAACCAAAACATCTCGACAACAGTGGGATTCATGCAGCAGTGTTCGTCTTTTGGACAATTTGCAGGCCCTCCGATTGTAGGGTGGATGGTTAGTCAATACGAGGGCTGGGAGATAACTTGGGTAATCACGACTTTGCTTTCTTTCGTTGGATTAATGCTCAGTATCTTTGGCAATTTCAGGAGTAGCAATGACAGAGTTACAGGTTGAGCTATTAACTCCAAGTCTGAAGTTCCTGAATGACTATCAGCATCATTTAACTAAAGGCTGGTCTCCGGACAATATTTGGACCGAACGTACTGCCAAAGCTCAACTCGAAGCGATCGCACAGAGCCCCGAGGTCTTCATCCAAAGTCTGAACGATGTGAATGGCCTTAACCCGGCAATCAAGCTCTCAGACGGTAGTAGGGTTCGCCCCCTGCCGTCCATTTCAAGGTGGATATGGCAAAGTGGATTTTGCGGTGCGATTCAACTTCGGTGGAGTCCAGACTCTGATGCGCTTCCATATTTCTGCCCAGGCCATGTTGGATACAGCATCGTCCCAGAAAGACGCAGGGAAGGCTTGGCAAGTTCGGCCTTGAGACATCTCCTGCCGATCGCGCAGGCTATAGGTTTGCGTCAATTGACTATCCATGTATCAGTGACCAATGTAGCCTCACAAAAGGTTATACAAAGTGCTGGAGGAGAATTGCTCTCAGTCGCAAATTTCGACACAGAATTTAACAGCCAAGGGTGCGCAATTTATTGCATCCACCTCTGAGTGCTCGCGGTCAAGCTAGCAAATTTCACTTTGCCGGCGATTCGACCCATCATCAACTTTGGGAGTCTCCATGCCACACTTGACAATTGAATACACCGCAAACCTGAGTGATTTTGATCCAACGGCCGCATTACTCGCTGCCAATGAGGCATTAATCAAATCTAACTTGTTTTCCGAGCCAGACATTAAGAGCCGTGCAATCTGCCTAGATCACTTTTTAATTGGCGCGGGTTCTAAGAACCGGGCCTATGTGCATGCTCGCCTAGAAATGCTTTCGGGTCGTTCAGGCGAGCAACGAATTTCGATTGCGCAAGCTGTTATGAGGGCTTTGATTCCCCTCCGTGAGAATAAGGGAGCTGAAATACAACTAAGTGTGGAAACAGTGGAAATTCATGCGGCCAGCTATGCAAAGGTTTGTATATAAAAAAGGGTTGCTGCCCGTTTGCTTATGCGCGATGAGTATCCCGCTTATGGTCGAGAGTCCGCGCCAATTGGAGACGGAAGCTGTCAATCACTAATGTATGTGGCTGAGTGGCGGGTAACCGATGCATTGCAGACAGATTCGGAAAATAGACTCTGCGTCCTATTTGGCCGAGACATTATCAGTGAAGATCCGGCGGGAAAGGCTGCTGTCAGACGTTATCCGTCCTTTAGCGTTCTGGGGGGCAGAATGGGCACGCTCCTGCCGGCAGGGAATGTCCGCTTCCGGGAAGCCGAATGCCGATGACCGCTTTTCGGCGATGAATCCGAGGATAGGATGGGCTCTAAGGTGCCCAAAGCTGAAGTAGCGGTTCTTAGCCCATAGGACTGCTATAGCAGCGTTTGCTGACATTGAGAGAATTCATCGAATTTTATTTGCGTTTGGCATGAGGAAGTATTTGGCTCTGTAGGGAATTGCTCGGCTAGTGCGAGCAATTCCGGGTGCTTGCGCGTCCTCTTCCTTACCGCACCAGCATCGCCAACATTTGATCCAATGCCACATGCCAGCCGTGAGGGAAACCCATCTTGGCGTGATCTTCGCAAGTAGCACTATCGGCATGCATCACGCGTGCAGTCAAGCGCGTTTCAGTTTCGCTTACAGCTTGCAGCTCCACCGCGCAGGTGCACCACGGTTTGGTGGCAGGGGCATAGCCGGGCTGCAGGGCATTGGTCCATATCAGGCGTCGTTCGGGCTCTACTATCAAGTAGCAGCTCATGAGATCGTGAGTTTCGCCGTCGGGTCCATGCATCAGAGTGCGAAATGCGCCGCCGGGGCGTAAATCGATCTCGCACTCGGTTACCTGCCAGGGTTTGGGGCAATACCAAGGCATGAGTTGCTCGCGCACCGTCCAAGCCGCCCAAACCTTGGCCACGGGCGCTGGCAGCACCCGCGTGAAAGACAGCTCGTGGTGCGGATGACGCAAATAGGCTTCTAGCTTGCCCATCGTGGACTCGTGGCCCGGCACCGCATACGTGGCCTTGGCATCGCGCTCAGCCTGACTAGACAATCGCATGGTGGTTTCCAGGCGGGTGCCGTCACCTTCAGCTTTGAAAGTAGTGGTGACGTGGAACATCACCTCATCAAAACTGCCGTGCGACCAAACAAGCTTTGTCTCTGGCACCACCTCTTCGTACTGAATGAGGTTGGGGAAGTCGGTGGCCGGGCCACCAAATGGCGAGTTGGGGTCGGTGCTCACACCAGGACCGTGCATGATGAATTTCCAACGTCCGCCAGGACGCACATCTATTTCATGCGTGTTGATTGAATAACCCTCAGGTCCCCACCACCGCTCCAATTGACCTTGCTCGGTGTGGGCGCGCCACACCAAGACCAGAGGGGCGGCAATGAAGCGCGAAAAATGCAATTCGGTGGGCGATGGATACGTGACGATGTCGCTCATGTATTGTTCTCCTGATGTTCAATCGGATGTCAGGGCAAATCAAGGCTGCGCGGGAGAGAGGGGTTCAACCTTGCAGTTTGACCAAGTACGCATCAAGCTTGGCGAAGGTACCCGCAAAGCCTGCATTCATTCCGTCGCGTGCGCCGTCGAAAGTGGCGATCCCCGCGTCGTCGCTCTCGTGTGGTTGCCAAGAGATGGTGTGGATCGTGCCGCCGTTGGCACTATCTTCCCAAGTGGCAGTCACATGCATATAGGCGGGCCATGCAGGCGCCATGGGGTGGCGACCAAGACCACCTTCGGGGGTGGAGAAGCTTTGCAGATGCACGATTTTTCGCTCGGGGACGATTTCCAAAAACTGCTGCAAGCCCCACATTTGCAGGCCATTCGGCCCCTCAAGCCCATAGTGGTAGCGCCCACCCACTCGGAAGTCCATGTCCGCATGAATGGTGTGAAAACCTTCAGGGCTGAGCCAGTGCTGCAAGTGCTGGGCTTGCGTTTGCACTTGCCAAAGCAAAGCGCGCGGCGCGCGAAATTCGCGAGTAATGACGAACGGAGAGAGGGCGGTGTTGCTCATGGGGCTTTCCTTTCCGGTGCTGACTTCGATGTTGTGTGTTTTTGGCTGCGCGTTTTTTTGGCCGCGCTCTTGAAAGCGGGCTTGTTCGTGATGTCGGTAGCTGGGTTCAAATTCACGGAGGATTTTGCCGACAGAGCCTCCACGTCACTGTCCTGGGACTTTTCCGCCGCTTGAAGTTGCTGCAAATAGGCGTCCAGCCTGTCCAAGCTGCCTTCCCAAAATTGACGGTATTGCGCCATCCAGTCGGTGGCTTGTTTGAGCGGCTCAGCGTTAATACGGCAAGGGCGGCGTTGTGCGTCTCGGCTCTTTTGCACCAAGCCCGCGTGTTCCAGTACGCGCAAGTGTTTCGTGGCAGCGGGCAAACTCATTTGGAATGGCTCAGCCAGGGCGGACACGCTGATCTCGCCTTGAGATAAGCGCAACAACATCGCCCGCCGCGTGGGATCGGCCAAAGCGGCGAAGGTTACGCTGAGCGCATCGGAATGCCTGTTCATGCTTATCCAATTGGTTAATTAACCAATTGGATAATAATAAAGATTACGGACTTGTCAAGCATCGATGTTGGAACGATGAGCCAACCGCTCCGGGTTTCCTGGACGGTTTGACTGGTATTGAGAGCACAGTAAGTCTGTTGACAGCGTAGACCGGACCTTCCGGGCGAGCCTACCGATGACGGGTCCTGGCCGGATGTGTGAGGTCGCCACCGGCCGCTTCGGAGCATTCAAGTACGAAATAGCCGGGTTCAGCTGACTGACCGCTCTGGAGGAGGCTGGATGGCCGGAATGGGCACATAACCGACCTCTCGTCCGCAATGACGGACCCTCCGCCAGCTTGAATAAGTACTACCTCTCGATCGTAACTGGAGAAATCCACATTTCAAATTCGCCCGTTTTTTCCAGTTGACCGTGGAAGTTTGAGCTGACTTCAGCTCTTGGTGAGGTGGCGTGCAGCGCGTAGGCCGCTGCGCACAGCGCCTTCGAGCGTCGCCGGGTAGTCCGCCCAGGTGTAGTCGCCGGCCAGGAGAACGCGCGGGTCGGTTGTCCGGAAATCCGGGCGATGCAAGCCGGGTTGGGCCGAAAAAGTGGCGCGTTTTTCGCGGATTACCTTGTGCCAGCCTGTCGGGTTTGGCAGGCCTAGTTCCTGGTCGAGTGCGGCTGCGAGCGTGGCATCGTCCAGTATTTCCCAATCGCCGTGCCCGCTCAGGACGCAGGCCAGCATGCCTTGCCCACGGTCGACTACCCACTGGCAATGTCCGCCGAGGTGGTTGCTCATTGGGAAAGGGGATTTTATTTCTGGCTCAAAATTCCGGTAGAGCGTGGCAATCGGCTCGTAGGCGAAATTCGTTGCTGCAGCTGACCACAGGGCGCCGACATGCTGCGGCGCGGTGGCGATGATGGCGGCGGCGAAGGGCTCACCGTCGATGGCGATGCCATTTTCGGCTTCCGTGATCTGCCTGACGCGTGTACTCAGGCGGATTTGCGCGCCGTGCGCCTGCAACCATTGTCCGGCCGGTTCCGGGAGCAGTTGGCCGAGATCGACCCGAGGGAGGAGGAGGTCAGTGTCTTCACGATGCGAACTGCCCAGACTGTCGCGCAGTACGTTGGCGAACAACTGCGCCGAGGCGCGTTCCGCCGGCAGGTTCAACGCGGCGAGGCAAAGCGGTTCCCAGAGGTGGCGGCGCAGGGTGCCGGTTTGGCCGGCGGCGTCCAGCCATTTGGCGACGGTCATTTCGCTGGGCAGTTTGAAGCCTCGGCGCTTGATGCCGTCCATCCAGAGCGCCGTTTTCAGCTTTTCACCGAAGCTGACGCCGTTGGCGGTCAGCAGGCCCCAGGCGACATTGAGCGGGGCGGGCATGCGAGGCAGGGCGAGGCGAAAGCCCGTATTGTCGATGACCTGCAATGGCCGGCGGTCGAAGAGTTCGTAGGGATCGGCACCGACCCGGCGCATCAGCGCCAGTGTGTCGCGGTAGGCCCCGAGCAGGATGTGCTGGCCGTTGTCGAGCTGGCGGCCATCGATCTCGACGCCCCGAGCCCGGCCGCCGAGTACGCGGCCGGCTTCGAAGAGGGTGACCTCGGCGCCGCTTGCCGTCAGCTCGACCGCGGCGGCAAGGCCAGCCCAGCCGCCACCGATGACGGCGACTTTCAAGGCTTCAGCCCTTGATCCAGGTCTTGGCGGCCAGCCACAGCTTGCGCGTCGGCGGCAGCGAGATGCGCTGGTGCAGCACCTGGAAATTCTCGCGCTTGATCTCGTCTAGCACGGTGCGATAGATCGCTGCCATGATCAGGCCGGGGCGCTGGCTCTTGCGGTCGACGGCCGGCAACTGGGCAAACGCCTGCTCGTAGTACTTCTCGGCCCGTTCGTACTGGAACTGCATCAGTGCCGTGAAGTTGTCCGAATATTTGCCGTTCAGGATGTCGGCGGCCGGTACGTTGAACTGCTTGAGTTCATCCATCGGGATGTAGATACGGCCGCGCCGGGCATCTTCGCCGATGTCGCGAATGATGTTGGTGAGCTGGAAGGCCATGCCCAGATCGTGGGCGTATTTCTGCGTCTGGCGGTCGGTGTAGCCGAATATCTCGGCGGCGAGCAGGCCGACAACGCTGGCGACGCGATAGCAATAGAGCGACAGCCCCTTGAAGTCGAGATAGCGCGACTGTATGAGATCCATCTCCATGCCGTCGATGATTTCCAGCAGCTGCTCTTTCGGCAGGTTGATGCTCTTGTCGAGCCCTGCCAGTGCCAGGCCGACCGGGTGTTGCGGCTTGCCTTCGGCAACGCGTTCGATCTCCTGGCGCCACCAGGCGAGCTTGGTCGAGGCGATCGAAACGTCGTTGCATTCATCGACGACGTCATCGACTTCGCGGCAGAAGGCGTAGAGCGCCATGATGGCGCGCCGACGTTGCAAGGGCAGAAACAGGAAGCTGTAGTAGAAAGAGGAGCCGCTTTTGGCGCACTTCTCTTGGCAGTATTGGTCTGGATTCATAGGGCTACATTCTAATGGAACGGCCAGCCAGAACGAGCCAATCCCATTTGCCAAGCTTCGGCCGGCGGTTGAAAACGTCACCTCGCACCTGCCGAATGCGTTCAAGAATGCGCAGCCCACCCTGGATCGTCAGCCGGATTTCCCAGCCGAGGCGGCCGGGCAGAGCGTGGACAAGCGGGGCGCCGCGCTTCATCAGCGCGGTGGCCCGGTCGATCTCGAAATCCATCAGCGCCGCCCAGTTGGCCGACCAGCGGCTGTGTGCAATGTCGTCTTCACCGATGCGGAAATGCGGAAAGTCGGTTTGCGGGATGTAAACGCGGTCCTTTTGCCAGTCGATGGCGACGTCCTGCCAGAAGTTGATCAACTGCAATGCGCTACAGATGCAGTCGGATTGATCAAGGTGTTCCGGCTCGGTGCGGCCGAACAGATGCAGCACCAGCCGACCGACCGGATTGGCCGAGCGGCGGCAGTAATCGAGCAGTTCCGGATAGTCGGCATAGCGCGTCTTGACGACATCTTGCGCGAAGGCATCGAGCAGGTCACGGAAGAGCTGGATGGGTAGCGCGTGGGTGGCGATGACCTTGGCCAGTTCAACGAATAGCGGTGTCTGCGGCGTTGTGCCAGCGGCGATCCGGTCCAGTTCTGCCTGATAGGCAGCCAGCCCGGCCAGGCGCTCGTCGGGCGAAGCGTCGCCCTCGTCGGCAATGTCGTCAGCGCTGCGGGCGAAGCGGTAAACCACCTCGATCGGCTGGCGCATTGCTGGCGGCAGCAGCAGCGAAGCTACCGGGAAATTTTCGTAATGATCAACGGACATCGTCAGCTTGCTCTGGAGAACGTGGGGTAGTCAGTGCTAGAATTCGCCCCGCCTGCCCAGGTGGCGAAATTGGTAGACGCACCAGATTTAGGTTCTGGCGCCGAAAGGTGTGGGGGTTCGAGTCCCTTCCTG
>JAGTRS010000054.1 GCA_018262195.1 Pseudomonadota bacterium | reverse complement strand
CGTGTGCAGCCTGATGGGCATCGAAACCGGTGTCGACGTCGCCAAGATCACCGATGTCGCCGAAGACCTCGTCGTGCCGATCATGGACTTCCCGATCCGTATCGACCGCGATGCGCTGACGCTCGGTTATGCCGGCGTCTATGGCTCCTTCCTGCTGTTTGCCAAACGCGCCTCCGCCAAGTACGGCGTGCCGGCGCGGGACATCCTCGTCGAGCTGGGCCGCAGAGGCATGGTCGGCGGGCAGGAGGACATGATCGAAGACACCGCCATCACCATGGCCAGAGAACGGGGATTGCTGAAATGAAACTGAACCAACAAACGATTGCGCAGCTCGCTGAACTGCTCGAAAACGCAGAGTTGCAGGCGCACGATGTCGTCAAGATTACCGATGCCCATCCGGAAATGGACTGGGATGACGCTTACGCCATCCAGAACGAAATCCTGCGCCGCAAGCTGGCGCGCGGCAACCGCGTGGTGGGCCTCAAGTGCGGCCTGACCTCGCATGCCAAGATGAAACAGATGGGTGTCGAAACGCCGTGTTTCGGCTTCCTGGTCGACTATTTCACCGTGCCGGATGGCGGTGAGGTCAAGATCAAGGAACTGATTCATCCGAAGGTCGAGCCGGAAATCGTGTTCGTCCTCAAGAAGGCCCTCAAGGGCCCGGGTTGCCATGTTGGCGCTGTCCTCGCTGCGACCGATTTCGTAATGCCGGGTATCGAGGTCATCGACTCCCGCTACCGCGACTTCAAGTTCGACCTGAAGAGCGTCATCGCCGACAACTGTTCGTCGTCGCGTTACGTGCTGGGCGGCATGGCTGTCCCCGTCGAGGGGCTCGACCTGCGCACGCTGGGCGTGGTCATGGAAAAGAATGGACAGGCCGTGGCGATCGGAGCGGGCGCTGCAGTGCTCGGGCACCCGGCTGCCGCCATTGCCATGCTGGCCAATCACCTCGGCGCTCGCGGCGAAGAGATTCCGGCCGGAACGATGATTCTTTCCGGCGGCGTCACCGAGGCCGTTTCGGTTGCGGCCGGCGATCACGTCAATCTGCGCATCCAGTCGCTGGGTAGCGTCAGCATCAATTTCGCCTGATTGCGCCCGAGGAGACGACATGCCGTTCGCACAAATTTACCTGATCGAAGGTCGTACCGAAGAGCAGAAAAAAGTCCTGATCGAAAAAGTCAGCGCAGCGATGGCCGAGGCGCTGGGTGCGCCACTCGAGAACACCCGAGTCTGGATTCAGGATGTGCCAAAGGCGCAATGGGGTATTGGCGGTAAAACCGCCAAGGATCTCGGACGCTAGTTTTTTCGACCGGAGCGCTCGTCTCCGGTCGTTTTCGATATCGCTGCGCCTGCCTGAACGGGCCAAAACCCGCTTAGGCCGCCTGGCGATATGTCGATACCTAATAGGTATCGATACGTCGATCAAATGGTATTGGACGGTATTTGAGTAGGGAACGATAGTTCTAATTGTAAAAATATCGAGATTTTCCATTTGGGCTGATCGGCTGGATAGAACCGGCTGAAAGGGCTCGAAAAGGCGGCCAGGAGAGCGCCCAGGAAGATTCTCAATCTGGAGGAGGTTTTATGGGTTGGATTTCCGGCTTGACGCGATGGCCAGTAGGTATCGCGCTGACCAGTGGATTGATGGCTGCCTGTACGCAGGGGCCCGATATGTCGGGTATCGCTGCGGAGCGCCTGCGTTCAGTGCATCGCTATGACACCAGTCAGGCTATTGCCAGCAATGGCAAGGTTGTTGTGGTTGGCACGCAAAGCGGGGCAGTCCTGGTTTCCAGTGACATGGGGGCGACTTGGTCGCGCCAGCAGTTGGGATTGGTTTCCCTGGTCGATATTGCGGTGTGCCCGAATCAGGGATTCGTTGCGATTGACCACTATCACAAGGTTTGGTCGGCCGAAGCTGACGGAAAGACCTGGCAGTCGGTCAAGATCGATCAGCCGCGAACGCCGCTGGCGGTGACCTGCGACCCCCAGGGTGGATGGTGGGTGGTCGGTACCAATGCCACGATCGCGGGCAGTCATGATCAGGGTAAATCCTGGCATACCGTCGATTTGGGTGAGGATACCCAGATCACGACCGTCCAGTTTGTTGACGCCAAACGTGCCTTTGCACTGGGCGAGTTTGGCTTGACCGTGGCCTCCGAGGATGGTGGCGCGACCTGGAAAAAAGGCCCGAAGATCCCGGGCGATTTTTACCCGTATGCCGCGCTCTTTCGCGATGCCCGCGAAGGCTGGGTGAGCGGGATCGCCGGGCAGATGCTGCACACGCGTGATGGTGGGGTGACCTGGCAGAAGCAGGTCAACGCCACGCAGGCGCCGCTCAATCGCCTGTTCATGCATGACGGCGTCCCGCTGGGGGTTGGCAATGGCGGCATCATCGCCCGCCTCGAGGGGGACCAGTGGCGCAATGTTCCCTATCCCGACCCGCTGCCCATGTTCCTGGGGGGCGGCGCTTCCTTGCCTGGTCAGAAGGCTGTCGTCATCGGTGGTCCCGGTGGCCTGCTGCGTACCGTCGGCACGGCAAACAACAAATAAGAAGCGGGAGCAGACAAGAAAATGGTTAGCAAACTTCGCCATTCCATCACGCATCGCCTACATACCGGCGAGGAGTGGATTTTCCGCAATCCGAAGATCGTCCTGTCGCTGGTTCTGGTGGTGACCATCCTGTTCGGCATGGCACTGCCCAAATTGCGTATCTTCACTGATTTTTCCGACCTGTTGCCGCAGAACCACGGCTACATCAAGGTTTACAACCGTCTGAAAGAAAATTTCGGCGGGGCCAACATGATCGTCATGTCGGTCGAAGTGGAAAACGGCACGATCTTCAATGAAGAAACGCTGAAGCTGATTCACGAGGCAACCCAGGGCGTCGATAGCCTTCCCGGGGTCAATCACAACCTCGTGAGCAGTTTGACCCACCGCACGGCGCGCAAGGTCTTTCTGGATGATCAGGGGGGATTCGCTTCCGAGTCCTACTACGATCCGCTCAAGCCGACGCGGACCGTGGCCGAACTCGAGCAGCTGAAGAAAGACGTCATCTCCAATCCGACCATCTACGGCCTCCTCGTCTCTCCGGACATGAAGGCGGCCTTGATCAAGGCGCAGCTCAACGAGGGTGATATCGACTATCCGACCACCTTCGCTGCGTTGCAGGAAATCCGCAAGACACTGGCCAAGCCTGGGCATCAGTTGTATGTGACCGGCAACCCGGTGCTGACCGGCTGGGTATATACCTATCTGAACCAGATCGTCGAGATCATGGCCTATACGCTGGCCTTGCTGGCGACACTGCTCATTCTCTACTTTCGTCGGTTTTACGGTATCGCGCTGCCCTTGCTCGGCATTGCCCTGTCTTCGATCTGGGGCCTCGGCTTCATGGCGGCCATGGGTATCAACCTCGAACCACTGTCGCTGCCCATCCCCTTCCTGATTGCTGCCCGGGCTACTTCGCACGGCGTGCAACTGGTGGTGCGCTATTACGAAGAACTGGCCATCGTCCATGATGGCAAGAAGGCCGCTCGAAACGCGCTCGATGCGCTGTTCCGTCCCGGCTCACTGGCGATCATCGTGGATGCGGTCGGTATTGCCGTCCTCGTGCTCGGGGCAGCGCCGTTCAACCACAAGCTGGGTATCGCCGCCGGTTTCTGGGGCTTCTCGGTCATCTTCACCGTCCATTTCATGGTACCTCTGGCGCTAACCGTTCTGCCTGCCCCAAGGAATCACGAGAACGGCAACGAAGGCATCCGCAATTTCCTGGCCAAAGCCATGGCCCTGACCGGTGGTACGGATGGCGGTGCCCGTTCCATTCTCATCCTGACGCTGATCGGTGCCCTGGGCGGTGCCTATCTGGTGGGCAAGGTGCAGTTGGGCGAATCGGAGCCCGGATCTCCGCTTCTGCATCGTGACCACGACTACAACATCTCGACCAAGGCGATCAATACACGCTTCCCGGGGTCGGAAGAGTTGCACGTGGTCGCCCGCACCGACGACAAGGGGGGCATCAAGCGTCCCGACGTCATGGCGGCTATCGAGCGTTTTCAGGCGCACATGCTGTCCGATCCGCAACTGGGCGGCACCAAGGCGATTCCCGGCGTTGTTCGGGTGGTCAATAAGCTGACCCACAACGATGATCCGCGCTGGATGCAGTTGCCCGACTCGGCCGATGAAATCGGCGGCCTGATGTTCGCCTACATGGCATCGAGTCCGATTCCGGGGGCGCTCAAGGAATTCGTCACACCGGACGAGGATGAAGCGGACATGGTCTTTTATTACAAGGATCACCAGGCCGACACCATCAACCGGATCGTTGCGCTGGCCGAGGAGGGTATCAAGCAGATCGAGAAGGAGGTTCCGGGTCTGCACATCGAACTCGGCGGCGGGATCATCGGTGTGACGGCAGCCGGCAATCAGGCGCTGCATACCGACCACATGATCATCATCCCGGCGGTCATGATCCTCGCCTTCGTCATCGTCATGATCTATTACAGCTCGCTGCATGCCGGCTGGCTGATGATCCTGCCGATGCTGTTCTCGACCCTCATGACCTATGCCTACATGGGCGCGATGAACATCGGCATCAGCGTCAATACGGTGCCGGTTATCGCCGTGGGCGTCGGGGTTGGGATCGACTACGCGGTCTATTTCATGGACCGGATTCGCGAGGAATTCGCTCATTTGCGCGACATCAAGCAGGCGGTCATCAACGCCGTGGCGACTACCGGTTACGCGGTCAGCTTTACCGCCGCCACCCTCATTGCCGGCGTCGTCATGTGGATCTTCATGTCCGACCTGCGATTCCAGTCGGACGCCGCGATCCTGCTTTCCTTCATGCTCATCGTCAACGCGATCGCTGCCGTTCTGATCGTGCCGTCATGGTGTGTCGTCTTCAAACCGAAGTTTGTGACGGCGGTGCACTACGACGAAGACGGTGTGCTGGAAAACGATTAACAACACTCCGGAAGACCGGGGGAACAGCAAACCTTTTAACAAATACCATTGGGGGATGAATCCATGGAGACAAAGTATCAACCGGGAAGGTGCCTTTCGCTAATCGCGGCGGCGCTGACTGCAGCTTTTGCAACGCAGGCGTCCGCGAATGACCTGCCAGATATGGGAGAGTCATCATCGCCTTGGCAGGTCGATCTGACCTACGAAAACCATACTGCACATCGGGAACATGCGGGACTCGCCAAGTTCCGCAACACCATGCAACTCGAAGCCGACAAGAAGTTTGGAAACGGCTGGGGTGTGCACAGCATTTTGCGTGGCAGCTGGGATGGCGTTTATCGCATGAACAGCAGCGAATACGGCAAGGATGCTGGTGGTCCGATCATGATCGAGAGCACGGGCGTCCCGGGCGGGCAGGTGCCGCATGGTGGCGGCCTTGGCTATACCGCGGTGAACGGTGCATTTGGCTTGGTGAACAATGCATTTGTCGATAGTTACGCCAATAACCCCAATGTGGGCTTGCGCGTTCTGGGTGACCGCTGGCATTCGACCGAAGGCGGTGTTGCATTTGGTGTGCCCGTTCGCCCTTGTGACATCGATAGCCGCGGTTGTCGCGATTTTGGCGGCTACGGGGACAAGAAACTGTCGGAACTGGAGTTGCCGGAATTCAACAAGCGTCTGGATTTCATCCGCGAACTCTATGCCAAGAAGACCTTCGATCTGGGTGACGGCAAAGAGCTTTTCCTCAAGATTGGTAAGCAGCAGGTTGTCTGGGGCCGAACCGACCTCTTCCGCGTGCTCGATGTGATCAACCCGGTCGACTACTCGCGCAACAATATTTATGACGAGTTGTCGGATATCCGCATCCCGATGTGGATTGCCCAGGCTGAATACCGCATGGGGGCCAGCGAGTCGATGCAGGATCGCAACTTCCAGATCGTCTGGAACTTTGATCAGTTCCGGGCCAACAATCTGGGCCAATGCGGTACGCCTAACGTCATTCTCGATGCCGGTTGCTTCTTCCGCGGCATGGCCAATCTTTGGGACAACGGCGGAACCGTCGCCAACTTCGCCGGGGGCGGTACGCTGGCCACCAACTTCGGGGCGCACCAGATCGGTATCCGGAACGTCTATCTGCCGGACTGGGATTTGTCCAATACCCAGTTGGGTGCCAAGTTCGAAGGTGTCACGGCAGGCGGCCTCTCCTTCTCGCTGAACGCCTTGACCTATCGTTCCCAGTTGCCTTCGCTGCATTCGATCAACGGTAATGGCACAGTCAATCCCTTCCTCGGAACCACGACGGGGCGTGCCGGCCCGACCGGCAATGGTGCGCCGGTTAGCGGCCTGATCGCTTTTGACATGCATTTCCCACGCGTCAATCTCATCGGCGGCTCGATGGACTTCCAGTTGCCGGCCATTGCCGCGGCAGTGCGGGTTGAGGGCGCCTATACCAACGGCGAGGAATTCGCGAATACCTCGCGGGGCGAGTTGTACTCAAAGAATGACGTGTTCCGCGCGGTCATCGGTATCGATCGCCCGACCTTCATTCCGTTCATCAGAGAAACTTCTGCGACGCTGATTTCGGGACAGTTGTTCTATCAGCACATTTTCGAACACGAGTACTACCAGATGCCCCTGGGCCCGGTCGGTATGCCTGACTGGGAGGATAACTTCATTGCCACCTTGTTGATCAAGGGATTCATGCGCAATGGCACGGTGAGCCCGCAGATCATTCTGGCGCATGACTTCCAGGCTCAGGCATCGGCGATTGCGCCACAGCTTGAATGGAATGTCTCGAACGATCTGAAAGTCACCATCGGTGCCAACTACAAACTGGCCGAAGGTCGTTCCCGCTGGAAGTTCGACGACTGCCGCTCGTGCAATCCGTATGACCCCTTCACCAGCTACAACAATGGTGTTCAAGGCGTCGGCCAGTCCTATGGCCTCGGTGGCATGGAACCGCTCGGTCGCTTCCGTGCCGGCCCGATTGGCGCTGCGTTCAAGGAAAACGACATCTTCCTTCGCGTGAATTACAAGTTCTAAAACAACAGGAGACATGTACATGAAAAAAATCACGATTTCTTTGCTGCCGTTCGTTGCAGCGGGTCTGGTCGGTAGTGCGTTTGCGGCGACCGAAGCGGACGTCGAAAACTCCTTCAATCCGTACAAGGCCGGGATGCCTTCTTTCCCGGGGCTGGCAGCGGGTACCGTCATCAACAAGGCCAACGTGGACCAGTTCAAGGATGTGCTGGGTGCTGGTGTCTACAAGCTGATCAAGGATGGCTTGTTCGAAATGAAGGTTGGTGCGACCACCCAGTTCGCTGTCCATAAAGGCTATGTCGATGCGACCAAGGCCAATCTGAACAAGACCAAGCTGGGTGCCAAGGCAGGTGACATGATCACTGGCTACGTGGCCGGCCGTCCCTTCCCGGAAGAGCCGGATGCCAAGGATCCGCGCGCGGGTGAGAAGCTGGCCTGGAACTACAAGTACGGCGTGAACTGGGGCGACGGCGCGATCATTTCGCCGTTTTACTGGAAGTACCGCAACATGCAGACCGGCCAGGTCGAGAAGACGCTCAAGTGGGACTTCCACTTCCTGAACTTCATGCACCGGACCAAGGATGCGCCGGTGCCGGAATTCACGCCGAATCCGTCCGGCATCTTCCGCGCCATCTACACCAAGGCGCACGAGCCGAACGATCTGAAGAACACGCAGTTGTTGATCCAGCGTTTCGAGGATGACGCCAAGCTCGACGATGCCTACCTTTACCTCGGCTTCCAGCGTCGTGTGCGTCGTCTGGCCCAGGGGCAGGCGACGGATGCCTTCCTCGGCTCCGACCTGATGATCGAAGACTTCGAAGGCTACAACGGCCGCGTATCAGACATGAAGTGGACCTACAAGGGCACCAAGAACGTCCTGCTACCGATGTGGAACCATGATGAACTGAAGCTGGCGACCGACATGCCGCCCGAAGCCGATGGCTACAAGTACGTCAACTTCGGCGGTCAGGGTGGCTGCTTCCATGAAGGCACCTGGCAGCTCCGCAAGGTGTATGTGCTCGAAGCTGCACCGGTCAATCCGAATCATCCGGTCAGCAAGCGCGTCTTCTACATGGATGTTCAGTTGCAGAACCTGAACGGCGCCAACGAGATCTACGACCGCAAGGGCGAGTTGTGGAAAGTGTTCATGGTTGGCAAGTCGCACGCCGATCACCACCTGCCGGTGAACAAGGGTGCCGGTATCGGTATCGACGACGCCTTCTCCATGGTTGACCTGCAGTCCAAGCACTGCACGACCGGCCAGTTCAAGGGCCAGGTCGATCCGAAGAAGAATCCGCCGGGACTCTTCCAGGTGCAGAACCTGCGCGGCGGCGACTAAGCGGTTTTACCTACACCCTCAGGGTGTCTCTGCGGGCGGGGGCCTTACTGCGTTTGGTTCCCATCCACCTTTCGGGGGGCTTCGGCCCCCTTTTTTCGTTCCTGCAGCGGCGTGCAGGGCGGAATGGATCGACCGTCGCCCAGCCTCTGGGCATCATGGGTTTCAACGAATGGCCGGTTGCCGGCGGATCACGATTTCAATTTTGGCCATTTTTTCCGGTTGACCGTCAAAGCCGGCAAATTGGCTGCGTAATCCGCCCGGGCGGGGCGTTACAGTTTGTAGGTGGCGATGTTGTCGCGCAGGCGCTGGGCCAGCTTGGCCAGTTCATGCGACATCTCTGCTGCTTCCTCGGCGCTGCGACTGTTCTCTTCGCTGGCCTGGGCGACCCGTTCAATGCGCCCGGCAATCTCGTTGCTGGCCTGGCCTTGTTCCTTCAGGGCTGAAGAAATGGAGCAAATTTCGGCATCGACCCGGGAAAAACCGCTTTTGATGCGGTCGACCGCCGAGTTGGCTTCATCGGCGCGGGCCATGCCGCAGGCGACCTGCTCGACTGAAATTTCCATCTGTTTGCCAGCTCTCTCCGTTCCGCTCTTGATCGCCTCGATCTTGCCGGCGATTTCCTGGGTGGCCAGCGAGGTGCGTTCAGCGAGCTTGCGAACCTCGTCGGCGACCACGGCAAAGCCACGTCCCTGTTCGCCGGCCCGGGCCGCCTCAATGGCCGCATTGAGCGCCAGCAGATTGGTTTGATCGGCCACCTCGCGAATGACCTGAACGATCGAGGTGATTTCGACGGATGCCTGCCCGAGTGTGTTGATGGCAGCGGAGGTGTCTTCGATTCGGCCACCGATGTTTTTCATCTGCTCGACGGTTTGCAGCATGACGGTGCGTCCTTCGGTGGCCGCGTTGTCGGAATCGGCGGCGGCCTCGGCGAGGCTTTGGGCGTTGTCGGCAACCTGATTGATGCTCACCGTCATCTCTTCGACCGTCGCCGCCATCGTCGAGGCGCTGTCGGATTGCTCCAGCGAGCTGGCTTCGACATGCTTTGCCGAGGTGGCCAGTTGCGTCGCCATTTCGGAAAGCTCCCTGATCACGGCGGAAAAATCGCTCAGTGTGGTTCGCATGGTGGACGTCAGGAGATCGACAGCGATGGCTGTCCTGGCAATCTCGTCGTTGCCGGCTATCCCGATCGGCTGGGTGAAATCCTTGGTTTCGACGATTCGGGAAATGGTGCTCTGGACCTTCTCCAGCGGTGTCACGACAGAACGATAGAGCAGGGTGCCGATCGCGATGCCGGCGATGGCGGTCAGCAGGACGCTGACAATCAACTCGATGCGCGCCTCGCTGCGCACCTGAATCGACTCGGCGCGCAGACGATCACTGTTGCTCGCGCTATCCTCGACGATCTTGTCGATGGCCGGGAGCAGCGCACGGAATGCCTTGCGCTGCTCGCCACGGAAGTAGGCCAGTGCCTTGTCCGACTCGCCGGACCTGACGAGCTGAACAAGCTGGTCGTGGGTCTTCATGTAGACGTCCAGCGCTTGCCGATAGTCCTTGAGCAGCGTTTTCTGCTCGTCGCGGAGCGCGGTCTTCTCGTATTCGCTTTCGAATTTCCTGAGGTCATCGAGGTTCTTCTTCTGGCGGCCGAGCGTTTCGTCGATTTCGGACGAATTGCGGATGATCAGGAGCTGGGTTTCACGATTGCGGAAATCGATGGCCTCGGCGCGCATGGCGCCGGCAAAACGAACCGAAGGCAGTTCCAGTTCGGCAATATGGTCAGCGACGCTGCCGACCTTTCCCAGCTGGAACAGGGCTATTCCACCCGTTGCGATGATCAGCAGAAGGAATATGGCGACAGCCATCGCCAGTTTGCGTGCGATAGTCATGGGACCCCCGAGCCTTGCGTCTTATGGATATCTGCGAACAATATCGGATACTGCAAAAGCAAGATAGTCCAGCTACCTTGGCATGATCATGACCTAGGTCATATGACCGGCAGTTTTTCCGATTGGTGGGCGATTATTCACATTTCCTGTGGATAAGTCTGGGGGTGAGCATTGGGTAGTTCTGCCAATGCCTTGTAGGGAAAAGACTTTCAGTCCGGCGCCTAATTTTTGGGCACTGCTTCCAGTCACCGCTTGCCCCCTGCCTGGGGAGAACATGCGCTATTTGCAGTAAATTTCCTGCAGCATGCCGATGATCTCGCTCAATCGCTGGTCGGCAATGGCGTAATAGACGCGGTTGGCTTCCTTGCGCGATTTGAGTAGGCCCTGCATGTGGAGTTGCGCGAGATGCTGCGAGATATTGGGCTGTGTCGTTCCAAGCTCGCTGCATATGTTGCTGACCGTCTGCTCGCCCTGCGCCAGCAGACAGACCATCCCCAGCCGGAGCGGGTGAGAAACGGCCTTGATGCATTTGGCCGTCTGCTCGATCTCGTGTTCGTTCAGAACAAATGCGCCCATGCCTATTTCCTCAGGTAAATCTGGTCGAAGGTGCCGCCGTCGGCGAAGTGCAGCTTCTGGGCCTTCTGCCAGCCGCCGAAGGTATCGTCGATGGTCACCAGCTTGAGCTTGGGAAATACCTTGGCGTACTTGGCCGCGACCTTGGCATTGCTCGGCCGGTAATAGTGCTTGGCGGCAATTTCCTGACCTTCCTCGGAATACAGGTAATCCAGATAAGCCTGCGCCGTCAGACGAGTGCCGCGCTTCTCGACCACCTTGTCGACCACGGCCACCGGCGGTTCCGCAAGGATGGACAGGCTGGGGGCGACGATCTCGAACTTGTCCTTGCCGAGTTCATTGACGGCGAGGATGGCTTCGTTTTCCCAGGCGATCAGCACATCGCCCAGGCCGCGTTCGACGAAAGTCGTGGTCGAACCGCGGGCGCCGGAATCGAGCACCGGCACGTTCTTGAAGATGGCACTCAGCAATTCCTTGGCCTTCTGCTCGTTGCCACCCGGCTGCTTCAAGGCCCAGGCCCAGGCCGCCAGATAGTTCCAGCGGGCGCCACCGGAGGTTTTCGGATTCGGCGTGATGACGCCGATGCCCGGCTTGGCCAGGTCACCCCAGTCCTTGATGGCCTTCGGGTTGCCCTTGCGGACGAGGAAGACGATGGTCGAGGTGTAGGGTGAGGAATTGTTCGGGAAGCGCTTCTGCCAGTCGGGCGGGATCAGCTTGCGTTCAGCCAGGGCATCGATGTCATAACCCAGGGCCAGCGTCACGACATCGGCTTCAAGGCCGTCGGCCACCGAACGGGCCTGCTTGCCGGAACCGCCATGCGATTGGCGAACCTGGACGACCTGACCGGTTTTCGATTGCCAGTGCTTGTTGAAAGCCCCGTTGAAATCCTTGTACAACTCGCGGGTCGGATCGTAGGAGACGTTGAGCAGCGTCGTCTGGCCGAAGGCGCTACCCAGGCTGGCTGCGACGGTCAACGCGAAAAAAAGGCCAAATTTGAACATGGGAAACTCCGCTGGAAAGATTTGATGTGGCCAGTCTAGGGAGTTTCTAAACAATCAAAAAGAATGAATTATTAATTGGTTATTATTTTTTGGCATATAAAAAGTGCCCGGCTGTCAGCACTCGAATGACGAATTCCTCGTATGCCGGGCCTTCGTGGTGTTTGGCGGTGCCGGCAAACTGTGGTGTCATTGGCTGAACCGACATTGAGAAGGACAACACGATGGCCGTCAGACCGATCCTGCGCATGGGCGAACCGCTGCTCAACAAGGTAGCCGAGCCGGTTGCCGAGTTTGGCACGAGCGAACTCAAACAACTGATCGACGACATGTTCGACACCATGGCCGCTGCCGGCGGCGTCGGCCTCGCGGCGCCGCAGATTGGCGTCGGCTTGCAGGTCGTCATTTTCGGTTTCGACAAAAGCGAGCGCTATCCCGATGCGGGCGCCGTTCCGCAGACGATCCTGATCAACCCGGTCATCACGCCCTTGGGGGAAGAGGAGGAAGCGGGCTGGGAAGGTTGTCTGTCTGTCCCTGGCCTGCGTGGCGAAGTGCCGCGTTATGCCCGCATCCGCTATCAGGGATTCGACCCGGATGGGCATCCGATTGACCGGACGGTCGACGGCTTTCACGCCCGCGTCGTCCAGCACGAGTGCGATCACCTGATCGGTCGCCTGTTCCCGTCGCGGATGCGCGATTTCGCCCGCTTCGGATTTACCGAAGTGCTTTTCCCGGAACTTGCCTAGGGCGCGCTAGGCATTCTTGCCAGGAGTGCGCCGGGTGGTCGAGGTGTCTCGCTCATTCAATTGCGTTTCGATCTTGTCGACCGCCCGATTTAAAGCTGGCAGGTAACGGACGACCGCTTCAGGCACGCTCAGGGCTTTTTTCAGGAACACGACGTTAATGGACGCCAGCACCGTGCCGTTATGGCGAACCGGCACCGCGATCGCGGCAATCTTGAGTTGCTGGTTCCATTCGCCGTCGTTGCTGGCATAGCCCTGGCGGCGAACCTTTTCCAGCATCTGTTCGACCAGGATGCGATTGCGGGCGAAATTGGCCTGCTCATCGTTGCCGGCAGCCAGTAGACGCAATATCTGCTGCCGTTCCTCGCTGCTGCAATAGGCCAGATAGGCCCGCCCGGCCGAGGTGAACAGCACCGGCATGCGCTGGCGGATCATGGCCCGGTGAAACGAGAGCGGGCTGAAGCGATGGGTGGTTTCGCGCACCAGCATGCTGTCGCCGTCCAGGGTGCACAGGTCCGATGGCCAGACCACCGTTTGCAGCAGTTCTCCGAGCACCGGATTGGCAATTTCCGATATCCATTCGTCGTCGGTGAAGCCGTCGCTGAGCTGGCGGATTTTCTGGTTCAGGCGATAGCTGTCGTCCGAAGCGCTGCGCCGGACGTAGCCTTCACTCTGCAGCGTCTCGAGCAAACGGCGCACGGTCGTTCGGTGCAGCCCCGTGCTGGCGCTGAGTTCGGCGATGGTGCACCAGCCTTCAGGCGACAGGTTGATCGCATGCAGGATGGCCAGGCCGCGGCTCAGACCTTGTACATGTCGATAGCTGGCTCCACTCGATGGGCGCATTTTCACTCCAATTTTGCTTTTATTTATTTTAAAAACAAAGTTGTGCATATTGTGAACATTTCCGAGATAAATTTTCGTCGGTGCTTGCATCTCCCTAGAATGGCTCCATCAAATAAAACAACGAGGCGTGGAGATGAACTTGACCGATTGCGTAGCGGATACCGGCTAGGCCGGGACCTGTGCCGGTAGCACCGGCCCAACACCCTCTCAATGAATTGTCCTTTCGGACGGGAACGATGGTTTTCCCGACGGGAGCGGCTTGCCTGAAAACACAGAATCTGGAGCATTCATGAGCATCAAGCTGAAATGCCTGTCCCACACCCCGCTGCGCGGCCTGAACGATCCCGGTGCCGATGTGGTCGCCGAAGTCGACGCCGTCCTCGCCAAGTCGCGGGCCGAGGTCGAGGCCTTCGATCCGGAACTCATCATCATCTTCGCGCCGGATCACTACAACGGCCTGTTCTACGACCTGATGCCGCCCTTCGTCATCGCCACGGCGGCCGAGTCGGTCGGCGACTACCAGACGATGCTCGGTTCGCTGTCGATTCCGAAGGATCTGGCGCTCGATCTGGCCAGGCACATCCTGAACAGCGACCTCGATATCGCCATCTCGCATCGCCTGCAGGTCGATCACGGTTGCACGCAGACGCTGGAAGAGGTCACCGGCAGCCTGACGCGCTATCCGGTCATCCCCATCATCATCAATTCGGTGGCGCCGCCGTTCGGCCCTTATCGGCGGGTGCGCAAGCTCGGCGAGGCGGTCGGCCAGTTCATCGCCAAGCTCGACAAGCGTGTGCTCATCCTTGGCACGGGCGGTCTTTCGCACGAACCGCCGGTGCCGCTCCTGGCCGGGGCACCCGACGAGATCGCCAATTTCCTGATCGCCGGCCGCAATCCGACGCCGGAATTCCGGGCTGCCCGCCAGGCGCGCACCATCGCCACCGGCAAGGTCTTCGGCACGGCGGAATGTGATCTGACGCCGCTCAACCCCGAGTGGGACTTGAACTTCATGAACCTGCTTATTCACGGTCAACTGGAAAAAATCGACCAATTTGAAATCGAGGAAATCTCGAAAGCGGCGGGGCGTTCAACCCATGAAATCCGGACCTGGGTCGCCGCCTTTGCCGCGATTGCCGCCGCCGGTGGCTATACCGCCCGCCAGGATTACTACCGCCCGATCAACGAGTGGATCGCCGGCTACGGCGTCATCAGCGCCGAGTCCAACTGAACAACATCCGGACGCCAAGCACGTCCGGATCTGAAGCAAACATTTCGAAAATTTGAGGAGTCCTGACATGAGCAAAATTGAAACGGCCGCCCTGCACATCCCCAGCGCGGAAGAGATTGTCCAGCGCGCCCACGACATGATCCCGATGTTGCGTGCGCAAGCAAACGAGTGCGAGAAGAACCGCATGGTGTCCAAGGAAGTTATCCAGGCTTTCAAGGATGCCGGTTTCTTCAAGATCCTCCAGCCCAAGCGCTGGGGCGGTTACGAGATGAATCCGAACGTGCTGAACAAGGTGTTGATGGAGCTGGCTCGCGGCTGTCCGTCCAGCGCCTGGAACGTCATGGTGCTCGGGGTTCACCCCTTCGAAGTCGGCCTCCTGCCGCAAAAGGTCGGTGACGAACTGTGGGGCGACGACAACACCCAGCTCGTTTCGTCTTCGTATGCCCCCTTCGGTACCGTCTCCAAGATCGAAGGCGGTTACAAGCTGAACGGCGAATGGCTGACCTCCAGCGGCTGCGACCATGCTGCCGGCGGCGCCTTCGTCGGCGGCCGCGTCGAGGAAAACGGCGAGCTGGTCTTCCGTTCCTTCTGGATCCAGCGCAGCGACTTCGAGATCGTCGACGACTGGTTCGTCGTCGGCCTGGGCGGAACCGGTTCCAAGAAACTGGTCATCAAGGATGTCTTCGTTCCCGACTATCGCAGCCATGCCATCGGCGCCTACGACGAGCATTCGCACGGCGGTGTCGAGAACCTCTACAAGATGCCGTTCTTCTACGTCTTCTACGCGGCCGTGTCGTCGGTGATCATCGGCATGGCGCGCGGCATGGTCGATCTCTACATCGAGCACATGGTGCCGCGCCAGAACATCAATCAGGCCGTCGGTGCCGCCGTTCAGGACCCATTCATCAAGGGCAAGCTCGGCGAGGCCTACGCCAAGATCATCGGCGCCTCGTCGCGCGTCATCCAGAACACCGAGGAAGCCTGGAGCTTCGCGTCCAAGGGGCAGATGGTGCCGCTCGACGTTCGTATCCGCCACTTCGCCACCAACCAGTTCACCGGCGGCGAGTGCTTCGAAGCGGCCCACATGATCTTCAAGAAGACCTCGACGCGTGGTGTCTGGATGAACTGCCCGATGCAGCGCCAGATGCGCGACATCCTGGTTGGTGCCAACCACATCACGCAGAATCAGGACAATATCGGCGACCTGCTGGGCGGCCATCTGTTGGGCAATCCGCTGCCGCAACCCAACCCGTTCGGCGCCAAGCCGGCGGCCACGACGCAGTTTCAGTGAGGCCATGTCCATGAGCCAGGAAATCAACCAACTGCTGGACTGGACGCCGAACAAGCGGCTGGCTGCGATGCCGACCGTGAGTGCCGAGGACCACCGCTACGGCATGCGGCACTTTGCCATCGGCGTGACCATCATCACGGCGCGCGACGGTGAAAGCCGCGCCGGACTCACGGCGACGGCCGTCTGTTCGGTGACGGCCGATCCGCCGCGTCTGGTCGTCTTCGTGAACAAGAACGTCGCAGCCAGCGAGGTCATCCTGAACAGCGGCGCACTCTGCGTAAATGTCCTGGCCGGCGAGCAGGAGGAGGTCGCCAAGGCCTTTGCCGGCATGATCAAGGAGGTCCATGGCGATGCCCGCTTCAATTTCGGCGGCTGGCGCGAGCTGGTCACCGGCGCGCCGACGCTGGATGGGTCGTTGGCCAATTTCGACTGCCGCGTCATCAAGGTGTTCGACGAAAGCACCCACCACGCCTTCCTGTGCGAAGTGCTCGCGACCTGCGAGCGCAACGACGGTGAAGCGCTGATTTACCTGAATGGCGCATTCCGCCGAATTCCGCAATAAGTTGCACAATTGATCCATCCGATACCCCGAGGAGACAAAAAAATGAAACTGAACAAACTGCTGGCCCTGACCATCGCTGCCCTGGCTACCGCCCCGGCTTTTGCAGACATCAACGTCGGCGTCATCGCCTCGCTGACCGGCCCGGCCGCTGCCCTGGGCGCCGAAACCAAGAAGGCGGTCGCGCTGTTCCCGACGACGGTGGGCGGCGAAAAAATCAATTTCATCCTGCTCGACGATGGCACCGACCCGACCAACGCCGTCAAGAACGTGCGCAAGCTGATTTCCGAAGACAAGGTTGACGTCGTTCTCGGCCCCAACCTGATCAGCACGGCGACCGCCATGGCCGATGTGGCCAATGGCGAAAAGACGCCGATGATTTCCGTTGCGCCGCTGGATGTCTCCGGCGACAAGCGCGGCTATGTTTTCCGCAGCGAGCCGTCAGCCGACCTCATGGTCAATCGCATCGTCGCCGACATGGTCGAAAGCGGTGCCAAGACCATCGGTTTCATCGGCTTCTCGGACTCCTGGGGTGAGTTGCTGCTCAAGGCGCTGACCAAGGCCAGCGAAGGCAAGCTCAACATCGTCGCCAGCGAACGCTACGGTCGTGCCGATCCGAGCGTCCAGGCCCAGATCCTGAAGATCATGTCGGCCAAGCCGGACGTCGTGTTCGTCGGCGCCTCGGGTACGCCGGCGGCCATGCCGCAGATCACCCTGCGCGAGCGCGGCTACAAGGGCAAGATCTACCAATCGCACGGCGTGACGAGCAAGGAATTCCTGCGCGTTGGCGGCAAGAATGTCGAAGGCGCGCTGATTCCGGTTGGCCCGGTCCTCGTTGCCGAACAACTGCCGGACAGCCACCCGGCCAAGAAGAACGCCGTTGCTTTCGTCAAGGAACTCGAAGCCAAGAACGGCCCGGATTCGCGCTCGACCTTCGCCGGCGCCTCGTGGGATGCCTGGCTGCTCGCCCAGAACGGCATCAACGCCGCGCTCAAGGCCAAGGCCAAGCCGGGCACGCCGGAGTTCCGTGCTGCCCTGCGTGATGGCATCGAGAAGACCAGCAAGCTGGTCGGCACCAACGGCATCTACTCGATGACGGCTGGCGACCATGCCGGCTACGACGCTTCGGCCATCGTCCTGATCAAGGTCGAGAACAACCACTGGAAGCTGGTCAAATAATGACGGAAGCTTCCTTGCTCAACACGGAAGCCGCGGCTGCGCTGCTCATGGCGGCGCATGCCGGTGGTCAGGCCATTGCCCCGCTGCGTGATCGTCTGGCACAGGCCGATCAGGACGGCGCCTATGCCGTGCAGGAAGCCAATACCCGGGCCTGGCTCGCGCAGGGGCGTCGTCTGGTCGGTCGCAAGATCGGCCTGACCTCCCTCGCGGTCCAGGCGCAGCTCGGCGTCGATCAGCCCGATTTCGGCATGCTGTTTGCCGACATGGCGGTCGGCGACGGCGAGCCGGTGACGGCCGGTCGTCTGATCCAGCCCAAGGTCGAAGCCGAGGTCGCCCTGGTCATCGGTCGCGACCTGACGCACGAACGCCACACCTACGCCGACCTCATCCGTGCCACCGAATACGCGCTGCCGGCCATCGAGATCGTCGACAGCCGGATCGCGAACTGGAACATCAAATTCGTCGATACCGTGGCCGACAATGCCTCGAGCGGACTTTTCGTCCTCGGCGGTCGGCCGGTCAAGCTCAGCGATATCGACCTCACCGCCTGCGCCATGGAAATGAAGCGCGGCGACGAGATCGTCTCGCGCGGCAATGGCCGGGCCTGCCTGGGCAGCCCGCTCAACGCCGCCGTCTGGCTGGCCGACGTCATGGTCCGTTGCGGTCGTCCGCTGCTGGCCGGCGACATCGTGCTGACCGGCGCGCTCGGGCCGATGGTCGCCGTTCAGTCGGGCGAACGCTTCGACGTCAGCATCGACGGACTCGGCACGGTCAGCGCGCTGTTTGCCTGAGACATTACAAACCACGACAGAGAAAATCGACATGACCCAAAAAATCAAATGCGCCCTGATCGGTCCGGGCAACATCGGGACCGACCTGCTCTACAAACTCAAGCGCAGCCCCTACCTCGACCCCGTCTG
>JAGTRS010000085.1 GCA_018262195.1 Pseudomonadota bacterium | reverse complement strand
GATTCCCTACGAGGAAATCAAGCGGCCGAAGGTGGTGCTGCCCAAGCGCCAAAGTCCGGGCAAGTACAAGGAGCCGGATTACCCCTACAAATATGTGCCGGCGGTGTTCTGAACGGCGGAGCAAGACATGGGCATTCTCGATTGGTTCAGGAACCAGGCCGGCCATTTCGATACGGATCGCTTATCCGAGGAGATGGTTCAATGGGCTGTCGACAAAGCCATCACGCTGACCAATCCCCGGCTGAAACTCCTGCCGAACTGTCACAAGCGCCTTGCGCCATCGGTTGAGACAACGATCAGGTTTCTGCAGGGATTGGTCAAGTTGCTCCCGGCCATCCGGCGCATGTCGACCGAGACCTGGTCTGCCGATCCGGCGTTACGGGCATTTTTTGTCTCGCCATCTGATATGAAAGGCGTGCTTGCCCGCGCGGACAGTCTGCGCGCGCTATTCGAAAAGTTTCCTGAACTCGATGAGGCATACCTGGTTCTCGGTATGGCGTTCGCCGAGCAGCGGGTGTTCGGTTTAGGGCTGCAGGGGGATATGATCCAGCGTGACGTCGCGCAGGTGACGGTAAATTTTTCCGACCACAAGACGCGACTGTGTGGCCCCAATGAACCGGATTTGCGCCGCGTCATCGGTATAGAGATTTTCGAATATCTCATTTCACGGGCCTTATCGGAGATTGGCGCAGAACGCAGCGAGCGGCAGGAACTGCAGGCTAACCGTTCGCTGATCCGGGCACGCCTTCGGCTGTTGCAGCAACACGGTCCGGGCCTGGGGTCGATGTTCGGCGAGGCGCCGGCGGAAGCCAGTCAGCAGGCCCGACTGGAGGCGGAACTGCTTGCTAACGAGCGGCAACTGGAAACGATGGGCGGCGGTGAGTCAGTGCTGGAGGACGAACTTGAAACCCTCAAGGGGGTTCTCGACAACCCGCAGGATTACCTATCGATCGAGCCGAGGCACTTGCGCGTCAGTTCCATGAATGTAGTGCTCGAAGAGACGAGCACCGAGTCGGGCGCTGAAATCGATTTTGCGGTCATCGAACTGAAGGGCTCGATGCCGGTGCACCGGGCGTTCATCCTGGCACGCGTCGCCCATTCTGATTTACCCCCAGCGCCATCGATGAATTACTACGAAGCAATGCGCTACCTTTGAAACGTCAATTCTGGATTCCAAGGAAACACGATGTCTGAAGAAAAAGCTGCTGCGCCTGACAACGCTGCCGAAACCGATAAGTTGGTTACAGCTAAAACCGCGGCAAGCATTACGACCGCCGACAAGCCAGCAGCGACCAAACCCAGCAAGCTGGATGAAACCAAGGCAAAGAACAAAAAAGCGCTCGCCGATGCCCTAGCCAAGGCGCGGGCGGTGAAAATCGCGCAGCCGCCAGAAGCGCCGGCAGTGCTTGTCGCGCAGGCCGGCAAGCCGGCAGAGACCAGAAAGCTCAAGCTGGTTCGCCACAAGGTCACCATGCCGGAAATCGAGTACGACCAACTTGCCATTCTCAAGAAACGTATTGCGTCGCTCGGCGGCAATGTCAAGCGCAGCGAACTGATGCGTGGCGGCCTTTCGCTGTTGGCAGCTCTGGGAGATGCCGAACTGGCCTTGGTAATGACAACTTTCGGGCGCCTCAAGAGCAAGCGCACAACGAAGAAGGCTTGATCGATCACGGCGCCGAAGCGACGTCCTGAAAAATTGGCAGGATGAAACCGACAGTAAGTCCACGGCGAGAGTTTTACCGGCAACTGTTCGAGATGCCACTTCAAAGGCAATTACATTACCTGGACAGGATAACGCCACGATGACCCATCAATCCCATTCGACACCCCCCGCAGAAAGCGGCAGGGGTGGCTTGCGCCCCGACATCGTCGCCGGACTGACCGCGGCCGCCGTAGTCCTGCCCAAGGCGATGGCCTATGCGACGGTAGCCGGGCTACCGGTTGCCGTCGGCCTGTATACCGCCTTCGTGCCGATGCTCATCTATGCACTGCTTGGCACGTCACGCGTGCTCAGCGTCAGCTCGACGGCGACACTGGCGATTCTCACCGCCACGCAACTCGGGCTTGTGGTTCCTGACGGCGACCCGGGCAAACTGATCACGGCGGTCGCGACCCTGTCCGCTTTGACCGGTGCGCTCCTGCTCCTCGCCTCGGCACTGCGCCTCGGGTTTGTCGCGAACTTCATCTCAACGCCGGTCCTGACCGGTTTCAAGGCGGGAATCGGACTGGTCATCATCCTTGACCAGGTGCCAAAGCTGCTCGGGATACACATCACCAAACAGGGATTCTTCAAAGACATCCTGAGCGTCATCCATGAGCTTCCCGAGACCTCCCTGCTTACCCTGACGGTCGCCACCGTGACGCTGCTACTGCTGGCGGGCATGGAACGACGATGGTCCCACTCGCCAGCCCCGCTCATTGCCGTGGGCGGCGGCATTGCAGCTTCCTGGTTCTTCGGCTTCAACTCCTTGGGCGTGGGAACGGTTGGGCTGATTCCCCAGGGATTTCCGTCGATCGCCGTGCCTGATCTCGGACTTGTCGAGCAGTTGCTCCCCGGGGCGCTCGGCATCGCCCTGATGAGTTTCACCGAAACAATTGCTGCCGGGCGGGCCTTCGCCAAGGCGTCGGACTCCCC
>JAGTRS010000025.1 GCA_018262195.1 Pseudomonadota bacterium | reverse complement strand
CAGCCTGAACGAAGGTCTGTTGTTCGAGCGCCGCGTCTTCCACTCGGCCTTCGCCCTCGAAGACCAGAAGGAAGGCATGGCGGCCTTTGTCGAGAAGCGAAAACCGGTGTTCAAGAACCGCTGAGACCGGTCATTTAGGCAATAGACAGCCCAAATGCACCTGTTTGTCGACATTTCCAGCCACGGCTTCGGGCACCTCGCCATCACGGCGCCGGTGCTCAATGCCCTGGCCGAAATTGCCCCGAATTTCCGCTTGACCGTGAGAAGCGCCCTGCCCCCCGCCAAGCTGCAGCAACGGATCAAGACACCTTTCACTCTGATCAGCGCCGCGAGCGATTTTGGTTACGCCATGATCGATGCCACCCGCGTCGATCTGGCGGCCAGCGCTTCCGCCTATCGTCAGACCCACACTGACTGGGCCAGCCGCGTTGCTGATGAAGCCCTTTTTCTCGCCAACCTAAAGCCCGATCTGGTGCTCACCAACGTCAGCTACCTGCCGCTGGCCGGGGCTGCCGCTGCGGGCATTCCCGCCATCAGCCTGTGCTCTTTGAACTGGGCCGACCTGTTTGATCACTTCTTCGGCAACCAATCTTGGGCGCGGCCCATCCACGCTGAAATGCTCGCCGCCTACCGGTCGGCGCAGGCTTTCCTGCGAGTTACGCCGGGTATGGCAATGGATGCGCTGGGCAATATCCAGCCCGTCGGACCGATTGCCGCCCTTGGCACCAAACACGACCTCGACCTGAATGGCGACAAGGCCATCCTGATCGCCATGGGCGGCATCACCCACCGCCTGCCGGTGGAAAACTGGCCCCGGCTGCCCGGCGTGCGCTGGCTGGTTCCCGCCGAATGGAACTGCCGGCACCCCGATGCAATGGCCAGCGAGTCCTTTGGCCTTAGCTTCACCGACCTGCTGCGCTCCGTCGATGCGATCATCACCAAACCCGGCTACGGCACGTTCACTGAGGCCGCCTGCAACGGCACACCGGTCATCTACCAGCGACGTGAAGACTGGCCGGAGCAGGATTGCCTGATCGAATGGCTGAGCAGCAATGCGCGGTGTCTCGAGATCGAAGCGGCAGAGCTTGAACGAGGACAGCTTGGTTATGCCATTGAAGCGCTTCTGAATCAAAAACCACCCCCCATTCCGACAGCAAACGGCATCAATCAGGCGGCAAATGCCATCATTTGCCACGCCAGCGCACAAATCCCTGCCTGAAACACCCCGTAAACGCCCCGTTTCATGCCGGATTTGGCACAATTCGGCATGCTCGAAATCCGCCTCCCGTCCTGCCCGACCAGCCGCCTGTGCGGACCAGCATCCCCCGAACTGATTCGCCACGAAATCCTGGCCGACCTTTTTGAGGCCACGGCAGCCCGTGCACCGGAAAAAATTGCGCTGATTTTCGACGAACGCGAACTCAGCTACGGCCAACTGAATGCTGCCGCCGACCGCGTCGCCTCGCGCCTGATCGCCGAAGGGGTCCGCCCCGGCCAGATCGTCGGCCTCTGGCTGCCGCGCGGCATCGAACTACTGGTCATGCAACTCGGCATCGCCAAAACCGGTGCCGCCTGGCTACCTTTCGACGCCGATACGCCGATTGACCGCATCAAGATCTGTCTCGGCGACGCCGAAAGTGCCGGCCTGGTCACCGTCGCCGATATCGCCGACCTCGGTCGCCGCTGCTGGCTGGCCGACGACCTGCAAGCAGCCCACCCCGGCCCGCTCAATCACCGCCACGATGCCCGCCCGAGCGATCCGGCCTACGTCATCTACACCTCAGGCTCGACCGGCAAGCCCAAGGGCATCCTGATCAACCAGGGCGCCATCTGCCATTTCCTGCGCAGCGAAAACGCCGTTCTCGGCATCGTTGAGCACGACCGCGTTTATCAGGGCTTTTCGGTCGCCTTCGACATGTCCTTCGAGGAAATCTGGATCAGCTACCTGGTCGGCGCCACGCTGTGGATCGCCCCCAAGGATGTCGCGACCGATCCCGAAGCCCTGCCGATTGCCCTGATCGACAACCGGGTCAGCGTCCTGCATGCCGTACCGACCCTGCTCGCCCTGTTCACCTGCGATGTACCCGGCCTGCGCCTGATCAACCTCGGCGGTGAAGCCTGTCCGCAAGCTATCGTCGAACGCTGGGCCCGGCCCGGTCGCCAGCTCTTCAACACCTACGGCCCAACCGAAGCCACCGTCTCGGCCAGTCTGGCCGAGCTGCACCCCGGCCAGCCGGTTACCATCGGCCGCCCGCTACCCAACTACGGCCTGCTGGTGATCGACGCTGCCGTCGAGAACGGCCTGCGCCTGTTGCCGCAAGACGAAACCGGCGAGCTGTGCATCACCGGCCCCGGCGTTGCTGCCGGCTACCTCGGCCGCCCGGATCTGACCGCCGAAAAATTTCTCGACAACCCATGGGCCGCCAACGCCCATGAAAGCCGACTCTACCGCACCGGCGACCTCGCCCGCATCGACGAAACCGGCCAGATCCACTGTCTGGGCCGCACTGACGACCAAGTCAAGATTCGCGGTTTCCGCGTCGAGCTGGGCGAAATCGAAGCGGCCCTGACCCGCCAGCCCGGCGTCGGTACGGCAGCGGTCATCCTGCGTCAGGACGAAGGTATCGAGCGACTGGTTGCCTACCTGATCCCGGAAGATGCCGAAGCCACCACGGGCGCCGCCCTGCGTACCGTTCTGGCCACCTCTTTGCCGCCCTACATGGTGCCTTCGCATTTCGAGATGCTGACCGAAATGCCGCGCCTGACCTCCGGCAAGATCGACCGCAAGGCCCTGCGCGCCCGTCCGCTCGAACTCCCCGCCGGCGCCCCCGGCGATTCGGACACGCCGGAAACCCCGGCCGAGGAAATTCTTTTCGCCGCCCTGACCAAACTATTCCCCGGCCAGGCCATCAAGCGCGAAGCCGATTTCTTTGCCGACCTCGGTGGCCACTCGCTGTTCGCCGCCCGCCTCGCCTCAACCCTGCGCCAGGAGGCGCGTTTTGCCGGCTTTTCGGTGCGCGACATCTATATTCACCGCCGCGTTGGTCTGATTGCCGATGCCCTGAGCGCGACGGTCGAAGTGAGCATCGACCAAAGTGCCAGCGAATGGAAGCCACCACCAGCCCATCGCCGCTGGCTGTGCGCCATCGCCCAGGCCTGCGTGCTGCCACCGCTGGTCGGCATTCGCATGGGCCAATGGCTGGCCCCTTTCTTCACCTACCACTACTTCACCGGCGACCCCGGCGATTCGATTGCCCGTGCCGTCGCAATCTCGGTCGGTGTTTTTCTCATTGCCACCTTACTCAGCTTCGTCTTTGCCATTGTCGGGAAATGGCTGATTGCCGGCCGTTTGAAAGCCGGCAGCTATCCCCTGTGGGGTCTGACCTATTTTCGCTGGTGGTGCGCCAACCGGCTGATTGAAGGCGCGCCGGTCTATATGCTGAGCAGTTCGCCGCTCAATATCTGGTGGCTACGCGCGCTCGGCGCCAAAATTGGTCACGAAACAATCATCGGCAACATCACCCTGCGTGCTCACGACCTGCTTTGCGTCGGTGATGGTGTCAGCATCGGCAATGCCGCCAATCTTGAAAATGCCCGGGTTGAACGCGGCCAGCTTCATCTCGGCCCGATCACCATCGAGGACAATGCCTGCATTGGGTCCTACGCGGTCGTCGAAGGCAATACGACAATCGGCGCCTATGGCCATCTGGAAGGCCAGTCTGCCTTGAGCGAAGGCCAGGCGCTGCCGGCAAGACGGATCTGGCTCGGCGCTCCGGCCCGCGATATCGGCGAGTTCGATCCGGCATCGATCGCACCGCGCCCCGAAGTCTCCGACACACGCCTCGCTCGCGAAGGGCTGTTCTACGTGCTGGGCATGCTGGCCACCGCCGCGCTGTTTTTCATGCCGGTATTTCCCAGTTTCATGCTGGTGGACTGGCTGGACAGTGACCCGACCCCGGCGCAGCGGGATATCCCGATCGCCCTCCAGCTCCTCAAGTACTTTGCCCTCGCCTTCCCCGGCACGGCGGTGCTGATCGTCGGCACCATGCTCAGCTCCGCGGTCCTGCGCTGGACCCTGATGCCGAGACTTGAGGCCGGCAGCTGGCCGATCCACAGCCGCATTTATTGCAGCCGCTGGCTGGTGAACCAGATTCAGGAATCGAGCCTCAACATCCTGCACGGCATCTACGCCACCGTGTACGCCCCCTTCTGGTATCGCCTGCTCGGCGCCAAGGTGGGCCGCGATGCCGAAATTTCCACCGCCCAGGGTCTGGTCCCCGACCTGCTGACGCTGGGTGACGAAACCTTCATCGCCGATGCCGTGATGCTCGGCGACGAAGAGGTGGACGGCGGCTGGATGACCCTGAAGCCGACGGTGATCTCGCGTCGCAGCTTCGTCGGCAATGGCGCCTTCATCCCTGATGGCACCATCCTTCCCGAAAACGTCCTGATCGGCGTCCAGTCACGCGCTCCGGCCAATGAACGCATGCAGCCTGGCGATACCTGGCTCGGCTCGCCGCCAATCAATCTGCCGGCCCGCGAGCAAACGGCCGGCTACCCGGAAGAACTGACCTTCCGCCCCTCCAATCTGCGTCGCCTGGGTCGCGCCCTGGTCGAAGCCTTCCGCATCATTTCCCCGCACGCGCTGGTCATTGCCGTTGGCTACACCGTTGTCCTCAACGTCATGTCGCTGGCCGAAGCCGGTCGCTGGCCCGAGGTTTTCGCCGCCCTGACTGTCGCCGGGGTGCTTTTCGGCCTGAGCACCATACTCTTCGTCGCCGTGCTCAAATGGCTGTGCATCTGGCGCTACAAGAAGTATTCGGTGCCGATGTGGACGCCCTTCGTCTGGGCCTCCGAGGCGATCACCAGCCTTTATGTCGGGATGGCCGTCCCCAACCAGATGAACTACCTGCGTGGCACCCCATGGCTGCCAATTGCCCTTAATCTGCTAGGTTGCCGCATCGGGCGTGGCGTCTATCTCGATACCACCGACGTCACGGAATTCGATTGTGTTCAGATCGGCGATTATAGCGAGCTTAATGCCCTGGCCTGCCCGCAAACCCATCTCTTCGAAGATCGTGTGATGAAGATCGATCTGGTCAGCATTGGCCAGCGGGTTTACATTGGTCCGCGCACCACCGTCCTGTACGGCGCCGTGGTCGGTGACAACGTCCGTCTCGGTCCGCTGTCGCTGGTCATGAAGGGTGAAAGCCTGCCGGCCGGATCAAGCTGGAGCGGCTGCCCAGCGGCTCCGGCCAACCGTTGAAATGAGCGATTGCCCACCTGCCGTCCTGCATTGGCCGGCTCCGTTCGATCAAGCTCAATCGTTGCTGCTCATTGCGATTGACACGCCATGTACGTCCGTTCGCGCCACGGCCCGCCGGCTGGTCCGTGGCGTGCTGCGCGAAATACTGGGCAATGTCGAACTGATCTCCGTTCCGGGCCAGGCGATACGCCTCGCTCAGGCTGACAGCCCGATCGGCATTTCGGTCAGCCATGAATCGGGGTTGTCACTGCTTGCCGTTAACTTTTCCGGCCCGGTCGGCATCGATCTGCTTCGAATTCCGGATGATCCGGACTGGGAAGGGCAAATTCCGGCACTGGCCAGCGACTATCTCGGCCCAACGCTGGCCCGGCAACTCAGCGATCTGGCGCCGCAGGAGCGCTTGGCACAATTCGCCCAGGCCTGGACGAGGCACGAAGCACGGCTGAAATGCCAAGGCCTGCCTTTGACCGAGTGGAGTTCAATCCTGGAAGCGTCTTTGAATGAATACCGCGCGCGGCCTCTGGCCTTGCCGAGCGGCTACGTCGGCGCCGTTGCGACTAAAGCGGCCTGAAGCCGAGCTTCTTGAGCAGGTCGCCGGTTTCGCAGACCGGCAGGCCCATGACACCGGTAAAACTGCCGGAAAGATGTTTAACGAACAGCCCTGCCCGTCCCTGAATGCCATAAGCGCCGGCCTTGTCCATCGGCTCGCCACTCATTACGTAATGGCGGATTTCCTCGTCATCAAGCTCGCGGAAGCTGACTTCGCTGGTCGACAGCACATATTCGGTGTGCCCCATGTGATTGATGGCGACACCGGTCAGCACCTTGTGCGTCTGCCCGGAAAGGCGACGCAGGATGGCGGCGGCATCGGCCCGGTCAACCGGCTTGCCGATGATTTCGCCATGGAATTCGAGCGTCGTGTCGGCTGACAGCACCGGACGCATCGGCAGCTTGCGCTCCTCGACGATCTTCAGGCCATGAATGGCTTTGGCCCGTGCTACCCGCTCGACATAGGCGACCGGACTCTCACCCGGCTGCGGCGTTTCATCGGTTTCGCTATCCGCCCGCATGCCATCACGGAACACGACGGTATCGAAATCGATACCGATCTGGTTCAGTAATTCACGACGGCGTGGACTGCGCGAGGCTAGGTAAAGACGCATCATCCCTCCCGGTGATAAGGATGGTTTTTCAGCACACTGACAGCACGATAAAGCTGTTCGCATAATAGCAGGCGCGCCATGCCATGGGGCAGCGTCAGACTGGAGAGACGCAGCCGGTCGTCGGCCTGTTGCTTGAATTCTTCATCGAGGCCGTCGGCACCACCGATCAGCAGCGCCACGTCACGGCCATCCTGCATCCAGGCTTCCAGGCGTTTGGCCAGTTTCAAGGTGGTCAGGTCATCGCCCTTCTCGTCGAGGACGACAATGCGGCTACCGGCAGCCAGTGCATCGCGAATGCGCGACTTTTCGGCGGCAAGCAACTGCTCCCGGGTCTTGGAACCACGGGCTTCGGGCTTTATTTCGGTAACGCTGGCCGGCAGTTCGCGCGGCATGCGCTTGAGGTACTCGGCGCAGCCTTCGTTAACCCAGTCGGGCTGACGATGGCCAACGGCGAGTACGGCAAGTTTCATCCTTCCCGAACCTGCTCCACGGCCTTGCGCCGCTGAGCCGGCGTAGCCGACCAGAGTTCTTCGAGGTTGTAGTACTGGCGCACATTGGCTTGCATGACATGGACGACGATATCGCCCAGGTCGACCAGCACCCATTCGCCACCGTCTTCGCCTTCGGTCGAGATAACCTCGGCACCGGCTTCCTTGACCTTTTCCTGGACGTTGTTGGCCAGCGATTTGACTTGGCGGTTGGAATCACCAGTCGCGATGATGATCCGATCAAACATCGAAGTCAGCTTGCTGGTGTTGATGACTTCGATATCCTTGCCCTTGATGTCTTCGAGGGCGGAAACGACGATTTTTTGCAGCTTGCGGATGTCCATCAGGAGTTTCTATAAAGAGAATGGGTTTGAATATAGTCGAGAACACTATCCGGCAGCAAATAGCGGGCCGATAGTTCGTTGGCCACCAATTTGCGGATTTGTGTCGCCGAAATGGCCAGCTGGGTCATCGCGAAAGTAACGATTCCGCCGGCTGGTGAGGCTTTCAGTCCGCTCACATCAGTCAACCGACGATCGGTAAACTCGGTGGCAAGTTCGTGCGGCAGGCTGGAAATTTCAACAGGAAAACCTGGTCGATGCGAAACAGCAACATGGGCCAGCGAAAAAATATCCCGCCAGCGGTGCCAGGTCGCCAGTCCGGCAAAGGCATCGGCCCCGACCAGCAGGACCAGCGATTGCTGTGCGCCCAGTTCGCGGCGCAGGCGTTCCAGCGTATGAACGGTGTAACTCGGTGCTTCGGCCTCGACTTCGCTCGGGTCCAGCGAAAATCGGTGGTTGCCAGCCATGGCCAGACGCACCATTTCCAGACGCTGCTGCGGCTTTACCTGTGGCGTTCCGCGATGCGGCGGCTGCCCGGCCGGAATCCAGCGCACGCCGCCCAGTCCGAGGTGGGCAATGGATTCCTCGGCCAATCGCAAGTGGCCGAAATGAACCGGGTCGAAGGTGCCGCCAAACAGGCCGAGCGGGTCAGACAATTTCGGAAATGCCGAAGATGTCGCGGTAGCAGGCATAGAAACTGGCGAAGATGGTTGGCGCGACGACCAGTACCATCGGGATCGTCACGAGCGCGGTGATAAAACTTGCAGCCCCCGGAAACAGCAGGAGCAACAGGCCCAACACGACGCCAGGCAGGATGCCGGCAAATACCACCAGCCCGATACCATAGGCCAGAAAGGGCCGCCAGTTCATCCAGCAGGCAACGAAACTGAAGAACAGCGAGCGACCCAGCGTCAGTCGGTGCCAGGCAGCCAGCACCGGGGCGAACCAGTAGGCCATCAGCACCGGCGTCATCAGGAGGGTGATGAACAGGGCTGGCAAGATGAAATCGGCGTCTTCGAGCGCCGCCCTTTCGGCACGGCTGCTCGACAGCATGAATTTCAGGAAATCGCCGCCATCAACCAGAGATGACAGACCCAGAATGCCCAGCGTGCAAGCCAGATAGAGCGCACCAAGGGCGATCAGTGTCCTGGCGTTTTCTTTCAGGCTGCCATAGAGGGTTTGCAGGCCGATGGGCTGCCCGCGTTCCAGATTGCGTGCAGCCTGCATCAAACCGACCGACAAGCCGGGGATGGCCAATGAGGCGACAACAACTCCGATCACCGGGACGATATTCAGGAAGAGTACGGTGAACCAGTAGGAAACAACCAGCATGCCGAGCATCAGCGGGTTACGCCGGAAAATCGCGAAACCGCCGAGTATCCATTGCCAACCAGCGGCAGCGGGTAGTGTTTGTGCCCGCACCCTCAGCTACCCACGAAAATGTCGCGGTAGGAGGCGTACACCGCGCCGGAGAAGACCGGCAGCAGCAGCAACAGACCCATACCGACCGGCAACATGGCAAAAAATAGTGCGACGACCAGGAACACGCCGAAGATAGTCATCGGCAGGAAATTCTTGGCGCCGGCGGCGAAGCTGGCCTTCATCGCATCCAGCGGCTGCATGTCGTGGAAAAACACCAAGGCCGGGGCAAACCAGGTGGCCATGATGATGGGAACCGACAGCACCATGACCAGCAGACCAGCCAGCATGACGCCGCCGAGCGCAATGCCGAAACCGGCGACCTTGCCGGTGACACCGCCACCGATCACCCCGCCGCTGACCAGCAGAAAGGCCATGAAGGCGATACCGAAAATGCCTATCGCGAAGAAAACGCCGACCATGACCAGTTGCCCGGCGTTGTGGCGGAATCCCGCAAACAGATCGGCGATCTCCGGCTCCTCACCCTCACCCAGACGACGGCAGAGCTTGATCATGCCGGCGCCAAAGAGCGGTACCAACAGGTGGGCCGCAATCTGCCCGAACAAGGGCACGATGGAAATGGCCATCAGGATGATCAGCAGCAGGACGGTGCTACCGATCCAGACGCCGGGATTGACGAGGAACATCGCCCAGCCCTGGCGCAGCCAGTCAAAGCAGGCGCCGGGATCGACTTCGCGGCTCTCGCCGGTAAAACGGGTCGGCGCCATCGGAAAAGCAGGAGTTTCGTTCATGCGCGGATGCTAACGGGGGAGCGCTTCCGGAGCAAGGCGAAAACGGGCCAGCAGGTGCCGAAAGTCATCCGGATTCTTGATCGTTACCACTTCCCCGGCGCGTGGCTGGTGCCGAACCTCCAAACGGAGCAGCCAGAAACGCAAGGCGGCCGCTCGGCGCATGGCTGGCCAGGCCGCCCTTTCCGCCTCGCTCAGCGGGCGCCGGGCCGCATATCCGGCAATCAGCGCCGCCAGTGTCGTTTCGTCGAAACACCAGTCGTTGGCGACAACCGCCAGATCGAACAGCCAAGCATCCTCGCCGGCAAAGTAAAAATCCAGCACGCCGGTCAGTCGGCCAGTCGAATCCCAGAGGACGTTGTCGCGAAAGAGGTCGGCATGGATAACGCCACGCGGCAGGCTCGACCAATCCTGGGCGGACTGGAAAGCCAGTTCATCCACCAGCAGGTCCTGCTCCTCGGTCGACAACAGAGGCAACAGGTCTGCACCAACCGCCTGACGCCAGGCCACACCACAGGGATTGGGCAGCGGGTTCGGCATATCGGAAGCCGCCAGGTGCAAGCGGGCCAGCATTTCACCGACGGCATGACAATGACTCGCCTCAGGCGTTTCCAGCGCCACTCCCGACAGACAGCTCAACACGGCAGCGGGTTTGCCGCAAAGATCACGCCAGTATCGTCCCGCATCATCCGCCAGCGGTTGCGGCGAAGGGATGTCTCGCCGTGCGAGGTGGTCCTGCAGCGCCAGATAGAAATCCAGGGCCGAGGGGTCGATACGTTCGAACAACGTCAGCACGAAACGACCGCGGGTGGTCGTCACGAAATAATTGGAATTCTGCATGCCGGCGGCGATACCGGCGTAGTCGATCAGCTCGCCCAGGCCCAGGGGCTGGAGCCAGGCGGCGAGTTCATTCCGCCCGACCTTGGTATAGACGGACAAGACTTACCAGCTATGAATGACCCACATCGGCGGCTTGACCGGCTTCTGGTTGATATCTGCCTCGATGAACTGTCCATCACCCTGACGATCGACCAGATAGTAGGCCGGACCAACGGCCGGCGTGACCTTGATCATGTAGAGCTTGCCCTTGACGCGAAACTCTTCGCGGGTTTCGGTCTCTTTCTTGACGATGGTCACTTGCGGTTCGAGCGCCTCATCGAAGGCTTCCATGCCCGGCGGCGGTGGCGGCACAGCCGGCAAAGGCTGGAGATCGCCCTTCTGCGCCCAGACAGGCAGAGCGGCAAGAAGCAGGATGGGTAGAAGGCGGCGCATGGTCAATTCCTTGGTAGTTATGCTCTGATTTTACAGGTTGAGCAGCATCTCGTGTTCGTTCGGCAGGGGGCCGAAGGGGCGAGATTCGTAATGCTTGAAAATGGCTTCGACAACCTTTTCCGGCTCATCGATCAACTGGATCAGGTTCATGTCTTCCGGATCAACCATCCCCTCGGCCACCAGACGGTCCTTGAACCAGGCAATCATGCCGCCCCAGAATGCCGAGCCGACCAGAATCAGCGGAATCTTGCGGCCCTTGCCGGTCTGGATCAGGGTTAGCGCTTCCATCAACTCGTCCAGCGTCCCGAAACCACCCGGCATCACCACATAGGCGCTGGCAAAACGGACGAACATGTATTTTCGAGCGAAAAAATGGCGGAAAGTTTGCGAGATGTCCTGATACGGGTTGTTCTTTTGCTCATGCGGCAACTGGATGTTCAGGCCGACCGATGGCGATTTGCCGAAAAAGGCACCTTTGTTGGCCGCCTCCATGATGCCCGGGCCGCCGCCGGAGATGACCGAAAAGCCGGAGTCGGACAACAACCGAGCCGTTTGCTCGGTCAGCATGTAATAGGGAGACTCCGGGCGAACCCGGGCGCTACCGAAGATGGTCACCGCCGGCTTGATCGCCGCCAGGCGCTCTGTCGCCTCGACGAACTCTGACATAATGCCAAAAATCCGCCACGACTCGCGGGCCGTCGTGCTTTTCAGGATGGCCTCGGTCTCCACCCCAGTCACCAATTTATCGCTTTCCGTCACTTCCTATGCCTCTCTTGTTGTTAGTGGACGGTTCGTCCTATCTCTATCGCGCTTTCCACGCCCTGCCCGACCTGCGCAACAAGGCCGGCGAGCCGACGGGCGCCATCTACGGCGTTCTGAACATGCTACGTCGTCTGGAGAGCGACTACAAGGCGGACTACAAGGCCGTCGTCTTCGACGCCAAGGGCAAGACCTTCCGCGACGACTGGTATCCCGAATACAAGGCGCATCGCCCGCCGATGCCCGATGACCTGGTCCAGCAGATCGAACCGCTGCACGCGGCAATCAAGGCGGCCGGCTGGCCGCTATTGATGGTCGATGGCGTCGAGGCCGACGACGTGATCGGCACGCTGGCCACCAACGCGACGGCCGATGGCATCGAAACGCTGATCTCCACCGGCGACAAGGACCTGACCCAACTGGTCAGCTCGCACGTGCGCTGGTACAACACGATGAGCAACGAACTGCTCGATGAAGCCGGCGTCGAAGCCAAGTTCGGCGTGCCGCCGGAAAAGATCGTCGATTATCTGGCGCTGGTCGGCGATACCGTCGACGGCGTACCTGGCGTCGCCAAGTGCGGCCCGAAGACAGCACTGAAGTGGCTGGCGCAATACGGTTCCCTCGATGAAGTCGTTGCCCATGCCGACGAAATCGGCGGCGTGGTTGGCCAGAACCTGCGCGATCACCTCGGCTTCCTGCCGCTCGGCAAGAAACTGGTTACCGTCGCCTGCGACCTGTCCAACCTGCCGGCGCCGAACACCTTGACCACGGCCCAACGCGACAACGACACACTGCGCGAACTCTATACCCGCTACCAGTTCCGCACCTGGCTAGGCGAAATCGACGGACCGGAAGCGGCCGCCGCCGTGCCTGCCCGGGAAGGTTTGGCTGCAACCTCGATGGCGCCGGCCACCGCCATCGAGGTCAAATACCAAACCGTGTGGAACTGGCCGCAATTCGATGCCTGGCTGGCCAAGATCGAGGCCGCCGAACTGACGGCTCTCGATACCGAAACGACCAGCCTCGATTCCTTCGAAGCCCGTATCGTCGGCATTTCGCTGTCGGTGACCCCCGGCGAGGCTTGCTACATCCCGCTCGCCCACACTGCCCCCGGCGTCGCCGACCAACTGCCGCGCGAGGAAGTGCTGGCCAAGCTTAAATCCTGGCTGGAGTCTGCCGACCACAAGAAGGTGCTGCAAAACGCCAAGTACGACCAGCACGTCTTTGCCAACCACGGCATTGCGCTGGCCGGCATCGCCCACGACACCATGCTGCAAAGCTACGTCATCGAATCGGACAAGGGTCACGACCTCGGCCAGCTATGTACCCGCCACCTTGGCCTGGCCACCATCGCCTACGAAGACCTGTGCGGCAAGGGCGCCAAACAGATCAGCTTCGACCAGGTCGATATCGAGCGTGCCGCGACCTACTCCGCCGAAGATTCGGACGTCACGCTGCGTATCCACAATGTCCTGCACCCTCAATTTGCCAGCGAACCGGGCCTGTCGCGCATTTACCACGACATCGAAATGCCGGCCCGCCAGGTGATCTGGCAGATCGAGCGCAATGGCATCCTGATCGACAGCAACGTTCTGAGCCGACAAAGTCACGAGATGGGCCAGAAGATCATGGCCCTCGAAGCGCAAGCCTACGAACTGGCCGGACAGCCATTCAACCTCGCCTCACCCAAGCAGCTGGCCGACATCCTGTTCGAAAAGCAGGGCCTGCCGGTCAAGAAAAAAAACCCCTCCGGCGGGCCGTCTACCGACGAGGAAGTGCTCTCCGAACTCGCGCTCGACTACCCGCTGCCCAAACTGCTACTCGAACACCGCAGCTTGTCGAAGCTGAAAGGCACTTACACCGACAAGCTGCCGCGCATGGTCAATCAGCAGACCGGACGAGTGCATACTCACTTCTCCCAGGCAGCCGTAGTTACAGGACGCCTGGCTTCAAGCGACCCCAATTTGCAGAACATTCCGGTGCGCAGCGAGGAAGGCCGAAAAATCCGCACCGCCTTCATCGCCCCGCCCGACAGCAGCATTGTCTCGGCCGACTATTCGCAGATCGAACTGCGCATCATGGCGCATTTATCGGGCGACGAGCGTCTGCTTGATGCCTTCGCCCACGGCGAGGACGTGCACAAGGCAACGGCCGGCGAAATCTTCGGGGTCACGCCACTCGAAGTCGGCCCCGACCAGCGGCGCGTCGCCAAGAGCATCAACTTCGGCCTGATCTACGGCATGAGCGCTTTCGGCCTGGCCCGCCAACTAGGGCTGGAACGCAGCGCCGCGCAGACCTACATCGACCGCTACTTCGCCCGCTACCCCGGCGTTGCCCGTTACATGGAAGAAGCCCGCGAATCGGCCCGCCAGCACGGCTACGTCGAAACCGCCTTCGGCCGCCGGCTGTGGTTCCCGGAAATCCGCTCCAGCAACGGCAATCGCCGCCAGGGCGCCGAACGCGCCGCGATCAACGCGCCAATGCAGGGCACAGCCGCTGATCTGATCAAGCTGGCAATGATCGCCGTACAAAACTGGCTGGAAAAGTCGGCCCTGAAATCACGGCTCGTGTTGCAGGTGCACGACGAATTGCTGCTCGAAGTACCGGACGACGAGTTGGTGGATGTCCGTACCCACCTGCCCCGCCTGATGGGGCAGGTAGCCGAGCTGAAGGTACCGCTGGTCGTCGAAGTCGGCGTCGGGCCGAACTGGGAAGCTGCTCACTAGGGCATTCGCAATCATCGGCGCGGCGCGCCGATGACTTTGCCAGAAGATTAAGCGCCGTCCAGTTCCCGCACGGCAGCTTCGACCGCATCGATGGCAATATCGGCCACGGCAAAGGTCGCCGGCTGCAGCAGCACATGGCGAGCGCCCCACGGATACCAGCGAGTACGTTTGGCTTCCGAATTCTCGAAAAGGGCTACCGTTTTGAGATTAAGCGCAGCAGCAAGGTGCATCGCACCGCCGTCCGCCCCCACGAAGCCATTGCACAAGGACAACGCGGCAATCAGTTCCTCAAGGCGCTCGGTAACGACAGGCACTGCGCCCTTGCCGCTACAGGCAGCAAGCACCTGCGCCGCCTTTTCATCGTCACCCGGATGCGCCGGGTGATCGGCCGCTCCCGGCGACCAGAACAGCGCAAAGCCCCGCTCCGGCGAAGCGAGACGTTCGATCAGCTCGATGTATTTCTCGGCCGGCCAGCGCCGGCTCTTCTCGCGGGCGCTCAGGTGAATGGCCCAGATTTTCCGGCCGGCCAGTTCAGCCAGTTTCGGGCGCATGGCAGCAACCACCTCGGGAACCGGCGACAGCTGCAGGGGGCCAAGTTCTGGCTCGATACCCAGCGGGGCGAGCAGCTTGCCGACCGCCTCGACCTCATGGAAAGGTGCGCCCGGTTTGTCGGCAATGATACGTCGAGCACCAACCAGGCGGGCGTAACGATCGCCTCCCGGCGACGCCACGATGGCCACGTCGATGCCCTTGCGGCGCAGCTTCCAGAGCAACCCGGCCGTCTCCAGCCAGATCCCCAGCTTGCCCTCGCCCGGGCCACGGTGCTTGGCCTTGCGGTAGGCGAAAACCTCGTTCACATCCGGATTTCCCTGCATGACAGCAACGTTGTACTGATTGACCAGCACGCCGATCCAGGCATCGGGCAAGGCCTTGCGCAAAGCAGCGAGCATAGGCGTGGTACACACCAGATCACCGATGTTGTCGCGACGAATGATCAGGATATTCATTTGCTCTCCCCGGCAGCGGCCGGTTGCTCGTTCAACGCCAGCCCGACCAGAATACCGACCAGCGCGCAGGCCATGTTGGCCAGCCCGCCAACCCAGAAACCGTTGGCCACATTACACAGCAGATAAGCCAGCAAGGTGGTCAGGATGACGACCCGCAAGCGCTGGCTCTCAACAGGCCCACGCACCATGTCTTTCAGCCCCTGCCAGAACACAGCCAGCCAGAAAGCAAGCACCAGCAACAAACCGGGAAGCCCGATCTCGAATGCCACTTGCAGGAAATAATTGTGCGGATTCACCTTGCCATAGCTGGCCAGCTCACCTTCGCCTAGGAAATAGGCTGTTTTGCCAGGATCGTTCGCCTTCCAGCGTTCAGCATAGCCGCCGTCATTGATCGCCCAGGCCAGCTTTTTCCAGCCGTAGCCGTAACCGAGCATTGGCCGGGCTTCGATCAGCTCGATGACGCCTGACCAGACATCGAGACGGAGGCTCAGGCCCTGGTTGGTTACATAGGTATCGGTCTGGGCCAGGGAGCGGTATTTCTCGAGATAACCAAGATTGCTCTGCGAAGCAACCCAACCCGCGCCGAGGGCGATTACCAGAAAGACGGCAGCGAGCGCCTTCCAGGCACGCAGCAAACCGAAGAGCACGATCACCGATATGGCGACGACCAGCAAGGGACTGCGCGAACCATACAAACCGGTCAGCACCACGCCCAGGATCACCAGAGCGCCCAGCAGCAAGCGTTGCCACATGCTCGTAGCGGTCGATACCGCAAACGCGATGATCAGCGGCAGGCAGAAGCTGGCCATGGTCGCATAGCCCCCCCAGAAAGACTTGTGGGAACGGGGAATCTGCCCCTCACTCAACGAATGTTCCAGCAAATGGGAAGCAACTTCAAAACTGGACAACACACTGACCGCTGCAAAGCCGGCAATGATCACCCACAAGGCTGTTCTTGCCTGGCTCACGTTACGTACAAGCAAGCAGCCAACCAACAGCAGCTCGCCTTGCAGCAACAGATCCCGTGACAGGGCATGCAGGCTGTCGGCGGAATAGGGACTGGCCGCCGACACCGCAATGCACCAGACGACGATGGCCAGCGCCAGGCCGAGCACCCTGTTCCGGCTGAACAGGCGCTGGCGGACATCGGCACGCATGGTGAGCGGTATGGCCGCAATCAGCAGGCCGACCATCAACAGGTATTTCACCGCCACGAATTTCTCGAAGGGCTGGATGAACAACAAGCCGAACCACAGGCCCAAGGTCACCTGCACCAGCCGGTCCGGTTTCCCGGCGACCGTTAGCGCTGCTCCGTTCATTTGCCCTGTTCCATCTGTTCCAGCACCGCCTTCAGCACGAGTCCGTTCTTGCGCGCATCGTAGTGGGCGCGCGCATGCTCCAGACAATGCCGGCCGAGATCGGCAGCCAGTTCGCGCGAGGCGTGGATGGCGCGCAGTTTGGCCGCCAGCTCCCAGAAATCGCCGGGCGTAAAGATCAGTTCCTCGCGACCGCCGACCACTTCCGGCAGACCTCCAACCCGCGACACGACCGCCGGCAAACCACAGGCCATCGCCTCGGCAACGACGAAACCAAACTGTTCCGCCAGGTTGATCGCCGGCAAGGCAGGCAGCACGAAGGCATCAGAGCGGGCATAGATGTCGGGCAGGACATCGTATTTGAGGAAACCGGTGAATTTCACCTTGTCCTTCAGGCCGAGCAATTCCGCGGCCTGCTCCAGCCCCTGGCGCTGCGCCCCCTGACCGACGAACATCAGTTCAAGATTGGGGATTTCCGGCAGCAGCTCCTTGGCTGCATAAAGCAGGGTGTAGCAGCCCTTCCAGCTGACCAGCTTGCCGACGAACAGGATACGGAAGACACCATCCTTCGCCGGCGACAGGCGCGGCTGGAACACTTCGGTATCGACGCCGGGATAGACGTGCACGATCTTTTCCTCGGGGATTCCCTCGAGCAGCAGTACACGGCGGCAGGTATCGGTAATCGCCACGAACAGGTCGACCTGCGGAAAAGCCGCCTGGCGAATGGCCAGCGAACGCGGGTCGAACATGTCGACGAAGGGAATGGTGAAGGGAATCCAGTACACCAGCTTGAACTTGTGCCCCTTGGCCTTCAGTGAGGCCAACGTGTGCAGCGAACGGTCAGAGCCGGTCAGCGCGACATCGAACTCGCCGCTGGCTGCAGAGCGTTCGACTTCCTGATAGAAGAAATCGCGCTTCTTGTCGTTGTCGTTTTCCTTCAGGCGACGCCAGGCCTTGAGTGGCGATTTCAGATAGTCGCGCAATTGCTGTTTTTTGGTCAGCAGATGCACCCGGTGCGGCGTGATGTTGAGGCCGGACTTGTTCTTTTCGGACAGGAAAAAGGTCGTGTCCGGAATGGAGTCAAAAAGCTGGGCGAAATAGCGACCCACTCCGTAGTCCTTGAAAACGGCTAGTTTCATTCTCGACACTCGGCGACAGAGTTTTTGGACGCCAATATGGCTTCGACCGCCTGCACCACAGCAGCGATCGGCAAATTGGCAATGCAGGCCCGCGTTCCCAGATGGCAGGCGTACGGGGCATCAAAAGCATGCGAGCACGGCGCGCATGGTTCGGCGCTGCGGATGACGATGGCCTGACGACCGATCGGCCGCTGGTCGTCGGCGTCAGCCGGGCCCATGAAATCGACGACCGGGACACCCTGCGCATCGGCCATGTAGGTGGCACCGGAATCGACGCCGACAAAACAATCTAGCGCGCCAAGCAGAACGGGCAGTTCATTGAGTTCCCATTGGCCGGTGGTATCAATCACGCGATTCGCTGGCAACAGGGCAAGCAATTCGCCGGCCGCAGCCTGATCGGCGGCGGTGCCGATCAGGACCAGTGTTGCCGGCGTGCGGCTGACCATCTGGCCGGCCAGTTCCTTGAGCTGGGCGACGTCGAGCGCCTTCATACGGTTACCGGCGCCCAGGCCAATACCAAGCAGCGGGCCGCCGCTTTTCTCATGCAGCGCCTCCAGTTTTGCCATGCCGCCAGCAGCGCCGGAAACCTCGTTGGGCAAACCAAGCAGCGCGGCATCGATCACGATGCCAAAGCCTTTCAATGCCTGTAGTGCCGTCTCGCGGAACAGTTGTCCCGGCCGGTGCGGCTCACCGTGTGTCAGGAACGGCCATGCCAGGCAGGAACTCCCCTGGCGGCGATCGGCCAGCACCGAAACCCGCTTCGGCACGCCCGACCAGAAAGGGACCAGCAGATTGGTCAGATTGGGGCTGAGGATCAGCACACCATCGTAGCCTTCGGCCAGCAGGTCGAGCAGCCAGCGCTTGCCGGCCCAGCCCTTGTACCCGTGCTTTGGCAGGGGCACGATACGGTCGATACTGTCCAGTCCCTTGGCCAGCGGCACATTGACCGGATGCAGCAAGGCGACGATCTCGGCTTCCGGAAGGCGGCTACGCAAGGCCCGGAAAACCGGTGTCGTCGCCACAAAATCCCCGATCTTGGCCGTCTGAATGACCAGAATGCGGTTGGTGCCGGTCGAACGACGAAGCGCCGCCCGAAGCCACAGCAAGGGTGCTGCCAGCCAGGTGAGCAGCAGGTAGATCACGGCGCAGCCTCCGCCAGAACCTGCATGACGCCGGCGACGTAGGCCTCAATCGAATAGCGTTCGGCCACACGAAGCTGACCGGCTTCACCCATGCTTTGACGCAACTCGACATCATTCAGCAGGCGGCGCAAAGAAGCGGTCAGGGCCGGCACATCGCCATAGGCGTAAAGCAGGCCGGTTTCTTCATGGACGATCAGTTCGCGGGTGCCGGTCACGTCGGAGCCGACCACCGGCTTGCCGGCCAGCATGGCCTCGAGCACCACACGCGGCAGGCCTTCCTTGCTCGAACAAAGGACACAAACATCCATCACCTGCACCCAAGCCAGCGGCACCGACTGGAAACCGACGAAACTGACCTGATCGATCAACCCCAAACGAGTCACTGCGTTTTCGAGTTCGGCGCGCTGCGGACCTTCGCCGAGGATCAAACAGGTCACCGTCAGCCCTTCAGCCTTCAGATTGGCGACCGCCTGCAGCAGATGGAGCACGCCTTTGCGCACCGTCAGCTGGCCGACCGTGCCGATGACCAGCTCCTTGGCCCTGGGCGGCAGTTCGACCGGCGGCGGCAAGTCGATGCGGCTATCGATGGCGTTATAGACCACGCGCAGGCGATTCTCGGCGACATGCTGGGCCGCCAGCACATCGGCTACGCCCTGCGACACGCAGATAATCCGCGTCGCCGTCCGATTGACCACGGCCGCCTCGTTGGCCTGCAGGCCCGGCTCGATGCGGCAATGCTGCACCACCGGCAGGCCGGCCGCCTCAGCCGCCAGATAGCCCTCCAGATTCGACGATGGCTGGTTGTTCATGTAGAGCAGGTCGTAAGCGCCCTCTTCCAGCAACAGCTTCAGCGCCGCGACCCGCGGCTTGATGCGCCATTGCATCTCGATGGCCTGTACGGCGCGCTTCTTGAGGCGGCCAGACCACGACAGCACGCCGCGTGCCACTTCCTTGGCGAGCTTGGCCCACAGCGGCTGCTTGCGAATCGGCAACAGGATGAGCGGAATACCGATATCAGCCAGTTCCTCGGACAGCAAGCGGCCACTCTTGCCCTTCGTGTAATCTTTGTAGAAGCAGCAGGTCACGTCAAAGCGCGTGCGGTCGATACGCTTCAGCAGCTCGAACATGCTGTTGGTGCCACCACCCCATTCGTTGCCGGTGTCGAGCAACAGGACGCGTTTGGGCGCTGGTTTGGGCAAATTCATGCTTTGTTCCGGCTCAAAATCGTGTCGACTGCCGCCACCACCTCATCGACTGCGATGTTATCCATGCAGATCGGCTCGGCGTAGGGGCAATTCTTTGAGAAACAGGGATCGCAGGTCCGCCACTTGCGGATGATCACGTGCTTGTCGAGGTCGTAGCCCGGACCGGAGCGCGCCGGGTCGGAAACAGCGAACAGCGCGACAACCGGTGTATCGACGGTCACTGCCAAATGCATCGGCCCGGTGTCGCCTGAGACCAGCAGGCTGGCACGGCGCAGCAGGTCGGGCAAGGCGACCAGGGGCAACTGCCCGGCCGAAGCCCACGCCCGGGTTCCGCCTGCAAAGGGCGCAGCGGCTTCGATTCCGGTAGCCACTTCCTGGCACAACGCCGCTTCGGCCGGCGAACCGGTCACCACGAAACGCAGATCCGGGCGTGCCTTGGCCAGTTCGGCCGCCGCTGCAATGAAGCGCGACCGCGGCCAGCGCCGGCTCATCGTTGACGCGCCGGGTTGAAAGGCAACAATGGTGGCGTCCTGCCAGCCGCGCTCGGCCAGCGCCTTGTCCAGCGCCGCCTGACCTTCGGCATGGGGCGGCACGGTCATGTGCCGGTCGAATTCGCCGACGGCCCCGGCCAGTTTGGCCACCGCCAGGCGCTGGTCGATGCCATGCCCGAGATCATCCCAGCCAAACACCGGCTCATGGTTGCTGAGCAGGAAATTCCAGCGGTTGTTGTTGGGCAGTTTGAAGATATAGCGGGCACCGGACAGATAGGCCAGCGGTGTCGCCTGCGGCTCGTTGCCATGCAGGATGACGGCGAGGTCGTAGTCCTTGAGCTGGCTGGCGGCACTGCGAAAACCTCGCCACTTGCCATCGTAGGGAATCAATTCATCAACATCGGCCAGGCCGGTAAATAGCTGTTGCAGTGAAGGATGCACCAGCAGCGTGATGCGAGCCTGCGGATAGGTCTGGCGCAATGCCCGCAGGCCGGGCGTCGACAGGAGCGTATCGCCGAGTGCTGTGCAGGAAATGGCCAGAATACGGCGGATGGCTGGCGTCCCGAGCGCTTCGGCCGGACGCGGACGCTTGTCGAGCGCCCGCTTCAGGCGCAGCCAGCGGTAGAGCAAGGGTTCGCGCAGACGCAGACGCATCAGTGCCCCTTCTTGCCCAATTTCAGGCCGAGATAGAGCGCGGACAGCAGCGGTCGGCCATAGATGCCCATCCGCCCGCCGAACCACTTGGCCGGCTTGTCCTTGATGACCAGGCGCGGAATCCGCCCCGGATCAACTTCTCGGCGCACCACACCATGCTCGGTGGTGTAAAGATGGGTGAAACCTGCCGCCCGCGCCACGCGCTGGTAGGCAGCATCAAAATAGCCCTGCGGCCAGCACAGGTGCGGACTATCTACACCGAGCCGGGTGGCCAGCGTGCCTCGCGAGGCGGTCAGGTCGTCGGCCAGCGCCTGATCGCGCTCGGCCTGATCGGCGATCTTGCGATCCCAGCGGGTATGGGTGTGAGTGTGTGAGTGGAAATCGAAAGTACCGGCATCGCGCATGGCCTCGACCTCCGACCAGCGCAGGAAGGCATCGTCCAGCTTGCCCTCAGCGGCAGCGGCCATCGCCTGGCCATGCGTCGGCACCTCCGGCACGCCGGGCTGGCCGGCATGCGGGCGGACTTCACCCTCACCCATCCAGCCGGTGATCAGGAACAGTGTGGCGCGCTGCCCGAATTCCTTGAGCACCGGATGGGCATGGACCCAGTTGTCGAGATAGCCATCGTCGAAGGTAACCAGCACCGTCTTTTTCGGCACCTCACCGGTTGCCAGAATCTGCGTGAATTGGTCAGTCGACAGGGTTTTCCAGCCGTTTTTGGCCAGCCACTGCATGTGCGCCCGGAAATTATCCGGCGAGCAGGTCACCAGCCCGGGTTTCGGGCTGATGTGGTGGTACATCAGCACGGGCAGCGGCTGCCCGAAGCTCATTTCGCCTCCAGCAGGCTCTGGTACAGGCGCTCCATGCCTTGCGCCATGACCTCGCGGGCAAACTTGCGATGGACGAACTCAGTGGCGTTGGCACCCATCGACTGGCACAGCACAGGATCATCAAGCAGACGGCAGATCGGTTCGACCAGCGCCTTGCCGTCGTGGGCGGGCACCAGATAGCCTGTTTTGCCATCGAGGATCACCTCGGGCACGCCATCGACGTTCGACGCCACGGCCGGCAGCCCCATCGCGCCCGCTTCGATGAAGGCCGTGCCGAGGGCTTCCTGATGCGTCGGCAGTACGAAAACGTCGAGCGAGGCCAGCACATTGGTCACGTCACGGCGCAGACCGAGCAGGTGGATGCGCCCTTCCAGACCATCAGCAGCGATGCGCGCCTTCAGGTTGTCAGTCTGCGGCCCGTCGCCGGCAAAGACGAAATGCGCTTTCGGAAAACGCTTCAGCACCTCCGGCGCCGCATCGAGAATTTCGGCATGACCCTTCTTGGCACGAAGGATGGCGACCGTGCCGACCAGCACCGTATCAGCTTCCAGGCCCAACTCCTCACGCAGGTTGCCCTGCACGCTGGAACGGTCGTAGCGCGAGAAATCGACGCCGGTCGGAACCGTGGTGATGCCGTCGCGCGGCACGCCGGCCTCGACCAGATAGTTCTCGACATACTTGCTGACTGTCACGACATGGTCCGGCAGCACGCTGTAGGTGAATCTGGAGGTAATCGGCAGCGCCAGGTGGCGGGTACGAACGATACGGGGCCGATTCAACATGGTCCGTGCCGCCATGCCGGCCAGCTGCGTGTCGCGGCCGCTGTGGGTATTGACGACATCGGCCTTGAAACGCTTGATGACGCTACGCAAACGGAACACCGCAGGGAAGTCGATGGCGCCACGCATGTCGACAACGAAGGTCTCGAAACCGGCCTCCTTGGCGCGATCCAGGATGCGCGCTCCGGGCCGGCCGACGACGGCCAGCACATGACCCCGGTCGCGCATGGTGACCAGTTCGTTCATCGTGCGGTTTTCCTGACCGCCCCAGCCTTTGGACGACTCCGTATGCAGGATGCGCATCAGGTCGTCGCCTCCTCGGCCTTCTGCATGCGATACAGGCGGGCGTAGAGGCCGTCGTGGGCGAGCAGCTCGGCGTGCGAACCCTCTTCCTGCTTGTGGCCGTGGGCCAACGCAATGATGCGGTCGGCACGTTCGATGGTCGACAAACGGTGGGCGATGACCAGCGTGCTGCGGCCGCGCATCAGTTCGTCGAGCGCCGCCTGCACGTGACGCTCTGATTCGGTGTCGAGGGCCGAAGTGGCTTCGTCAAGAATCAGGATCGGCGCGTCCTTGAGGATGGCGCGAGCGATGGCCAGACGCTGACGCTGACCGCCGGACAGCTTGACGCCGTTTTCGCCGATCATGGTATTCAACCCATCCGGCAGGGCATCGATGAATTCCAGTGCATGGGCCGCCTTGGCTGCAGCGCGGATTTCTTCCAGCGTCGCGTCGCGCTTGCCGCCGTAGGCGATGTTGGCGCCGATGGTGTCGTTGAACAGCACGACATCCTGGCTGACCAGTGCAATGTTGTCGCGCAGGCTATTAAGCCGGATATTCGGCAGGGCATGGCCGTCGACCCGGATTTCGCCGGCATCAAGGGCGTAGAAACGCGGCAGCAGATTGGCCGCCGTCGTCTTGCCGCTACCCGAGGGACCGACCAGCGCCACGCACTCGCCGGGCCGCACGGTCAGCGACACAGCATTGAGCGCCGGACGTTCGGAACCGGGATAAGTAAAGGTCACACCATCGAACTCGACCAGCCCTTGGGCCCGGCCCAGCTCTTCCTTGCCGCTATCGGGCTCGGTCTCTTCATCAACCAGCGAAAAGACGCTTTCCGCCGCCGCCAGACCGCGCTGGATCGGGGCATTGACGTCGGTCAGGCGCTTCAGCGGCGCCATGATCATCAGCATGGCGGTCACGAAGGAGACGAAACTGCCGACGCTGGTCTGATCATTGGAGGCCTGCTTGAGTGCGACACCCATGATGATTGCCACACCGGAGGCCGCGAAAAACTGGACCAGCGGGCTTTGCGCCGCCGAGGCCATGGTCGCCCGCATGGCCAACCGGCGCTGTTCGCGCACTGACTGGTAGAAGCGCTTTTCCTCGTAGGTCTGGCCGCCGAAAATCTTGACGACCTTGTGGCCCTCAATGGCTTCCTGCAATACCTGGGTGATCTTGCCCATCGACTCCTGCTGCCCTCTCGCCACACTGCGCAGGCGCTTGCTGAAAACACGGACGACGATGGCAATGAAGGGAACGACGCTCAGGGTGATCAGGGTCAGCTGCCAGTTCAGCCAGAGCAGCCAGACAAGCAGGCCGATGATGGACAGCGAATCCTTGATCAGCGAGGTCAGGGCATTGGTTGCCGCACCGGCGACTCCAGTCACGTCGTAGGCGATGCGCGACATCAGGCGGCCGGAGAGATTGTCGCTGTAGTAACGGGTCGGCAGGCGAACCATGCGGGCGAACATGGCCTGACGCAATTCGGCGACGACGTTGTTCGACACCCAGCTCATCAGGTAGTCGCCGAAAAACCCAAAAATGGCGCGGACGAGGAAGATGCCCATGATGGCCAGCGGGTAGAACAACCAGTCCCACGGGCCATTGGCCTTGGAAAAGCCATCGTCGAGCAGCGATTTCATGATCGCCGGGAAGACCGGCTCCGCCAGCGAGGCCACGCCCATGCAGGCCAGCGCGGCGAGGAAGGCCTTCCAGTAAGGGCGGACATAGGTCAGCAGCCGGAGGTACAGCTCGCGGCTGGTCATGTCATGAGACATGCAAATCCTTGAAGCAAAAAGTAGAACTCGCGATTATACCCGCCCGCATCAACGGCGGCCGACTGTGCGGTAGAGCGCCAGCAGGCGATCGGCCATGGCCGGCAGCGTCAGCGGTTCGGCAACAGCCCGCGCGGCATTCCGGGCCATGGCATTTCCGGCCAGACCAGCCAGATCATCCAGCCGGCGAGCCAGCGCATCGATATCAACCGCATCGACCACCCAGCCGTTTTCGCCGGAACTCACCCATTCCTGCGCCCCGCAGGTTGTCGAAGTCACCACCGGCAGCCCGCAGGCAAAGGCTTCGAGCGCCGCATTCGGGCACGGATCGTACAAGGTCGGCAGCACGAAGCCATCGGCGGCGCCGTACCAGGGACGAACATCCTTGAGCGGCCCGGTGAACAGCACTCGTCTGCTCAGTCTGAGCAGCTCTGACAACTTCTGCATCGACTTCAGCTTGCGGTCGGCACCGACGATGACGATCCGTGCATCGGTCCGCTGCATGCGCACCGCCGCCCGCAGCAACTGGGGCACACCCTTGCGTTCGAAGCCGCTGCCGACAAGGAGCAGCAACGGCGCCTCGTCGGGAATGCCGTTGGCCGCCCGAACTGAGCGCCGGAATTCATCGGCCAGCCCCGGATGAAAAATCTCGGTATCGACACCGTTGTAGATCACCTGCAACTTGCTGCGCTCGACCCTGTAATAACGCGAGACTTCATCGGCCACCATCTGGGAATTGCAGATCACCGCCTGCAACGCCGGGTGCTCAAACATCGCCTTTTCCGCACCCATTACGTAGCGGTGATAGGGCGACCAGCGCTGCGTCAGCCGCTGCAGCGGGCCGAGAATACGGCCCCGATGGTCGAGCCAGGCGGCATGCACGCCGTCGCCGGCCCGGAAAATCATGCAGCCGGGGATGCGCTCATGGGATTGCGTGATGTCAAACCCGCCCCTGGCCATTTCGGCCTGCGCCGCTTCGGCGAAACTGCGGTCACGTGCCGCTCGTCCGCCCAACAGCCGGGAATAGGCCGGATCGCAGGTAATCTGCCGGAAACCCTCCCGTGGTGCGCCATCCCAATTGCGGGTAATGAGCGTGACCTCGGCGCCTTCGCCAGCCAGCGCGCCAAGTGCGCGCTCGACAAAGCGCTCGGCACCGCCGAACGGGTTATAGCGCTGACGAATGATCGCGATCTTCACGCGCCGAGTAATTCCTGCGCCGCGGCCATCACGTCGTCGACCGCGATCGTCACCAGACAATCGCTGACCTTGCCGCCGCCACAGCCGTCGGCACCGCAAGGCCGGCATGGATGCGCCGTGCTGGCCACGACGCGGCTTGGCACGCCCCACGGCCCCCACTGCTTGTCGCCGGAAGGCCCGAACAAGGCCACCGTCGGCGTACCCACCGCCGCCGCGATGTGCATGGGCGCCGAATCGACACCAATGAACAGTTTCGAGGCCTGCGTCAAAGCCGCCAGTTCCTTCAGAGACAACTGGCCGGACAGGCTGAACGCCGGCTTGGCCAGCCGCGCCTGAATGGCCGTCAGCATGTTCTTTTCATCCTGGCTCGGCGCGGCCGTCAACACCACGACATGACCCGCCGCCCGCAGACGATCGACCAGCGCCGCCATGCGTTCGACCGGCCAGCACTTGAAGAACCAGCGAGAGGCCGGATGAACATGGATGAAATCCTTGCCGTGCAAGCCAAAGCCGGCCAGATGGGCTGCCACGGCAGCTTCCGCATCCGGCCCCGGAACCAGAGTCAGGCGCCGTTCATCCGGGCCGGGCTGAATGCCAATGCGGCGCAGCGAATCCAGATTGCTCTCGGCCATGTGGCGCAAGGGGTTATGCATGGTCTGGATATGGGTAAAACTCTGCTTCCAGCGCTTGCTCCGCCCCCGCACCGCCGGGCCAACCGCCCAGCGTGGCTTCAACAGGCGGCACAGCCAGGCGCCTCGCCAATGCTCGGTCAGATGGATGATCAGGTCGTAGCCGCGCGCCTTCAGGGTGTTATAGAGCGCCAGTTCGGCCTTGAGCTGGCCAAGAGCACCCAACTGCTTCCACTTGCGATCAATGGTGTGCACTTCAGCAATCGCCGGATGCAAGATCACCATCTCGGCCGTGTCAGCATAGACCAGTGCATCGATCTCGACCTGCGGCGCATGCGCCTTGAGCACCGAGAAGACCGGCGAACTGACCAGCACATCGCCATGGTGGCGCAGCTTGATGACCAGCGCCCGCTTGATTTCACCGAGCGGCACCGCGTCGCGCAGAGGATTGAAGGTTTCCATGCCCGGCATTCTACTAGCAGCCGCCATTGTGGATAACGCCGGCGTTACCGGGGAATGTCGATCACCGTGCAGGAGCCGTACGCGAAATTCAGTTCCGTCCACCGCTCCGGCGCCAGCCCCTGCCAGTGCGCCAGCAAGGTACGAATCACCCCGGCATGCGTGACGATCACCGCCTCCGGCACTTCCAGCGACGCCACAAAATCCAGCGCCCGCCGCTGCAATTGGCGCGGCGATTCCCCGCCGGGCGGCGCATAGCCGGCGACATCGGCGGCCCAGGCATCCAGCTCGACCCGCGGAATATCGTCCCAGCGCCTTCCTTCCCAATCGCCAAAATGCATCTCGGCAAGACGGTCGTCAATGATGGGCTGCGGGTGCAGCCGTTCGGCAAGATCACGACAACGACGCAAGGGGCTGGTCCACACCGGTAGCCCCGGCGGTAGTTCCACCATCAAGGCTCCGGCCACCAACTCTACATCCTCGGCCGGACAATCATGCTGGCCGTAACAGATGCCGGCTTCGATTGCAGGCTTGGGGTGGCGGATTAGATGGAGGCGCATTGATGCAAGTTAACGCTTACGAAGTCTGCCACGAGTCCTTCGGGCATTCGGAGTGAACACTAGCCATTAGCCATAGAGGGGAGCCACATACCAATCACCAGAAGGCCACCCCACAACGCAAAACCAATGACACTGAGGGACAATGCTTTGCACCAGCCAAGAAGAAGCACTAGCTTTCCATGACCCTGAGATAGCCCTTGAGCGAGTACATAAAAATACGAAAAAGGTTTCTTCGTTGATAAATCGTGATTTGGCACTCTCGTCGCAATTGAACTAAGGGCTGTAGTTGCTAGCAGCATCACGACAGCAGTGAGGGCAAATCCACACCAAATAATCGAGCACGCAAACTTGAAGCCTCGAACATCGGAGGAGAGAAAGAACGCAAACAGCAAAACCAAGACCCAACCGAGGAATGGCGCTCCAAACATCAACAGCCCTTCGGAGCTAACCCAGCGAACCCAAGAGGGAAGCGGATGTGCGGCAACTGTTTCGATATCGCATTTCATGGACATTTGGGAATCATATCGCATATCAATTTTCTTCTTTTCACCGATATGCGCTCCAGAAACGCTTGCTCGTTAAGCCTTAAGGGCCGAAAAATTCGCAACCAGGCCCAGGTAAAACGCAATCTCGGCCAGTTGCTGCGTCGCACCTAGGCAATCCCCCGTATAACCACCCAGCCAACGGTGGAATTTGCGGGCCAGCCACAGGGTAGCCATGCTAGCCAGCGCGACCCCGGCTAACACCTGGAACAACGGCAGCCCAAGCAGCGGAGCGATCGCGAAGCACAGCGCCACCAGCATGGCTCCGCCCGACATTCGGGTGGCCAGCGGCTTGGCTTTGCTGAGTTGATCTTCGCGAACGTAGTCCATGGTTGCCAGCAGCACGGTGGCGTAGAAGCGGGAGACGGCGTGGCCGGCGAGCAGGGCGATTGGCACCAGTGCCGGCTCCAACGAGGAAAGCAGCACGAACTTGCCGAGCAGTGCCAGCACCAGCGCGACGACGCCGTAGCTGCCGACGCGGGAGTCCTTCATGATTTCCAGGATGCGCACCTTTTCCCAGCCGCCGCCGAGGCCATCGGCGGTATCGGACAGGCCATCTTCATGGAAGGCACCGGTCGCATAGATGGTTGCCGCCATCGACAACAACACGGCGACCGGCTGCGGCCAGAGCAAGGCGGCACCGAGATAGACTAGCGCACCGATGCCGCCGACCATCAGGCCGACGGCGGGGAAGTAGCGGGCCGAGTGGTTCAGCGCCTCGGCCGAATGCCCGACCCAGCCTGGCACCGGCAGCCGCGTGAAGAAGCGGATGGCGCCGAAGAAGTATTCAAGTTCGCGACGGATCATTCTGGAATTCCTGGATTCCCGCTTTCTCGCCCCGCAGGATGTGCCCTTGGGGTAAGGGAATGACGGTTTCTTTTGGCCAGCTTATTCCTTGTCTGACACGCCGGCCGATTCGAAGCTGGCCATCTCGTTGAGGAAACTGACGGCCGCTTGCACCAGCGGATAGGCCAGCGCGGCGCCAGTGCCTTCGCCGAGGCGCAGGCCGAGGTCGAGCAGCGGCTCGGCGCCCATCGCCAGCAATTGCGTGCGATGACCGGCCTCGGCAGAGCGATGGCAGAAGACGCAGTAGTCGAGCAAGGCAGGGGCAAGTCGGGAAGCCACCAAGGCAGCCGAACCGACGATGAAACCGTCGATCAGCAGCACCATTTTCGCTTCGGCAGCCGCCAGCATGGCACCAACCATGGCGGCGATTTCGAAGCCGCCAAATTCGGCCAGCACCTTGAATGCATCGTTATCGCCACCGGCGTTGCGGTAGCGCAGCAGGGCCTGGTCAAGCAGATCCTGCTTGCGCGCCAGGCCGGCATCGTCCAGCCCGGTGCCGCGCCCGACGCATTCGGCCAATGGCAGGCCGGTCAGACAATGCGTAAGTAGCGAGGCAGAAGCGGTATTGCCGATGCCCATTTCGCCGAAACCAACGACATTGCAGCCATTCGCTGCCAACTGGCGGACGATGGCGGCGCCATTCTGGATCGCCTGTTCGCACTGGGCGGCCGTCATGGCCGCTTGTTCGATGTAATTGGCCGTGCCGGCCGCGACCTTGGCGTCGATCAGGCCGGGCCGCTTGCCGAAATCGTGGGCCACACCGGCATCGACGACCGAGAGGCCGAGCCCGTTCTGCCGGGCAAAGACGTTGATCGCGGCACCGCCGGCCAGGAAGTTCTCGACCATTTGCCAGGTAACGTCCTGCGGGTAAGCCGAGACGCCGGCCTTGGCTGCGCCATGGTCGCCTGCGAAAACCAGCATTTGCGGGTTGTTCAGTTGTGGAGTCAGCGTTTGCTGAACCAGACCGATTTTTTTGGCGACTTTTTCAAGCTGACCAAGCGCGCCGAGCGGCTTGGTCTTGCGGTCGATCTTGTTTTGCAGGGCAGTTTCCAGACCGCAGTCCGGGGTAGAAATTTCAAACGAATGCATCCGATTCTCCAAAAGCAAAAGGGCCTCGCGACAACGTTTGGCCAACGCTGCCGCGAAGCCCTGTCCACAGGCTTCAAAGATCAAGAAACACCGACAACATGAAGCGAAGCGGTCCTGGCTAGGCGTGCCGCCGAAGGCAGTACAAGGCGTACGGCAAGGCGGCACAACAACGCCAGGATCATTTTGTTGGCGTTTCTTGTTTCGACACGTCTTCTGGCTTTCGGATCGTCCCTTTACCGCGCCTTCCCGCCGGGTCTGTTTCCCCATTGCAGTGGCTGTTGCGGCATCGGTCCCCGATTACAGCGGCGGGCCCGCCCCGGAATTGAGTCAGACTCGCACCGGGTTCCGTATTGTCGAAGGCAAAATTATACCGGTTGCCGCCGGGCCGGCCTTCACCCAAAATGCCGGCCATGAATGAACTGATTCTCGGCGGCGCCAGGTCCGGCAAGAGCCTTCTGGCCGAACAACGTGCGCGCGACTCCGGACTCAAGGTGACCTACCTCGCCACGGCCCAGGCGCTCGACGGCGAAATGGCCCGCCGTGTGGCCCATCACCGCGAACGCCGACCGGCCGAGTGGGGCTGCACCGAGGAAACCCTTTACCTGGCGGCCCGGCTGCGCGAACTGGCGGCGCCGGACACCTGCGTGCTGGTCGATTGCCTGACCTTGTGGCTCTCCAACCTGCTGTTCGCCGGCCAGGCCGCTGCGCAGGCCGAAGCTGGCGAGGCCATCGACTGCCCGCTGTTCCGTGCGGAAACCAACGCCCTGATCGAACTGCTGCCGCAACTGCCCGGCCACATCATTCTGGTCTCCAACGAGGTGGGCTGGGGCATCGTGCCGATGCATCCGGTTTCCCGCCTGTTTGCCGACGAACAGGGACGCCTGAACCAGCGCGTCGCCGCGGGGTGCGATCAGGTAACACTGGTCGCTGCCGGACTGCCGCTGAGCCTCAAGTCCGCCGCCGGCTGAACCGGCGGAAAATTCCCTGCGCATTTCTCCGAAGGCAGGCATCACGACAAAAAGATCGGTATCCTTGCTGCAGATAGACACGACAGATGTCTTTGGAGGGGGATTCAAACATGCACAAACTGCTCGACATCCTGGCTTCAGGCGTTCATGACGCGAAGAACCAGCTGTTCATCGCCGAATCGCTGATTGCGGCCGCCGAAGCCAAGCATGGCCTGACCATGAGCGAAGCCCGTTACGCCATCGAAGCGGCGGGCAACCGCCTGTCCCGTACGCTGGCTGCCTATGGCGTTCTGCGCCACGACGCGACGCTGGGGGTCACGCCGGTGCTGGTGGCCGATCTGTGCGAAGAAGTCGTGCTTGCCCAAAAGAAACACCTGTCCGGCGAAAACATCACGCTGACGGCCGATTGCCAGGTATTCGACGAATGGCCGCTGGACCGCGACCTGATCACTGACATGTTGAACAATGCCGTGCAGAATGCCGGACGCTTTGCCCGCGACCAGATCAGGCTGAGCGCCGCATCAGAAGATGGCTGGCTCGTCCTCAGGGTCGAAGACGATGGTCCTGGCTTTTCCGCGCTGCCGCCGGAACACGGCACCGGCCTGATGGTCGCCAACCGGCTGGCCGAACTGCATACGCGCAAGGGCCAGCACGGCAGCCTGCATTTGAGCAATGGCGGCAGCCTCGGAGGCGGCCACTTTGAATTGCGGTTGCCCTGATGAGCGACTACAACAAGAAGCGTTTTCTCGTCATCGACGACCAGCCACAGGCCCGCGACGCGCTGCGGACGATCGCCCAGACGATAGGTGCCTTCGCCGTCGAATTCGCCTCCAATTATCAGGATGCCATCTACCGCATCCGCAATAACGCCCCGGACGTGATCCTCTGCGATTACATGCTGGGCGAAGGCCGTTCGGGGCAGCAGTTGCTCGAAGAGTTGCGGCGCTTCAATCTGCTGCCGGATGAAACGATCTTCATGATGGTCACCGGCGAACAATCCTACGAGCAGGTGGTTTCGGCCGTCGAGCTGGTGCCGGACGACTACATCATCAAGCCGTTCTCGCCCGACAAACTCGTCCTCCGGCTGGACCGGATCGTCGCCAAAAAGAACTTCTTCGCCGCCTACTACAAGGAAAAGCGCAAACAGGAGTTCGCCAGGGCGCTGGCCATCCTTGAAGCGCAACGCGCCAGCGAAACCGGCCGACCGTATCGTTTCGAGATTCTGCGTCAGCAAGCGGAAGTGCTGCTGGCCAGTGGCGATGCCGAAGCATCCGAAAAGGCCTATCGGACCATTCTGGAAAACTACGAATTCCCGTGGGCTCGGGCCGGGGTCGCCCGCTCGTTGCACAAGCAGAATCGTCTGACCGAGGCGCGCGCCGAAATCGACAAGGTCGTCGCCGGCACACCGCACTTCTTCGATGCTTCGGACCTCAAGGCCAGCATCTGCATGGCCCAGGGCGAACATGCCGAAGCCCAGAAGGTGCTTGACGAGGTGGCGAAGAAAACGCCCCGCAACTATCTGCGCAAGCGCCTGCTGGCCGAAGCCGCCACCCTGAACGGCGACACCGAAACGGCACGCGCTGCAATGGCCGACGTCATCGCCAACGACACCATGCCCGGCGCCATCTCGCCGGAAGACCGGCTGACCATGGCCCGCAGCCATGTGGATGCCGGCGACAAGATTTCGGCGGAAAAGGTGCTGGTCGGCATGCGCGATGCTGAAGTTCAGGCGATGAATCTCGCCGAGCAGGCCAGTTTTGCCGCCCTGCTCGCCATCAGCTCACCGGAAAAGGGCAAGACCCGCTTTGCCGGCCTGCGCCCTGCCCTGCTCGGCAGCGACCTGGGCCCGACCGCCAGCATCGATGTGATGCGGGCGGCACTTTCGGTCGGCGATCACGAACTGGCCGACCTCCATACCGAACAGTTGATGGCCGGCCTCGATGCCAAGAAGGTTTTCGGGATGATCCGCACGCAATATGCGCTGCACGGCCGGGAAAAGGATTTCCGCGAGATCCAGAAGCAGGTGGCGCTCAAGCGCATCCACCACGAGGAAAAGCCGGCCGCCTGAAGCGCTCAGCCGGGGAGCAGCGGCGACAGCTTGACCCAGTCCAGCGCTGCTTCGACCGAATCGGCCAGGCGGTCGAGATCGGCCTCACGGCGCGCCGCGAAATCGACTTGTTCGGTCTCGGTCATGCCTGCCCAGGCGAGCAGCGCGGTCAGGGCATCCGGGTGATCAAAGACCCCATGGCAGTAGGTGGCAAAGACCTGATCGTCGGCTGAAACGGCACCATCAAGCGAGCCGTCAGCCAGCTCCACGGCCCCCTGTGCCAATCCTTCACCGCGCGTCACGCCGAGGTGGATTTCGTAACCGGTCATAGCCGGCCGCCCCGGCAGCGACAAGTGACCGCTCACATTGCGCAGTTGTTTCTCGGCTTCCAGGGTCGTTTCCACATCCAGCACACCGAGGCCAGCCGTACTGCCCGGCTGCCCCTCCAGCCCCTGCGGATCGTGGATCATCTTGCCCAGCATCTGGTAGCCGCCGCACAGCCCGATGACCTTGCCACCGTAGCGCAGATGCTTGTTGATCGCCTCGCCCCAGCCCTGCGTCCGCAACCAGTCGATGTCGGCGCGCACGGCCTTGGAACCGGGCAAAACAATCAGATCGGCCGCCGGCGGCCTTTCGCCCGGCCCGATCCAGCGAAAATCGACTTCCGGGTGCAAGCGCAGCGGGTCGAGATCGTTGTGGTTGGAAACACGCGGATAGGCCGGGGCCACCACTTTCAGTTTCGCCGCCTTCTTGCCACCGACTGCTGCGGTGGCGATGGCATCCTCGGCATCAAGCATCAGGCCGTGCAGGTAGGGCAGGACGCCCAGAACCGGCTTGCCGGTGCGTTCTTCCAGCCAGGTCAGACCCGATTCAAGCAAGGCAATGTCGCCACGAAAACGGTTGATGACAAAACCCTTGACCCGGTTCTGCTCGGAGGGCGACAGCAGGTCCAGCGTGCCGACCAGATGCGCAAAAACCCCGCCACGATCGATGTCGGCGACGATGATCACAGGGCAATCGACCGCCTCGGCAAAGCCCATGTTGGCAATGTCGCGGTCACGCAGGTTGATCTCGGCCGGCGAGCCGGCGCCTTCGACGATCACGCACTCGTACTTCTCTGTCAGGCGTGCCCAGGATTCCAGCACCGCCCCCATCGCCCGAGGTTTGTAGGCGTGATAGGCCTTGGCGTCGAGATCAATCGCCACCTTGCCATGGATGATCACCTGCGCCTTCTTGTCGGTAGTCGGTTTGAGCAGGACCGGATTGAAATCGGTATGCGGCTCCAGGCCGCAGGCCAGTGCCTGCAAGGCCTGCGCCCGACCAATCTCGCCGCCATCGACCGTCACCGCCGAATTCAGCGCCATGTTCTGCGGCTTGAACGGCGCCACCTTCACTCCCCGACGCATCAGGATGCGACACAGGGCGGCGACCAGCGTGGACTTGCCGGCATCGGAGGTAGTGCCTTGGACCATTAGCGACGAACAGGACATGGTGGGTCTGGGGTGTAAAAAGGCGGTAATTATGGCACCATCGATCCTCCTGAATTTCAGGAAAGTATCTCCGGGTGCCGTTCGATGATCTCGAACGGAGAATCGGGAAGGCGGTGCAATTCCGCCACGTGCCCAACGCTGTAAGGAGGACGGGCGATGCAGGTAGCCACTGGTCGCGGGGAAACCCGGCCGGGAAGGCGCATCGTTTGGTTGAATCCAAGTCAGAAGACCGGCCGGGAGATCGTTGAAGGCTGCATGGACCGCAGCTATCGTGTTTCCAGAAGGGGAATCCATGGAAAACCCGTCCGCGCCACAGGCGCAAGCTTTTTCCGATGCCGACCGGGCAGCGGTGTATCAGGCCATTTTCAGCCGTCGCGACGTGCGCGGCCAGTTTTTGCCAACCCCCGTTCCTGACGATCTGCTCAGCCGGGTGCTGATGGCTGCCCACCACGCACCGTCAGTCGGCTTCATGCAGCCGTGGAATTTCCTGCTGGTCCGTTCTGGCGAGGTCAAGCAACGCGTCCACGACGTGTTCAATACAGCCAATGACGAAGCGGCGAACATGTTTCCGAATGAGAAACGCGAGATCTACAGCAAGCTGAAATTGCAGGGCATTCTCGAAGCGCCGATCAACCTGTGCATCACCTGCGACCGCTCGCGCAGCGGCCCGGTTGTTCTTGGCCGCACCCACATGCCGACCATGGATCTGTACAGCAGCGTCTGTGCCGTGCAAAACCTGTGGCTGGCTGCCCGCGCCGATGGACTGGGCGTTGGCTGGGTGAGCATCTTTCACGAAAAGGCGCTGCAGGACGCGCTGGGCATTCCTCACCACATCGTCCCCATTGCCTACCTGTGCATCGGCTACGTCAGCCATTTCAACGAGAAGCCGGAGCTGGAAAAGGCCGGTTGGCTGCCCCGCCTGCCGATCAATGATCTCGTTTATTTCGAGCAGTGGGGCGAAACCGAGGCCGGCCTCGATTCGCCGTTGACCGCTGCACTCGCCGAGATGCAAGCCAATATTCAGGGCAAGGGCGTTTTCCCGAAATGAGCCTGCCCGTCGACATGCTGACGCCTTTCTCGATGCCGTTGGCTGCGCTGCTTGCCGTGCTGCTCGACCGCCTGCTTGGCGAGCCGCGCCGCTTCCACCCGCTGGTCGGCTTCGGCAACCTGGCGTCGGCTATCGAAAAACGCCTGAACCAACATACGCAGATGGCCGGCGTCGCTGCCTGGGTCCTGGTCGTCCTGCCGTTTGTCGGGCTGGCCTGGCTACTGCGCCCCTACGCCCCCTTCGCCGTCGATGTCGCTCTCCTTTACTTCGCACTTGGCGCCCAGAGCCTGTGCGAGCACGCCGAGGCCATCGCAAAACCCTTGCAGCAAGGGCATCTTGATGAGGCACGGCGGCGCGTCAGCTGGATTGTTTCCCGTGACACATCGACGCTGGACGAATCCGGCATTGCCAAGGCAGGCGTCGAGTCGGTACTGGAAAATGGCAACGATGCCATCTTCGGCACCCTGTTCTGGTTCGCCCTGCTTGGCGGCCCCGGCGCCCTGCTTTTCCGCCTGGCCAATACGCTGGATGCGATGTGGGGCTACCGCACCGAACGCTTCAACCTGTTCGGCCGTTTTGCGGCCCGTATCGACGATGCCTTGAACTGGGTTCCGGCCCGCCTGACAGCACTGACCTACGCCCTGCTTGGCCAGACCCGCAACGCCCTGGCCTGCTGGCGAGCCCAGGCGCCGGGTTGGGATAGCCCGAATGCCGGGCCGGTGATGTCAGCCGGCGCCGGCAGTCTCGGCGTGCAGCTTGGCGGCGCTGCGATCTATCATGGGCAAGAGGAAATTCGTCCGCCACTCGGGGCCGGCCCTGCCCCCGTCGCAGCTGACCTTGATCGGGCGATTGCCCTGATCCGGCACAGCCTCTGGCTGTGGCTGGCCGTACTTTTTGTGATTGGATTTCTGCATGCTTGAACACGGCGGCCGCCTGCGTGAAGCCGCGGCACACTACAACATTCCGCTGGATAACTGGCTTGACCTGTCCACCGGCATCAACCCTGACCCATGGCCGGTTCCGGCGCTGCCGCCTGCAGTCTGGCAGCGCCTGCCGGAATCCAATGACGGCCTCGAAAGCGCGGCAGCAGCGTATTACGGCAACAGCAACCTGCTGCCCGTTGCCGGTTCGCAGGCTGCCATCCAGTGGCTGCCCACCCTGCTGCCTCGCGCCGTTGTTGCCTGCATTTCGCCGATCTACGCCGAGCATCCGCAGGCCTGGCAACACGCCGGCCACAAGATCCGCTTCCTGCAGAATGCCCTGTTGCCGCGGGCGCTGGCGGCAGCGACTCCTTACGTGCTGCTGTGCAACCCGAACAACCCGACCGCCGACCGCCATCCGCACGCCATCGTGCTCGACGCAGCCCGGCAGCTCAAGAAACGCGGCGGCTGGCTGATTGTCGACGAGGCCTTCATCGACGCGACGCCGGAAGACAGCCTGACTCCGCTGGCCGGTGGCGAAGAAGCCCCCAACCTGATCGTCTTCCGTTCAATCGGCAAATTCTTCGGCTTGGCAGGAATCCGCGTCGGCTTCGTGTTTGGCGCCCCCGAACTGCTCGGCCGGATGAGCGAGTCCATGGGCCCATGGACCATCAGCGGGCCTTCACGCGAAGCGGCCAGACTGGCCCTGCAGGATACCGTCTGGCAGGGCGCAACCCGTCCCCGCCTGCTGGCTGCAGGCGAACGTTTGAATCAGATGCTCGCGCCCCTCGGCGAGGTCAAGTCAGCCGCCCTTTTCGCCACGCTGACCACCCAACACGCCGCCGAATTACACGAAGCCCTCGCCCGCCAGGGCATCCTGACCCGTCGCTTCGACCAGCAGCCCCTGCTCCGCTTTGGCCTGCCCGGCGGCGAAACCGAATGGCAACGTCTGGGCAAGGCACTTGCCGAATGGAAACCTGCATGAAAATCCACTTGCTTTCGGCCTTGGCTGCAGCCTTTGCCGTGTCTGCCGCCGCCCATGCAGACCTCGTCTTCAAGGACGACACCGGCCAGGAAGTCCGCCTCAAGGCGCCGGCCAAACGCATCGTCGCCCTCGCCCCCCACATTGCCGAGAGCCTCTACGCCGCAGGTGCCGGCGACCGACTGGTCGGCACCGTCGAATACAGCGACTTCCCGCCGGAAGCCAAGAAGGTGCCGCGCGTCGGTGGCTATTCGCGCATTGATCTGGAAGCCGTTGCCGCCCTCAAACCGGATCTGGTCCTCGCCTGGGAGAGCGGCAACAACATGCCGCAGGTCGACAAGCTGAAGGGGCTGGGCCTGACGGTCTATGTTTCACAACCGAACAAGATGGAAAACGTCGCCGATCAGCTAGTCCGGCTCGGCCAACTGGCCGGCACCGAGGCCGTCGCCAATGCCACGGCCGAGCGCTTCCGCAAACACCTGGAAAACCTGCGTGCCGCCAATGCCGGTAAACCGAAGGTCCGGGTGTTCTATCAAATCTGGAAAGCACCACTGATGACTGTCGGCGGCCCGCAGATCATCAGCGACGCAATCAATCTTTGTGGCGGAACCAACGTTTTCGGCCACCTCGGCAAGATGGCCCCGACAGTCAGTGTCGAAGCCGTGCTCGAAGCGGACCCCGAAGCCATCATCGCCACCGGCATGGGCGACGCCAAGCCGGAATGGTTGCATGACTGGGACAAGTGGACACGGATGACGGCAGTCAAACGCAACAATCTGTTCCATATCAATCCTGACATCATGCAACGTCACACACCACGCATCCTCGATGGCGCCGAGAAACTCTGCGCCCACCTCGATGTCGCACGTAGCCACCGCCCGAGCAAATAATCCATGCCCCGCCTGCCCCAACGCATCGTCTGCCTGACCACCGAAACCGTCGAAGTGCTTTACGCCCTCGGCGAACAGGATCGCATCGTCGGCATTTCCGGCTACACCGTGCGCCCACCTGAAGCCCGCAAGGAAAAACCAAAGGTCTTTGCCTTCACCAGCGGCGATATCGACAAGATCCTCGCCACTCAGCCTGATCTGGTGCTGACCTTCTCCGACCTGCAAAGCGAGATTTCGCGCGACCTGATCAAGGCCGGCGTACCGGTTTACGCCTTCAATACGCGCAGCGTCGAGGACATCCTCGGCATGATCGAAACGGTCGGCCGGCTGGTTGGCGCCGAGTCTAAAGCGCTGGAAATCGTCGCTGGACTGGAAGCGGAAATCGAAAAAGCCCGCACCATCGCCGCCGAACGCTTCGCCAGAACCGGCAAAAAGCCACGCGTCTATTTCGAGGAATGGGACGAACCGCTGATCAGCGGCATCCGCTGGGCCTCGGAGCTGATCGAAATCGCCGGCGGCGAAGACATTTTTGCTGAGCAGGCCCGCTCACCATTGGCCAAGGATCGTCGCCCAACACCGGAAGAGGTCATCTTGCGTGCTCCGGATATCATCATCGGTTCCTGGTGCGGCAAGCACTTCCGCCCTGAACGCGTCGCCACCCGTCCCGGCTGGGACAGCATTCCGGCAGTCCGGAACGGAAAAATGCACGAAATCAAATCGGCAATCATCCTGACCCCGGGCCCCGTCGCAATCAGCGAAGGCCTGCCGCAATTGCTCGACATTTTTGATCTGTGAAAAGGTCGTGAGCAGCGCATTGCCTATAATCGTTCTCCAAACTAAAGGATTCCGACTATGAAGATCGCCGCTCCGCTCCTTGCCCTGATCCTTGCCTCCCTGACCAACACCAGCATGGCCGCCGATGCCGGCACTGCGGCTGTCGAAGCGCTGGGGCGCCTCAACGGTGTTGCCCTCGCCTGTCAGCAGCCGGCGCTGGTTGCCCGCGCCCGCAACGCCGTGATCACCACGGCCCCCAAGACCCGCGGCTACGGCGAAATTTTCGAGAACGCCACCAACGCCGCCTATCTCGAACAAGGCAAGGGTGCTGTTTGCCCCGATGCGGCAAGCCTGTCCAGCAACATGGCCGCGGCTGAACAGCGCATGAAGTCGGCATTTGCCGATAGCAAATGATTCGTACCCTGGCTTTCCTCCTTGCGCTGCTGCTCACCGGACATGCTGCAGCGCAGGCCTCCCATAGCCTGGAACTGCTGAAAGAAGGAAGCACCGAAGGGATCAATCCGCGCTATCTGCTACAGGACCCGAACGGCCGCTCCGTGACCAGTGAGGATTTTCGCGGACGTTATCAGCTCATCGCCTTTGGCTACACCTACTGCCCGGACATCTGCCCGACCACGCTGGTCGAAATGGCCGAAATCCTGAAGCAGTTGGGTGCAGACGCCAAACACCTCCAGGCCATTTTCATTTCAGTCGATCCGGAACGCGATACCGGCAAGGTGCTCAAGACCTATACCGAGTTCTTTGACCCACGCATCCTCGGCCTCACCGCTTCCCCTGCCCTCGTCCGGCGCGCCGCCGAGAATTTCAGGATACGCTACGCCAAGGTTCAGGAACCTGGGGCTGCATCAGACCGCTATGCGGTCGACCATTCAGCCGGCATGATTCTGCTCGGCCCGGACGGCGACTTCATCAAGAAGTTTGCCTTTGCCATGCCTGTGTCAAAAATCACGGAACACATCAGCAATCTGATCAACAATCGCTAGTCTGTGATTTACCCTCATTGCATTGGCATAGCCGCCATGCGATATTCCGCTGATGCGCAGGCTGACCCGCTTTTTCCTGATTTTACTGATCGCCCTTGCCGCTCCGGCATGGGGCGGTAGTATTGCGCTCGTCCTCAGCGAAAGCGGTGGCATGTATGGCGAATTCGCCAACACCCTGGATGAGTCGCTCAACGGCACCACCTGGAACATTGTTTCAACCAGCGCAGGCGACTCGCCAAGCCAGGCTGCCCGCCCCCCCGATCTGATCGTGACCGTCGGTAGCGAAGCGCTGCGCCGGACACTGAGCCGGGGCGACAGCACTCCCATCATCGCGACACTATTGCCGCGACAGAATTACGAAAAAATTCTGGCCGAGCATCGGCGGACATCAGGGCGCATCACTGCCATCTATCTCGATCAACCCGCCACCCGCCAAGCCGCCTTCCTGCGCCATCTGTTGCCTGATCAGAAACGCTTCGGCATTCTATTCAGCAGCGAAACAAGAAACTCCGCCAGCCAGTACCGTCAGGCATTTGCCTGGGCCGGGCTGGTGCTGGACAGCGAAGACAGTGATACCGAAAAGACGCTATTGCCTGCCCTGAATACGTTGCTCACCCGGAGCAGCGCCCTGGTCGCACTTCCCGATGCCAGCATCTATCACCGCAACAATATCAAGGCCATTCTGATTACGGCCTTCCGCCACCAGCGACCGGTCATCGGCTACTCCACCGCCTTTGTCACGGCCGGCGCGCTGGCCGCCCTGCATAGCACCCCGAGCCAGATTGCCCGCCAGACGGCCGACATGATCGTGAACAGTGGCGTCAACCTGACACCCCCAACCGGGCCGACACAGTTTGCCATCGCCATCAATCCGAATGTCGCTCAGGCACTGGGACTCAACATTCCCGATGAAGCGTCGCTACGACGCGCCATCCTTGCCGACAGGGATGCACGATGAATCGTCTCACCCTCCGCCATCGCCTGCTTTTGCTGACGTTGCTACCCAGCACGTTAATCGCCATCGCGCTGGTCGCTTATTTCACCTTCAGCGGCATCAAGACGCTGGAAGGCGAACTTCGCCTCAAGGGCATGGCTACCGTTCGCTACCTGGCACCAATCAGCGAGTACGGGATCATCGCCGGCCAGGTTGAGGGCCTGCACGGACTGGCTCAGGCGACCGTGCAGGAATCCGGTGTCAAGGCGGCCATCGTCGTCAATCAGAAAGGTCGCACCATTGCCGTCAGTGGCCGGGTTTCACTCGCTGCAGAAGACCTTCGCCAGACCCTGAATGAAGCAAAGCAAGTCGCCGAAACTGATCAATGGATCGCCTTCGGGGCACCGGTCAAACGCTCGATGAGCGACACCGACCAGCTGTTCGAGACCAACGTTGCCAAGCCCGCCGCTCCGGAAATCATCGGCCACGTCTTTGTCGAATTCGACAAGACCGAGCTGGCCAACAAGCAACGCCAGCTCCTGCAGCGCGGCCTGGTCATCGTTCTCTTCGGTTTGCTCGTGCTCGCCGCCATGGCCATCGCCATGGCAGACAACCTGGCAAGGCCAGTCATGCGTCTGGTCCAGGCGGTGAAAGACATGTCATCCGGCCGGCTGGATACCCGCGTACCAGCCAGCTCCAGCGGCGAAATTGGCGTCCTCGAAACCGGCTTCAACGAAATGGCGACCCGGATCGAAGAAGTCCATCATTCGATGCAGGCCCGGATCGAAGAGGCTACCGCCCAACTCGCCTTCCAGGCACGACACGACGCCTTGACTGGCCTGCTCAACCGGCGCGAATTTGAACACCGTCTGGAAAAGGCACTGGCCAGCGTTCAGGCGGGCGGCGACGAATTTGCCATCCTGTTCCTCGACCTCGACCGTTTTAAACAGGTCAACGACACCTGCGGCTATCTGGCCGGCGACGAATTGTTGCGACAGATGTCGCTGCTCTTCCAGGGCCGCTTGCGTGAGGAAGATACCTTGGCCCGCCTCGGCGGCGACGAATTCAGCATCATGCTGGCCAACTGCACCGGCGCCCGCGCCATGCAGGTCGCCGAGGATATTTGCGGCCTGGCCGCCGCCTATCGCTTTATCTGGCAGGACAAGGTGTTCGCCATTGGAGCCAGCATCGGGGTAACCACGGTCAACCGCAAGGTACGCAACATCAATGAAATCCTCGCCGCCGGTGATGCTGCCTGCCATCGGGCCAAGGAAAGCGGCCGCAACCGGGTCTGTGAGCAGGAAGTGACATTCAGCCAGGAACGCCGTCACGAAGCCAACAACTGGGCCGGCCGCATTGCCAATGCACTCTCCGAAGACCGATTGCTGGTCGAAGCGGTACCATTGAGAGCCCTCCAGCATGCTTCCGCGGGGCATATCGTCGAACTGACTGCCCGCCTCAATGAACCCGGCCAGCCACCAGTCACCCTCGCCGCACTGATCGATGCTGCCGAACGTTATGATCTGGCACCCGCCATCGACCGGCGACTGATCGACACAGCCGTCGCTGCGCAGGCCCGCGCCAAACGACAGCATCGCAATCTGTTCTGCCTGGTGCCACTTTCGCGTAGCTCAATCAGCAGCCGGGAAACCATCGACTACATCGCCCGCAGTCTGGCCAGCCAGAACATGTCCGGCAACAAGCTTTGCTTCATGTTCTCCGAAGATACCCTGACCCATCTGACCAGTCAGGCCATGGAGTTTTCTCGCCAACTGCATACCCTTGGTTGCCAGATCGGTCTGGACGATTTCGGGGGCGGCCTATCCTCTTTCAGCCACCTGCGCAGCGTCACCCCCAGCCACGTCAAGCTGAGCCGCAGCCTGACCCGGGATCTCGGCGGCAACCGCGCGTCGACTGCGCTACTGCGGGCCGTTCAGGAAATCACGGCGGACCAGCACATCCGCTCGATTGCCGAAGACATCGACGACCTGGACACGCTGGAGCAGCTCAAGGACCTCGGAATCGATTACGCTCAGGGCAAGGCCATCGCCCCCAACGAGCCCTTCGAAGTCTGGTTCGAAGGCGCTGTCATTCGTTCTGGCTAGAATGTGTCCACGGTAAGCAACGGGCGTCGCTGACTCCTGCATCCAATGACCAGCCAGCCCGTCAGAAATCAAGCCGCAAGCTAATCCACTGACGACGGTCAACGATCCGCCCCGTGCCATCCGGATCGTTACCGGTGCCATCGTAGGCCTTGTATTCGCCGTGCGCACCATTGAGCGACTGAACAACATAGGCCACTTCGGCATTAATCCCCCCCACCCGGAAAGGATATGCCAGCCGGCTATCGAAACGGCGATACTTGGGTGACCAGGAATTGGCAGACCACTTCATCTTGTCCTGCCAGTAACCCGCCAGCGAAAACTGGATGCCGAAGGGCAGAGTCTGCATCCAGAGCAGCGAGGTAGAGCGGCGTGGCATCGAGCGCTCGGTCAGCGCTTCGATGTTTTGGTTGGCGGTAAGCTGGCCGAGCGTTCCGTAGGGATAGGCCAATGCCGAAGCCTGGTAATCACTCTCGATCTTGGCAAACGACTGGGTCAGCACCAGGCGGGTCGGTTCAAACGGCTGCCATTTGAACTGGTATTCGCCGCCCACGATCCGTACATCCTGAATTGGAGTGGTCAGCGATGGCACCGAATCGCGCACCGGAGAGGATGCATCGCGGTCGATCACATACAAACGATTGCGCATCGTTTCGTCGAACAATCTAACATCCAGACTGGCACGCCAGGCACGCCAATTGCCCAGATAGCCGATTTCCCAAGTATCCAGCTCTTCTGCCGGCATATTGGAATCAGCCTTGTACTGGTATTTGGTCAAACTCGACCAGTAGTCCCCCCGATAGTCGTAGATGCTGCCGGTACGATGCGCCCTGGAATAGCCGATGCGCAGGGTATTGTCCGAATTGACGTGAAAATTGGCACTGACCCGCGGTGACCACAGGAAACCGGCCAGCGAGTCGTTCTCTCCAGCCAGACCAACGTTGGTGGTCAGCCATGTTGCCGGCTTGGCCTCCCAGTTACCAAATACCCGGGTCGTATCGCGGCGCACAGTTCCCTGTCCTGGCAAAACCCATTCGGAACGCAGGCTATCCTCACGCCAGCTCGCCCCCCAGGCCAGCCTGCCGGCACTCGCCAACTTTAAATTGTGGAGGAACTCCAGTTCGTGACGATTTCCCTCGTCACCAGACTGATTGATGTGAAACGTCTGCGGCGGAACGAAGGGGACAACGATATTGAACGCATCATCGGAACGATCCGAAACGTATGCATAGCGCAACTGGAAATCAGCCATCGGAGAAACAACATGGCGCCAGAGGAGTTGAGCATAGGTATCGGTCTGACGCAGGCTGCGAATCGGATTGGTCGACTGACCGAAGAACATCCCGCCATTCAGGCGGCCGATACCCGTCACACCTTCGACCCGCCCGGCATTAAGCTGCAGAGCATTCATTGCGTCGATGGCAATGTCGGCCCGCAAATCGAACAAGCGTGACCGGAAATCGTCTATCCAGTCGCCGCGATTGTTCAATGCATCGTCGTTCTGCTGCCGATAGGTAAGACGAAAATCCCCGACCTCGCCAATCCGCCCCCCTACTCGCAGGCCGTAATCGCGGACATTCTGGCTACCATGGCTGGCCGACACCGAAAATCCATGCGCCAGTGCGGGGTCAACGGTAATGATGTTGATCACCCCGAGAAAGGCGTTGCTGCCATAGGACACCGCATTGGTGCCGCGCACGACCTCAATCCGCTCGATATCCTCAAGCGCTACCGGTATTGTGGCCCAATTGACTCCGTTGCTGAACAGGGGGGAATACAGCGAACGGCCATCCACCAGCACCTGCAGGCGCGGCGAATATTCACCATCCGACATGCCGTGGTAGGTGACCTGAGCTGCCTCGGTGTTATTGGGAAAGGTCTGAAAGCCCGGCACCAGCCGGAATACATCACTCAAATCACGGGCACCGGAAGCCTTGATCAACTCCCGATCGATAACGGTGACAGCAGTTGGCGCATCCGCAATGCGCTGCGGCAGCCGGCTGACCGATGCAACAACCGGTAACTCGCTGAAATAGGCCGTCTCGTCATCGGCCCAGGATGCACTACTTCCCAGCGCAGCCAAGGCAGTGAATAGAAGACTACGCGAGAAGCTATTCCAAGGTCTGATCACGCCCCGACATCCCCGGTGCCACTTCGCCGGGCACGGCTTGAGCAAACCTCCATGCCTCGGCAAAACATTGCGACTGAGCACCGATGGTCACACCATGCCGAGTGGTTGCCACCAGACATAGCGCCAGACCAGCCTGCTCAACAGCCGTAACGCTTTCCACATCGATTTCGTCGACACCCATCCGCGTCAGGGCGTGCATGAAGTCATTTCGTAAGGCACCGGAAAGCCCCCCAGTAATGCGCATGATCTTCTTGCCGCCCAATTCGTGGACAGAGAGAATCGACGCATTGCCATCGAGCAGCGCCTGATTGATCGCATCCTCAATCAGGATCTGACTGATTGGCCCGGGTTGAAAACGCACGCCGAAAACGTCCCCGACCCGGCTCACCACGGCAGCCGGAACATCGATTACCGGTGACTGGAAAATACGAAACTCGCAGCCGACATTGTGCGAAATTTCCAGCGGCATGGCAGTCCGGACCATCAGCCCGGACAACGACAGGTTCTCGATTACCCCTTCACCAGCCGCGCCGCCATAACCAAGGCGTATCGTTGGCAATGAAGCAAACCGAATTCGCAGATGCCGTCTTTGATCCAACATTTGGCTGAAGTCTTTCTAAAAGTTTGTTTTTTGTGAGTTTAACAAAACTTGACGTGCCCACCATCATTGCATAAATCATTCGTTTCATTGACTTTTGACATCCTGCTGGGTATTGTCTGCAGACGCTGAAAGCACTTCAGCGGCGCCGATTTGAGCTCTGATTGCGGGCGCTTATAAATACTGCTAAAACGGGAACCACCCAGTTCGCGTTTTTCGGCCAACTGGGTTTTTGTTTTCAGGAACAGCATGCCAGGACAATCCGTCGGCGCCGTCCAGCCACAGCGCGCCCACTTCGACCAGCCACTGCATTTACGCAGCGGCGGGGTTTTGCCGGCCTACGATCTGGTCTACGAGACGTACGGCACGCTCAACGCGGCCAAGTCGAATGCCATACTCGTCTGCCACGCCCTCTCCGGCCATCATCACGTTGCCGGCCACTATGCCGACCAGCCCGACAACATTGGCTGGTGGGACAACATTGTTGGCCCCGGGCGTCCCCTCGATACTGACAAATTCTTCATCGTCGGCCTGAACAACCTCGGTGGTTGTCATGGCTCGACTGGCCCTTCCTCGTTAAATCCCGCCACCGGAAAGCTCTGGGGCGCCGACTTTCCGATCGTTGCCGTCAATGACTGGGTGCACGCTCAGGCCCGGTTAGCTGACCTGCTCGGCATCGACAGCTGGGCGGTAGTCATGGGTGGCAGCCTTGGCGGCATGCAGGCGCTGCGCTGGAGCATCACCTTCCCGGAACGCGTCCGGAACGCCATCGTGATCGCCGCCGCCCCCAAGCTCTCGGCGCAGAACATCGCCTTCAACGACGTCGCCCGCCAGGCCATCCTGACCGATCCTGATTTCCACGGCGGCCATTACTACGAACACAACACCCGGCCGGTGCGTGGACTGCGGCTGGCGCGCATGCTCGGCCATATCACCTATCTCTCCGATGATCAGATGGGCGAAAAATTCGGCCGCGAACTGCGCAACAGCGCCTTTTCGTTTGGCTACGACGTCGAGTTCGAAGTCGAATCCTATTTGCGCTACCAGGGCGACAAATTTGCCGGTTATTTTGACGCCAACACCTACCTCCTGATGACCAAGGCGCTCGATTACTTCGACCCGTCCCGGGAAGATGATGGCAACCTGACCGCCACCATGGCGCGCACCAAGGCCAATTTCCTGATTGCCTCGTTTACCACCGACTGGCGATTCACGCCGGCACGCTCCAAGGAGATCGTCGCCGCGCTGCTCGCCAACGGACGCAATGTTTCCTACGCCGAAATCGATCTCAACTTCGGCCACGATTCTTTCCTGATGGAAGATGCCCACTATCACGGCGTCGTCGATGCCTATCTGCGGAATATCAAGCTATGACGCATACCTTGGGCCGCCCCGATTTTGAAGTCATTGCCGGCTGGGTCGAACCGGGCCATCGCGTCCTCGACCTTGGCTGCGGCGATGGCACCTTGCTCAAGCATCTGATTGAGACCCGCGGCGTTCGCGGCGTCGGCGTCGAAATTGACGATGCGAACGTTCTGGCCGCCATCAAGAATGGCATCAATATCATTCAGGGCAATCTGGAGCGCGGCCTCGACGAATTCGCCGATCAGGCCTTCGACCACGTCGTTCTGTCGCGCACCTTGCAAACCGTCCGCCACACCGAAGGCATTCTTCGCGAAATGCTGCGCGTCGGCCGTGAAGCCGTCGTTTCCTTCCCGAACTTCGCCTACTGGAAAAACCTTCGCTCAGTCCTCGACGGCCGCATGCCCGTCTCCGAAGACCTGCCCTATCAGTGGTACGACTCGCCCAACGTCCGCTTCTTCACCTTGCTTGATTTCGAAGCGCTATGCGAGCAGATGGGCCTGATCATCCGAGAACGCCATGTGCTGGATGAAGACGGCAATATCGTTCATAACACCGACAATCGGGAAATCAATTTCCTCGGCAGCCTGGCGGTCTATCGCCTGACGCAAAACCGCTGATGCCGCCCTGGCTTGCGGCCTTGCTCACCCGGAAGATGCTGATTTGCATCTTTACGGGCTTTTCGTCCGGCCTGCCGCTTTACCTCCTCCTCAACCTGCTGCCGGCATGGCTGCGCAGTGAGGGCGTGGATCTGAAGACCATCGGGTTCTTCGCACTGATCCAGTTTCCCTACACCTGGAAATTCCTCTGGTCACCCTTGCTCGATCGTTTCAGCCTGCCAGGCTTTGGCCGCCGTCGCGGCTGGATGCTGATCACGCAAATCGGCCTGCTGTTCTCCATCGGTTCCCTAGGCGGCTTTGACCCAAAGGAAAGTATCTGGCCCATCCTGTGGCTTGCCACCCTGCTTTCACTGCTCTCCGCGACACAAGACATCGCGGTTGATGCCTTCCGGCGGGAAATTCTCGGCGATAACGAGCTTGGCCTCGGCAATGCCGTACATGTAAACGCTTACCGGATCGCTGGCCTGATTCCCGGCTCGCTATCGCTGATCCTCGCCGATCGCCTGCCCTGGAACGAAGTCTTCTGGATTACCGGCGTCTTCATGATTCCCGGTATGGCCATGGCCTGGCTGGTCACTGAACCGACGATCAAGGGCGCACCCAAAACGCTACGTCAGGCCGTTACCGAACCATTCCATGAATTCATTGGTCGTCAGGGATGGCAGGGTGCAGTGACGGTCCTCGGCTTCATCTTCCTGTACAAATTGGGCGACAGCCTATGCACGGCACTGGCCACACCCTTCTATCTGGACATGGGCTTCACCAAGACCGACATCGGCCTGATCGCCAAGCATGCCGGGCTATGGCCGGCAGTCATTGGCGCCCTGCTCGGCGGGCTATGGATGGTCAGGCTCGGCATCAATCGTGCCCTTTGGCTCTTCGGAGTGGTTCAGCTGGTCTCGATCTTCGGCTTTGCCTGGCTGGCGGCCCAGGGGCACTACGACAGCATCGGAGCCAGCGAGCGGTTTGCTTTGGCTTTTGTTATCGGACTCGAAGCACTCGGGGTGGGTTTGGGAACAGCGGCCTTCGTTGCCTTCATTGCTCGCTCAACCCACCCGGCCTATACAGCCACGCAGATGGCCCTGTTCACCAGCCTGGCCGCCGTGCCGCGCACCTTCATCAATGCCTCGGCTGGCTGGCTGGTTGAAATGCTGGGCTGGTACAGTTTCTTCTGGCTGTGCGCCGGCCTTGCCGTGCCAGGAATGTTCCTGCTGCTGAAAGTCGCCCCGTGGAACGAAACCGCAGATTCAGCTAGTCGCCCCGTCTGAGACGGCGACGATCCAGCCACCAGGCATATACCGGTAATAGCAGAACCGAACCGGGCAACATCAGGCCAATCAGATAGGGGGACAAGTGAGCCATCCGGCGCAAATGCGCCAGAAGCTCTTCTTTCTCGGCCGGCGTCCAACGTTCGCCGTTCCGTGCCTTCATCAGCAGCGGCATGATGCCGCGCGTCGAAACCAGTTCGGCCAGCACTCGTCGGGCTTCGCGCCGTTGCGATGAAATGATCTGCCGCCACCAGCCTGGTAGCACGGCCTCTTCGGATTGTCCTTCTGCCAACGCTAACGAGCTCCGGACAATGATTTCCTGAGCGCCTGCCAACCACGCCAGAGGAAAAATCCACGTCGTGCCCAGCGCCAGGCACGCTTCGGTCGGGCGACGACGACGGTCGTCACGGCAATGGCGATGGCCGCCGGATGATGCTTCAGCCAGTCGACACCGGCCAGAACCTTATCGCCCCTGTCCAGCGCCGACTCCAACGGAAGTACGTGCTGAGCCAGAAGACGACGCTGTTCTTCGATGCGCACCTTGAGCGCACCATGTCGCGTCGCCAGTTCAAGCAGCTTGGGATTCATTCCGACTTGTTGCGATAGCGGCGCAGCTCAGCCATATCTGCTTCAAGTTCATTCAGACTAGCCTTGAACATCTTGCTGGGCTGAGCGGCCTGCCGCTTCAAAGAACCAACCAAGAACAGACCACTCCCGATAAAGATCACGGCGAAAAGCCCAAAAACTGCGACCCGCTGTTCCCAAAAAGCAAGTGCCAGGCAAAAAACCGCCATGATGACACCCACCGCAAGCAGGAACGCCGCGCCGATAGCCTTGGACCACATCGACATGAGGCGGAACTTCTCTTCCTCAAGCTCGGTAATCAGAAGCTCGGCACGCGTCTTTCCGATCGCGATCAATGTCGCGACAGTATTTTTCAAGGCGGCAAAGAGGCCTTCGCGGCCTCCATCGCCGCCTGACTGCTGTGTCATGCGCTTAGCGACGACCGATCAGTACACCGAGAGCAAGCCCCAATGCGGCAGCAACGCCGACAGCCTTCCACGGTTCTTCGTGCACGAAATCGTCGGTAGCGCGTGCTGCAGCCTTGGTCTTATCAACAAGTGCCACTTCAAGATCGATCACGCGCTCTTTGGCATCGCGCAGACGAACACCCAGACGCTCGCGCAGTTCGCCAACTTTCTCGCCAGCAGCACCAGCTGTGGCGCGCAGCAGTTCTTCAGTATCGGAAATCACGACCTTGAGATCGGAGACCAACTTTTCCTTGTTGGCCGCAGTGATTTGTTCAGACATTTTTCAACCTCGTTAGACAAGTAAGCAGAGTGACAGGTTATCCCTACGGCGCAGCGAAATCAATGCACTTTGGATGCTTATTTAAAGTCGTAATCAATGATCAGCGGGGCATGATCGGAAAATCGCTCATCCTTGTAGACCGTTGCCTGAACGGCCGTTCCGGCGATAGCCGGAGTCGCAATCTGGTAGTCGATTCGCCAGCCAACGTTCTTGGCCCAGGCCTGACCGCGATTGCTCCACCATGTGTAGCAGCTATCCGTGGCCTCCGGATGCAGGCTGCGATATACATCAATCCAGCCCAGCTCCTCGAAAACCCGCGTCAGCCAAGCACGCTCTTCCGGCAAGAAGCCAGAATTTTTCTGATTCGACTTCCAGTTTTTCAGATCAATTGCCTGGTGCGCGATATTCCAGTCGCCACATAAGACGATTTCCCGACCTTCAGCACGTAAAGCCAGCATCTGCGGGAAAAACAGGTCCAGGAAGCGGAACTTGGCCTCTTGCCGCTCAGGCGACGAAGAGCCCGAGGGCAAATACAGTGAAATTACCGACAGATTCCCAAAGTCGGCGCGAATATAGCGCCCCTCGGCATCGAACTCTCCGCCATCGAAGCCCTCGATGACACGATCCGGCTTTTGCCGACTCCAGATACCGACACCGCTATACCCCTTCTTTTCCGCGCAGTGGTAGTAGGTGTGCATGCCATCCGGCGCCATCATTTCCGGCGAAAGATCAGGCAACTGTGCCTTCAGTTCCTGCAGACAAATAATGTCAGCGGCCTGGGCTACCGCCCACGGCAACACATTTTTACTCCACGCGGAGCGGATACCATTGAGATTCAGGGAGATGATGCGTAACATTGTGCTCAAATTGGTCGTATTTTTCCGACCATCAGGAAAAGAAAACTATGGATTTTCGTCAAGATTTCATCGAGTTTGCGGTTGGCTGCCAAGTATTGCGCTTTGGCGAGTTCAAAACCAAGGCCGGGCGGCTTTCGCCCTATTTTTTCAATGCCGGACTGTTCAATGACGGCAACTCGCTCGGGCGTCTGGCCGAATTCTACGCCAAAGCAGCAGAAGCCGGCGGCGTCCAGTTCGACATGCTGTTCGGCCCGGCCTACAAAGGCATTCCGCTGGTTGCAGCGATTGCCATCTCGCTCGCCCAGCGCGGCAAAAACTTCCCATTCGCCTTCAACCGCAAGGAAGCGAAGGATCATGGCGAGGGCGGCAACATCGTCGGTTCGCCATTGACTGGACGTGTCCTGATTGTCGATGACGTTATTTCCGCTGGCACCTCGGTCCGCGAATCGGTCGAACTGATCCGCGCCGCCGGCGCCACCCCGGCCGGCGTACTCATTGCCCTCGATCGCCAGGAACGCGGCCAGGGCGACCTCTCTGCGGTTCAGGAAGTCCAGCGCGACTATGGCATCCCAGTCGTGGCTGTTGCCGGACTCAAGGATCTGATGACCTTCCTGGCTAAGCGTCCTGATTTTGCCAAGCATCGCGAGGCTGTTGCCCGTTACCGGGAGCAGTATGGGGTCGATGCCTAAGCGGGCTATCCTTCCCCTTCTCCTGCTGTTGGCCACTTCGGCACAGGCGGCTGGAGAGTTCTACTGCTGCCATGATCCGGTCAGTGGTCGTCGGGTCTGTGGTGATACGCTTCCCGAACAATGCCGCGGCCGCGCCTATCGAGTGCTCGACAGCGGCGGCAATATCATCAAGGAAGTTGGACCACCACTGACGCCGGAACAAAAAGCCGAACAGGTGCTGGAGAACCGTCGCAAGAAACAGCTTGAAGATGCCAGCCGCGAGCAGAGGCGTCGGGACCAGGCACTTCTTGACACTTATACGACACCCGAAGACATCGATCTTGCCCAGAAAAAAGCCGAGTCCGATGTCAATCTTGCCATCCTGGCCACGATCGCACGGATCGATACACTACGCACCAAGCGCAAAAAATTTGCTGACGAAGCCGAGTTTTACAAGAAAAAGGCGCTGCCCCCTGAGCTCGAAAAGGAACTGCGTGCGATCGACCACGAAATCAAGTTGCAACAGGAGCTACTTGAGATCAAGAAAAAGGATTTCGAGTCGATCAAGGCCAAGTACGATGCCGACCGCAAGCGCTACTTTGAACTGACCCGCCGGCCACCGGCTGCACCGAACAGCGGCGCAGCTCCCCAAATCCGCTGATCAGCCTGCCAGTTTCTGCTTCAGCAGGTCATTGACCTGCTGTGGATTGGCCTTGCCCTTGGCCGCCTTCATTACCTGACCAACCAGCGCATTGAACGCCTTTTCCTTGCCTGCCTTGAATTCGGCCACGTTGGCAGCGTTTGCAGCAAGCACTTCGTCCACCAAAGCTTCGATGGCGCCGGTATCGGTGATCTGCTTCAAGCCTTGCTTGTCGATCACCTCGTCGGCCGTCGTGCCTTCACCATTCCACAAGGCCTCGAAGACTTTCTTGGCAATGTTGTTGGAGATGGTGTTGTCGGCGATACGCTGAATCAGACCGGCCAGTTGAACCGACGAAACAGGCGACTCGGCAATCTCTCTGCCTTCCTTGTTGAGGCGGGCGGCCAGATCGACCATCACCCAGTTGGCACAGGGCTTTGCATTGGCCTTGCCGGCAAGCGCTACGGCCGCCTCAAAATAATCGGCGATTTCCTGACTCGCTGTCAGCGCGGTGGCGTCGTAGGCAGAAAGGCCCAGTTCGCTGGCAAATCGCTCACACCTCTGGACAGGCAATTCCGGCAATTCGCCCTGGACACTGGCAATCCACTCGGCCGGAATCACAAGCGGCAGCAGATCGGGGTCCGGAAAGTAGCGGTAATCGTGCGCATCTTCCTTGCTCCGCATCATGCGTGTTTCGCCGGTATCCGGATCAAACAGCACGGTGGCCTGCTGAATCCTGCGGCCTTCCTCGATTTCATTGATTTGCCACTGGACCTCGAAGTCGATAGCTTCCTTCAGGAAACGAAAGGAGTTCAGATTCTTGATCTCGCGACGGGTGCCAAATTCAGCCTGGCCTTTCGGACGCACCGAAACGTTGGCATCGCAACGGAAGGAGCCTTCCTGCATGTTGCCGTCACAAATGCCGATCCAGCGGACCAATGCATGCAATGCCCGGGCGTAGGCCACAGCCTCATCGGATGAACGCATATCCGGTTCGGAAACGATTTCGAGCAATGGCGTACCGGCACGGTTCAGGTCGATGCCCGACTTGCCATGGAAATCCTCATGCAGCGACTTGCCGGCATCTTCTTCAAGGTGGGCACGGGTCAGGCGAACGGTTTTTTCATAAGCCTTCTCACCCTGCCCAACCTGCAGCGTGATGTTGCCGCCAACCACCACCGGCAGATCCATCTGGCTGATCTGGTAACCCTTGGGCAAATCCGGATAAAAGTAGTTCTTGCGGGCAAAAACAGACTTCTGCGCCACTTCGGCACCGATCGCCAAGCCAAAGCGAATGGCACATTCCACTGCCTTTTTGTTCAGCACAGGAAGGACGCCTGGCAGCGCCAGATCAACTGCGCACGCCTGAGTGTTCGGTTCAGCGCCAAAAGCTGTCGAGGCACCGGAAAAAATCTTCGATACCGTCGAGAGCTGCGCATGCGTCTCGATGCCGATTACCACTTCCCACTGAGTCATAGCTTCATCCGTTTTAGAAACATTGCCCGCTCTTCGCCTCGACCATGATTGGCCAGAGATAGTCGAAAGCCTTTCCTTCACAGGACTTGGGGCAACTATTGAATGCAATCGTTACTTTGGGGCCCTGCTCCCACATGCGAACCAGGCAATCGGACTGTTTCTTGTGGCGCAGCAGCGCTTGCGGCAACTTCTCGACCTGCTCGAACTCGTCCAGATTGAACCGACAGGTGCCGTAGCCCTTCATGCTGACCTGGGCATCGAATTTCTTGACGTCAGCATCCTTGACCAGCAGATCGAGCCGGGTCTGGGTGCCGATCGCATCCTTGTGCGAGCAACGCGAACGAACGTTGAGTGGGCGCGTCGGCTGGGGCTTAAGGTTGCGGTTCGCCAGGTATTTCAGGGTCGAATTCTTGAGTTTCGGCGTTTCTTCAGCGGCCACTGTTTTTTCTGCGCTTGATTGCGCTGCCGGCTCCTCTGGAGCCTTTGGCGTTTCAGCGCAGCTCGCCAGCATTAGCGCAGCCAGCAGAGAAAAAATCAGGCGCACTTTACTCAATCCCGCCCGGGCGACGTTGATGCCAATCGGTCGCTTGCTGATAGCGATGAGCCACATTAAGCAATTGACCCTCGGCAAAGTAGTTGCCAATCAGTTGCAAACCGACCGGCAAGCCACCGACAAAGCCGCAGGGAATCGACATCCCCGGCAGACCAGCCAGATTGACCGCGATCGTGTAGATATCCGACAAGTACATCTGCACCGGATCGGCAGCCTTTTCGCCCAGCTTGAAGGCGGTTGATGGCGAGGTCGGACTCATGATCACATCACAATGCTTGAAGGCCTCGACGAAATCATTGGCAATCAGGCGGCGGATACGCTGGGCCTGCAGGTAATAAGCGTCGTAGTAGCCATGCGACAGCACATAAGCACCAATCAGGATGCGGCGCTTCACTTCTGCACCGAAGCCCTGAGCCCGCGTTTTCATGTACATGTCGTCGAGGTTGCCGTAATCCGGGGCACGATAGCCGTAGCGCACACCGTCGAAGCGCGACAGGTTGGAACTGGCCTCGGCCGGCGCGATCACGTAATAGGCCGGTACCGACAGATGGGAATTGGGCAACGAGACCTCGACCGTCGTAGCGCCGAGCTTTTCGTATTCGGCAATCGCAGCACGCACGGCGGACATCACCCCGGCATCGCAGCCTTCACCGAAGAACTCTTTCGGCAAACCAATGCGCAGGCCATTGAGTGGTTTGTCGAGATCGCGGGCGTAGTCCTCAACCGGGCGGTCGAGCGAGGTGGAGTCGCGTTCGTCGAATCCGACCATGGTATTGAGCAGCAAGGCGCAATCTTCAGCACTGGCCGCCATCGGGCCGCCCTGGTCAAGCGATGAAGCGAAGGCAATCATGCCGTAGCGGGAAACGACACCGTAGGTTGGCTTCAGGCCGGTCAGGTTGCACAGCGCAGCCGGCTGGCGAATCGAGCCGCCTGTGTCGGTACCGGTTGCCGCAGGCGCCAGACGGGCAGCCACGGCTGCTGCCGAACCACCAGACGAACCGCCGGGGACGCGCTCGGTATCCCAAGGATTGCGCACGGAGCCAAAGAAGGAGGTCTCGTTGGACGAACCCATGGCGAATTCGTCCATGTTCGTCTTGCCGAGCGATACCAAGCCGGCTTCGGCGTGCATCTTGCGGATTACGGTCGCATCGTAGGGCGAAACGAAGTTGGCCAGCATCTTCGAGCCACAGGTGCTCAGCCAGCCTTCGGCACAGAAGATGTCCTTCTGGGCGATGGGAATGCCAGTCAATGGACCAGCAGTGCCTGCCGCGATGCGCGCATCGGCGTCGCGGGCCATTTGCAGGCTTTTCTCGCGATCGACAGTCACGAAGGCATTAAGGGTCGGATTCAGACGCTCGATGCGCTCAAGAAACAATGACGACAGCTCGACACTGGAAATTTTCTTGGCAGCCAGTGCCAGCGACAAGTCTTTCAGGCTGGCATTGATCATTCGATCACCTTCGGCACAAGGTAGAGCCCGGCTTCGATTTCCGGAGCAACGGCTTGATAAGCCGCGCGACGATCAGTTTCAGAAACCACATCTTCACGCAGGCGCTGACTGACATCCTGAGCATGTGCCATCGGCTCGACGCCGGTAGTATCAACAGCCTGCATTTGTTCGATCAACTGGAAGATGCCGTTGAGGTGGCCCTGGGTGGTCAGGGCCTCATCATCGCTGATCTCGATTCGGGCGAGATGGGCGATGCGCTTAACCTGTTCTAATGTGAGCGACATGGGTGCCAAAGACTTTTTTGCAGTGCACAAAGTCTTAAAATGGAAAGCGTTATAAGGTATCATAAAAGTTTTCCCTACCGCACCCCCCAAGCGGAGCATACATGTTTGGTTTCCTCAGTAAATACTTCTCGAACGACCTCGCCATTGACCTTGGTACTGCCAACACGCTGATCTATGTGCGTGCGCGCGGCATCGTCCTGGACGAGCCATCAGTCGTCGCCATCCGCCTCGAAGGCGGCCCCAATGCAAAAAAGACCATCCAGGCCGTCGGCCGGGAAGCCAAGGACATGCTTGGCAAGGCACCGGGCACCATCACCGTCATCCGCCCAATGAAGGACGGCGTCATTGCCGACTTCACCGTTACCGAGCAGATGCTCAAGCAGTTCATCAAAAAGGTGCATGACTCGAAGCTATTCAGCCCGAGCCCGCGCATCATCATCTGCGTTCCGTCCGGCTCGACCCAGGTCGAACGCCGTGCCATCCGTGAATCAGCCCTAGGCGCAGGTGCCAGCCAGGTTTACCTGATCGAGGAGCCGATGGCTGCCGCGATCGGTGCCGGCCTGCCGGTATCCGATGCAACGGGCTCCATGGTCGTCGATATCGGCGGCGGCACCACTGAGGTCGGCGTCATCTCGCTCGGCGGCATGGTGTATGCCGGCTCCGTCCGTGTTGGCGGCGACAAGCTGGACGAGGCGATCATCAATTACATCAGCCGCAACTACGGCATGATGATCGGCGAGAACACCGCCGAGAACATCAAGAAGAACATCGGCTCCGCCTTCCCGGGCGCCGAGGTCAAGGAAATGGAAGTTTCCGGCATCAACAAGGCCGAAGGCATTCCGCGCAAGTTCACGATTTCCTCCA
>JAGTRS010000024.1 GCA_018262195.1 Pseudomonadota bacterium | reverse complement strand
GCGCGGAACCGTAACGCCGAATTTCTTCAGGATTTGTTTGCCCTGATATTCGTGAATTTTCATGCGCTTTCCTTGCGTTTAGTTGAGTTGCGAGCAATGAGCAGTAGCCGAACGATCCCCCGACCCCACCCGGTTATAGCGTTTTCAGCCCAAAATCTTACCACAGACAGCTAAAACAATTGCAGCCCGAAATTCATAATTATGGAGTCGATTCTGCCGCCTGAATCGCCTTGGCCAGCAGCGGCAGCAACAAGGCCGCCGCAAAGACCAGACTGATCACCGAAGCCAGCCAGAACCCGGCCACGCCAAGCGGTGGCTGCCAGCGATAGCAAAGCCAGGCGCCACCGAGCAGACCGACACCCCAGAAGCAGAAAGTCTGAACCAGCATCGGCACGAAAGTGACCCGGTAGGCGCGCAGACAATGGCCGGCGATCGTCTGCAGCGCATCGAAGAACTGGTAGATGGCGATGTAGGCGACCAGACCCATGGCCACGGCGCGAACCGCCGGATCGTCCGTATAGGCATTGATCAGAGGCTGCGCCCCCAGCCAGAGCAGAAGGCCAAGCAACGAAGACGAGCATGCCGCAAGCACCAAGCCGGCCCGAATGGTCGCTCTGGCCCGCAACGGGTCACGCGCCCCGACCGCCTGGCCGAGCGCTGACATCGTCGCGATGGCAAGTGACAGCGGCAACATGTAGATCAGCGCCGAGATATTGGCGACGATACGGTGCCCGGCCACCACTGGGGCCCCCAGCGAGGCGACGAACAAGGCGATCAATGTGAAGGAGGTAATCTCAACCAGATTCGACAAGCCCATCGGCACGCCGATGCGCAACAATTCCCGCCAGATTGGCCAGCGTGGTGACTGCCAGTTGGCAAATGGCCGGTAACGCCGGCCGAGCGGCCCGAAGGCCAGATAGGCGCCACCGCTCAGGCAGGCCAGCCAGCCGATCAGCACGTTCGACAGGGCGCAGCCGACCACGCCCAGCGATTCGCCCAGCCAGCCCTGCAAAGCCAGGCCCCAGGCCAATACGGCATGCAGACACAAGCTGAAAAACCCGATACCCATCAGCACCCGCGGCTTGCCCAGCGCATTGCAGAAGGCCCAGAAAGTCCGGTAACAGAGCGATGCCGGCAAGCTCCAGGCAAGCAGACCGAGGTATTGCCGCACCTTGGCCTCGACCGCCACATCCATGTCGGCCATGCCGAGAGCCGCCCCGGGGTGAGTCAGGAAAAGAATGCCCGGCACCGACAGCAACAAGGCCAGCCAGAAACCCTGCTGCAGGATGCCCGCCACCTCGCCGTCACGTTTCGCCCCGTGCAAATGCGCCACGATGGGCGCCACGGCCTGCAGGATGCCAACCAGTGCAAAGACCACGGAAACATGAATGCCGCCACCGATTGCCACGGCGGCAAGATCGAGCGAGCTGACATGGCCGAGCACGGCGGTATCGACCACCATCATGCCGATGGAGGACAACTGGGCAATCAGAATGGGAAAAGCGTGGGCGATCAGGCCACGGACAGCGGTTGCGAACATGGGGCGGGATTGTCGCATGTCGCCGTTACTTCACTCTGCACAAGCGATAGGCACGGCACCCAGGCGGGAAACACCATCAGAATTGATCTGGCTCAAGCACCCCGCTTTTCCACAATATGAAAATTGATGGTTCAGGAGGGAGTGAATAATGAGCCTAGGCCTACACGCCATAGAAAATGCCAGCCGCGACGAAATCGTCGCCCTGCAGACCGAACGATTGAAGTGGACGCTGAACCACGTCTACCAGAACGTGCCGCACTATAAAGCAGCATTTGACGCCGCCGGCGTTCATCCGGATGACTTCAAGTCGCTGGCCGACCTCGCCAAGTTCCCGTTCACCACCAAGCAGGATCTGCGCGACAACTATCCCTACAACATGTTCGCCGTGCCGCGCGAAAAAGTGGTCCGCGTCCACGCCTCCAGCGGCACGACCGGCAAGCCGACCGTCGTCGGCTACACGCAGAAGGACATCGACACCTGGGCTGACCTGATCGCCCGCTCGATCTACGCTTCCGGCGGCCGGCCCGGCGATATCGTCCATGTCGCCTACGGCTACGGCCTGTTCACCGGCGGCCTGGGCGCCCATTACGGGGCCGAGAAGCTGGGTTGTACGGTGATCCCGATGTCCGGCGGGCAGACTGAAAAGCAGGTCCAGCTGATCTGCGACTTCAAGCCGAACATCATCATGGTCACGCCCTCCTACATGCTGAACATTGCCGACGAATTCCGCCGGCAGGGCATCGACCCGCGCAGCACCGACCTGCGCATCGGCATCCACGGCGCCGAACCCTGGACGCACGCCATGCGCCTCGAAATCGAGAACGTCTTCGATATCGACGCCATCGACATCTACGGCCTGTCGGAGGTCATGGGCCCGGGCGTCGCCAACGAATGCGCTGAAAGCAAGGATGGCCCGGTGATCTGGGAGGACCATTTCTATCCGGAAATCATCGACCCGGTCACCGGCGAAGTGCTGCCCGAGGGCAGCAAGGGCGAACTGGTCTTCACCTCGCTGACCAAGGAAGCGATGCCGATCATCCGCTATCGCACCCGAGACCTGACCCGCCTGCTGCCGCCAACCTCCCGTTCCATGCGCCGCATCGACCGGATCACCGGTCGTTCCGATGACATGCTGATCATCCGTGGCGTCAATGTCTTCCCGTCACAGATCGAGGAACTGATCCTCAAGCAGCCCAAGCTGTCGCCGCATTACCTGATCGAAGTCAGCCGCGACGGCCACCTTGATTCGATGAAGGTCAATGTCGAAATCAAGCCGGAGTTCGAGTTCGCCAGCGGCCCGGAGAAGGAATTCGTGGCGCACGACCTGCAGCACCACATCAAGTCCTATATTGGCGTCTCGGCCAAGATCGAAGTCGTCGAGGTCGGCGGCATCGAACGCTCGATCGGCAAAGCCAAGCGGGTTATCGACAAGCGCCCGAAGTAAGACAATCAGCGCCTCCCCGGAACAACGGGGAGGCAGCCCTTAAACGATCCGGGCGCGCAGCGTCCCGACCTTATCGACGCCCGCTTCCAGCAGATCGCCCGGAACAATGGCGCCGACTCCAGCCGGTGTGCCGGTATAGATCAGGTCACCAGCCTCCAGCCGGACCAGCGTCGACAGGTTGGCAATGATGTCAGCCACCTTCCACATCATGGCCGACAGGTCACCCTCCTGGCGCACCTGTCCATTCACTTTCAACCAGATGCGTCCCGACTCAGGGTAGCCACTGACTGCCACCGGGCTGATTTCGCCGGCCACCGCCGACTGGTCAAAGCCTTTGCTCATGTCCCACGGGTGGCTCTTCTCCTTGGCCTTCGCCTGCATGTCGCGACGGGTCAGATCGAGGCCGACGGCGTAACCGAAGATCAGCCCCTTTGCCGCCTCAACCGAAACATTCTCGCCACCAGCCCCCAGCGCCACGACCATCTCGATCTCATGGTGCAGGTTGGCGGTCTGCGGCGGATACTTGACGCTCAGCTCCCCGGCCCCGGCAACCACCGCATCGGCCGGCTTGGTAAAGAAGAACGGCGGCTCGCGCCCCTCGGCCTGATCAAGCGCCCCCATTTCACGGGCGTGATCGGCGTAGTTGCGGCCGACACAGAACACCCGGCGCACCGGAAAACGCTGGTCGGTTCCGGCCACAGGAAGGCTGGTAACAGGATGCGGTGCAAAGACAAAATTCATGGATCGATTTCCGAGAAGAGGAGGAGGATCAAAGTTTGCAATATTTCACGCGGTGATGACCAGCCCGATGTTAGAGTTCCCGCACTCAAAAATAGAACGACATAGATCCCGGCATGATCGTAACAAGATTGCTGCGCGCCCTGCTGTGGAGCGCGGCATTACTCTCCGGCACGGCCAGCGCCGTCGGATTCGGCGAGATAAACCTCCACTCGCGGATCGGCGAGCCGATCCGGGCAGAACTCCCCATTCTCAGTTCGGGCGACCAACTCGACGTTGCCTGCTTTTCCCTGGGCAACGTACCCGGCGCCGATTTCCCGGTCATCACCGCCGGTCGGCTGCGCCTCGTCCGCATCGGCCAGGATTACCGACTGATCATCACCGGCAGCAAACCGATCGCCGAACCGATTTACCTCATCAGCGTTCACGCCGCCTGCGGTATCGATCTGCAGCGGGAATACGTCCTGCTTCCCTCGCCACCGCTGGCCGCAGCCCGTACCGAATACGATGACGAGGCAGCGCCGACACCACCGGCAGTCCCCGCGCCCCGCAAAGCCAAACGAGTTCCCGACACCTGGCAGCAGGATGAATCCGGCGAACCGATCAAGCCAGTCGCCAAGCCACGCCGCCCGAAAATCACGGACACGGCATCGGCGCCAGCCAAACGGCCGGCGCCCCGCGAAACACTGGCCAGCCTGACAAGCGGCAATGACCGGGTAATCCTGGGTTCAGCCCCGGAAGCCTTGCCGTCTGGCAGCAGCGACCCGCTCGCTCCGGTCAACGCCCTCGAAGAGCGCCTGCTCAAGATGGAAACCTCCCTGCATCTGCTCAACGAGGAAGTGGACAAACTGAACACCGCCCTCACCCTCAACGCCGAATCCCGCGCCATGCGGCAAAAGCTGCAGGACATGCAGGCGCAGGCAACGCCCCCCGGCTTCCTGCCCAGCGTTCAGGCCGCGCCACCACAGGCGCCAAACAGCAGCAGCGGCAGTGCCGATGGCTGGGTCGAACTGGTCCTGGGTGTGCTGCTGGGCGGCAGCGTTTCAGCCACCGTCGCGCATCTGGTCAGCCGCCGGCAGAACAACTCGCGCCCCTTTGATGCGCCCCCGCCGCGTATCGCCAAGCCGGGCAAGCAACTGCCCCGGTAAATCAACCCGGTAGAGGGCTAAACCGGATTGTCGAGATCGACGAATTCGCAGGCAATGCCAAACTGCTGCGCCAGATGCCCGGCCAGCGCCTGCACCCCGTAACGCTCGGTAGCATGATGGCCAGCCGCCAGATAAGCCACACCGCTCTCCCGGGCCAGATGCACCGTCTGCTCTGAAATCTCGCCAGACAGGTAAGCATCGACGCCGAGCGCGATGGCCTGCTCGAAGTAGCCCTGCGCCCCGCCCGAACACCAGCCGATACGCCGAATCGGCCGATCGTCACCAGCAATCACCAGCGGCTGCCGACCGAGAACAACCGCCACCCTGGAAGCCAGCGACGGCAGATCACAAGGTTCGGCCAGTGCGCCCAGCCAGGCGATATCCTGCTCGCCAAAACGACCTTCCGGAACAAAGCACAATAGCTTTGCCAATTGGGCGTTATTGCCCAGTTCCGGGTGTGCATCCAGCGGCAGGTGATAGGCCAGCAGGTTGATGTCGTTGGCCAGCAAACTGCTCAGACGCTTGCGCCGGATGCCGGTCACCCGGCCATCCTCGCCTTTCCAGAAATAGCCATGGTGCACCAGAATGGCATCGGCATGCCGCTCAACCGCCGCATCCAGCAATTCCTGACTGGCTGTGACGCCGGCCACGATGCGGGTGATCTCGGAACAACCTTCCACTTGCAGTCCGTTTGGGCAATAATCCCGGAACTTTCCGGGCACCAGCAGCCCATCCAGATAGTCCACCAATTCTTCACGCTTCATCGAGACAATATCCATGCAGAGGTTGTGGCAGATTTTTGCACAAACGGTCACCGTTGCGCTCGCCATTCTGTTCGTCGTCTCGACGCTGAAACCGGAATGGCTGCCACAACGCCAAGGCATCATTGCGCTGCAGGAAGCACCATCCAGCGGCGACGACATCAAGAGCACCCCGGGCTCCTATCGCGACGCAGCCCGCGCGGCACTGCCTTCGGTCGTACACATCTACACCACGCAGGCGATCAAGCAACAGCGCCATCCGCTGTTCGACGATCCGATCTTCCGCCACTTCTTTGGCGAACGCCCGGAAGGCCAGCCACAGCGCAATTCCGGCCTCGGCTCCGGCGTCATCGTCAGCCCCAACGGCTACATCCTGACCAATTACCACGTCATCGAAGGCGCCGACGATATCCAGGTCTCGCTCAACGACACCAAGACCTACAAGGCCAGGATCGTCGGCAGCGACCCGGAATCCGACCTCGCCATCCTGCAGATCAAGGCCGACAAATTGCCGGCAATCACCTTCGGCCAGATCGACAGCCTGCACATCGGCGATGTCGTGCTCGCCATCGGCAATCCCTTCGGCGTTGGCCAGACAGTGACCATGGGCATCGTCTCCGCCCTCGGCCGCTCGCACCTCGGCATCAATACTTTCGAGAATTTCATCCAGACCGATGCCGCGATCAACCCGGGCAACTCCGGCGGCGCGCTGGTCGACATCCACGGCAACCTGATCGGCATCAACTCCGCCATCTACTCGCGCACCGGCGGCTCGCTCGGTATCGGCTTCGCCATTCCAGTCTCCAGCGCCCGCAGCATCATGGAACAGATCATCCGCACCGGCACCGTGACCCGCGGCTGGATCGGCGTCGAAGCCCAGGAAATCACCCCGGAGCTGGCCGAGTCCTTTGGCCTGCCGGATACCGATGGCTCGCTGATTGCCGGCGTCGTGCGCGGCAGCCCGGCCGACGTGGCCGGTATCCGTCCCGGTGATGTGCTGCTCTCGGTCAATGGCAAGCCGGTCAAGGATCCGCAAGTCATGCTCGACCTGATCGCCGCTTTGACGCCGGAAGAACGCAGCGCCTTCCGCCTGCGCCGCGACAAGAACATCGTCGAGGTCCAGGTCAGGATCGGTAAGCGACCGGCCATGCGGGCCGAGCAGGAGTAAGCGATGTGCCAGTTGCTGGGAATGAATTGCAATGTCCCGACGGACATCTGCTTTTCATTCAGCGGGTTTCAGGCTCGTGGTGGCGGCACCGACGTGCACTCCGATGGCTGGGGCATCGCCTTCTTCGAAGGCAAGGGCACCCGCCTCTTCCTGGATCCGCAGCCCTCCAGCACTTCGCCAGTGGCTGAACTGGTCCGCCAATACCCGATCCGCTCGAAGAACGTCATTGCGCATATCCGCAAGGCAACACAAGGTTCGGTCGGGCTGGAAAACACCCACCCCTTCATGCGCGAACTCTGGGGCCGCTACTGGATCTTCGCCCATAACGGCAACCTGCTCGACTTCATGCCGCAACTGGACGGCAGTTTCGTTCCCGTCGGCCTGACCGACAGCGAACGTGCCTTCTGCTGGCTGCTGCAGGAACTGCGCAAACGTTTCGGCAGCCATGTGGCGAGCCGGAGCGAACTATTCGCTGCCATCCATGAACTGACGCTGCAAATCGCCGAGCACGGCGAATTCAATTTCCTGCTCTCGAATGGCGACTGTCTGTTCGCCCACGCTTCGACCAAACTGAGCCACATCGTTCGCCAGGCGCCGTTCGCCCAGGCGCATCTTAAGGATCAGGACGTCACCGTTGATTTCAGCGACATCACCTCGCCAAACGATCGTGTCGCCGTCATCGCCACGTTGCCGCTGACCGACAACGAAGCGTGGACCGACATGCCGCCGGGCACGCTGTGGTGGTTCGAGGAAGGCGCGCCGGTCAAGACCTTGCCGACGCGTCCGGGGCCGGTCAAGAAACCGGCCTGATTCGCTGATCAGTGCTCTGACAGCTTGCGGAAGTCTTCTTCCGCCTTGGCCATTTCGGCATCCATGTCTGTGCTGTTTTCTGCCGGAGCCTCAACCGGCGCTTCGGCCGGGGCACGGACAGAGACGAAGCGGGCGGCAAGAATACCCAGCTCGTAAAGCAGACACATCGGGATAGCCAGCGCGAGCTGCGAAACCACATCCGGTGGCGTGACCACGGCGGCCACGACAAAGGCACCGACGATGAAATAGGAACGCCACTCCTTCAGCTTCTCGACCGTCACCACACCCAGCTTGACCAGCACCACCAGGGCCACCGGCACCTCGAAGGCAATGCCGAAAGCCAGGAACATGGTCATCACAAAGGACAGGTAGGCCTCGATATCCGGCGCCGGCGTAATGCTCTTCGGGGCAAAGCTGTTAATGAAGCCGAACACCTGCCCGAACACGAAGAAGTAGCAGAACGACATGCCGGCTACAAACAACAGCGTGCTGGAAATGATCAGCGGGATGCCCAGGCGTTTTTCATGGGCATAAAGTCCCGGCGCAATGAAAGACCAAGCCTGGTAAAGAATGAACGGCAGTGCCATGATGAAGGCGACCATCGCCGTCACCTTCAGCGGCACCATGAACGGCGTGATGACGCCAATCGCAACCATCTTGGTGCCTTCCGGCAACGCCCTGGTCAGTGGCGCGGCCAGAATGTCGTAGATTTCGCCCGGCCCGGGATAAAGACACAGGATGCCGAGAACGACCGCAATGGCGATCAGGCTGCGCATCAGGCGGTCGCGCAATTCGACCAGATGCGAGATAAACGAGTCTTCGGGTGCTTCGCTCATGCCAGTGGCTTGCCGGTGGTGTCGATGGTCGGCAAGCCTTCAGCCAGCTTCGCGGTTTCATTGAGTTCGGCCACGGCCTCTTTGGCCGGCGCCTCGATGGCGCTGCGCGCCGAATCGTATTCCTTGCGCACCGATTCCTCCATGGCGCGCGCCGAATCGGTCACCTGTGTCTGCAGCTTCTTGAGTTCATCAAGCTGCATTTCGCGGTTGATGTCGGACTTCACGTCGCTGACATAACGTTGGGCGCGGCCGAGCAAATGCCCAAGCGTGCGCGCCACCTTGGGCAGCCGCTCGGGGCCGATGACGATCAGCGCAACAACGCCGATCACCATCAATTCGGAAAAGCCAATATCGAACATGTTTTAAAAGCCGGATCAGGAAAGGGGCAGAACCCCGTTCCCGAATTTACGACTTGGTCTTTTCCTTGACTTCAACGTCGATGGTCTGGCCGCTGACCTGCTGGGTCGGCTGAGCCTCTTCGGCTGCCTTGTCGGCATTGGCGTCCTTCATGCCATCCTTGAAACCCTTGACCGCGCCGCCAAGATCCTGGCCGACGTTGCGCAACTTCTTGGTGCCGAAAATAAGCATGACGATGACCAGAACGATCAGCCAGTGCCAAATGGAAAAACTGCCCATGGTTTGTCTCCTAGATGCGTTTGAGCATGGGGCCGACCGGGTCCGGTCCGCCCACGATATGCGCGTGCAGGTGCGGCACCTCTTGCTGCCCCACACGTCCTGTATTGATGATCACCCGAAACCCCTCCGGGCTTCCTTGCGCTACCGCAATTTCATTGGCCTTGGCCAGAATTCTGCCAAGCACCAGCGTGTCGTCCGCGCCGGCGGTGGCCAGCGAGGTAATGTGCTTCTTGGGAATCACCAGCACATGCACCGGGCGCGCCGGATTGATGTCATTGAAGGCGAGGATTTCCTCGTCTTCATAGACCTTCGCCGCCGGAATCTTGCCCTCGACGATCTTGCAGAAAATGCAATCGCTCACTTGCTGCCCCGTGCCGCCTTTTCGTCGATGCCGGAAATGCCTTCACGACGGCGCATTTCCTGGGAAACGTCCTCGATGCTCAAGCCGTAGAAGGCGAGCAGAACCAGCACGTGGTAGATCACATCGGTTGATTCCCAAACCACCTTCAAGCGCTTGCCTTCCTTGCCGGCCATGATCAGCTCGGCGCATTCCTCGCCGATCTTCTTCAGGATCGAATCCGGCCCTTCGGAAAAAAGCTTGGCCGTGTAAGACTTTTCCGGGTCGGCATTGCGACGGGAAGCCAGCGTCTCGGAGAGGCGGTGCAGGATGTCATGGGTGCTCATTGGTAAATCCTCAGGGTCTTTCAAAATCTGTCAGCTAGCCCAGCTAATACTGGCGCATTTTGTCCGGGAATGAAGCGGCGAGTCACCCGGGAATACCCTGAAAAAGCCATTCCCTCGCGGCCTATCCCCGCCAAACGGAGAAAGGGAATCCGATCAAGAACTCCCCAGCCACTGCAAACCTGAACATCGGGGAGATTCTACATCAGCAACCGGCGCTTGGCCGCATCTCCGGCACACTCGGGCAATCGCCCCACTCATCCAGCCCGGACTACTTTTTCTTCTTTTCCTCAGGCCGGTAGCCGCCCAGCTCCATGAACCCGGCCCCGGCAGGCGAACCGGACAGCGTTACCGCGCCCTTCCAGAAAACATTGTCCGTCGTCGCCCGTGCGTTGAACTGGCTATGGCGGATCACCGGCACCAGCTTCACCGCCACGCCCCTGGATGGCACGGCAATGCTCCAGTCCATCGGATACACCACTCCGGAAGAAGGGCTCTTCCAGTTGCCGCTGGCCGAAGCCATAAAATCAGCCGCCCCCAGTGCAGTGGCCACACTCTCCTGAACATGGGAACCAACCCGCAACAAGGCCGCCCCCTTGGCGTCGAACAACTCGTAAAGCAGCAGTTCGGCGCCATTCTCCAGCTGCAAGGCAAACCGGTGCCAGCGCAAGCCAGCCGGGTCAAAATCACCCCACTGGTGCTCGAACCACACCTCGCCACGCACTTGCTTGGCCGTGCCGGCAACGTTCACCGTGCCCTCAGCCAGCATACGTGGCCGCAACATCACCGAAGTCTTGCCCGCTCCCTTCACGGCCAGAACATCCGACGTTGCCCCGGGCGCCCGCAGCAGCACCGGCTCACGCTTGTCGCTCATCATCAGATCCAGCGAGAAATCCTTGCCCGCCACCTTCACTGCCTGTTTTGGCCCGGCACCGCTGACCTGCCAGCCCCCGGAAGAAAAACCGAAGCCATCCTTGCGGCCATCCGCCACCTTGCCCTCAACCCTGGCCTGCTCGGTGTAATGCTTGCCCGACTGATGATCCAGCAACGCCCCCTGAAAAACCGTCTGCCCTGCCGCATCCCGGCGCAGCAGCGTGGTCACCGAAAACGAATAACGCTCGCCCGACTCCGTTTGCAGATGCCCCATGGAAGACCACGCCTCGGCCACGCTGCCATGCGGCGCATCATCGGCCGATGCCTTGGCGACGAGCGCGGCCGGAGCAGCCGCAACCGGCCCGGCGGCGGGCACCGGCTCAACGGGTTTGGCATCCGGCTGCACCTTGGGCGCCGGCACCACCGCAGCCACTACCGACGGCTCACCGGGTGCAACCATCTTGCTGGTGGAGGGCAACAAGGCCCAGAAGCCCACCAGCAGAACCAGCACCCAGCCGGCGATCACATACTTGCGATAACGCCGGAACCAGCGCGAAGAACCAGGCTTCGGCTTGCGAAAATACTTTACCCGGCGGGTGCTACCGTTTGTCATCGAACCACCATCAAAAAGTCTCGCACTCAGCCAGCGCCTTGCCCAACCGGTCTTTGGCCGAAAGCAGCGGCTCGCCAGCTAGCGGCCAATCAACACCCACGTTCGGATCATTCCAGGCCAGGCAGCGCTCAAATTCCGGGGCGTAGTAATCGGTGGTCTTGTACAGAAAATCCGCACTGTCAGAGGTCACCAGAAAACCATGCGCAAAGCCGGGCGGAATCCAGAGCTGGCGATGATTCTCCTCACTCAGTTCAACCCCCACCCACTGCCCGAAAGTTGATGACGACTTGCGCAGATCGACCGTCACGTCAAACACCGAGCCTTGCACGACCCAAACCAGCTTCCCTTGGGATTGCCGGGTCTGATAATGCAAGCCGCGCAACACCCCGCGCGCCGACCGGGAATGGTTGTCCTGCACAAAATCCACATCAAGCCCGGTAGCCGCCTGAAAGCGCTGGTGGTTATAGCTCTCCATGAAAAAGCCGCGCGCATCGCCAAACACCTGTGGTTCGATGATCAGCAGATCCGGGATTTCAGTCTTGATCACCTTCATGAGAAAACCCGCTCCTCCAGAAGGCCAAGCAGATACTGCCCATAGCCATTCCTGGCGAGAGGCGCAGCCAGCCGCTGCAACTGCTCAGCATCGATCCAGCCGGCGCGCCAGGCGATTTCCTCAGGCGAAGCCACCTTCAGACCCTGCCGTTTTTCAATGGTCTGGATGAACATGCTCGCCTCCAGCAGGCTTTCGTGGGTACCCGTATCCAGCCAGGCATGGCCGCGCCCCATCACCTGAACATCGAGCGCATTCCATTCAAGGTACTGCCGGTTCACATCCGTGATCTCCAGCTCGCCGCGCGCGCTGGGCTTCAGGTTCCCGGCAATGTCGATCACCCGGTTATCGTAAAAATAGAGCCCGGTCACCGCATAGCGGCTCTTGGGGATGCTCGGCTTTTCCTCCAGGCTGATGGCGTGGCCATCCTTGTCGAACTCCACCACCCCATAGCGCTCGGGATCATTCACCGGATAGGCAAACACCGTTGCCCCCTCCGTTTGCAGACTGGTCTTGCGCAAACCGCTGGCAAAGTCATGCCCGTAAAAAACGTTATCGCCCAACACCAGGGCACTGGGACCATTGCCGACAAAATCCTTGCCGATGATGAAAGCCTGCGCCAGGCCGTCCGGGCTGGGCTGAACGGCGTACTGCAGGTTGATGCCCCACAAGCTGCCATCCCCCAGCAACTGCTGAAAACGCGGCGTGTCCTGCGGCGTCGAAATCACCAGAATGTCACGGATCCCCGCCAGCATCAGCGTCGACAGCGGGTAATAGATCATCGGCTTGTCGTAGACCGGCAGCAATTGCTTGGAAACCGCCAGCGTGGCGGGATGCAGCCGGGAGCCAGAACCACCGGCGAGAATGATGCCTTTACGTTGCATGAACCACTCCAATCAATGCCGGGATCAACGCCCGGCCGCAATTCCACACCGCGCTAAACCGCCCGACCGGCGTAATTGGTTTCCACCCATTCCCGGTAAGCGCCGCTCAACACATCGGCAACCCAATCCTGATTCGCCAGATACCACACCACCGTCTTGCGGATGCCCGTCTCGAAAGTTTCCGCCGGGCGCCAACCCAGCTCGCGCTCGATCTTGCGCGCATCGATCGCATAGCGGCGGTCATGCCCGGGCCGATCCGCCACATAAGTAATCAGGCGGGCGTAACTGCCTTGCGGGTCCGGCTTCAGCTCGTCGAGCAAGGCACACAGCGTCTGCACGATCTCGATGTTCGGCATTTCGTTCCAACCGCCCACGTTATAAACCTCGCCGGGCGTGCCCTTGGCCAGCACCGTACGGATCGCGCTGCAATGATCGCTCACGTACAACCAGTCACGCACCTGCCGGCCATCCCCATAAACCGGCAAAGCCTTGCCCGCCAGCGCATTGGCGATCATCAGCGGAATCAGCTTCTCCGGGAAGTGATACGGACCGTAGTTATTCGAGCAATTGCTCGTCGTCACAGGCAGGCCATAAGTGTGAAACCAGGCCCGCACCAGATGATCGGATGCCGCCTTGCTCGCCGAATACGGGCTATTCGGCGCATAAGCATGGGTTTCGGTAAACGCCGGATCATTCGGGCCAAGGGAGCCATACACCTCGTCCGTGCTCACATGATGAAAACGGAAGCCCACCTTGCGCTCGCCATCCAGCCCCATCCAGTAGCCACGCGCCGCCTCAAGCAGCGTGAACGTCCCCGTCACATTGGTGCGAACAAAATCCCCAGGGCCATGAATGCTGCGGTCAACATGGCTTTCGGCGGCAAAATGAACAATGGCGCGGGGCTGGTGCTCGGCCAGCAGGCGATCAAGCAGCGCCCGATCGCAAATATCGCCCTGCACAAAAACGTGCCGCGCATCACCCGCAACCGAAGCCAGATTCTCCAGATTGCCTGCGTAAGTCAGGGCATCCAGATTGAGCACCGGCTCATCGCTCGTGCGCAGCCAGTCCAGTACAAAATTGGCGCCAATAAAACCGGCACCGCCAGTAACAAGAATCATAGGCACCTTGTTTGAGAAAGCTCAGGCCCGGCGAACCGCAGCCATAGACCAGCTGCGGACACAGGCGTGAATCAGATTGCCGAATGATAACGTTCAGCGGCCCCGATTACACCTTGTGACAATGACGAACCCAACGTCCTAGAAAAGCGCCCTGTGCGTCAAACAGGAAAAGGCATCACCTGCCACTCTGCGGCGTATGTAACTTGATCAGTTCGAGCATGCGCAAAGCCAAGGCTGTGCGGTCATATTTTTTGGCGGCCACCAAACCATTGGCCCGGTATGTCTCGTAGGCCTGGCGATCGCTCCTGAACTGCTTCATCAGCGAAACAAGTTGATCGGCGTTCTCCGGCTCGAAGACCACACCAACCCCTTCTGCGCGAACAATTTCTGCTGATTCACCGGCCACTCCGTGGAGTACAGGCAACCCCATACCCATGCATTCAAACAACTTGGAGGGAATCACGCTGGTGAACAACTCGGTCTTCCTGAGATGGATGATCGAGACATCAAGCAATGACCAATAACGGGCCACATCATCCTTGGAGACGGAATCAACAAAGGTCACATTGCGCAAGACACGGCGCGCAGCCTCTTTCTTGAGATCCTCTTTTCGCGCTCCGTCGCCAAGCAGAATGAAATGAAAATCGTCGCCAAAACCTTCGCCAGCAAGGCGCTCAGCAGCATCCAATATCGTTTCCAGATGGTGCGCCATGCCGTGTGTGCCGACATAGCCGCCAACAAATTTGCCATGAAGTCCCAACTGATCTGCGAGCGCCTGATCCTTGGGCATCGGCTTGAAACGAGTCATATCCACGCCATTCGTCACGACACCGATCTTGGCGCCATCCACGCCGCGCTCGATCAGCTTGTCACGAAAGGCATGGGTTACCGAAACGATCAATTTTGCCTTCCGGTACAAAAATAATTCCAGCTTTTCCAGCCAACGTATGGCTGCAGAATCCTGCATCGCGCCCACGGCCTTGATCGACTCCGGCCACAGATCGCGCAACTCGAACACAAATGGAACCCGCTTCAAAACGCTGACCATCCAGGCGGCGCAAACGGTGAAAAACTGAGGCGATGTACCAATCACCATATCCACCCGACGAACAAACAGTGCCGCCAACGTCGCCGTCACCATGAAGCTCTGGTAATCGAGGATACGCTTGACGAACCCCTCGTTCGCCGTGATGTAGGACCAGACACGAATGACGCGGATTCCATCCATCGTCTCTTGCTGGCAAAGCTTGTTGCGATACCCCTCATAGACCCGGCCCTTGGGAAAATTGGGCGCACAGGTAATCACCGTCACCTGATGCCCCGCCTTCACCCATTCGCGGCAATGCTCAAAAGTACGGCTGGCCGGGGCATTCACCTCAGGCGGAAAGTTGTCGGTCAAGAACAGGATATGCATATCAACACCACGAAAAATCGAGAGTCACCTCATGACCTTCGAAAAGAACTTCAAGACAATGATTAGGAATGGAGGCACCGAAGGCGGGGTGCCAGATCGAACGCACCACCTCGCCATAGCCACCGGAACAAGACCAGCGCAGGCTGCGTCCATCCGGCAAACAGAGTAGATTCCCATCCGCCACTTTGATGTCGGGGTGCAGGAAAAAACGCCCGATCGCTACGCTGAAACTGCCAGACACCGTATCGACCACCCGCAACCGGTTTTCCTCGAACATCCATGTACGGCGGTGAATCGGCCTGCCGGACAAGCGTTCGTAGCCGTCGTGACAGGCACTTACAACCAATCGACCGCTGGCCTCACGCTGCACCTGCACGGCCCGAGGCCTGGCACGCCGTGCCACCCGAAACCCCGCCCACACTTCCGACGAATTCTCGCCGTCGATTTCCACCGTGTTATGCGCACAGGTACTGCGCTGCCGCTGTCGTTCCTTGCCCTCGCCGTACTGAGAGGTACCGGTATTCACCAATACCCGCTGGCCGAACAGACTCAACTCAAAACTGAGCGTATCGGCATGAGCGTGCCCCGGCTGGTAGCTCGGCCCAACCTCGGCCACATCCAGAATCGCCTTGCCATTGTTTCCGAGCGAAACAACAACATAACCAGTGTCAGCCAAATGTGCTGCAGACAAAGAGTTCGCTGCTGCTTTCGTGCCCCGCCCCCCCAAAGACTTTGCATAGGCATCAACAGCCGCCGGGGCGGGTGCAATATCAAAAGCAGCGTCATTGAAAAAGGAAATCTCCCCATCCGGATGACTCATCGCAGCCAGCCAGTCGAGCCCCCGGTCAATCACCCGCCGCCACTGCTCCGAACGCTCGGCGAGCAGCGCCAGGCCACTGCGATCCGCCAGATTGACCAGATCGCACAAATCCCATAACAAGGTGGCGTGATACATAGGCGACAACTCGAAATGTCCGCCGTCTGCGCAAAACTGCTCAGGAATCTCCCGATCGAGAATCGCCAGCCCCTGCCGCAAACAACGCTCGCCGACCGCTCCACCCAGGAAGGCCCCAACAAATACCAGCGCCTTGCCGTTCGCGAACAAATGGTTAGCCAGAATATGGCGCTCTTCCTGAACCACCAAAGCCTGCGCCTGTGCCGCCAGGCTAGACAGCCAGCGCTCCGGAACCGTTGGCTGGCGGGCAAACCACTTCACCAGATTCACGATGCGCAACGACAACGTATAGGGCTCCCAGCCATTGCCTTGCAATGGCGGGTTCTCGTCGATCCAGCGATCAATCAGCCACGCGTGCTGCTCTCCTCTGGCATCGGCATCGTAAGCATTGAGGTCATCGAGATAATGCAGGTTGTAGAGCCACAACTTGGTCTTGGTGGGAGAGTTCCACCCTCCCATCTGCCCCAAGTCACCACTCTCCCCCAGAAAACCAAAAACCCCGGGATCAAAATGGCTGCGCCCCCCGATCAACGGCGCCCCCCATTCCCTCACCCATGACCGGCGCACCACCTTGCCAACAGCGGCCTGCGCCCGATGCCGCACCAGGCGCCGCCCCAAGCGGTAATACAAACGATAAGCCACCTGCTCAACCCGCAAGTGGCGAGCCGTTCGCAAAAGCCTCAAAACGCGTGAAAGAGCCATCAATCAGCCACGCTGCGCCGGCGTCACCAGCAACTGCTCAAGCACAGCGACAATCCGCGTCGCTGTCTGCCCATCCCACTTTTCCGGAATGGCGCCCTTCTTCCATTCGCCAGCAAACAGCCTGTCCATGGCCGGTTTGAGCTTGGCAGGATCGGTCCCGATCAGTTCGTTCGTGCCCACCGTCACTGTTTCCGGGCGCTCTGTCGAGTCACGCAAGGTCAGGCACGGCACACGCATCACCGTTGTTTCCTCGGTAATGCCGCCCGAATCGGTAATCACCGCCCGAGCGTTCTTCACCAGATAATTGAATTCGAGATAAGGCTGCGGATCAACCAGCTTCACATTCGCCGGCAGCGTTCCAATCGCCTCCAGAGTCTTGGCCGTGCGCGGATGCACCGGAAAGATCGTCGGCAACCCGCGCGTACTCTCGCCAATCGCTGCCAACAAAGTTGCGAATCCATCGGCTGTATCCACATTGGCCGGCCGGTGCAGCGTCAGGACAAAATACTCCCCGGCGGTCAGGCCCAACTCGTCCCAGAATGCGGGCGGGCGCAAGCGCTCAAAGTTGGCCAGCAAGGTATCAATCATCGTATTGCCGACAAAGAAAATCCGCGCATCGCCAACCCCGCTACGCCGCAGATTCTCGTTCGCCACTTCACTGGTCGTAAAAAACCAGTTGGTGATCGAATCCGTCACCATCCGGTTGATTTCCTCCGGCATCGACCAATCCCCGGAGCGGATACCAGCCTCGACGTGTGCCACCGGCACCCCCAGCTTCTGCGCCGCAATCGCGCAAGCCATCGTCGATGTCACATCGCCAACTACCAGGCACACATCACTCGGCGCCTCCAGAAGCAGCTTCTCGTAGCGCACCATGATCGTGGCCGTCTGCTCTGCCTGAGTGCCAGAGCCAACCTCAAGATTGACCTGCGGCTCGGGGATACCTAACTGCGTAAAGAAGTCACCCGACATCCGCGCATCATAGTGCTGCCCGGTGTGTACCAGACGATAAACCAAAGCACCGCCTGCCTTTCGGTGACTTTCCAGCGCCCGGATGATCGGAGCAATCTTCATGAAGTTGGGGCGCGCCCCGGCAATAATATCGATCGTTTTCATATGTGAAATAGAAGTAAAAACCTCGTCAAATCCTTTTTCAGGACGCCTCTTTCTGCTTAACGATACGCGCAGGGATACCTACAACCACAGCACCGGCAGGCACATCCTTGAGTACTACAGCATTCGCACCAACAACCGCATTCGCACCGAGTCGGACCGGGCCAAGAACCTTGGCTCCCGCGCCGATGAATACTCCGTCTTCAATTACGGGAACATCAACGAACCCTGACCTCCCGCCTATCGTTACATGCTGAGCAATGACAACCCCGACACCAATTTTTGCTCTGGCATGAATCACGATTCCGAGTCCACCGTAACCAACCTTAGTTCCCTTACCAATTGATGCAGATGGCGGAATAACACAGTGGAACAATAAAAAACCGAGGCCAAAAAATAGCTTCGGCAATAGCGGAATTCCTAATTTGAAGAAAAAATGACCTATCCGATAAAAAAATAAACCGCTCATCATCAAACCTACTTTTCAGACAAAAAATAAAATATTTATCAAGGAAAAACGCATCAGTCCTGAAATGAGCGAATCATCTGTTTTATACGATCAGGGTTAATATCTCCTGGCAATACAGCCTCGCATCCGGGTGAAGCAGAAGGAGGCGACACTCTGGCGGAACCTGGATTAGATTCAATCAATTTCTCCAATAACTGAAAACATTGATCCTCATCCCCAAAACGATAGGTTGAAACTCCACTCGGCCTGAGAGAAACATCACTTGCGAGCACCGGAAGATTCAAATAAAGTGCCTCCCGAACGCTGATTGAATCGCCATCAGTGGCCGTTGGTCTGATAAAGATATCCAAAACATTCAATACAGAAACAAACGGAACATCAGAGGGGACGATAACAACGCGGTTGGCAAACAAGCATTTCATTCGCGCCATAGTCTGCAATTCGTTCTCTGCATCAAAGTCTGCTGCCGCCAATACAGCGACCGCGTCGTGCCCCGCGGAAACAAACCTCCTGAAAACACTGGCGAAAAAATCTAAGCCGTAAATCGCCGCTCGCTCACCACTAAACAACCCGCACCAGCCGACATAGATCCGCTTGCCGCTTTCAAATCCCGTTGGAATATATCCTTGCAATTCGCTCTCAAGCGGGGGAATGAACGGATTAACGACATCAATCTTGGCAACACCATTGCTCAAATGATGCACTGATTTAGCAATCTCCGCATTAACCACAAATACTTGATCCAAATAGCCCAAAACCTTGCCAACAAGCCACCCTAACAACGGGTTCCGATGAATACGCGCCAAAGCTCTACCGTTGTGAAAATATTGGACAACCTGTGCCCCGGCCAATTTGCAGTAAACCGAAACAACCAAACCGTAGAGTTCGGACGAATGGACAAGTACAAGATTTCCGCGAAATCTTTTATAGTGAGACAAAATTCCGAAAATTCTGTTATTCCCAATAGCGATGGTATTACCGTCATCATGTTGAGCAGTGGTACTAAGGATATGGACAGGCCAACCGAGATAGTTTAAACGGTAAGCAAATCGCTTGATATGAATTGAGACCCCTCCCGCTGGCGGTGGAGTTGGCCCGAGCAGCACAACACTTTTAATTGGATTCATTAAAAACTATTCATAACAAAAATTAAATCGGCTTATTCGCTATCAATGAAAATAATAAACCAGCCATTTCACAAAGATCCCTCCGAGAGCTATAGGTTAGTCGCAGATTTAATTAGGAACTTTAACTAACCAATTTAATCATCAAAAAGCATATTAATTAAAATAAGAGACCGACGAATACTTTCAAAAATCTCAGAACAACCAAGAAAATCGAACCCCACTTTGCTCACGAAAAAAACAAATCAAAATAAACTAATTTAAAAATCCACGCACTGCGGCAAGTACTGATGACTGTGAAAACAATCTGCGATGGACCTCTATCGCAGCCAATTCCCCCTTGTAACGAAAGCAATCAATAGCAGGAGAAGAGAGAAAAACTTCGGGTTGAATGACATACCCAGCCTCGCGAACCGAATCGGCATACGAACGAAGTGCATCTGTAGTTATAACACTAACACCACACGACAAATACTCCGCTAGCTTAATCGGCGACGATACGTTATTGACTAAATTGTCATCCCTTATCAAAAACCCGAATTCAACACCTGACAAAAACCTAGAAACCTCTTCATCCCCGTTTAGCGTGCATACTGATGTAACATTTAATAACCTAGGGGATGCTATTGCCCTCAAAACACTCTCACATATCTGAATATCCCGAGTAGCAACGTAAAAAGTAGAACCTGGGTTATTATCTACCACCATATTCATGATCCGCACGACAACATCAAATTTCTGCCAAGCTGACATTCCACCTAAATAACAATATGAATCTTCTATTCGCTGGATGTCACGACTTGCATTAAGATCTGAAACACACGGGATAACCAATGATCTCTTTCCACGAGCACTCGGATATCTCCGAAAATAAAAATCTCTCATAAATTCAGAAACGAATATAAACGACGAGGCAAAATTAAAACCAGCCTTCTCTAAACACAGCAACACAAAATAACGAAAACGGGATTTTTTCTTTAAATAATTCTCCTCCGCGACCAAACCTTGTACCCAATAAACAATCTCTGCCCCAGATCCGAAAGAAATAATATATACAATAAATACCTGCCATATTGTTGCACAATAAATTTTTTCTGCTCTGCGAATCTGAGACCAATTTGCCTTAAACAAGTCAGCAGTACTAACCCCTCTCAAAACATATCCAAATTCAGCACCAGAGATTTCGAAAATAGTCCTAATACGTCGCCATGCAGTGTCTACGGCGCAACCAGTACGAATCCCCCAAGTACAAAACACCGATTTCATAAATTACTCTAAATATATAAACACAAAAAACAAATCGCATTCCATTTATCTGCGCGGAATGAATAACCGATCACGAGAATACGAGCATTGAATCAAGTAGACCACATACAGCACAGCAAAAATCAATACGCTTGAATAAAAATATCTAAAATAAGCAACATTTGGACTACCCCTCATCGCCACAAACCAGAACCCAGATGTAATTATTAATATTGCCGCCCTTGAAAAAAAATAGACTGAAAACAGTTTTTTAAAAAATCTCAGAACAATCGGAAAGAAAATAGCGAGAAGTAGACCAACATATCCTAGGTCAAAATACGCACACCCATATATTGTTGGATGAACAGAGCCAAAAGAGTACTCGCCAAAACGCATCTGATATATTTTGTAAATAACTGTATTTACAGGGTCAAACAACCCTTTCGCCAAAAATGGCGGAACGACCCCCGTCAGCACAAGTGCCAACGATGAACTACCCTGAGTCGTGGAATATTCTGCCTCATTGCGCACGCTAACTGCATAATATAAATCACCAACGCTTACGTCACGCAAAACATTCGCAATAAAAAAAAGAATTTTATTTTCTGAGTACCAAAATCCATGATCTTCATTTGCTGCAATTTTCACGAGAACAGAACAACATAACAACGCTATTGCAACAACCATCAGCTTCAGAAGTTTAAGACGTCCATTATTTTTCAACACATGCAACATAACCAGGGCTGCTGGAATATAGAAAAACATAGCCCTCGCCTGCCCGACAACTCCAACCACAACCAAAGGCAAGGCAAACAAAATAGCCAAAAGGTATTTATTCTCTTTAGCATGCAAGAAAAAACCGACTGCAGAGATTGGCAATAAAAGTTGAGATAGCGTACTGATAAAAGTAGTTTGGAGCTCATCCTTCTGTTTTTGTATAAAATCAACGCCCTCTAACAAAGAGACATACAACACCGAATAGGCAACCAAAAGCAGCAAAATCACTCCAACAGTACTAAAGCGACCATCTTTTTTTGCCGCCGGAATGTGAATCACGCTTTTTGCCACATCGGAAAATATCCAATAAGTGACGTTAAACATAAAAACGAATATCGCAGCATGCATCAAGACAACCGAGTCTGCTCCTGTCCAATAACTGGCGTTTTCTGACGAAATAGCCTGATTGATTTCTGCGAACTCACCAGCCGCTAGCAATAACGTATCAACAAAAATAGGGGCTACTGCGAAATATAATCCCCCGCCCCAAAAGAACAGCTCTTCATCCTGCGCTTTAATGGCGCGCTTCAGCCTCCAGACAGCAAAAGCAAGACTTGGGGTTGCAAACAGGAGCCCGACGAAGACGTGTATATCCATACTAATCCTAGCAAATTAAATCCATGTGCTCTGACGATAGTGGATACCTTGCACACAAAGTATAAACATTAAGGAATACAGCCAGTTGTAGCCTTGGTCGATTTAAAGGCAATCGTTGCTTGGATACAAAACTGAATGCAGTAAGCGCACAAGAAACCCAGCGCGATAGCCTCGGCCCCTCTTGTTTCACTAAAGAGGAATACGGTTGTTAGCAGGGATGCGGCCCATATAAGATTCAGAAAAAAACCAAGCCACACCTTGCTATTTGCCACCCAGTAACTCGAAAATGAAGAATTGATACCAAACATAACAATCACACATGCCATCAGGTTATAAACTCCTTCGGCAGAATTGATATAATCAACCCCCGCATATCCCAACACAAAAGACTTAATTAGGATCAATATCGCAGCAATAGAAACAGAAAAACCGGTGTTAATTTTTATAACCGTCGATAGTTTATAGCCATGCTCGTCCCCTCGTGCCAGCTTTGACAAATAAAAACCAGAAAGCATGTTTGGAATAAATATAGCCATCAGATAAATTTGATAGACCCAAGAGAAATACGCCAACTCCCTCATCCCGTCTGTCTGAGCAGATAACATTGTCATCGCCAGCGCAATGGTAGGCCCCACCATTACCGTGCCAAGCATTGCAGGGAAGCCGATTTTTAGAAAAACATCAAAGGTATCTTTCTGCAGCAGTGAAGAAATTTGGTAGTCAAACGACACCGCTCCTCGCCTTACCAATGTTATAAAATTCAACGAGACTGCCAGAAATCTATAGATAAGAAGAGACAAAACCCCACCAATTACTCCCCATAGACTAATTGAAAAATAGGAAAAAGGAATAACAACAAGGAATACAATCGTCGAATTTATCGCCATTCCCTTATATTCACCTAAACCATTTAGCCCGCCTTCTACGATTCCAGCAATACTCAATAACCAAACTAATAAAACCAGAATTGCATAGGAGACCAGCTCGGATGAAATTCCAAATCGCTGAGTTAAATTCAAAAAATTGAATAGCACGATTGAGCACACAATAATTAGCAGCGTTATTAATGCAATGCTCGATGTAACAACCCTTCTGGCAAAATCAGGGTTCTTTAAAAAGTGGGTCGCCACACTTTTATTTACGCCCCCCCCCATTCCCATCGCAGAAACCGCTGCAAAACTTGCAACGATAGTCATCAAGTAAGAGAACGACCCAAAATCTTCAGCCAACAATAATTTAACCGCAATTGAATTAATTGCAAAAACCACGAATCTTGAGACTACTCCGTTAAACAATGAATAGTAGATATCACGCATCACAATTAGCGATCAAAAATTGATTCAAACGGCAAGCTCTTAAGCAAAAGCAGAAATACGCAATTCCAATCTCTGGTTTGCGTGACAACTCAATAAAAATTCTGTCTTCTGCGAAATCTGCTATTTCAGCTAACCGCACAATTTCTCAAATACATTTCTTATTTTCAGGCAAGAATTACCATCGCCGTACGGATTGTGCGCAAAAGCCATCGACTCATAGCTCGAATTGTCAGTCAGCAATGATGCGACCTCCTTCACAATATTCGTTCTGCTCGCACCAACCAGTCTTACTGTTCCAGCAGCTACCGCCTCCGGGCGCTCCGTTGTATCGCGCATCACCAGCACCGGCTTACCCAACGAAGGAGCCTCCTCCTGAATACCACCCGAGTCTGTGAGGATGAGGTAACTTTTCTTCATCAAGTAAACAAACGGCAGATAATCTTGTGGCTCAATAAGGTGCACATTCTCTGCGCTTTTCAGTATTCTTTTTACTGGCTCTTGTACATTGGGATTGAGGTGAACCGGGTAGACGATCTGAACCGCAGATTTTTTTGATATATCGCTCAAGGCATCGCATATCGCTTCAAAGCCTGGTCCAAAATTCTCTCTTCTATGCCCGGTAACTAATATCAATCGCTTATTTTTATCGAGAAAACTGAAGCGTTTCTCCAGGCTATTTTTAATTTCGTCATCGCTATCAATTCGCCTACTTACTGCCAACAAGGCATCAATGACGGTATTTCCAGTCACAACAATATCGTCCTGAGAAATATTTTCTTTTAATAGATTTTGGCGAGCATCATCTGTTGGCGCAAAATGAAGTCTAGCGATACGAGAGGTTAACTGTCGGTTCGCTTCTTCTGGCCATGGCGAATATAGGTTATTAGTTCTAAGGCCAGCCTCAACATGCGCCACATTAATTTTCTGGTAATGCGCTGATAGCGCTGCAGCCATTGTTGTGGTTGTATCGCCATGTACTATTACCCAGTCGGGCTTGTACTCGGCAAATACAGACTCCATTCCATTGAGAATGCAACATGTCAGCCCCGTCAAGGTTTGACCAGGCTGCATTAAATTCAAGTCATAGTCGGGAACTATATCGAATAATTTTAGGACCTGATCCAGCATCTCTCGGTGCTGTGCAGTTACACATACGCGCAGTTCAAATGCCTGAGAATTCCTCATGGTTTGAACCAGCGGAGCCATTTTTATCGCTTCTGGACGCGTACCAAATACAATCAGGATCTTCATGTGGAAAATTACTCTAGTCCGGAATTAGGGAATCTCCGTTCAGACTTATCCGTCAGTCATTTAGGAGTAACAGCGCAGAAACGACAAGTTAGGAGCGAGTGGCCCTACTTGTACGAGTAGTTATATACGTACCCTTTATAGCCATAGCGATAGCGCTGTCGATCGGTATCAAGGTCATTGAACACAAAACCTTTCACTACAACACCGCTTTGGTTGAGGCGTTTGACCGCCTGATCCAGTTCGCGGATCGGGTGTTTTCCGGCGCGCGCCACGATCAGCGTGGCGCCCGCATGGCGCCCGATAATGGCGGCATCGGATACGGCCAGAATTGGTGGGGCATCGATGATCAGCGTGTCAAACAGCCGGCCCAGTTCGGAGAGCATGGTTTCGAAGCGCTTGTGCATCAGCAGTTCGGAGGGGTTGGGCGGGATGCGCCCGGTGGTAACCACGCAAAGGTTGGGGATCGATGTCGGCTTGACGATGTCGGTCAGCGAGGCATGGCCAGCCACGTATTCCGAGACACCGATTTCGCGCGGCAGGCCAAATTCCTTGTTGATGTGGCCACGGCGGAGGTCGGTATCCACAATCACGATGCGCTTGTCAGTTTGCGCCAGAACAACACCCAGGTTCTTGGAAATGAAGCTCTTGCCCAGGCCGGGGCTGGGGCCAGTGACCAGGATGGAGTTGCGGTCGGCATCAAGCAAGGCAAAGTGCAGCGTGGTCCGCAGGCTGCGCAGGCTTTCAATGGCGTCATCTTCCGGGTGGCTGATGGCCAGCAGTTCGCCAACCCCATCACCACTTTTCAGCCTGCGGTTCAAGGCGATTTCCGCCTTGCTGTGGGGCACGGTGGCGTAGACCGGCAAACCAAGCTTGGCTTCGATGGTTTCCGGGTCTTCAACCACGACGCGCATGGCGCGCAGCACCCAGATGACAACCAGGCTGACCAGCACACCGAGCACGATGGAAATAGCCAGAATGGCCAGCGGCTTTAACCCCACCGGGGTACGTGCCACAGCTGCTGCATCAATGATGCGGACATCGCCCACCGTGCCTGCCTTGGAAACCTTGAGTTGCTGGGCGGTGTTGAGCAGCTCGGTGTAGAGCTTGGTGGAGACTTCGACGTCACGCGCCAGGCGGAGCACAGTCTGCTGGGTATCCGGCAGTTTGGAGACTTCGCCTTCGAACTGCTTGCGGCGGTCGTTGAGGCGCGCCAGCTTGTTATCGACGGCCTGAATGGCCGGGTGCTCTGCGGTGAAGCGCTGGCGAAGTTCTTCACGTTCCTGCTTGAGTTTTAGCGCTGCGTCTTCGATTTCAACTACTGACTTGAGCACACCCTGGGTTTCGAGGCTGAGGTCGAGGGAGCCACGGCTCTGGCGGTAGTTGTTGTAAGCCCCCTCGGCGGTATCGAGTTGCGACTTAAGGGTGGGAAGCTGGGCATCCAGGAACTTGAGGGTTTTTTCTGCTTCAGCGGAACGGCGCTCTACGTTCTGGCGAACATAGGTGTTCTGGATTTCGTCGAGCACCGCCCCGATCTGCCCAGAGTTGTCGCCGAGCAGCGACAGTTCAAGTATGCCGGATTTCTTGCCACGCTCCTTGACTGAATACTGTTTGCGCAGCCCGTCGATGGCGGATTCCATCGAGCGCTTCATCAGGCGGAACCGTGTGCCCGGGCGAGCCTTGATCTGTGCGACGAAGGCTGAGAAGCCATTGGCTGTAGCGCGGGTACCGACGATGCCTTCAAGCAGCTTTTGGTCGTCATCATCGATGATGGAGAAGGCGCCGTTCTCGCCGGCGATCAGCAGCAAGGGCTGATCCTGATAGGCGCGCGGCACCTCGAGTGAATCGACCTGGATGGCTTCGCCACCCCAGGCGTAGCGGGAAAGGCCAAGGAAGGCGCCGGCTGGCTCTGCGCCGTCATGGCGGCGGGCAATGGCGCCGCCGATCAGCGGGAATGTCTTGGGTACGGCAATGATGTCGAGCTTGAGTTTTTCGACGACACGGCCCAGCACCATGCGGGAACTGAGGATCTCCAGTTCGGCCGATACGGTGGTGTCGTCTCCTAGCAACGGCTGCAGGGCTTTGAGCGAGCCAACGCCACTGCCTTTCTCTTCAACCTGCAGCAGGCCATCGGCCCGGTAGATGGGTTTGGAGACAAAAACAAAGGCCAGACCAAGCACCAGCGCCACCAGGGTAATGCTGGCGATCAACCAGCGGTATTCCATGACGGTTGCGATGATTTCGCCGATGGAGATGCCTTCCTCTTCTTCTTCAAGCTGCACTTGCGGCGCTCCCGCAGCGTTGATGACTGGTGTGTTGCCGGGTTGTCTGAATTGATCTTGTTCCATGCGTTATCCGTTGTCGCTCAGCGACGACACCGCTTTGGGTGCCGTCTGCCTGAAGGCGTTTGTTTCAGTTTGGGTGGCTAATGTTTCAGGCGGGTTTATTGCCGGCCGCCAAACAGCGGGAACTTGGTACCGCTGGTCAGGTTGAGCATGTTGGATGTGGGTAGGATGTTGCTGATGACGCGGTTCCAGCGAACGAGGTCGGAGCCATCGACATAAACAATGTCGCGCGGGCGCAGCGGGAAGCGGTCGGCCAGCAGCATGGCGTCCGGCGAGCGGCCGTCGAGGTGGAAGAGTTCCGGGTTGTCGTCGTCGCTGCGCATGACGTAGATCCAGCGCGGGCTGGAGCGGTCCTGGTTGATGTAGCCAGCGTCGCCCAGCGCTTCGGCCAGCGTGGAGCGCTTTTTGTTCATGAGCATGGAGCCGGGCCTGAGCACTTCACCGAGCACGAAGATCTTGTTGTAGCTGCGGTCGAGCACATTCACGATGTCGCCGGGTTCGAGCAGGGCGTTCTGTTCGGTGGCGCCTTCTTCGTACATGGACTGGATGTCGACGCGATAGGTGGTGCCTTTGCGGGTGAGCAGCACGCGGCTGAAATCGGCTTCGGCCGAGAAGCCACCGGCCCGATTAACGGCTTCGAGCACGGTCATCGGGATATCGGTGATGTCCTGGTTGCCCGGCTTGTTGACTTCGCCCACAACGTAAACGCGCTTGCTGCGATAGACGGCGACGCGGACATCGAGCTGGACTTTCTCGATGTACTTGGTGAGCCTGTTGGCCAGCATGTCACGGACTTCACGCGTGGTCTTGCCGGCTACCTTGAGCACGCCGGCGTAGGGATAGAAGATGGTGCCATCTTCGGAAACCACGGTACCGGCCTGCTCGGCGGTACGGAAGCTGCCGGCCGGGGTGGTCAGTTCGGGGTGGTCCCAGACGATGATGGTGATGATGTCGCCGGGGCCAAGCTTGTAGTCGGCGATGGTGGCGGCAGGATCAACGGGGGTGGCGCGGGCACGTTCGTTGGTGGCGGTGGCGCCCACTTCGCGGAAGGGACGGGCCGCCTTGTACATCTCGATGATCAGCTCGGAGGTGATGGGCTTGACCTTGACGTTTTCGGGAACGACGTCGTCACCCTTCTTGACGGGGATCTTGTTGTCGGACTGATCACGACCGGAATAGCTCGGGTTGCCCGGCGACATGATGGAACAGCCGGAGACCGCAACGGCAATCAGAAGGCTCAGCAGCAGGTGCTGGCCAGACAATCGCTTAGAAATCGAATTCATTCCAAAACTCCCTCAAGTACTTCCAGGCAAGCCGGCCAGGCGGCGTGCATCATTCAAATACAAAACCAGCTTAACGACTGCGACCCAGCTTGCTCAGCCAGGATTCAACAGCCAGTTCGATCAGGCGCAGCGATTCGGCATGGGCTTCGCGGCCGCGTCGATACGGGTCGGCGATTTCACAGTTACGCCAGTGGCCGAGCAAGAACGTCTTGCCTCGTGCCGCCGGGTCCAGATCCAGAACTGCCTGCCGGTGGTGCTTTTCCATGACCAACACGAGATCGGCATCACGCAGGATTTCGAGCGTCAATTGCCGGGCACGATGCGGGTCAAGATCGATCCCTTGCGCCTGCATCAAGGCTTGCGTGGATTCGTCCGCAGGATGATCAACCAGCGCGCCAATTCCAGCCGAATGAACCGTTCCCTGCCAGTGGGTCGCTTCTACAAGACGTTGCCTCAGGAGATATTCCGCTGCCGGGCTTCGGCAAATGTTCCCTGTGCAAACTGTAAGTATTTTTTTAAACAAAACCGTTCTTTTTCCGATGCTTGGAGGATTAACGTTAGACGCGGACAGGGTCGCTCTCGCGCCGTGAGTCAGGCACTTCCAGCTCATAGAACGCACTGTGGCCTTCCTGCATTCGACGATCACGCTGACGACTGCATGCCAGCAAACGCGCCTCGTCATCACGCCCGCCATTCTCCCGGCGATCGTTGTCGCTATTTCGCTGCATGAAAGGCCGCACCCGCACATTCGGAATTGCGGAAAGGCAAACCTTGATTTGCTGCACCAGGCGCTGCACTTCGCCAACGGTCAGTTCATCAGCCTCTGCATCCAGCTCAAGCAGGGCATAGACGTTTTTACCGCCATCCACTCTGAAATTCAGTCGATGCAGGCTGAGACGATATTCGTAGCGGCTGCCAAGTTCCCGCGCCAGGGTTTCCAGCACCTCGCGCCCGCCCTGTTCGTCAAAGTAGCCAACAAAGACGCCCCGCGCACTCACGGAGGGAAGACCGAGTGTCGCGTTCAGGCGACGCAAGCCGGGAACGACACGCCACGGCCGGAAGATCGCAAAGAAGTAAGCGGCAAAAACAGTCAGGAACAATCCAAACATGACGTATTCAGGTACATCCAGATGATTGCCCACAAGCCCGATTGCGCCGAGAAGCACCTGAACGATGGCAACGATCCAGACGGTGTCACTCACCCTGAAGCCGGCCCGGATAAACAGGTGGTGCAGGTGATTGCGGTCGGCCAGAAATGGCGATTTGCCAAGCCAGATCCGGCGGAGCATGACACTGACCGTATCGAGTAGCGGTACGCCAAACAACCACAACGCGGTCACCGGCGCCATTGCTGCTTGCTCCCCCTGCGAAAGCGCAATCAGCAGCCAGGCAAAGACAAAGCCGAGCAGCATGCTGCCGTTGTCGCCAAGGAAGACTCGCGCCCGGGCATTGGATGGGTAACGCAGATTGAAGTAGAGGAAGCCCGCTACGCCACCCATGAGCGCAACCGCCAGGAAGGTGTAGGTTCCGTGCCCACCAACGCTCGCAACAATGGCGATGCCGCCCAGGCTAATGAAAGAGAGGGAGCCGGAAAGGCCATCAATGCCGTCGATCATGTTCAGGGCGTTGATCAAGCCAACCGTGGCGAAAATGCTGAAGGGAACACCAAAAATACCCAGTCCAATGGACCACCCGGGAAACAATTCGCCCAACGAAGCCAGCTCAACACCGCCCAGGAAGACCATCGCGATAGCCACCAGCGCCTGAATCATGAACCGGGCTTTGAAGCAGAGGTGCCAGATGTCGTCGGCGAAACCGGTAACAAACAGAATGCTCGCCCCGAGGGCAATGGTGCGAATCGGACTCAAGGAGAGCTCGGGATAATGCGCCGCACCGAAGAACAGTACGGTCAGCACAACGGCTATCACGCCGAATCCACCAACAAACGGCGTGCTGGTGTCGTGCTGCTTGTGACCACCCGGGTGGTCGAGAACGCCAAAGCGCCCCATGAGCGCCATTCCGGAGCGAATAACTACGCCCGAAATGACAATGCACAATCCAAAGAAAAGGGCCAAAGACATGGCCACCCCCTAACTAATCCGTTTGATGAACAACTTCGAAGCCACGCGCAATTCGATTAGCATAACTTTTTAGAAGTTTGCCTATTTTGAAAAGCTGGCCAGATCGATACAACTCAATTGCTATTAATTAGCAATCATCATGCCATTGCACATACGCTCAATCATGCAAATTGCCTGACTTTCTACCCAAACGTCGTTTCAAGACGAAGTTTAAAACAATATGACACTGCATTGCACAATTATTCTCGATGGGATTTGTTGATGACAATGTCAATACCGAAACATTCATGCCACTGAATTTTTTCAATATTTATGAATTGATTAACAAGTTACCCATAGAGCAGCTTCAGATAATTTTGCGCCGCGACATGCAACATGAATAAACGAAATCCAAAGCGCCAAATTAACTACAGAAACTCACGAAAAAATTTCAATTTGCAAAAATAAGGCATCGGAAATTCGTCACCGCAAATAAAAAAACGGCGGCTTTCGCCGCCGTTTTTCATCGGAAGGTCCGCTTGTTACTTTGCCGCTTTGGCCGCCATGCGACGACGAGCCGCAAGACCAACCAGGCCGATACCAAGCAGCGCCATGGAACCCGGCTCCGGAATATGAACAGCACCATTCACAAAGAAGGTTCCGTCGATTTTTCCATCATTGAGACTGCCCTGCATGTCATCAAGAGCCTTCATCGAAGCCTCAAGATCGCCAACCGTCAGGCCATTTCCGTCAATTAGGAAAGTCAGGCTGTCGTGCGCGAAAGTGATATCAACCCCTACGGTACCGGAGATCACGCCATCCATAAAACCTGGAATGCCAAGCAAGGCAGAGATCAAGCCCGTTGATCCGCTACCCGTGATATCAAGATGCCGCGTCGCGAACGGCGAGCCAGACGGAACGGGCACGCCATTCACCGAGAATGTAGATGCGCCGATGCCATCAAAGTTGAACAGCATGGAACCACCAGCCGGCAGACCGCCAATGCCGCCAATCGTGCCAGAGCCTAAAGGCATGGCAACCGGCAGACCCGTGAAACCGATCGGACCAGCGCCGTAGTTGATCCCCAACGTGCCACCTGGCAGGAAGGAAGCGCCATAAGTACCTGCCGCCGGCACGGAAAGCGAAACCTTTCCATCCAGCCCGGTCAGGAAAATGGAAAACTTGTTGTCGTTATCCTCAAAACCATTGATGAGGAACCCACCGGTGAAATTATTGAAAGTTTCGTAATAACCAGCGTGAGCACTGCTGGCACCACCGAATGCAGCCGCAGCCGCCAATACGAGAGCAAGTTTTTTCATTTTTTGCCACCTAATAGTAGAACTACAAATTCAACCAGTTCACAGATAAATTATTACAATTTGCATATGACATTGGATAACGAAAATATGAAACGCAAGAATTGGTCCACGTTTTGAAGTGTATTGTTATTGCTTGTGTAATTTTATTTTCAATAACTTTCCCGATGGCATATGTAAAAAATCTCGACACATGCATGCACAGGGGCTCCCCATGACATGTCATTGCAATTTTTGTACCAACGGGAGGGGGATGGTTCCAGAGAATCCCTGGACAGATCGAAACTACGACTTGCCCGAATAAATCTCTTTGGTGTCTTTCAGGACCGGATCGGCGGGAACCCAGCGATCGTCATTCAATTCGTTGAAGAAGCAGCTTTCGCGGCCGGTATGGCAGGCAATGCCACCGACTTGCTCGATGCTCAGCAGCAGCACATCGCCATCGCAATCGGTGCGGATGGACTTCACTTTCTGGAAGTGACCGGACTCTTCACCCTTGCGCCAGAGGCGTTTTCTCGAGCGCGACCAATAGACGGCATTGCCGCAGCGGACCGTTTCCTGAAGCGAGTCGCGATTCATGTAGGCGAACATCACGACCCGGCCATTTTCATCCTGAGCGATGGCCGGGATCATGCCGTCGGCGTCCCACTTCAGGGCTTCGAGCCAATTCAGGGAATTGTCGAGATCGGCCATCTGAAAATCAGAGCCTGACTTCGATACCGCGGGCAGCCATGAATTCCTTGGCTTGGCGCACGGTGTATTCGCCGAAATGGAAGATCGAGGCTGCCAGCACGGCATCGGCGCGGCCTTCGGTGACGCCGTCGGCCAGATGCTGCAGGTTGCCGACGCCGCCCGAAGCAATGACCGGAATTTTTACGGCATCGGACACGGCACGGGTCAGCGCCAGATCGAAACCGTTCTTGGTGCCGTCACGGTCCATGCTGGTCAGCAGGATTTCGCCCGCACCCAGGGCATCGACCTTCTTTGCCCATTCGATGGCATCCATGCCGGTATCGTTGCGACCGCCGTGGGTGAACACATGCCATTGGCCGGGCGCAACCTGCTTGGCGTCGATGGCGACGACAATGCACTGCGAGCCAACCTTGCTGGATGCATCGAAAACGAGATCGGGGTTCTGGACGGCCGCCGTGTTCATCGACACCTTGTCGGCGCCGGCATTGAGCAGACGACGGACGTCTTCCACCTTGCGTACGCCACCACCAACGGTTAGCGGGATGAAGACCTGCTCGGCGCAGGCTTCGATGATGTGCAGGATGATGTCGCGCTGGTCGCTGGAGGCGGTGATATCGAGGAAAGTGACCTCGTCGGCGCCTTGCTCGTTGTAGCGGCGGGCGATTTCGATCGGATCGCCGGCATCGCGCAGGCCAACAAAATTGGTGCCCTTGACGACGCGGCCAGCCGTGACGTCAAGGCAAGGGATGATGCGTTTGGCGAGCATCAGGCGCCCAACTGATCAGCGAGTTCCTGCGCTGCCTTGAAGTCGAGCGAGCCGTCGTAAACCGCACGACCGGCAATGGTGCCAACGATGCCTTCACCTTCAACGGCGCACAGGGCGCGAATGTCGTCAAAGTTGGTCAGACCGCCGGAGGCGATCACCGGAATGGTCAGCGCCTGGGCCAGGCGCACGGTGGCGTCGATATTCAGGCCAGAGAGCATGCCGTCACGGCCGATGTCGGTGTAGATGATCGACTCGACGCCATAGTCTTCATATTTCTTGGCCAGATCGACGACTTCGTGGCCCGTCAGCTTGGACCAGCCATCCGTCGCCACCTTGCCGTCTTTGGCATCGAGACCGACGATGATGTGGCCGGGGAAGGCAACGCAGGCATCACGCAGGAAGCCGGGATTCTTGACTGCTGCCGTGCCGATGATGACGTAGGAAAGACCGCCATCGATGCAGGCTTCGATGGTATCCAGATCGCGAATGCCGCCGCCGAGCTGAACGGGAATCTCGTCACCGACTTCGGCCAGGATGGCCTTGATCGCCGCGGCGTTCTTCGGCTTGCCAGCAAAAGCACCATTGAGGTCGACCAGATGCAGGCGACGCGCCCCTTGGTTCAGCCAGTGACGCGCCTGTTCTGCCGGGCTATCGGAAAAAACAGTGGCCTGTTCCATCAGGCCCTGCTTCAGACGGACGCATTGCCCGTCCTTGAGGTCAATCGCAGGAATAATCAGCATGGGAGTCTAGGAGATTAAATTCGACAGAAGCGAATCAGGGTTGCCACTCAACGAAGTTCTTCAGAAGTTGCAGGCCGTCGCGAGCGCTTTTCTCGGGGTGGAACTGAACCGCGAAGATATTATCCCGCCCTACTGCACAGGTAAAGGGCACTCCATATTCGCAAGTGCCCGTTACCAGCGCCGGATCGGCGGGCTGGACAAAATAGCTGTGTACAAAATAGAAGCGCGAGCCATCCGCAATGCCATTCCACAGCGCATGCGGCTTCTGGCGCACCTCATTCCAGCCCATGTGCGGGACTTTCAGGCGTTCGCCGGTCGGCAAATACATCTTTTCATCCGGGAAACGTTTGACGTTGCCGGGAAAGACGCCGAGCGCCGGAACATTGCCTTCGTCGCTATGCTCGAAGAGCATCTGCTCGCCGACGCAGATACCGAGAAACGGCTTGTCCTTCGCTGCGGCCAGCACGGCAGCGCGCAGGCCACGGGAGTCCAGTTCGCGCATGCAATCAGGCATCGCACCCTGACCGGGAAATACGACACGCTCGGCAGCAGCGACGATTGCGGGGTCAGCGGTCACGATAACCTGCATATCTCCGGCGACATGCTCCAGCGCCTTCGACACCGAACGCAGGTTGCCCATGCCGTAGTCGATGACGGCAATGGTATTGCCAGCCACTGTCACAGCGAACCCTTGGTCGATGGCATGGCTCCAGCCATGCGCGGATCAGGCGCCACCGCCATGCGCAGGGCACGGCCGAAAGCCTTGAAGATGGTTTCGGCCTGATGGTGGGCATTCTTGCCGCGCAGGTTGTCGATGTGCAACGTCATCCCGGCGTGGTTAACCAGGCCATGGAAGAATTCGCTGACCAAGTCGACATCAAACTGGCCAATGACCGCGCGCGTGAATTCGACATTCAATTCGAGACCAGGACGGCCGGAAAGGTCGATCACGACACGCGACAGTGCCTCGTCCAACGGCACGTAGCTGTGGCCGTAACGGGTCAGGCCTTTCTTGTCGCCCCAGGCCTTGGCCAGCGCCTGGCCGAAGGTGATGCCGATATCTTCGACAGTGTGGTGCGCATCGATGTGCAGGTCGCCCTTGGCTTCAATGTCGAGGTCGATCAGACCATGACGGGCGATCTGGTCAAGCATGTGGTCAAGGAAGGGCACGCCGGTAGCGAACTTGCCCTGGCCAGTACCATCGAGATTGAGGCGCACGGTGATCTGCGTCTCCAGCGTGTTGCGTGTGATTTCGGCTTGCCGCATGGTTTAAGGCTGCAAAAGGCTTTTAACGGAGGGCCATGATACCATTTCGGCCTACTTTTACGCCTTTCGTGAAAACCCATGAGTCGCTTCTGGAGCCAGGTCGTCCGCGACCTCACCCCCTACGTACCGGGCGAGCAGCCCAAGATCACCAATCTGATCAAGCTGAACACCAACGAAAACCCGTTCCCACCCTCACCCAAGGTATTGGCGGCGATTCAGGCGGAACTTGGTGATGATGCGGCGCGCCTGCGCCTCTACCCGGACCCGAATGCGGATCTGCTCAAGTCTGCGATCGCCAAACATCATGGCGTGACCTCACAGCAAATCTTCGTCGGCAACGGCTCGGACGAGGTGCTGGCTCATGTCTTCATGGCCCTGCTCAAGCACGAGGCACCGATTCTGTTTCCGGACATCACCTACAGTTTCTACCCGGTGTATTGCGGCCTCTATGGTGTCGATTACATTCAGGTACCGCTGGCCGAGGACTTCACCATCAACCCCGACGACTACTGCGGCCAGATGTGGAATGGCGAACAGTGCGGCGGCATCATCTTCCCCAATCCAAACGCTCCGACGGGCCGCCTGCTGCCGCTGGCCGCCATCGAGAAAATACTAAAGGCCAACCCGGAAGCCGTCGTCGTGGTCGATGAAGCCTATGTCGATTTCGGTGGCGAGACGGCGATCAAGCTGGTCGACCGCTACGACAACCTGCTGGTCGTCCATACGCTGTCCAAGTCACGCTCGCTGGCCGGCATGCGCGTCGGTTTCGCGGTCGGGCATCCGGCGCTGATCGAAGCACTGGAGCGGGTGAAGAACAGCTTCAACTCCTATCCGCTGGACCGACTGGCGATTGTTGGTGCCGTCGCCGCGATGGAAGACGATGCGTATTTCGCGCATTGCTGCCAATCGGTGATCGCCACCCGCGACACCCTGACGGCCGACCTGACCAAGCTCGGCTTCGAAGTCCTGCCCTCCGCAGCCAATTTCATCTTCGCTCGTCATCCACAGCACGATGCAGCTGAACTGGCCAAGGCATTGCGCGAACGGAACATCATCGTCCGCCACTTCAAGCTACCGCGCATCGATCAGTTCCTGCGCATTACCGTGGGCACCGATGACGAATGCAAGGCACTTAGCGATGCCCTGAGCCAGATTTGCACCTGACCCCAGGACCAGCTCTCAATACGCCAAAAACTTATCTTGTTGTACGGCTAGTTGCGGAAAGCAGCTGCTCAACCTTGTCGTAGATTGCGCCACAGTTCGGACACTCATATGAAGGCGTACCACTCTCCGAGGCAAGGCGCACATGCTGACATTTCAGGCACTGGCGACCAATATTTGAACTGTCCTTCTCGGAGGTATGTTTTGGCTGAATTTCTTCCAAGGTAAGTTCATCAAGGCTGATTTTTTTTGGTTGCATGGATTCTGTACCGAGAAAATAATTAAAAGCTCTGGCCCGCTGAGAGCAATAGGATTGAAACTCTACCAGAGTGAGAAACTGGAGCAAACAGCGGGATTGGGGTAGTAGCTACGGAACCCACTACACTCGCTGCCGCCCACGGAGAAGGCGACTATCAGACCAAGCCGAGCAACCCGAATACCGCCCCCACTCCGATAAACCACAACGGGTGCAGTTTCGTCTTCAGATTGGCGATAAGGGTTGCCGCCACCAGCAACCAGGCAGACCAACCAAATGCGGCAGCCTGAGCAATCAGTGTGGCGCCGGAGAAGATCAGACCAACAGCGAGCGGGGCCACACCTAAACTAATCGCCTTCTGCCAGCGCTTGCCGGAAAAACTCTCCCAGCGATCGATCAGCAGATAAATCAGGATGCTCATTGGCAGGCACATGGCCAGCGTGCTGGCAAAGGCACCGAGCAGGCCCCCGACTTCCCAGCCGATCAAGGTCACGACCAGGACGTTTGGGCCGGGCGCAGCCTGAGCGATGGCGTACAGATGCGTGAAAGTCGTATCGTCCAGCCAGTGATGGTTTTCGACAACCACACGGTGCATTTCCGGCAACAGCGCCGTGGCGCCACCGAATGCGACACAGGAGAGCAGCGCAAATTCGAGGAAGAGCTCAACGACGATCATTTCCGGCCCAGCTTCCAGTAGGCGACGCCACCGGACAATACTAGGCCGGCAACCATGACAATGGGCATCGGCCAGCGCAAACCGGCGATAGCCGCCACGGTCAAGGCCGTAAATGGCAGGAAATATGATTTCCCCTTGATCGCTGCGCCCATGCGCCAGGCCATGGCGAAGAGTAGACCACAGCCGACGGCTGCAATGCCGCGCAGCATGGACTGGGCGAGCGGCAAACTACCGTAGTGGTCATAAAGCAGCCCCAGCAAGAGCACGATGACAAACGGCCCGGCAAGCAAGCCCAGCGGCGCCGCGATGGCGCCCGGTAGTCCGCAATAACGCTTGCCGACAACCACGGCCAGATTAACGACATTGGGCCCTGGCAGGAACTGACAAAGGCCAAGCTGGGCGTTGAACTCCTCGGCGCTCATCCACTTGCGCTCTTCGACCAGCGTACGCCGGGCGAAAGGAAGCACGCCCCCAAAGCCGGATAGACCGACCGATGAAAAACCCAAAAAAAGCGCCCGGAGGTCCGGGCGGTTTTGGGATTCAGTGGCTTCCACCATCAACTGGAGGCTTCGCTCAATTGTCGAGCCGGAATTCAGCCGACTTGGCATGAGCCGGCAGGCCTTCGCCGTGCGCCAGCGTTGAGGCGATCTTGCCCAGGGTCTGCGCACCAGCCTTGGAAACCTTGATCAGGCTGGTCCGCTTCTGGAAGTCATAGACACCGAGCGGCGAAGAAAAGCGGGCGCTACCGGAGGTCGGCAGCACGTGATTCGGGCCAGCACAGTAGTCGCCAAGAGACTCGGAGGTGTAATGACCGATGAAGATGGCGCCGGCGTGGTGAATCTTGGCAACCCATGGGTCGGGGTCTGCCAACGACAGTTCGAGGTGCTCCGGGGCAACGCGGTTGGCGATGGCGCAGGCTTCTTCGAGATCGCGTACGAGGATCAGCGCGCCGCGGTTGGTCAGCGAGGTTTCAATCACTTCGCGACGCGGCATGGTCGGCAGAAGTTTCTCGATACTGGCCTGCACGCGGTCGATATAAGCCGCATCGGTGCAGATCAGGATCGACTGCGCCAGTTCGTCGTGCTCAGCCTGCGAGAAGAGATCCATCACCACCCAGTCGGGATCGCTGCTGCCATCAGCAACGACAAGAATCTCCGACGGACCGGCAATCATGTCGATACCGACGATGCCGAACACCCGGCGCTTGGCGCAGGCGACATAGGCATTGCCGGGGCCAACAATCTTGTCGACCTGCGGCACGGCCGCTGTGCCGTAGGCCAGCGCGCCAACTGCCTGCGCACCACCGATGGTGAACACGCGGTCTACGCCGGCCAGACAGGCCGCCGCCAGCACCAGCTGGTTGTGCTCGCCTCCAGGCGTCGGGACAACCATGATCAGTTCCTTGACGCCTGCCACCTTGGCAGGAATCGCATTCATCAGTACCGATGACGGGTAAGCCGCCTTGCCGCCTGGCACATAGAGGCCGACACGGTCGAGCGGGGTGATCATCTGGCCAAGCATGGTGCCGTCAGCTTCAGTGTACGACCAGCCTTCCATCCGCTGCTTTTCGTGATAAACACGAACACGGTGGGCTGCAGCCTCCAGGGCCTGACGCTGCTCGGCTGGCAAGCCGTCCAGCGCCTTCTGCATTTCGACCTTCGACAACTCGAGATCGGCCATGCTGCCTGCGGTCAGACGGTCAAACTTGTTGCTGTATTCAACAACAGCCGCATCGCCGCGTGCCTTAACATCAGCCAGAATGCCGATGACGGTGCGTTCGATGCCTTCATCCTGCGCCGCCTCGAAAGCGAGCAGTGCATCCATTCTTGCCTTGAAATCAGCGTCGACCGTAGCAAGTCGTTTGATCGCGACCATAAAGCTTATTTCTCCACCGCCTGTGCGAAGGCGTCAATAATCGGTTGCAGGGTTTCGCGCTTGACCTTGAGCGAGGCCTGATTGACCACCAAGCGTGAGGAAATCCCCATGATGTCCTCGACGGCGACCAGCTTGTTGGCCTTCAGCGTGCCGCCGGTGGACACCAGATCGACGATGGCATCGGCCAGCCCGGCCAGCGGCGCCAGTTCCATCGAACCATACAGCTTGATCAGATCGATATGAACGCCCTTGGAGGCGAAATGTTCCCGCGCCGTCTTGGTGTATTTGCTCGCCACCTTGAGGCGGTTGCCTTGGCGCACGGCATTTTCATAATCAAAGCCTTCCGGAACGGCAACCATCATCCGGCACTTGGCGATATTCAGGTCGAGCGGCGCATAGAGTCCTTCGCCGCCATGCTCGATCAGCACATCCTTGCCGGCCACGCCAAGGTCGGCGGCGCCGTACTGAACATAGGTCGGAACATCGGTCGCGCGAACGATGACAACGCGCACATTCGGCTGGTTGGTCTCGATGATCAACTTGCGCGAAGTTTCCGGGTTTTCGGTCGGGACGATCCCTGCTGCCGCCAGCAGTGGCAAGGTTTCGTCAAAAATGCGGCCCTTGGAGAGGGCAATGGTGATGGTCGTCACGGGGTAGCTTGCTAAAAAGGCGAAAGCGGCATTTTAGCAGACCGCTACAGATACCCGCGGTGAGGCAGCAGGCAAAGCGCCAATTCCCGAACAAAAGACGCCAGAAAAGTTGCTCCGGCCACCAAAACTCTGACTGAACACAACATCGGAGAGCAATAGAACAAGCCACGAGGGGAAACCCTCAAGAAAAACCAGCCCGGTAAACGCAAAAAAGCCCGGCTAGCCGGGCTTTTCGATACAAGCGTATCCGCGACTTATTCAGCCGGGCGGATGTTAGCAGCCTGCTTGCCCTTCGGGCCATTCACGACGTCGAAAGTCACCTTCTGGTTCTCGGCCAGGGTCTTGAAACCGTTGCCTTGAATTGCGGAGAAGTGAGCGAAGAGGTCTTCACCACCTTCGGACGGGGAGATAAAACCAAAACCCTTGGAATCATTGAACCACTTAACGGTACCATTTGCCATTTGAAAGCATCCTAAAAATTAAACGGGCTTGCGCCACAAAAATACGAGAACCAAGACCGAGGAGCTGACAAACCGTGGTACGGCGCAGGAACAAAACACTGCCTGGAAATCCCGAGCCTCGGAGTATGGCCCAGCATTTCAAATACGCCAAGCATTTTTTGAACTTTTCTACGCCCCTACATTGAAAAACAGCGATTCCAACCAAGCAATAACGGCCAGTTAACGAACGCGCCTCACTGCGGCACCCAGCTTGGCCAACTTCTCCTCGATCCTTTCGTAGCCACGATCAAGGTGATAAATCCGATCGATCACCGTCTCGCCTTGGGCAACCAGACCGGCGATGACCAAGGAGGCAGACGCACGCAGATCGGTTGCCATCACCGTCGCGCCTTCGAGTTTGTCGACACCGCGCACGATGGCGTTATTGCCTTCGATCTGGATGTTGGCGCCTAAACGCATCAACTCATTGACGTGCATGAAGCGGTTTTCGAAGATGGTTTCGCGAATGGTCGCCACGCCGTCGGCAATACAGTTGATAGCCATGAACTGAGCCTGCATATCGGTCGGAAAGGCCGGGTAGGGCGCCGTACGCAGACTGACCGCCTTCAGGCGCTTGGGCGCGACCAAGCGAATCGCGTCGCGTTCGACAGTGATTTCACAACCAGCGTCCATCAGCTTGTCCACGACCGTGTCGAGGTAGGCAGCCGAAGTTTTCAGCAAACGGATATCGCCACCGGTCGCCGCTGCGGCACACAGATAAGTTCCGGTCTCAATGCGATCCGGCATGATCGCGTGCGTCGCGCCGTGCAGTTTGTCGACGCCCTGGATGCGAATGACGTCGGTACCGGCGCCGGAAATGCGGGCGCCCATGGAGACCAGGCAGTTGGCCAGATCGACCACTTCCGGCTCACGCGCCGCATTTTCAATGATCGTCTCACCCTCGGCCAGACAAGCGGCCATCATCAGGTTCTCGGTACCGGTCACGGTGACCATGTCGGTACAGATGCGGGCGCCCTTCAGGCGGGTCGCCTTGGCGTGAACATAACCCTGCTCGACCTTGACCTCGGCCCCCATGGCCTGCAAGCCCTTGATGTGCTGGTCAACCGGACGGGCGCCAATGGCACAACCACCAGGCAGTGATACACGCGCCTCGCCACAACGAGCGACCAACGGTCCGAGCACAAGAATGGAGGCACGCATGGTCTTGACCATCTCGTACGAGGCGACCGGATTATTGAGACCACCACCGTTGAGAACGATGCCGTCGATACCATCCATCGTTACGCCGACGCCCATGTCACCCAGCAGGCGGAGCATGGTCGAGATGTCGTTCAGGTGCGGCACATTGGTGAAATGCACCGGATCCGAAGTCAGTAGAGAGGCACAGAGAATCGGCAGCGCAGCATTCTTGGCGCCAGACATGGCCACTTCACCCGAGAGGACCTTGCCCCCTTCAATCAACAACTTATCCACGCTGTGCGCTCCATTCTTCCGGGGTCAGGGTTTTGAAGGAAAGGGCGTGCAATTCCCCGGTATCCAGCTTTTCCTTCAGGGACTGATACACGCGCTGCTGACGCTGCACGCGGCTCTTCCCGACAAATTCCTTACTTACTACCAACGCCTGAAAATGCTGGCCATCGCCATCAAGTTCCAGGTGTTCACAGGCCATGCCGGCAAGGATGAGTTCCTTGATATGTTCGGGATGCATCATGTTCAGCCTCTCAGCTTCCAGCCCCGCTTCAGGAGGCTCAAAGTCACTATGGACACGGCGGCGAAGCAGGCAACGACGACCGCCAGACTGTTTTCCGGCGCCACATCGGAGACACCAAAAAAGCCATAACGGAAGCCGTCGATCATGTAAAAGACGGGATTGTAATGCGACACGCGCTGCCAGAATGCAGGCAAGGTGTAAATCGAGTAGAAAACACCGGACAACATGGTCAGCGGCATGATCAGAAAATTCTGGAAGGCAGCCAGCTGGTCGAACTTTTCGGACCAGATACCGGCAATCATGCCAAGTGCTCCGAACAACGCACCACCCAGCACGGAAAAAACCAGAATCCACAGCGGCGCCACAACTCTCAACTCGGCAAACCAGACCGTCGCCAGCAACACCCCCAGGCCGACCAGCAAGCCACGGACCATGGCGGCCAGCACATAGGCAGCAAAGAAGGCGCTGTAGGGAATTGGCGGCAACAACACAAAGACTATCGAACCAGTGATCTTGGCCTGAATCAGGCTGGACGACGAATTAGCAAAGGCGTTCTGCAACACCTGCATCATGACCAGACCGGGCACAAGAAAACTGGTGTAGCGCACGCCATGAACCAGAACATGTTCATCAAGCACGTGGCCGAAAATCAGCAAATAGAGCAAGGCCGTCAACACCGGCGCCGCGACAGTCTGGAAACTGACCTTCCAGAATCGCAGGAACTCTTTTTCAAAAAGTGTCAGGAAGCCGATCATTGGTTCATCGCCCGGACAAAGACGTCCTCAAGCGTTCCGCCCGGATGTGCCGCCATCAGGTTGGCCGTTGTATCGAGCGCGACGACCTTACCCTGCTTCATCAGCGCGATGCGGGTACACAGGGCTTCAGCCTCTTCTAGATAATGGGTGGTCAGGATAATCGTGTGCCCTTCGCCATTCAGGCGGCGAATAAACTGCCACAAGCCCTGTCGCAACTCGACATCGACGCCGGCTGTTGGCTCATCGAGGACAATGACCGGCGGCTTGTGTACCAGCGCCTGTGCGACCAGCACTCGCCGCTTCATACCGCCTGAAAGACGGCGCATGTTGACATTCGCCTTGCTCGTCAAATCGAGGTTTTCGAGAATTTCATCAATCCAGTCGTCGTTTTTGCGGATGCCAAAATAGCCGGACTGAATGCGCAGCGTTTCACGGACATTGAAAAAGGGGTCGAAGACCAGTTCCTGCGGCACCACGCCCAGCAAACGGCGCGCCTCACGAAAATCCTTGATCACATCATGACCGAGTACTTTCAGGGTTCCGGAATCGGGTCGCACCAAGCCGGCCAGCGAAGAAATCAGCGTTGTCTTGCCCGCGCCATTCTGGCCAAGCAAGCCAAAAAACTCACCCTGTTGGATATCAAGCGACACCCCGGCCAGTGCTTTAAGTGAACCGAAATGCTTGACGACGTCAACGATGGAAACAGCAGGAATCATGGAATGCCCCTTAGGCGAGGGGCAGCAGTTCGGTAACGCCGTACAGTTCGGCCAGCGCTCGAACGCCGGTCGGAATATGCGCAAACTTGACGGTCGACTGCGTCTGGCTGGCGGCGCGTAGCCAGCCCAGCATGACGGCGATGGCGGACGAGTCCGCCTCGGTCACCTCGGAGAAATCGAAAACCTGCTCGCCCGACAGCAAAGCAGAACGGCCTGCTTCAAGCAGGCCGCTAGCATTGGCCATGATCAACGGCACCTTGACCAGCAGGCGCCCGGCGTCTCGTTCAATCATTTCTTCGAATTGGCTTCCAGCGACTTGTTCTTGGCCGCGATCGACGCGATCAGGCCATCAATACCGCCATTACGCACTTCCTGGCCGAACTGATCACGATAGTTGGTCACCAAGCTGATCCCGGCAACCACGACATCGTAAACTTTCCAGGTCGCATCCAGCTTTTCCAGGCTGTAATCAAGCTGCACAGGCTTGTTGCCTGGTTGGTGAACTTCAGTCCGGACCAGTACATCGGTATCGGTCGGCGCCATCTTTGTCGGCTTGTACACCACTTTCTGATTTTTGTATCCAGTCAGCGCATTGGAATAGGTACGGACCAGCAGGGTCTTGAACTCGGCCGTCAATTGCTGCTGCTGATGCGGAGTGGCCTTGCGCCACTCCTTGCCAAGCGCCAGCGCGGTCATGTGCGTGAAATTGAAATTGGGCAACACCTTCTTGTCGACCAGTTCAATAACCTTGTGCGTATCACCGTTCTGGATATCCTTGTCCTTGCGGATAATTTCCAGAACCTCTTCGGTCACACGCTGCACCATGGCGTCCGGCGCCTCCTGGGCAAACACCGCACTAGACACGAAACCAGCAAACAACAGGGCAAATAGCTTTTTCATTATTGGTTACTTAAAGAATCAATCATCCAGCCGCGGCGGGCGGCCATCGAAAATCTGGTTGCGACGACGCTGCTGATAGGCGTCGCGAATGTACGCATATTTATCGAGCGCCGCTTCCTCAACCACCTTGTCAGCCGGCAGAAGGCTGGCCCTGATGTCCACAAAGCGCAAGGCGACCATGCTGTTGCGTACCGAAACCGCACGGATTCGCCAGACCGGGTCAATATAAGAGTCGACACCAAAACCTGCGGTGTCGCGAACGTTGCGTGGCCCGATTACTGGCCAGTACAGATAGCCACCGCTACCCACGCCCCATACAGCCAGGGTCTGGCCAAAATCCTCTTCGTGCTTCTCCAGGCCAAGTTCGCTGGCGACGTCGAAAAGCCCGAAAATCCCGACGGTTGAATTGATCAGCAAACGGCTGATATCCACGCCGGCATCACCGAACTTTCCCTGCAGAGCACTGTTGGCACCAATCCACAGGTCACCGACATTACCAAAGAAGTTACCGACGCTTGCCTTGACTGGCAACGGCACGACATTGTCGTAAGCCTGGGCAACCGGCTTGGCCGCATACTTGTCGATGGCTTCATTGACCGCAAACATCGAACGATTGAAACCCTCGTAAGGGTCACGCGGATTTTCCTCGGCAAACACGTTACCGACGCAAGCGAGCGCCATGAGCCCCCCCAGGACCCACCGCCTTCCGCTGCGCATTCCAGATAAGCCGAGACTTTTCGTCATTTCTTGTCCTGTCCGTCTGCCGCTTTGCTAAATAAAAACTGGCTGATCAATTTCTCAAGAACGATTGCCGATTGAGTCTTGGCTATCGTCTCACCCGCCTGCAACATCTTCTCATCACCACCGGCATCCAACCCGACATACTGCTCACCGAGCAAGCCGGCAGTATTAATCGAGGCAAAAGTATCCTTCGGGAAGCGGTAACGCCCATCAATGGTCATGCTGACCACTGCTTCATAGGTCGCAGCATCAAACCGGATGTCAATGATCCGACCGACCACGACACCGGCGCTCTTGACCGGTCCGCGTACCTTCAGGCCACCGATGTTATCAAACTTGGCTTGCAACTCGTAGGTTTCAGACAAGTGAGACGACGACAGGTTTCCGACCTTGAGCGACAAAAAGAGCAAGGCAGCAAGGCCCAGCGCAACGAAAAATCCGACCCACAGGTCAAGAACGGTACGGTTCATTAAGCTCCCCGGAACATGAACGAGGTTAAGACAAAATCCAGCGCCAGTACGGTCAGCACCGAAGTCACCACAGTTCGCGTGATGGCGCGCGAAACACCCTCGGCAGTCGGCACCGAATCGTAGCCTTCAAAAACAGCAATCAGCGAAACCGCTATACCAAATACGAAACTTTTGACGACACCATTCCAGATGTCATAGCGGAAATCAACGCTTGCCTGCATCTGCGACCAATAAGCCCCGTCATCGACGCCAATAAAAACTACCCCGATCAGCCATCCACCAAGCACACCCATCGCCGAAAAAATAGCGGCCAGCAACGGCATCGAAATGACGCCCCCCCAGAAACGTGGCGCTACGACGCGAGCAATTGGATTGACCGCCATCATGTCCATGGCCTTGAGTTGCTCCGTCGCCTTCATCAAACCGATTTCAGCGGTAACCGACGATCCAGCCCGCGATGCAAAGAAGATTGCCGCCAGCACCGGCCCCAGTTCGCGGGTCAGCGAAAGGGCGACCAAGGTCCCCAGCGCTTCGGTCGAGCCAAAACGTTGCAGGATTTCATAGCCCTGCAGGCCAAGCACCAAGCCGACGAACAAGCCGGAAACCATAATAATCAGCAGCGACAGCACGCCGCTGAAGTAAATCTCACGCAAGGTCAGCGGCAAGCGACGGAACGAGGAGCCTGAGTGCATGAGCACGGCCCAGAAGAAACGCGCCGCGAAACCAAGCCGCCAGATGCGCTCGACCGTCACGTGACCCATTTTCCGAATCAGGGAAATCGGGTCAAGCATGCGCAACCCCGCTCAGGAACTCATCGCGTATCGACGGAGCTGGATAGTCAAAATGCACGGGACCATCGGGCTCGGCATATACAAACTGATGCACGAACGGATCCTTCGAGGCACGAATTTCGTCCGGCGTTCCTTCGGCAACAACCTGGCCGCCATTCAGGAAGTAGATATAGTCGACAATCAGCAAGGACTCATGAATGTCGTGCGTCACCATGATTGATGTCGCGCCCAGCGCATCGTTCAACTTGCGGATCAACTGACCAATCACGCCGAGCGCAATCGGATCAAGGCCGGTGAACGGCTCGTCGTACATCACCAGCATCGGATCAAGCGCCAGCGCACGCGCCAAGGCAACCCGCCGAGCCATGCCACCGGACAGCTCACCCGGCATCAACTTGTGCGCGCCGCGCAAACCCACCGCCTCCAGCTTCATCAACACCAGATCGCGGATCATTTCTTCCGACATATCTGTGTGCTCATGCATCGGAAAAGCGACGTTGTCGAAAACTGACATGTCGGTAAACAGTGCTCCAAACTGGAAGAGCATCCCCATCCGGCGCCGCAGGCGATACAGCTCGGCCTCGGACATTTCACAAACCTGGTGCTTTTCCAGCCGAACGCGCCCGCCGGTCGGCCGCAACTGGCCACCGATACAACGCAACAGCGTGGTTTTGCCGCAACCGGAACCACCCATGATAGCCACCACCTTGCCACGGGGAATCTTCATGTTGATTCCTTGCAGCACAGGCCTGCCGTCATAATTGAAGTGGAGGTCCTCGATATCGACCAGGATGTCGTCCGACAAAGTTCATTCCCCAAAAAAGACTGGCGATTTTAACAGAAATGCCAACGGTCGCCGGGAAACGACAAGGCTATAATCGGAAATATTTCACATGGAATGTTGCGCTCTTGCCAGTTGCCAAGCCACTCCTGCTGATTGTTGATGATGATTCACTCATCAGCGAATCGCTCAATTTCGCGTTCGCTCAGGAATATGACGTTCTCACAAGCCACTCGCGCGCCCATGCCTTGGCCTTGCTGCGACAACTACGCCACCCACCCCAGCTTGCCCTGGTAGACCTCGGCCTCCCCCCTTTGCCTCACCGCCCCGATGAAGGGTTTGCCCTGATCGGGGACCTTCTGGCCCTGTCGCCGAACATGAAAATCATCGTTCTTTCCGGACAGAGCGATGAAGATAACGCCCGTCACGCTCGAACGCTGGGCGCCGTCGAGTTCATCGCAAAACCCTGCGACCCCGGTCGCCTGGCTGAACTGTTTCGCCAGTCCCTGCGTTTTGGCAACGAAACGCAGACAGCGCAGGTGTCTGGGCTGATCGGCGAAAGCCTGCCCATGCAGCGCCTTCGCCTGCAGCTCGGCCAATATGCCAACCTGGCCTACCCGGTGTTGATTGAAGGCGAGTCGGGAAGCGGCAAGGACATTGTTGCCAGCCACTACCTACACCGCCTGACCGAGCGGAGGGACAAGCCATTCCTGGCCTTGAACTGCGCGGCCATTTCGCCGACCCTCCTCGAACCCACGCTGTTCGGCTACGCCAAGGGCGCCTTCACCGGCGCCACTTCCGCCAAGGCCGGCTATTTCGAAGACGCCGACAGCGGGACACTGTTCCTTGACGAAATTGGCGAACTGCCACTGGACCTACAACCCAAACTATTGCGCGTCCTGGAAAACGGCGAGTATCAGCGGGTTGGCGAGACACAGACACGGACATCCACCGCGCGCATCATTGCAGCGACCAATCGCGATCTCCGACAGGAAATGCGGGCCGGGCGCTTTCGGGCTGATCTATTCCACCGGCTGTCAGTTTTCACGCTTTCCGTGCCGCCAGTACGAGAAACCGGCCTTGATCGCCTGCTCCTGCTTGAGCACTTCCGGAAGACCTGTGCGGCTGGCGTACACGCCGAGCCATTCCTGCTGGCATCAGCAGCGCAATCGCTTTGGCTGGATTACGGCTTTCCGGGTAACGTCCGCGAGCTACGCAACATCGTCATCCGCCTCACCACCCGCTACGCCGGACAAACCGTCAGCGCCGACCAGCTAAGGGCTGAATTCGACCATTTTGAAAGCCCGGAACAGCCCACGGGAACAGCCGGACTGGTCGCCAACGACCTGGCCGACGTCAAACAGGCGGCCCGCCAGCACCTCGAAAAATCATCCCGCCTCAACCTCGACGCCACCCTGGAACTTTGGCAGCGTGGCTACATTGAGGCCGCCATCGAACTCAGCGGTGGCAACATGAGCGAAGCCGCACGCCGCCTCGGCATCAACCGCACCACACTCTACAACCGCATGGAAGGCTGGAACCGTCGATGAGCCTTTATCTCGAGCACTTCGGGCTACGTGAGCCCCCCTTCCGCATCACGCCTCACACCGATTTCTTCTTCACCGGCGCCAACCGTGGGCCGACGCTTGATGCCCTCATTTATGCAATTACCCAGGACGAAGGCATCGTCAAGGTCAGCGGCGAGGTTGGCAGCGGCAAGACCATGCTCTGCCGGATGCTGCTCGAACGCCTGCCGGAGAACGTCGAAACCCTCTACCTGGCCAACCCTTCGCTCTCCCGCCAGGAAATTCTCGGCGCCATCGCTGACGAACTGGGCATACCGACCGATGGCAAGGCAACACACTCACTGACCCGCGCCCTGCAGGACGCCCTGATTGAACGCTACGCAGAAGGCAAGCGCGTCGTGCTGCTGATCGATGAAGCCCACGCCATGCCCGCTGAATCACTTGAGGAAATACGGCTTCTGTCGAACCTCGAGTCCAAAGCCACCAAGCTGCTGCAAATCGCCCTCTTCGCCCAGCCTGAGCTGGATGAACGCCTGGCCGCCACCGACATGCGCCAGCTGCGCGAGCGAATCACCCAGCACTTCAACCTGATGCCGCTCAAGCAAGCCGATGTTGCGGCCTATATCGAGTTTCGCCTGCGCGCTGCCGGTTATCACGGCCCCAACCCCTTCACCAGCGAAGCAATCCAGATGATTGCCCGGATCTCCGAAGGGCTTTCCCGGCGCATCAACATCCTCGCCGACAAGGCCCTGCTGGCGGCTTACTCCAGCGGCAGCCACCAGGTAGGCAGCCACGAAATCCGGGTTGCCGAACAGGACGCCCGTTTTCAACCTTTGCAGCCGAAAGCCGCTTTCAACCCCAAACCCCTGCTCTGGGGCATCGCAGGGGCTGGCATTGGCGCCCTGCTTCTGGCCATGACCATCGGCACAGGCTCTCGCCCTCTGGCGCCCGCTGAAGACAAAGAAAGCGTACCGCCAGTTTCGGCCAAGTCACAAGCGCCACAGAACAGCAAACGCCTGCAAGCCTTACCGCCCCCCCGCAGCGAGGCGCCAGAGGCAAGCCCTGCACAAGACAAGATACGTTTCGGCGCCATCACCCGCCAGCACCTCGCCCAATACGACGAGTGGATCAAGGATGCACCGCGCAACCACTATTTCATCCAGTTGCTGGCCACGGATGCCAACCATACCGGCGAGGTTGAAGGTTTCCTGTCTCGGGCGATTGCCGTTCTTGAACCAGCACATCTTCGCGTCTATCGTTCCAGCCTTTCCGGACGCGACAGGGTAGGTGTCATTTTTGGCGATTTCGACAGCCGTGAGGAGGCGATTGCAGCCATGCAGAGCCTGCCCGAGTCGATCAAGTCCGTTCAGCCTTTTCCCAGACAGGTCAGCAAGTTGCGGTAACCTTATCCACCGGCGGCAAAGCATGCAGCCCGGCCAATTAACGTGCTAGCATCATAGTCAAAACCAATCGATACGTGACCACTCTGCTCAGACAAGGCTTAACCCGATGAAAATCGGTTTTATCAGCGCAACCTTCGCCGCCCTTCTATTGGCCGCCTGTGCGGCACCCACGCCTCGCGAACCCTTGAAGGGGCACCTGAATACGGAAAGTTCCGCCCCCGTTGCCAGCGGCAACATCCCGGCGCCAGTACAGCAGACGCTATCCCTGCCCAAGCCCAAACCCACCCACAAGGCCGAAACCTACAGCGTCGTTGTCAATAACGTCCCGATCCGTGACTTGCTGTTCGCCTTGGCTCGCGACGCCAAGGTCAATGTCGACATCAACCCCGGGATCACAGGCAACGTTACGTTGAATGCCATTGACCAGACTCTGCCGCAACTGCTGACCCGGATAGCCAAGCAGGTCGACATGCGCTTCGAGATGGATGGCCCGAACCTCGCGGTCATGCCGGATTCCCCCTTCCTGAAGCATTACAAGGTCGATTACGTGAATATGGCGCGATCGGTGACGGGGACGGTGTCGGCCAATACTCAGATCGCGACCGGCGTGCCCAGCGGCAGCAGCGGCGCCCCCTCAGTCGGCGCGACCGGCGGCAACATTTCGAATACACGCATCGAAAACTCCTCGAAGAACCAGTTCTGGGAATCGCTGGAAAAAAACATCAAGGACATCCTGCGTGAAACCGACAAGGTCTTGCCGGAGGGTTCGAGCGAAACGAGCTACGAGCAAAACAACGAGCAGATGGCAACCGGCGCCGCCGCCCTGCCGCAGACTGGCCGGCGTGCCGCCCAGTCCATCGCCAGTGCCCTGCAAGGAAATCCGGCGCCCAGTTCGGCCAGCCAGGCTGCCGGCACCACCCTAGTCCGCCACAGCACCTTCCGCGAAGCGGCCTCGGTCATCATGAACGCCGAAACCGGTGTCATCACAGTGCGCGCCACGCAACGCCAGCACGACAGGATCCAGGAATTTGTCGACCGCGTCATCAATTCGGCCCGCCGCCAAGTGCTGATTGAGGCGACGATTGTTGAGGTCACGCTGAACGATGGCTATCAGCAGGGTATCGACTGGACCAAGATCACCAGCGGAGGCGCGACTTTCCGCTTCATCGGCAACACACTGACCGCTGCCGCCGTCAAGAATCTGGAGTACACCGGCGCCGGTGGTGCCCCAAAAGCTGCCATCACCATGCTCAGCCAGTTTGGCACAACAAAAGTGCTATCCAGCCCGCGCCTATCGGTCATGAACAATCAGACCGCGCTGTTGAAGGTGGTCGAGAACATCGTCTTTTTCAACGTCAAATCCGAATTGGCCATCGCCAATACCAACCTGGTCGGTGGCACACCTATTCGCTCTTACACGACCACACCGCAAACCGTCAGCGTCGGCTTGGTCATGAGCGTCACGCCACAGATTAGCGATAGCGATGTGGTCACGCTCAACGTCCGGCCAACGATCACAGCCCTCGGTGGCTACGTTACGGATCCCAACCCGGACCTCAATGGACTGAACAAGGTTCCTCAGATTCGCACGAGGGAGATCGAGTCGGTCATGCGTGTCACCAGCGGCAATACGGCCGTTCTAGGCGGCCTGATGGAAGACAAGATCGACTTCCAGAACCAGCGCGTACCGTTGATTGGCCAAATTCCTCTGATCGGAGAGGTTGCGAACAATCGCGACAATCTGGCGAGAAAAACAGAACTGGTCATTTTCCTGCGCCCCGTAGTAATCAAGGATGCCAGCCTGGACGGCGACTACGCCAATATGCGCGGATTCCTGCCGAATGACAGCTTCTTCGCCCAGCCGAATGAAGCCCAGCCGTTCAACATTGTTCCGAGCCGCTGAGGGCCGAGCATGAGCCTGTTGATGGATGCCCTGAAAAGGGCGGAAACGACCAAGCAGGAGGCTGCCCGGGCTCAGTTCGGGATCCAGCCTGCCGAGGTTGTCGACAGCCTCAGCTTGGAGCCCATCGCCAGAGACCCGGCAAATGGCAGTTCCAACCCGCTCCCTGACCTTGCCATCTATCAGGATGCCCTGGATGCCGACTTGGCGAGCACGCCACTTTCCGCGGCACGCCCGCCCCCCCAAGCCAAGGCCGCAGCGCCGGTTGCCGCAACGGAAGTTCGTGATCGCGAAGCCGTGCGCAACGCGTTCACTGCCAAGAAAACACCCGAACCGAAATCCCGCCTGGCGCTCTGGCTGGCACTTGGCACCTTGGGACTGGCAGGAGTCACCATTGGCGGCTATGTCTGGTACCAATTGAACGCCATGAGCCACGGCTCATTGGCGACGCCCCCTCGAGCCTCTGCGCTGCAACCGGGGAATGCATCCCCGGCGCTGATGCCGCCTGCCGCACCAATCGGCTTGCCGACACCGCCAGAGCAACCGGGCATTGAGAATACGCCACAATCTACCGGAACACCGCTCTTCGCCCCCCGCACTGCTCCGCCGCCCAGCCGAATGCCTGCAGCCCATGACGGCCAGTCGAGCGGAGCACCAATCCGCCTGATTCGCACCCAACCGGAACCCGATGCCAATCTCACGCGCGGCCATAGCAGCCTGCAACGTGGCGAGACCGAATTGGCTCGCCAGGATTTCGAGCAAGCGCTGCAGCGTGACCCGAACAACACGGATGCCCTGCTTGTTCTGGCAGCGATCGCCCATCGCCAAGGCCGACCGGCCGAAGCTGAAAATTTTAGGCAGCGAGCATTGGTGGCCAATCCGAGCGATCCGGCCGCCCAGGCGGCAGCCTTAAACGGACCATCCGCTGCGAGCGATCCACAAACTGCTGAGAGCCGCCTGAAAACCCTGCTCTCGGCACAACCCGACTCCGCCCCGCTCAATTTCGCACTGGGGAATCTCTACAGCCGCCAGAGCCGCTGGCCTGAGGCACAGCAGGTCTATTTCAACGCCGTTACTGCCGACAGCGACAACCCGGATTACCTGTTCAATCTGGCCGTCAGCCTCGACCACCTGCGGCAGAATCGACTGGCTGCGCAGCATTACCGACTGGCCATCGAAGCCGCCAACAAGCGCCCTGCCGCTTTTGATCGCAACAAGGTCGAGAAGCGTCTCGGCGAATTGCAAGCCGAGCCAGCGCGCTGAACCCGCCATGAGCACCGCAGCCCTCCAGCGCCGTCCGCTCGGCCAGATCCTCATCTCCGAAGGCATTCTGTCGGAAGACCAGCTACGTATCGCGCTGCTGGAGCAGATGAAGCAGAACCAGCCGATCGGCAAGCTGCTGGTTTCGCTGGGATTCGTCACCGAAGCCACCTTGCGTCAGGCTCTGTCAGAAAGCCTCGGCAAGCAAAGCATTGACCTTTCGCATGCCGTGGTCGACCCGCAAGCCCTCAAGCTAGTGCCGCGCGATCTGGCAAAGCGCCACCATCTGTTGCCGCTCGATTACGACCGGAACAACCGCCGGCTGGCGCTGGCAATTTCCGACATCAACGACATCGTCGGCCTTGACCGCGTGCGTTCCCAGCTGGAGGAGGGCACCGAGATCGAGACGCTGCTCGCCGGCGAATCTGAAATCGATCACGCCATCGATCAGTATTACGGCCACGAACTGTCGATCGACGGCATCCTGCACGAGATCGAAACCGGCGAGATCGACTGGCACAGCCTTTCGGCCACCGACAACGAATACAGCCAGCCGGTCGTTCGCCTGATCGACTCGATCCTGACTGATGCCGTCAAGCGCGAAGCTTCGGACATCCATTTCGAGCCCGAAGCCAACTTCCTGCGCATCCGTTATCGCATCGATGGCATGCTGCGCCAGATTCGCGCCCTGCATAAATCCTACTGGCCGGCGATGACCGTTCGCATCAAAGTGCTTTCCGGCATGAACATCGCCGAAATGCGCGCCCCGCAGGATGGCCGGATCAGCCTGACCGTCTCCGGCCGGCCGATCGATTTTCGCGTTGCCAGCCAGCCGACCATCCACGGCGAAAACATCGTCCTGCGCATCCTTGACCGGCAAAAGGGCATCGTCCCGCTGGAAGGACTTGGCCTGGCCGAGGATCATCTGCATCAGTTGAAGCTGATGATTTCCCGGCCCGAAGGCATCATCCTCGTCACCGGCCCAACCGGCAGCGGCAAGACGACGACGCTCTACTCGGTACTGAACCATATCAACGCCGAGGGCATTCACATCATGACCCTCGAAGACCCGGTCGAATACCCGATGGCCATGGTGCGCCAGACTTCGGTCTCAGAGACTGCGAAGCTGGATTTCGCCAACGGCATCCGCTCGATGATGCGCCAGGATCCTGACGTCATCCTGGTTGGCGAAGTGCGCGATTCGGAGACGGCCGAAATGGCCTTCCGCGCAGCGATGACCGGCCATCAGGTGTATACGACCCTGCACACCAATTCGGCCATTGGCGCCGTGCCACGCCTCCTCGACATTGGCGTGCTGCCCGACATCATGGCCGGCAACATCATCGGCATCATCGCCCAGCGCCTGATCCGCCGCCTTTGCGAGCACTGCAAATCGCCTTACCACGCCGAGCCGCACGAAATCCGGCTGCTCGGACCGATGGGCGAAGGGTCGCGCCCCGTGCTGTTCCGGCCCACCGGCTGCGAACTGTGCGATTTCCAGGGTTACCGGGGCCGCCTGGCCATCATGGAGTTGTTGCGCATTGACGCCGGCATCGACGAACTGATCGCCCGCCGCGCCACCACCCACGAAATCCGTGCCCGCGCCTTGCTGCAAGGCTTCACGACACTGGCCGACGACGGCATGCGCCGGGTGCTCAACGGCACGACCTCGCTCGAAGAACTGGCCCGCGTCGTTGACCTGACCGACCGGATGTAACCATGCTTTTCGACTACAAGGCCGTCAGCGTGGAAGGTCGAATGACTTACGGGCGGCTCGACGCAATCAATCTGGTCGACCTCGAAATGCGCCTCAAGCGCATGAATCTCGACCTGGTCACCGGCACACCGATCCAGCACCGCGCGCTTTTCGGCAACCGGAGCGTGCCGCGTCCGGAACTGATCAATTTCTGCTTCCACCTCGAACAGCTGACCCGGGCGGGCGTCCCTATCCTCGAAGGCCTGACCGATTTGCGTGACTCGATCGAGCACCCGCGCTTTCGCGAAGTCATGGCCGGGCTGATCGAAAGCATCGAGGGCGGGCAGACCTTGTCCCAAGCCATGGCAGAACATCCGGACGTCTTCAGCCAGGTTTTCGGCAACCTGATCCGTGCCGGCGAATCGAGCGGGCAACTGCCTGACGTCCTCGCCTCCCTGACCGAATCGCTGAAATGGGAAGACGAGCTGGCCTCGCAGACCAAGAAACTGCTGATGTACCCGGCCTTTGTGGCGACCATCGTGTTGTCGGCCACCTTCTTCCTGATGATCTACATGGTCCCGCAGCTCAAGCTGTTCGTGAAGAACATGGGCCACGTCCTGCCGCCGCACACCAAACTGCTGTTCTTCGTTTCCGATCTGCTGGTCAATTACTGGTACGTTTTCCTGCTGCTGCCCATCGTCGCCGTCATTGCCGCACAACTGATCCTGCGCGGCAATCCGCTGGCCCGCCTGCGTCTCGACGGCATCAAGCTGCACCTGCCGGTCGTTGGCCCGATCCTGAAAAAGATCATTCTGGCCCGTTTTTCCAGCACTTTCGCCATGCTCTACGCCTCCGGAATTCCCGTGCTCGAATCGATCCGTTCGACCCAGAACGTCGTCGGCAACCGGGTCGTCCGCCGCGCGCTGGAAAGGGTCGAACAGTCGATCCGTGAAGGTCAGAACGTCGCTGGCGCCTTCCGCGACGTCGGACTTTTTCCGCCGCTGGTCGTCCGCATGCTACGCATTGGTGAAAGTACCGGCGGCCTCGACAAGGCGCTGCTCAATGTCAGCTATTTCTACAACCGTGACGTCAGGGAATCCGTCGGCAAGGCCCAGGCCCTGATCGAACCGATGCTGACCCTGTTCATGGGCGCCCTGCTCGGCTGGATCATGCTGTCGGTCATCGGCCCGATCTACGACGTCATCAGCAAGATAAAAACGTGATCACTCGTCGCCTTCTCTATCTCAACACCCATCGCCTTCAGGCCTTCACCTGTCGGCGCGGCGAGTTGCTGCCCGAGGGCATCTTCGAAAACAACGACGATGGCCTGCGGGAATTTGCCCTCTACCTGGCCGAGCATCGCGGCAGCCATTTCTCGTTGCTCGCCAACGTCGCCGAAGAAGGCCACGTGCACGAGACCATCCCTTTCCTGCGCGGACAGGATCGTCAGACCCTGATCACCCGCAAGATCGGCCAGCACTTTCTCGGCACGGCACTCGCCACGGCCATTTCGCTTGGCTATGAAAAGACCCAGCGCAAGAATGAGAAACTGCTGCTCTCCGCGCTGACCAACCCGGCCCATTTCGAGCCCTGGCTACAACGAATCAGCAGCGCCGAAGCACCACTGGCCGGCATCTATACGGTTGCCCAGCTCGGCGGCCTGCTCGTAAAGAAACTCGGTTATGGCGGTGGTCGCTGCCTGCTGCTGACCGTGCAGGACCACTCGATCCGCGAGAGCTATTTGGTCGATGGCCATGCTCATTTTTCACGCATGGCGCCACTCTCCGACAGCAGCATCGCCGGCATCGCCAGCGCCTTTGCCGCCGAATCCGGCAAACTGCATCAATACCTGATCGGCCAGCGCCTGATCGGGCGCGATGAAGCCCTGCCGGTCCTCGTTGTCGCCCACCCGCTAAGCATTCCGGCCATCGAAAAAGCCTGCCCCGACCGCGGCCAACTCAGTTTCCACATCATCGACAGCCATCTGGCGGCCGACAAGCTGAAGCTGCACACCTTGCCGGAGGACAATCGCAGCGACCTGCTGTTCCTGCAATTGCTGGCCTCTGCACCGCCCCGGCAGCAATTTGCCGGCGAAATGCATCGCCACCACTACCGCTTGTCACAGATCCGCCACGGCCTGATCGCCGCCGGCCTGCTAGCCTTGCTGGGCAGCGTGCTCTTTTCTGCCAAGCAAACCTACGATGCCCACGCTTTACGCGAAGAAGTGAGCTCCCTTGCCTCCAGTGAAGCGGACTTCAACCGCCGCTACCAGGAAATTTCGGCCACCTTCCCGCAACTGGGGATCGACAACCAGACCCTGCGCCAATTGACCAACCGCTATGCTGAACTGGTCAGTCAGCAACACCAACCCGGCTCCGCGTATCGCATGGTCAGCCGTACGCTTGACCAGATGCCAAGCATCGTTCTTGAGGAAATTGACTGGAAAAATGGCATTTCCAGCCCCCCTGGCGCAAACAAACAGACCGACAGCCGCGAGATCACCACGGTACGCGGCTCGATCAGACTGGAACGAGCCAATACCCGGCAAACCCTCGCCATCTTCGACCAGTTCGTCGAATCCCTGCGCCACGAACCGGGGGTTACGGTCAATGTCCTGCAACGTCCCTTCGACATCGAGTCCGGCACCTCGCTGCGCGGTGGAGACGGCATTGATGAAGAGGCCAAGGCCCGCCAGTTCGCCGTCGAAATCATCCGGAGCCATGCGCCATGACCTGGACCAGCGCCGATATCCGGAAACTCGGTTTGCCCTTGGCGGTCATGCTC
>JAGTRS010000084.1 GCA_018262195.1 Pseudomonadota bacterium | reverse complement strand
TCTTGGGATTGTCGTCGCTGACCTGGAGGAGTACGCCCGGTTTGGCCGCGTCGGCCAGCGCTGAGGACGAAGCGAACCCGAGGGCGGCAATGCCGAGAAAAAAAACGGAAATAGCTTTGCGAATCATGATGTCTCCTGCATTTTTTGATTTGTCGGGATAACCGTGCACTGCCGCGCTACACCAGCGACAACATAAGACAGATGCGGCACACGCATCGTTCAATTTCGTGCGAAAAACAAGCGCACCGGAAAATCTACCGGTGCGCTCGCAAACTGCCGGCCTGCCGATCCTACTTGACGATTTCGAGCAACTCGACTTCGAAGTTCAGGGTCGAACCCGGAGGAATCCCCGGCACATTCTGGTTGCCGTAAGCCAGATTGGGCGGACAGACCAGCTTGGCCTTGCCGCCGACCTTGATTTTCTGCACGCCTTCCGTCCAGCACGGGATCACCCGGGTCAGCGGGAAAGTGGCGGGCTGCCCGCGCTTGTGGGAGCTATCGAACTCCTGGCCGTTCTCCAGCGTGCCGCGATAGTGGACCTTGACCGTGTCGCTCACTTTCGGATTGGTCCCCGTGCCCTCCTTGAGCATGGTGATGCCTATCCCCGAGGCGGTCTTTTCCTCCTTCGGTTCGGCGGCTTGGGCCTGGAGCGTAAGGGCGAGAAAAAGCGCTGCGGACGTCGTGACCAGTTTGTTCATGAATATGCCTTTGCAATGAATGGAAATCGGATACCGGATGCGGTAACGCAATTGTGCCTTGAAACTTGTCAAATATTTGCGCAAACGGACGTTCGATAGGGTGCATTCCGTCAGTCAGCGACTCGCTGATGGGCGGGCACGAATCCGCCGCCACTCGATCAGGAAACCCGGTAAATGTTTCGGCAGTTTCATCCCGTCAAAAAGAACTGGAAATTCCCCAGCAACGCCACCCGTTCACTTTGACGGCCCGGCATATGGCACTGGAAGCGCATCAGAAAAGATGGGAGAGATGCGCACCGAGCTCCCTTTCGTTGACGAAAGCCAGTTCGTACATGGCCGTCAGCCCCTTGGCGTGCTCATCGCTGAGGCCGGTAATGCACATGACAAAACTCCTTCCGGGGATGCCGAGACGCTTGCGCAAACTCAGGTATTTATCGATGTTCTGCCGGAACTCACCGGTTTTGCACTCGATGCAGATCGGCTGTTTGCCGTCGATCAGCATGAAGACATCGAGTTCGTGACCTTCGCCATTTTGCAGCGTGATGTTCAGGTTGCGCGCACAGGAGAAGCGCTTATTACGCTCCTTGGCATATTCGAGACAACTCATCAGCGCATACCATTCGAGCCATTCGCCGTTGAAAAAATCGCGAACAGCCGGCGCCGTTTGCAGGATCAGCCGGATGTTTTTTTCCGGACGATTGTGGAAACACTTGGCGACGAACGAGAAATCGTACAACTGCTGACAAAAGGCAGAAATGGCCTGGGCATCTGCCGGTACCTTCTTATCGAGATGAATCGTAGCGCTCGCGTATTCCTTTTGCTGCGCCCAGCGAATGCGCTCCACTACCTCCTTCAGCACCGCAAGATTGCTGCCGATACTGACCGCGACCTCATCGAAGAAGCCCGTGGTGTCGACGCCCCGCATGTTCGCCACCACCTGAATCTGTTTGCGGCTAAACCAGTCGTAGATCGGCCCATGCTGCAACTCGGAAGCAAGATGATCGGTATTCGACAGATCGATGGATTCCAGCGCGCCGGGCGGGTTGGTGGCCATCGTCTGGCCCGGCCCATTCGCGGCTGCTGGTGGTTTCAGGCGACCAAGTTCGCGCTGAGCTTCGAAATACTTGTCGAGCAGACGGCCGATGAAAAACAGGGTGCCATAAACCTGTGCCGGATTGGCGCAGCGTGGGCAGGCGATGGTATCGCCCACCTGGCCATCCGGCTGTTCCTGGATGTGCGCGCATTTGTTGCAGCGAAAAATTGCCATTTAGAAAGCCTTGGACTATGAGATTGTCTATGCGAGCAGTATAGCCAATGCGCTCCATTACTGTTTCGCCAAAGTCGGCCACCAGCCCGGGACACCTTGCAAGGCGCGACGATGCATCCCGAACTTCTCAGGCGTAACGGACTCAAATCGATTGATCCCCACGACAACGCGTCGCCAAAGGAGACGGGAAGGAAACGCTCATGGAAAGACCCGTACACAGCCTGAACACGCTTTTCGCCCAACTCGGCCAGCCCAGCGATGAAGCGTCGATCGCGCAATTCATCGAAAGTCACCGCCCCTTGCCCGACGACGTGCTGTTGCACGAAGCCGCCTTCTGGACGCCCTCGCAGGCGGCCTTCCTGCGCGAAGCCATTCTCGACGATGCGGACTGGGCAGAAGTCGCCGACGAACTGAACGCCGACTTGCGCGCCCGGCACTAGTGCCGGGCCTCGGCTTCTAGCATCAGGCTTGCGAGCGCGATGACCCGGCTGGAGAAGGATTCTTTCGGCACCATCGAGGTGGCAAGCGACCGCCTGTGGGGCGCGCAGACGCAACGTTCGCTGGCCCATTTCGCCATCTCGACCGAGCGCATGCCGGCGGAACTGATCTGCGCGCTGGCGCTGGTCAAGGCCGCCTGCGCCGGGGTCAATCGCGAACTCGGGCTGCTGGCCGCCGACAAGTCCGGCGCCATCATGGCCGCCGCCGA
>JAGTRS010000023.1 GCA_018262195.1 Pseudomonadota bacterium | reverse complement strand
GACGAAGTGACGCAGCAAAATGCGGCACTGGTGGAAGAAGCGGCAGCGGCAGCGGAAAGCCTTGAAGAGCAGGCGCACAACCTCGCTCAGGCAGTTTCGATATTCAAGGTCGTGGAGGGGGCCGGCATGGCACGTCTGGAGGCTCCGCGCAGCAGTCAGCGGGCTGTGGCTCCGCAGGCGCAGCGCAGCGAGCGGATCAGTGCCAAGAAAGCTCCGGCACTGCCAACCAGTCTGGATGACGAGTGGGAAGAGTTCTGATCATGACTGATCTGCGAAAGCCAGCACCACCTGTATCCACGCTCAGATCATCCTTGTCGGCAAGTCTGCCTCCGCGCGAGGTGAGCAATCGGGAGTTTTCGTTTTCGACAACGGACTTTGAGCGTGTGCGGAAGCTGATCTACCAGCATGCCGGCATTTCGCTATCCCCGGTCAAGCAGGATATGGTTTATTCCCGCCTGGCCCGTCGCCTGCGCGCGACCGGCAAATCATCCTTCGCGGAATACCTGGATGCGCTGGAAAAGAATGGTGGCGATGAGTGGGAGCGCTTCGTCAATTCGCTGACCACCAATCTGACCTCATTCTTTCGTGAGCCACATCACTTTCCGATTTTTGCTGAGCATCTCCGCAAGCTTGGTACCAAGCGTCCGATCCGGGTCTGGTGTTCGGCTGCGTCTACCGGAGAGGAGCCTTACTCGATTGCGATAACGGTACTGGAAACCTTCGGGAGCAATGCTTCTCACGTCACGATCATGGCTTCGGATCTCGACACGAATGTATTGGCTGCCGCGCAGAAGGGTGTGTATCCGATCGAACGGGTGGAAAAGCTTTCACCGGAACGTCTGCGCAAGTTTTTCTTGCGAGGAACGGGCGCGCAGGAGGGCTACGTTTCGATTCGTCCCGAGTTGAAAAAGATGATCGAGTTTCAGCGGATCAATCTTCTCGATGCGAATTACTCGGTAAAAGGGCCTCTCGACGTGATTTTTTGTCGAAATGTGATGATCTATTTCGATAAGCCAACACAGTACAAAATTCTTTCGCGCTTTGCCCCGATGATGCAATCAGATGGCCTGATGTTTGCCGGCCATTCGGAAAGCTTCCTTCACGCGGCAGATCTGTTCAAGTCCCAGGGCAAGACGGTTTATGCCTTGGCGCATGCGCGATAGAGAAAGGGCTAAGTGCAACACGCCTACGACGAACATCTGGCAACCAACCGATACTTTGATCGCAAATTCGGACTGGAAGCAGCCAAGATCCTGCCGGGTGAGTATTTTGTCGCCAACCAGGAATCCTTGCTGGTGACCGTGCTCGGGTCCTGTGTGGCTGCCTGTATACGGGATGCGGACTCCGGTATCGGTGGCATGAATCATTTCATGCTGCCTGACGACGGGGGACGGGATAAGGTTGGCATGTCTGCACGCTACGGCACCTACGCGATGGAGGTTCTGATCAACCACCTACTCAAATTGGGGGCACGCCGCAATCGTCTGGAGGCCAAAGTGTTTGGTGGTGGGGCGGTGTTGGCAAGCCTGGCAAGCAGCAATGTCGGCGCCAGGAATGCGGAATTCGTCCTTGAGTTCCTGAAGACCGAAAAAATACCAATCGTTGCCAAGGACTTGTTGGATTCATATCCGCGGAAAGTCTACTATTTTCCCCATTCGGGGAAGGTGCTGGTGAAGAAGCTGCATCGCGTTCATAACGACACTTTGTTCAGTCGCGAGAACGACTACAAGACGCGTCTGTCTGGATCGAGTATGGAAGGTGACGTCGAGCTCTTCATTTGATGCGCAAGACCTTGAGAATCTGAAATTTTTGCTTTTTTTACAATGGAATAGATGCCGATAAAAATTCGAGTTCTGGTGGTCGATGATTCTGCCTTGATGCGAGGTTTGCTGAGTCAGATGATCAATCTTGCACCCGACATGGAGGTGGTCGGGGCGGCACCCGATGCCCAAAGTGCCCGCGAAATGATCAAGGCGCTGAATCCGGATGTGCTGACTCTTGATGTCCAGATGCCAAAAATGGATGGCTTGGAGTTTCTCGAGCGTTTGATGCGCTTGCGTCCCATGCCTGTGGTTATGGTTTCCTCATATACAGAGGCGGGTTCTGATACCACCCTCAAGGCATTGGAACTTGGCGCCATCGACTTTATCGGGAAGCCGAAGGCTGATGGCGAACGGAGCATGGAGAATTATGCGGAAGAACTGGTCGATAAAATTCGCGCCGCCAAAGGGGCGCGCCTGCGCCGGGCAATGACCGGGCAAGGGGGGGCAATAGTGAAACCTGCATCGGCACCGGCCAAATCCGGCTTGGGCGCGAGCGGGAAAATCATTTTTGTCGGGGCATCGACAGGCGGAACCGAGGCGATCAAGGATTTCCTGCTCGGAATTCCTGCGGATTGCCCGCCGATCCTGATTGTTCAACATATGCCAGAGTCGTTTACCGCCTCTTTTGCCCGTCGCCTGGATACTTTATGTGCGCCACGCGTGATTGAGGCCAAGGGAAATGAAAAAGTCGAGCCGGGCACGGTATATATTGCACCCGGTCATTCGCATATGATGATTCGGCGCGGCACGGCCGGTTTTCTCACTGAATTGGCCGCCACGGCCCCCGTGAATAGGCATCGCCCCGCGGTTGATGTGTTGTTCGATTCGGCGGCTACCTTGGTTGGTCGCAAGGCGATTGGGGTGATTTTGACGGGAATGGGCAAGGATGGCGCCCAAGGCTTGTTACGCATGCGTCAGGCAGGGGCAAGAACGTTCGGGCAAGACGAGCTAAGCTGTGTCGTTTATGGAATGCCACGTGAGGCTTTTCTTGTTGGTGCGGTAGAAGAGCAGTGCTCGCTGGATGAGATGGCACGACGAGTCCTCGCTGCTATCCCCACCTAAAGCGCAAGACGGGCTTGCCGCATATGAGTAAAGTATTAAACTAGATCGTGGTTTTGCTTTTTTGAATAGGAAAAAAAATGCAAGCAAGTATTCTCAATGAGGCTGGCAAGGCGGTCATCAAGCTGGTCGGACGTTTTGATTTCAATACCCACCGCGAGTTTCGTGGCTCCTACGAGCCATTGGTGGCAGATGCATCGGTCCGGTCGGTCGTTGTGGATTTTTCCGGGGTCGATTATCTCGACAGCTCCGCGCTTGGCATGTTGTTGATGTTGCGAGATAAATTGGGCGGTGCCAACAAGGAAGTTGCCCTGACCGGTGTTCGCGGGAATGTGAAGCAGGTGCTAGATATTGCTAATTTTGGTAAATTGTTTCAGATTTCCTAAATGTTCGGCCAGGTCAGCCGTTAAAGTAAGTTAAGGTGGTGGAGTAGTAGAGCAGGGTGGTTCGTTGCAGTTCAAGGGTGGCGCTCACTTCGGGCGCGTAAAAGAGCCCGATGCGCAACGCACGAGAGGATGACGATGTCTGAGTTATTGAAGAATATAGATGCGCGAACCAAGTTGGCTGGAACCAACAAGCTTGAAATTCTCCTTTTTTTCTTGGGGGTAGACCAGCGGACAGGCCGTCGTGAAACATATGGCATCAATGTCTTCAAGGTTCGCGAGGTCATGCGTACACCGGTCATTACTGCAGCTCCCGATATGCCCTCTTCTGTGGAGGGCATGGTCAGCCTTCGTGGCGCGCTCGTTCCGGTTATTGATCTGGCCAAGTATTCAGGAATTTCCCCCGAAACCCCTCGTGAAATCATGATCGTCACCGAATACAACGGTCATACGCAGGGTTTTCTGGTCGAAGGTGTCGATACGATTCTCCGGCTGGACTGGAGCAAAATGCGTGTTCCTCCGGAGATGCTGACGTCGCAGACCGGTGGGTTGGTGACTGCGGTGACCGAGCTTGAAGACAATCGTCTGGTCATGATGATGGACGTCGAAAAGGTGTTGTCCGAAACGACCAGTATCGACAATGAGATCATGTATCGGGGTGTTGTTCCTGTGGATCGCCCCGAATGCACAGTTTTCTATTGTGATGACTCCAGTGTTGCTCGCAAGCAGATCGAACGAACGCTTTCAGCCATGGGCCTTAAGGGGATTTCGGCTGTAAATGGCCGCCAAATGTGGGAAGAGATGGAGAAAGTGGCTACTTATGCCCAATCCATCGGCAAAACTGCTTCTTCGATCATCAGTCTGGTACTGACAGATATTGAAATGCCTGAAATGGATGGTTATATCCTGACCAAGAAGATCAAGTCAGATCCACGCTTCAACGGTGTCCCGGTCATCATGCATTCGTCGCTGTCAGGTATGTCCAACCAGAAGCTTGGTGCATCTGTGGGTGTGGATGAGTATGTGCCCAAGTTTGAGCCGATGCGTTTGTCCGAAACTCTGGCGCGCCGCCTGGGTGTTGGCACGTCGCCGGTCAGTGTGGCTTGAGATAGCGAGGGTTGGCGATGAACGTCGTTGAAAATAAAAATCTGCTGGATAGCGTCGATGCTCGCACTCGATTGGCGGGTTCCAACAAAATGGAAATCCTGCTGTTCACGCTTGGGACGCGCGAGATTTTCGGCATTAATGTTTTTAAGGTTCGCGAAGTCGGTCGGACGCCTCACATTACCAAGACGCCAAATATGCCGCGCGGAGTGGAAGGCCTGATTTCTTTGCGGGGCAATGTCATTCCGGTACTTTCGCTGGCGCCGTTCATGCATCTCGATACCCAGCCGGGGTTGGGTAAGACGATGATGGTCGCAGAGTACTCGAAGCGTACGCTTGGTTTTCTCGTTCATGATGTTGATCGGATCATCCGCGTCGACTGGGAGCGAGTTAAGGCGCCAGAAAGCGTGCTGACGGCGAATCAGGGACTGATCACCGCTGTGATCGAACTGGAGAGCGGTGGTTTGGTCTCCATTCTCGACGTTGAGCAAATTCTGGCCAATGCGTTTGGCGAGGCGATGATCGTCGATATTCCTCCGGCTCGTGTCGATCCCGAGACCAGCGTCTTCTTTGTCGATGACTCCAGTGTTGCTCGTCGGAAAATCTCCGAGGTTCTCGATAAGCTCGGCGTGCGTCACAAGCACGCCACCAACGGCATGGAGGCTTGGACGCGTCTGCAGGGTATCGCTGCGCATGCCTTGCAAATGAGCCGCAATATCCGCGACGACGTTCGCCTGATTCTGGTGGACGCGGAGATGCCGGAAATGGACGGTTATGTCCTGACCAAAAATATCAAGTCTGACCCGCGTTTCGAAGGTGTGCCTGTAGTCATGCACTCTTCGCTCTCCTCTGAGGCCAATCGTGCGATGGGCAAGTCGGTTGGCGTGGACGCGTATGTCGCAAAATTCGATGCTGAGGCGCTGGCAGATACACTGCGCCCGCTGATTGAACGATAACAAGTAAAGATTCTGGAGTACTGCATGGCAGCCGATCCCAAAATGAAATTTCTGGTCGTAGATGACTTTTCCACGATGCGTCGAATCGTCCGCAACTTGTTGAAGGAGTTGGGTTATACCAACGTCGATGAAGCCGAGGATGGCGCCATCGCGCTGCAAAAGCTTCAGGCAGGCGGGTTTGAATTTGTGGTCACCGACTGGAATATGCCGAATATGGATGGCCTGACCCTGTTGCAGACAATTCGTGCTACGCCGAATCTCAAGCATCTGCCCGTCTTGATGATTACTGCAGAAGCCAAGAAAGAAAACATTATTGCTGCTGCGCAAGCCGGGGCGAGTGGTTATATCGTCAAGCCATTCACTGCCGGAACCCTGTCCGAAAAGCTGAACAAGATTTTCGAAAAAATGGGTCAGGCATAAGGGGGGCATATGTCTGCTAACAACGATTCCGACGACCTCGAAGCCCTCTTCGACTCCATTTCTTCCGACTATACGCCCGCGCCTGCTGCAGCACCTTCACCGGTGACTGCAGTTCCAGCCGCCTCGACGGGCAGTGATTCTGATGATCTTCAGGCATTGTTCGACAGTGTTGCCGCCGAAGCTCAGGCCGAGCAGGCGGTTGAAGCCAGCCAAGATCCAGCTGTTTCACCCTCGGGGGAGGCATGGTCTCAGCAAGAGGCAGTGTTTAACCGGATCGGTCACATGGCGCGTGCCTTGCACGACACCTTGGGGCAACTAGGCTATGACAAGCTGCTTGAGCAGACTGTCTCGGCGCTTCCCGACGCGAAGGATCGCCTGACTTATGTGGCGAATTTGACTGAGCAGGCAGCGTGTCGCGTCCTCAATGCGACAGATATTGCCAGCCCGTTGGTCGATGAAATCGAAAACAGTGCTCGCGTACTCGGCCAGCGTTGGGACAAGGTTTTTGCCAACGAAATGGGGCCGGCGGAATTCAAGTCGCTGGCTGCTGAAACGCGGGCCTATCTGAATGAACAGCTACCGAAGAAAACTCGCGACACCCATGCTCAACTTACCGAGATCATGATGGCGCAGGACTTTCAGGATTTGACCGGGCAGGTCATCAAAAAGGTGGTTGCCCTTGCTCAGGATCTTGAGTCTGGTTTGATGAATGTGCTTCTCGAGGTGGTGCCGGAAACCAAACGTACCGAGGAAGTGGCCAGTCTGATGAATGGCCCGGTAATCAATGCCGAAGGGCGAACCGATGTTGTGGTCAACCAAGAGCAGGTTGATGACCTGCTGGACAGCCTCGGTTTCTGAGGAGGGGCAATATGAGTGATTTTGGCGGAATGGAAGATCTGCTGCAGGATTTCCTGCAGGAGGCCCACGACCTGTTGTCTGATGTGGACAACAAGCTTGTCGATCTCGAGAAGATGCCGGACGATCGTGGCTTGCTGAACGACATTTTTCGAGGGTTTCACACGGTAAAAGGGGGGGCCGGGTTCCTCAATGCCACCGAATTGGTCACTCTTTGCCACCTGACTGAGAATTTATTCGATCGCTTGCGCAACGGCGAACTCGAACTCAACCCGGAATTGATGGATGTCATCATGGCAGCCACCAAGGGGGTGCGCGAAATGTTTGGCGAATTGGGGCAGATGGTTCAGCCCCAGCCAGCAGATCCTGCTGTTATTGCCGCATTGCAAGGGGCGTTGACCGGTGAGGTGCATCCGGCGGCCGCACCAGTTGCTGAAGCCGTGCCTGTCGTAGAAACGCCGCAAGTTGCAGCGGCAGCTAGTTCTGGAGAGCCGGACTGGAATCTTTTGCATTCGGCCGTAACTGGTCAGGCCCCAGCCGCAGCTCCACAAAGCGAACTGATCACCAAAGCAGAAGCCGCATCTGCAGAGATTGCAGTAACTCCGGTCGCAGCAGTACCTTCGACGGCAGTCGCGCAACCGGCAGCTGCGTCGCCGTTTGGTCGCCGGGCAACTGACAAGCCGGGCAACCCGCCGGTTAATGCGCGTCGTGTCGAAGAGCGGGCTCGTGAAAACACCATTCGTGTCGACACCTCGCGTCTGGATCAGGTGTTGAATCTATCTGGTGAAATCGGTTTGACCAAAAACCGGCTGACCAGTTTGCGCGCCGATATCCTGGCCGGGAAGAACGACTCGGAAACCCTGCACGCCCTCGACCAAGCCGTCAGTCAGCTCGATCTGCTGGTATCCGATCTGCAGAACTCGGTCATGAAGACCCGGATGCAGCCGATTGGTCGCTTGTTCCAGAAATATCCCCGTATTGCCCGCGACCTCGCCCGTCAATTGGGCAAGGATGTAGAGCTGGTGCTGGCCGGTGAGGAGACCGAGGTCGACAAGACCATGATCGAGGATCTGGCAGATCCTTTGATTCACTTGATCCGGAATGCTGTCGATCACGGTGTCGAGATGCCTAGCGAGCGCCAGCTTTCGGGCAAACCTGTAAAGAGTCTGGTTCGCCTGGAGGCTCGCCAGGAAGGGGATCATATCGTCCTGATCATTGCCGATGATGGCAAGGGAATGAGCGCCGAACGTATCCGTGCCAAAGCCATTGAAAAGGGTCTGGTTTCGGAGGAGGAGGCGAATACTCTGGACGAACGTCAGAGTTTGAACCTGATTTTCCTGCCGGGATTCTCCACCAAGGCGCAGATCTCAGATGTTTCGGGGCGTGGTGTGGGCATGGATGTGGTCAAGACCAACATCCAGAAGCTGAACGGATCGATTGAAATTCGTTCCGAGCCGGGTAAGGGTTCGGTCTTCATCATCTCCCTGCCGCTGACGTTGGCTATTTTGCCAGTACTGCTCGTTTTGCTGGGCGATCAACCGTTTGCCTTGCCGCTATCCATGGTTCGCGAAATTCTACCGATCGAGCAGAGTCGCATCCAGGAGGTGGGTGGCAAGGAAACTCTGGTCGTTCGAGGCGAAGTGTTGCCAGTCATTACCCTGGCTCGTCTGCTTGGTTGGCCGCAGGTGAATTACCCGGAGTATGGCGTGTTCATGCAGACGGCAGAGCGCGGCTTCATTCTCGGCGTCGACAGTTTTGCCGGGCGAGATGACGCGGTGATCAAGTCACTGGAGGATTTCCGTCCCAAGGGCGTTGCCGGTGTGACTACGCTGTCGAATGGCCAGATCGTGCTGATTCTTGACATGAAAGAGTTGCTGTCGGATATCGGCCAGCATGTCGATATTGGATCAGGGATGCGATCGCTCGACTTCGTCTAATTACTGTTCCAAGTCAACGAGTTGAGAGGGGGCGTTGCCCCCTCTTTTCTTTTTGAAGGTTTACTCTGTTGTCATGAGCTTGCAGTCGGCATTTGAGAAACAGGCTAAATAAACTCACGTACCTCTTTAATTTTTCTAGTTTTTTCCTATAATAGCCACAACACTTACCAAAGATGGCTATGGCGGAAGATAGCGACCTCGAGAAAACTGAAGAGCCTACCAGCAGGCGAATCGAGCAGGCCCGCGAACAGGGTCAGGTCCCCCATTCCCGCGAACTTGCCACGTTTCTGGTGCTGGCTGTTGCTGGTGCTACTTTCTGGATGATGGGTGGCTGGTTCGTGCAGCGCTCTCTGGCGATCATGCAGAAGGGTTTTACTGTCGAGTCACAGTACATGCGCGATCCGGACATGATGCTGCCCCGTCTTGCGGAAATTTCGGGTGATGCCCTTTTCGTTTTTTCCCCACTGCTTGGTCTGTTGTTGGTGGCGGCTATCCTGCCCCCATTTTTCCTGAATGCTTGGGTGTTTTCCCCCAAGGCACTGGTTCCTGATCTCAATCGCCTGAACCCGCTGTCTGGTTTTGGCCGGATGTTCTCCTGGGGCAGCTTGATGGAGTTGGGCAAGGCTGTCCTCAAGGCGGTATTGGTTGGTGGTGTTGCTGTCTTGCTGGTCTGGAAAGAGCGTGACGAGATCTTTGGTTTGCTGGGCGAGCCCCTTGAAATGGGTCTTGCACACGCGGGGCATCTGGTCTCTTTTTCTTTCCTGATTCTGGTTGCTACTCTGATTCTGGTCGTTGCTGCCGATGTGCCATTCCAGCTTTGGCAGTACTTTGACAAGCTGAAGATGACCAAGGAAGAGGTCAAGCAGGAAATGAAGGAAATGATGGGCGATCCTCACGTCAAGGGTCGCATCCGCAGTCTTCAGATGCAGGCAGCTCGCAAGCGCATGATGTCTGCGGTGCCCAAGGCTAATGTTGTGGTGACCAACCCGACGCATTACGCGGTTGCCCTCGTCTATCAGACGGGCATGGGAGCTCCCAAGGTGGTGGCGAAAGGCGTTGGCGCAGTGGCATTGAAGATAAAAGAAATCGCCAACGAGAACGCGGTGCCGATTATGGAGGCACCGCCTTTGGCGCGTGCCTTGTATAAACATTCCGAACTCGACACAGAAATCCCCTCCGCCCTGTACAACGCAGTTGCGGAGGTTCTTGCTTATATCTATCAACTGGCCAACTGGCGTCAGATGGGCGGAGTCTACCCGGTGCCGCCGCGAGATTTGCCGGTGCCGCCCGAACTTGTTCCGGAGGCTGCGTAAATGGCCGCCTCGTCACTTGGCTTGCAGGGCTTTCTGGGGCGCATGAATGCGACCCAGCTAGCGGCACCCGTCCTGATCCTGATGATCCTGGCGATGATGGTGTTGCCACTGCCAGCTTTCGCGCTGGATGTTTTCTTTACGTTCAACATCGCAATTTCGGTGCTGGTTTTGCTGGTTGCGGTCAATACTCAAAAAACACTTGAGTTTTCGGTCTTCCCGACCGTGCTACTGGTTACCACGCTACTACGTTTGTCGCTGAACGTGGCTTCGACCCGGGTGGTGATGCTTGAAGGACACAACGGCCCGGATGCAGCAGGCAAGGTGATCGAGGCCTTCGGGCATTTCCTGGTCGGTGGAAATTTTGCCGTCGGCATCATGGTTTTCCTGATTCTTGTGGTCATCAATTTCGTCGTGATCACCAAGGGCGCTGGTCGGGTGGCTGAAGTCTCGGCTCGCTTCACACTCGATGCAATGCCGGGTAAGCAGATGGCAATCGATGCTGATCTGAACGCCGGTCTGATCGGTGAGGATGAGGCGCGCAAGCGCCGGACGGAAATTTCGCGGGAAGCCGAGTTTTTCGGTTCCATGGATGGTGCCTCGAAGTTCGTGCGAGGCGATGCCGTAGCCGGCATCATCATCATGCTGCTCAATGTCATTGGCGGTTTGATTGTTGGGGTGCTGCAGCACAACATGGAATTGGCGCAGGCCGCCAAGAACTATACGCTGCTGACGATTGGTGATGGTCTGGTTGCCCAGATCCCTGGGCTGATCATCTCCATTGCAGCCGGCATGGTGGTAACCCGGGTTTCCGATGATCGGGATATCGGCCAGCAGGTCATGGGGCAGATGTTCCGTAGCGCCAAGGTTCTCGGTGTGACGGCTGCCATTGTGGGCTTCCTTGGTCTGATTCCCGGGATGCCGAATCTCGTCTTCCTGCTGCTGGCTTCTTCCCTTGGCTGGTTCGCCTGGACCATGTCGCAGGCCGAGAAGCGCGTTGTTGCAACCCCTGTTCCTGTCGCCCCAGCAGCTGTTCCGGAGGCCTTGGAGGCGAGCTGGAACGATGTGGCCGCTTTGGATGTGCTTGGATTGGAAGTCGGCTACCGGCTCATTCCGTTGGTCGACAAGTCGCAGGACGGCGAATTGTTGCGTCGTATTCGCGGTATTCGCAAAAAATTTGCACAGGAAGTCGGTTTTCTGGTTTCCCCAGTTCATATTCGTGACAACCTGGAACTAAAGCCAAACGCCTACCGGATTCTGCTCAAAGGAGTGGAAGTAGGGCAGGGCGAGGCCTATGCCGGACAGTATCTGGCCATCAATCCAGGGCGGGTGGCAGGAACGCTCAATGGCACCACCACCAAGGACCCCGCCTTTGGTCTGCCGGCAACCTGGATTGATGCAGGTCAGCGCGACCAGGCCCAAGCATATGGCTATACGGTGGTCGATGCCTCGACGGTCGTTGCGACACACCTCAATCACCTGATTCTGACCCATGCGGGTGAATTGCTCGGTCGTCAGGAAGTTCAGCAGTTGCTCGATCACTTGGCCAAGGAAATGCCGAAACTGGTTGAAGATCTGGTGCCCAAGATCCTGCCACTCGGCATCCTGCAAAAAGTGCTGCACGCGATGCTTGAAGAGGGCGTCCATATCCGTGACATGCGGACCATCATGGAAACCTTGGCTGACCACGCTACACGTACCCAGAATGCCGACGAACTATCGACCCAGGTGCGCATGGCGCTTGGCCGGGCGATCGTTCAGCAGCTATTCCCCGGAAATAGTGAAATGCAGGTAATGTCGCTTGACCCAACGCTTGAGCGCCTGTTGTCGCAGGCGGTTTCTGGCGGCTCTGAAAATACCAGTTTTGAACCTGGCCTGGCTGATACGCTGGTCCGCGAAACAGCCGCAGCGGCTGAGCGCCAGGAAGGGCTTGGACTGCCGGCTGTGCTGCTGGTGCCGGCAAGCCTGCGCTTGCTTCTTTCCAGATTCCTGCGCCGCACCATTCCTCAGTTGAAGGTGCTGTCACACAACGAAGTGCCTGAAAACCGAATTATTAAGGTGACCTCGATCATCGGAGGTAGAACATGAACGTCAGAAAATTTATCGCGGCCAATGCACGGGATGCCTTGAGAAAAGTGAAGGAAACGCTCGGTAACGATGCGATCATCCTGTCCAATCGGGGAGTTCCTGGTGGCGTCGAGATCATGGCCGTCGCCGCGCGCGACATGGCGATGATCGTGCCGACGCCCGTCGCTGATCGAGCCCCGCCAGAACGGCGCCCGCAGACGAACGAGTTCGATGATGACTACCGTGTTGTATTGAACTCGGCTCGAGCTCGCATCTCGCAGCCGACGCCGCCGGTCACGTCGACTGTGCCTCAGGCACCTCGTCCATCTGTTGCGCCGCAGCCCGCCGCTCAGAGGCCTGTTGGTCAGGTGAACGCAGGCATCCCGAAAAATGGCGCTTTGCGCAATCTGGATCTTGGTCGCTCGGGGGCGGTACCTGTTGCTCCGCAGCGTCCCGTAGCAAATCCGGCGCCACAACCCGCGCCGGCGCCAACACAGGCAGCGCCACAGCGTCGTCCAGAGGCTGAAGTTGTGCCGATGGAGGTCATGGAAGAAATTCGTTCGCTGCGTCGGATTGTCGAGCAGCATCTGGCTGGCTTTGCCTGGGGTGAGGTCGCCCGCTCTGAGCCGGTGAAGACAGAAATCCTGCGCCAGATGCTCGACGCCGGATTCTCGCCGCAGTTTTCGCGCGATCTGCTTGCCGACTTGCCTCACGAAATGAACAACCTTGAAGCCATGGCTTGGGTGAAGGGGGCTGCTGACCGTTCGTTGACCACCATAGGCAACGAAAACGATATCGTCGATCGGGGTGGTGTTTACGCACTGGTTGGACCAACCGGTGTTGGCAAGACAACAACGACTGCGAAGCTGGCGGCGCGTTGTGTATTGCGTCATGGCCCGAGCAAGGTCGCGTTGGTTACCACTGACGGCTACCGTATCGGAGCGCACGAGCAACTCCGCATCTACGGTCGCATTCTTGGTGTTTCGGTCCATCTGGTCAAGGATGCGACAGAGTTGCGCCAGACATTGGTTGAGCTGCAGCACAAGCACATGGTCCTGATCGACACCATGGGCATGAGCCAGAAGGACAAACTGGTGCCAGAATTGACCGACATGCTGGCAGGCTGCGATGTGAAGCGTCTGCTGCTGCTGAATTCGACGTCACGCGGGGATACGCTGGACGATGTGGTACGGGCCTATGCCGGCGATACCTTGGCCGGTTGCATTCTGACCAAGATCGATGAAGCGGCCAGCCTGGCCACCGCCCTTGACGTGATCATGCGTCACAGCCTCAAGCTTTTGTACGTATCGAATGGTCAGCGCGTGCCGGAAGACCTGCATCTGCCTAACCGCAGCTACTTGTTGCATCGCGCCTTCAAGGATGTGCCGGAAAGCTCTCCCCACAAATTTGATGGTGTGGAGCCGGCGCTGATGATGGCGAATGCCGGCATGGTTGCGGTCGGAGGACGTCGTGGCTGATTTTCGCGTCGATCAGGCAGCTGGCCTGCGTCGCCTATTGGGCGGTGGTCAGCAGTTGCAAGTGGTCACTTTCGTTGCCGGTTGCGAAGGTGTCGGGCGTAGCGTTGCGGTGGCCAATATCGGTGTAGCGCTGGCTCGCCTTGGCAAAGAGGTGCTGATCATTGACGAGCACGCGCCGGGTGACGACATCGCGTCTACCTTTGGTTTGGTCGCGCGAAACGATCTGTTGAATGTCGTGCAGCGTGAACTCCCTCTGTCCCAGGTGCTGCTTCAGCCCATGCATGGGCTGCGGGTTATGCCGGCGGCGCGTGCGGTGAAGAAACTCGGTCGCTTGTCATTGCCGCAACAGCAAACCCTGCTTGATGCAATGTCGGGGCTGGAGCGGCCAATCGACGTCATTCTGGTCGATGCCAGCATGGCCCATCCCAATGGGTTTTCTCCCTTCGGGCTGGCGGCGCAGGAGGCGGTCGTCGTCCTCTCCGGGAGCAGTGCGTCGATTACCGAAGCCTACTCGTTGATCAAGAAGGTCAGCCATGCGTTTTCTCGCAAGCATTTCCGGATTCTGGTTAACAAGGTACGTAGCCAGCCTGATGCCCGGTCAATTTTCGAAAATATTGCTCAGGTAGCTGCACAGCGAGGGATTGCTCGTCTGGATTACGCCGGCGCAATTCCGCTCGACGAGGCGCTCCGCCAATCCGCACAACTGGGTCGGCCCGTGCTTGTTCAAGCGCCCGATTCACTTGCAGCCGCCGCGTTTCGCGATATTGCCTCTGACATGCTTTACTGGCAGCGCAGCGAAAGCGAAGCCGGAGGGGTCGAGCATTTCATGCAGCAACTGCTACACTTGAGCCAACGCATAACACCCAACGTACTACGAGCTTGATGTATACCGCTGCCGGGCAGCCAGACAGGGATCAGTTGGTTCAGCGCTTCGTGCCGCTGGTGAAGCGTATCGCCTATCATTTGATGGCCAGACTGCCACCCAGTGTTCAGTTCGACGATTTGGTCCAGAACGGCATGATCGGCTTGCTCGATGCGATTGATCGTTTTCAGGAAGGTTTTGGCGCCCAATTCGAGACTTACGCCACGCAGCGTATCCGTGGGGGCATGCTTGACGGCTTGCGAGAAAACGACTGGTTGCCGCGCAGTCTTCGGCGCGAATTGCGACGAATAGAGACGGCGATCAATCAGCTTGAGCACGAACATGGCCGGGTACCATCCGAGAAGGAACTGGCCGAGGCGCTTGGTATGTCGCTCGCTGACTACCAAAAAACGCTGCAAGATGCGCGCGGACATCAATTGGTCTATTTTGACGACTTGGCCGGCGATGGCGACGAGGATTTCCTTGAGCGCCACCTGACCGACAATGCGGCCGACCCAGCCTCAATTCTTGAGGACCAGAGTGTCAAGGCCCTGTTGGTCGCGGCCATTGGTGCGCTTCCTGAACGGGAAAAGCTGATGATGGCCCTGTATTACGAGCAGGATCTCAATCTGCGGGAGATCGGTGAAGTCATGGGCGTCACCGAGTCCCGAGTCTGTCAGTTGCATAGCCAGGCCATTGCACGTCTGCGCAGTCAGATCGTCGGAGAGATTCCGAAGGCTGCAAAGCGCCGCAAGGAGAAGGCTTGATGGATAAGATCAGTCTGGCCGGTATCGCCATAGGGCTGTTTGCCATCATTGGCGGGCAAATCCTCGAAGGTGGCCACGTTGGTTCGCTGGTGCAGCCGACAGCCTTGCTGATCGTTCTGGGGGGGACTTTGGGCGCGGTATTGTTGCAGAGCCCGATTCATATCTTCAGGCGTGGCATGAAGATGGTCAAATGGGTTTGGGTGCCGCCGGTTATCGAGCAGAAGCGCCTGATCGAACAGATTCTGAACTGGAGTCAGCTCTCGCGGCGAGAAGGATTGCTCGCACTGGAGAACTATATTCCGGCGATCAAGGATGAGTTCGCCCGCAGGGGCTTGCAGTTGCTGGTGGATGGCGCAGATCCGGAGCGCATCCGCGAATTGCTCGAAGTCGAAATCAATACCTTCGAAGATGAGTGGCGCCAATCCGCAAAAATATGGGAGGCAGCCGGTGGTTATTCGCCGACCATCGGGATTCTTGGCGCGGTAATGGGCCTGATCCATGTGATGGAAAACCTGTCAGATCCAACCAAACTGGGGGCGGGAATCGCCGTTGCTTTCGTGGCGACGATCTATGGTGTCGGTCTGGCCAATCTGGTCTATCTGCCGATCGCTGCCAAGCTCAAGTACTATATTCTGCGGATGGTCTCCACTCGCGAAATGCTGGTCGATGGACTGGTTGGCATTGCCGTGGGCGACAATCCTCGAATCATTGAAGGCCGTCTGAAAGGCTACCTGAACTAATGGCTCGTCGTCGTCGTGAGGAAGAGCACGAAAATCACGAGCGCTGGCTTGTCTCCTACGCCGATTTCATCACCCTGCTTTTTGCATTCTTCGTAGTGATGTATGCAATCTCTTCGGTTAACGAGGGCAAATACAAGGTTCTATCCAATTCGCTGACCAATGCCTTCAAGAATGTAACAGGAGAACCAGGCGGGCAGCCGATTGCAGTCATCCAAGGTGCCCCGCTGTTGCCGGTCAAGCCGATCGCCAAGCCGGATAAACTGCCGGAACAGAGAAAGCTGGAAGAGAAGAAAGTCGAGCAGCGACAGAAAATGAAGAATGTCGCCACCGATATCATGGACGCCTTGCAGCCCTTGGTCGCCCAGGGAAAGGTTCGCTTGCTTGAAACCAGTCGTGGCGTGACGATTGAAATCAACGACAGCATTCTTTTTCCCGCAGGGCAGGCCAAACTGCAGCCGGCATCCATCAGCGCCATGCTGGCGATTGCCAAGGTACTGGCCGCATCGGACTTCCCGATCACGATCGAGGGGCACACCGATAACGTGCCCATTGCCACCCCGCAGTTCCCTTCCAATTGGGAACTGTCGGCCATGCGGGCGACAACTGTGTTGCGGCTATTCAACGATGGTGGCGTGGGTGCGGAGCGCCTGACAGCGATTGGTTATGGCGAGACGCGTCCGCTCGAGACCAATACAACGGTGGAAGGCCGGGCCAGAAATCGTCGGGTGAGCATCATGATCGACTCAAACCGGCCAGAAGAGCCCACTGAGCTCAAGGATGGTCGCCCGGTAGGGCAGTAGCAGGCTGAAGACCGTTCAGGCCGAGTCTACAATCCGGCTACCGGTGTCTGGCATGGCCTGCCCGCTGGAACCGTAAAGCGATGTTCGGTTGGCTTGCTGAGTCAGGATGACCAAGGCCTCAGCGGTGTTCTTGAGGTGCATCTCAACCAGACTGCCGTTCAGCTCATGCAGGCTCTTGGCTTCACGTGCCAAGTCCAGCAACTTTTTCCAGTTGAGGGCTGCAGCAGTATCTGAGGGGTTATTCGTCAGCCAATTTTCCATGGAGGCGCGGCCGCTCGGCTTTCCGGCTTCGCCGATGGCTGCCATGCGCTCGTTTTCAAGCGCATTCATTTGTTCAACCAACTCAGCCTTGGTCACGCCGAGGCCGGGCAGTGGCGCTGGTTCCGCCTGCTTCAGGCAGTCCTGTTCTTCGTTCAACGCCGCTATGAAACGGGAAACCAGATCGATTTCCCTTTCAATGATTCCCGCGAGGATGGACATCAGGCCTGGCGCTTGCCGCTGCTGTTGACCAGATCGCGTGCGGATTCAATCAGGCGGTCGGCGATGGCTTCTGGGTTGATCGTGAAGCGACCTTCCGAAATGGCCTGTTTGATTTCCTGAATGCGCGCCGAGTTGACTGGCGGTTTTTCGCTCGCATGCATGCTGCCAGCGACCTGGCTGAGGCTGACCGCCTCCTGGGCAGCCGGTGCCTGGGCAGCCGGAGCAGGGGCTGGCTTGCTTTGCAGGCCGGCGGTTGTCGGTTTGAAACTGCTGTCGATTTTCATGATGGTCTTCTCAAAACTTTTTAACTCAATCCTGTTAACGACAGAAGAAGTCAGAACTTTAGCCTAAAAAGAAACTTCCACACTACCGTCGGCTTTGGCAATTCCACTGACGGTTTGTCCGGAAGCCATCCTGATCTGTGCCAGTTGACCTTCGGCTGCATTATTCATCGCCTTGCCTTCGGCACTTACAGCAAAACCCGGGCCTGCCGAGATGACGCGTACGGTTTGTCCTTGACGAATGACGAGCGGAGCGAGAAGTTGGTCGCTACGCAGCGGCTGTCCAGATCCCAGAGAGTTGCGAAGTGTCTTGCCGATCGCAGATTTGGGGTCGGTAACAACGCCGGTTGGCAGTGCGGATAAATCCCCCGTACGCACCGCGATATCGCCGACCGTGATCGCTTGTCCGGCAACCAGGGGGCGGGTAGTGGTGAGGTAGTTGCCGCTGATGGCAACCTGGACGGGAACCAGAACACTCCAGATATTCGGACCGAGGCAGCGGACGCCAATATGCGTTTTGCCGCTCATGCGCGTGCCAGGTGGCGAGAACGCTTCATGAGCGGAGCAGGGGGGCAGGCGGCTGACATCGAGCTGGCCCATGCTGATCTGTACTTTGCCGGGAATGCCCTGTGTCTGCAGGCGGACGTAACGTTCCGCGGTGTCTATGACGATATCGGTCTCGGCTGCCTTGGTCCACGGGGCAAGGGCGAGGAGAAACAATAGGGTGGCGAATCGAATCAGCATCCGCACATTTTGCCTGACGGTTGATGCTATGGGCAGATATTCCGGCAAGTTTTGCCGAGACCCTTGCCGGCTAAAGCGGAAATAGGGCATTTGGTCCGTGGCATGGACTGTGCTTTTAGGTGATTGAATCTATGGAGCGGATGATGGCCAGTCTCAATCAACACGTATCAGTTCTCAGCCAAGCATTGAATTTGCGAACCCAGCGTCATCAGGTGCTGGCCTCAAATATTGCCAATGCCGACACGCCTCACTACAAGGCGCGTGACTTCAGCTTTGAGTCAGCAATGCAGAATGCTATGGCTGGCCGTATGTCGGCGGGGGGCGTTGCCTTGGCGCGGACTGCTTCGGGGCATATCAGCGGTGGATCGAGCAGCGGCCCGGCCGCTGTTCAGTTCCGTAAAGAGACGCAGTCTGCGGTGGATGGCAATACGGTGGACATGGATGTCGAGCGTGCTCAAATCGCTGAAAACGCATTGCAGTACCAGATTCTCACCCAATTGATCAGTGACAAATTCAAGGGCGTGCGCAGCGCGCTGGCCTCGACATCCAGCTAAGGAGCAGTGAATGAGCCTCTTTAATGTCTTTCAGGTTTCTTCCAGTGCAATGACTGCGCAGTCGATGCGGCTGAATGCGGTTGCTTCCAACCTGGCCAACGCGGACAGTATCGTTTCCTCGGATGGCAAACCCTATCGTGCCAAGCAAGTGGTCTTTGAGGCGACGCCGATGGGCTCCCAGGGCGATCTCTCGAAAGGGGTCCGGGTCAGGCAAGTGGTCGACGATGCCTCTCCTCCTCGCATGGTCTATGACCCGAAGAACCCTGCCGCCGATGAAAAAGGCTATGTCGCTTTCCCCAACGTCAATGTGGTCGAGGAAATGACCAACATGATTTCTGCCTCGCGTTCCTATCAAACGAACGTCGAGGTCATGAACACCGCCAAGACCATGATGCTGCGTACCCTGCAGATCGGCCAAGGTTAAAGACAGGAGACAATGATGGCTAGCGTCACCAACAATACTTCCAGCAATGCGGCAGATATCTATGCCGCGATCAACGGCACCAGTGGCACGAAAACAACGACCACGAGTACCGCCGCGGATATGGAAAACCGCTTCCTGACCTTGCTGATGACTCAGATCAAGAATCAGGATCCGCTCAATCCGATGGACAACGCAGCAGTGACTACTCAGCTGGCGCAGTTGAATACAGTCAATGGCATCGAAAAACTGAATGGAACGCTTTCCCAGTTGCTGGCTGGCTACAACGAAGCGCAAGGCCTCCAGGCGGCAGGCATCATCGGCAAAAATGTGATGGTTGCCGGCAATAGTTTGCCGCTTGCCAGCGGGCAGGCTTACGGCGGTGCGCTGCTCGATAGCGCAGCAGATGCGGTCACTCTGACGGTGAAGGATTCGGCTGGCAAGGTCGTCCTGACCCAGAGCCTGGGTGCCAAGGATGCCGGCAGCTTCTATTTCGCCTGGGATGGCAAGGATACGGACGGAAAACAGCTGGCGGACGGCAAATACACCTTTGCGGTTGACGCCACCGCTGCGGGCAAGAAGGTAACGGCAACCTCCATGATGATTGGCACGGTTTCTGCTGTTGCAAGAAGCAACGGCGGATTCGTTCTTGATCTGGGCGCACAGGGTGACGTGGCCTTCAAGGATGTCCAACAAATTCTGTAAGGGGTAAAAAATGGCATTCCAGCAAGCATTGAGCGGTCTGAACGCGGCATCCAAGGCGATCGATTCAACCAGCCACAACATCGCGAACTCGAGTACGGTTGGCTACAAGTCCTCGGTTGCGCATTTTGGTGATGTCTACGCGGCATCCCTTGCCGGTGCCGGTGCCAGCCAGATCGGTATCGGTGTGAACCTTGCGGCGATCCAGCAGCAATTTACCCAAGGCAACATTACTTCGACGAATAATCCGCTGGATATTTCGATCAATGGGGCCGGCTTCTTCCAGATGGATCAGAACGGGGCGACGACCTATACGCGGAATGGCCAGTTCCATCTGGATAAAAATGGCTACGTGATCAACGATCAGGGAATGAAGCTGACGGGTTATGCGGCTCAATCGGGCATCATCGTCCCCTCTACGCCTTCTCCGCTGGTCATTTCTGCTTCTGATCTGTCACCCCAGGCGACTGGCTATAACAGCACCAGTACTTTCAATGGCATCAAGGCCAATCTGAATCTGGATTCACGGCAGACGGTTCCAGCCTCCGCCTGGGTTAATGGTGGCGCTGCGGGCTCGACAACCGCTTATACGCCAGATCCGCTGACCTATAACTATTCGACGGCGCTGTCGATGTATGACTCGTTGGGTAACGACCATACGATGACCTTCTATTTCCGCAAAACAGCGGCTGCCGGTCAATGGGAGGTCTATGCCAATGTCGACGGTACGACCAATCAAAATAATGGCGGTGCAGCGCCGATCGGCACCCTGACTTTCGGTACTGACGGTCAGATTACCGCTGGTTCACCGATGAATGTCACAGTGAACATGACGAATGTTCTGGCCAGTCAGAGCATTACCAATGGCGCGCAGGCAACGCAGACCTTCCCGATCGATTTCGTCGGTACGACCCAGTACGGTAGCCCGTTCGGTACGAACCGCCTTGAGCAAGACGGTTACGCTGCCGGCCATCTGGTTGGCTTGTCGGTTGGCTCGGATGGCGTAGTCCAAGGCCGCTACAGCAATGGCCAGACCTTTGCTCAAGGGCAGGTCGTGCTGGCGAACTTTACCAATCCGAATGGTCTGCAGGCGCTCGGCAACAACCAATGGGCTGAAACTTCGGTTTCCGGTCCGGCCCTGGTTGGTGCACCGAATACCTCCAACCTTGGCGTGCTCTCTTCTTCTACCGTCGAAGAATCGAACGTCGACCTGACCGCCGAGCTGGTCAACCTGATTACCCAGCAACGTAACTATCAGGCCAATGCCCAGTCGATCAAGACTCAGGATCAGGTTATGCAGACCCTGGTAAACCTGCGCTAATCGACGAATTGAGTCGCTGACATGGATCGTTTGATCTACACCGCAATGACTGGCGCCAAGCATGTATTCATGCAGCAGGCCGGGACCGCGAACAATCTGGCCAATGCCAGCACCATCGGCTTCAAGGCGCAGGAGCATCGCTTCCGTGCGGTGCCGGTGCTAGGCGAAGGCATGCCGACACGGGCATTTGTGGTCGATGCATCGGTCAGCGATGTGATGGACGAAGGGCCGGTCATGTTTACCGGTCGCAATCTGGATGTCGCCGTGCAGGGCAGGGGCTGGATCGGCGTCCAGTTGCCCGATGGCAGTGAGGCTTATACACGTGCCGGCAGCCTCGATGTGGCTGTTACCGGTCTGTTGCAAACGAAGAGTGGCTATCCGGTGGCCGGTGATGGCGGGCCGATCAACATTCCGCCTGATAACACGATCGAGATTGCACCGGATGGCACGGTGTCTGTCGTACCGACTTTCGGCACACCGAACAATTCGAATGCGATCGGCCGTATCAAGCTGGTCAATCCCCCAGAGGCCGACATGGTGCGCGGTGCCGATGGCCTGTTCCGTCTGCGCAGCGGGCAGCCGGCAGCGGCCGATGCGAACGTCAAGCTGACTTCCGGAACGCTGGAAGGCAGCAACGTCAATGTGACGGATGCCATGGTCAACCTGATCAGCTTGTCCCGCCAGTTCGAGATGCAAATAAAGATGCTACAGACAGCCGATACGAACGCTCAGCGTGCGGATCAGTTGCTCTCAATGAATTCCTGATAGGACCTGAATCATGATCCGTTCCCTGTGGATTGCCCGTACTGGCCTGGATGCCCAGCAGACCCAGCTTGATGTCATCTCCAATAATCTGGCCAACGTCAGCACGAACGGCTTCAAGCGTTCGCGGGCGGTCTTCGAGGACCTGCTCTACCAAACGCTTCGTCAACCCGGCGCCCAGTCGTCGCAGCAAACGCAGATTCCGACCGGGCTGCAGCTCGGTACTGGGGTTCGACCAGTTTCGACCGCTCACATCTTCACTCAGGGCAATCTGCAGAAGACCGACAACACGCTCGACATTGCCGTCCAGGGCAATGGCTTCTTCCAGATTCTGTTGCCGGATGGCACGACTGGCTATACCCGTGACGGTTCCTTCCAGAAGGATAACCAGGGCCAGATCGTGACTTCCGATGGTTACCCGCTGCAGCCGAACATCACCATTCCCGCCAATGCCCTGTCGGTCTCGATCGGTACCGATGGTACCGTGACGGTGACGCAGCCGGGGACGGCTGCAGCAACGCAGATCGGCAGCATCCAGCTGGCGACCTTCATCAATCCGGCCGGCTTGTTGAGCCTCGGCCAGAACCTCTTCCTCGAAACGGCCGCCAGCGGCACGCCGACGCCCAATACCCCGGGCTCGAACGGCGCCGGTATTGTCAATCAGGGCTACGTGGAGACCTCCAACGTGAACGTTGCCGAGGAATTGGTCACCATGATCCAGACTCAGCGGGCATATGAACTGAACTCCAAGGTCGTGTCGACCTCGGATGCCATGCTGGGCCGCCTGACACAGCTGTGAGGTAATGTCATGAAACGCCTGATTCTGATCTCTTTGGTGGCTGCCGCCGGGTGTTCGACAGTGCCGCCGACCAATGTGCATCAACCGATGACGGCTCGCCCGTCGCCCCGTTTTGATACGGCCATCGCCAATGGCTCGATTTACCAGGCTGCTTCCAGCCGGCCATTGTTTGAGGATCGCCGAGCCCGCTTTGTCGGCGATACGATTACGGTCAAGATCACCGAGAGCACGACAGCCTCGACCAAGTCAAATAACAAGGTCGATCAATCCAATGCCCAGAAGTATGGCCTGGGTGCTGCAACGGGCGTTTTCTCCCGGGTGATGCCTGGCGCGATGGATCTTTCAGCGAACAGTTCGACTGCTTTCAGCGGCAAGGGTGAGGCGGCCAACAACAATATCTTTACCGGCAACATGACGGTGACCGTCATTGATGTGATGCCCAACGGCAATTTGCTGGTTTCCGGCGAGAAACAGGTGGCGATCGGTAGCGAACAGGAGTTCGTTCGCATATCCGGTGTCGTGAATCCGAGCTTTGTCGATGCCTTCAATATCGTCGAATCCTCGAAGATTGCTGATGCCCGGATTGAATACAAGTCGTCCGGCCAGGTCAGCGATGGCCAGGTCATGGGCTGGCTGGCACGGTTCTTCCTTAATGTGATGCCGTTCTAGGGAATTTCTCGCGGAGGCGCATCATGAAGACAATTAGCGGCAAAGTGTTCCGGCAGACGGCAATTCTGGCCGCCTGTGTGCTGCCGCTCTGGTGCCAACCGGCATTTGCCGAGCGGATCAAGGATCTGGCCAGCATTCAGGGCGTGCGTAGCAACCAGTTGATCGGTTACGGCATCGTCGTCGGTCTCGATAACACCGGCGACCAGACAACCCAGACACCATTCACGACGCAGGCGATGAGCAATATGCTCTCCCAGCTCGGCGTCAATCTGACGCAGGAACAGTCCCAGAAGCTTCAGTTGAAGAACGTCGCAGCGGTGATGGTGACCGCCAGCCTGCCATCGTTTTCGCGGCCGGGACAGGCGATCGATGTCACGGTTTCGTCGATGGGTAACGCCAAGAGCCTGCGAGGCGGCACGCTGTTGATGACCCAAATGAAGGGTGCCGACGGTCAGGTCTATGCGATTGCCCAGGGCAATATTCTGGTCGGCGGTGTTGGCGCTTCTTCCGGTGGTTCGAAAGTGACGGTCAATCACCTGTCGGCCGGCCGCATTCCCGCAGGGGCAAGTGTTGAGCGGGCCGTGCCAACGGCGCTCGGCCAGGGGGGCGTGGTCTATTACGAACTCTCGAATAGTGATTTTGGCACTGTCCAGAAAGTGGTGGACGCGATAAACCGGACTGCCGGTGCAGGGACTGCGCAAGCGATCGACGGTCGGCGGCTTGTGGTCAAAGTGCCGGAAGATGCCGATTCCCGTGTTTCCTTCCTGGGTCGGATCGAAAACCTCGATGTGCAGCCGGTGGCCGGTATGGCGAGGGTAATCGTCAATCCGCGCACGGGTTCTGTGGTGATGAACCAGAAGGTGACGCTGGATCCCTGTGCGGTCGCGCATGGCAGCCTGTCGGTAGTTGTCGATGCCGGGCAGCCGCAATTCGGGCAAGGTGCCGATATCCAGGTCAAGCAGGACAATGGCAGCATGATGAACGTCAAGGCGGGAGCCAATCTGGCCGATGTGGTCAAGGCACTCAATGCGTTGGGGGCCAATCCGCTTGATCTGCTGGCGATTCTGCAGGCCATGAAGGCTGCAGGTGCGTTGCGCGCCGATCTCGAAATCATCTAAGCGCCACGCGATGTCGATCAAGATTCAATCCACGCCGAACCGGGCGGCTTACGACGTCCAGTCGGCACAGGATCTACGTGGTCAGTTTGCCAAGAATCCGCAGGAGGGCTTGAAAGCCGCAGCACAGCAGTTCGAGACCATGTTTCTGCAGATGGTCATGAAAAGCATGCGTGATACGGTTCCCGATGACGGAATACTGAGTAGCGAGCAGTCCAAGTTCTATACCAGCCTCCTCGACCAGCAAATGGCGCAGAATTTGTCGACCACCGGCAAAGGTGTCGGTTTCGCGAAACTGATCGAGCAGCAGCTCGGGCGTTCGCTAGGCACTCCGCAGGGCGAGGCCGAAGTTACCGGGGCTGTCGCCGGAGCGGCAAACACTGCCGCCGGTGCCTTGCCGCTCGCCGCTTCGGATGGCCGTCATCTCCAATACAAGACTGTGCTGAGCAGTCTGCCGACTTCTGCGGCCTATCAAAAAGCTGATGTCACCTCGGCGCCGGCAGTGGCGACAGATGCGCCTGCAAGCTCGAAGGAATTCGTCAATCGCGTCTGGCCGCATGCTGTCGAAGCATCGCGCTCGACCGGCGTGCCGCCGCAGTTTCTGGTCGCACATTCCGCACTGGAGAGTGGCTGGGGGCGGGCTGAAATCCGCAAGGCAGACGGCTCCCCGAGTTTCAACCTGTTCGGCATCAAGGCCGGGAAGAACTGGTCTGGCCAGACGGTAGATGCGACGACGACGGAGTATGTCAACGGCCAGCCGCAACAGTCGGTCGAGCGTTTCCGGGCGTACGGTTCCTACGAAGAGGCTTTCCGCGATTACGCGAATTTGTTGCGTGGCAATTCCCGCTACAGCGCCGTTATTGGCTCGCAAGATGGCACGGAGTTTGCAAGACGTTTGCAACAGGCTGGCTATGCCACCGATCCGATGTATGCCGACAAACTTTCGCGCATCATCAATGGCCCCGCATTGCGGCAGGCACTGATCGGTTGATCGCCACCTAAACTTTACGGCATTTTGGCCGTTAACCTCTTAGAGGTGAAAAGATGGGTACAGGAATTTTCAGCATCGGGCTTAGCGGGCTTTCAGCCGCCCAAATGGGTTTGCTGGCGACGGAGCACAACGTAGTCAACGCGAATACGCCGGGTTACACCCGTCAGGCGACGGTGCAGGCAACCAATATCGCGGTCAATACCGGTGCCGGTGCCATTGGTCAGGGCGTGCATGTCCAGACAATCAAGCGCATGTACGATCAGTATCTGACTGGCCAGGTTAATACGGCTCAGACGCAGGTCAGCGAGCTGGATGCTTACTACGCTCAGCTCACACAGATCGATACCATGCTGGCAGACACGTCAGCGGGACTATCGCCGGCATTGCAGGATTTCTTTTCAGGTGTCCAGCAAGTAGCCTCGAATCCATCGCTTTTGCCCGCCAGGCAGTCAATGATTGCCTCGGCGCAGACGATGGCAAGCCGCTTCCACAATATCGATGCCCGGCTGGCAGAGTTAAAGGATCAGGTAAATGGGCGTGTTACCGATGCAGTAAGCGCGATCAATGCCTATGCGTCGCAATTGGCAGATATCAATCAGCGGATAGTCGTATCGGAATCAGGATACGGGCAGCCAGCGAATGATCTGCTCGACCTGCGCGACCAGATCGTGGCTGATCTGAACAAGGTGATCAAGGTTACGACCAGTACCAACACCGACGGTACCTACAACGTGTACATCGGGAGTGGTCAGCAGCTTGTCGTTGGCGCCAATGTGATGGAAATGACGGCAACTCCGTCGACTTCCGATCCTTCCCGGATGGTGGTCGGTTTGAAGACGGCCGGCGGTACTCAGGAATTTCCGGAATCCTTGATCAAGGGCGGCGAGTTGGGTGGTTTGCTCGATTTCCGAAATAACTCACTCGATCTGGTCGTTAACGAGCTTGGCCGTGTCGCGGCCTCCGTGGCGCTGACATTCAATGCGCAACATAGTCTCGGACAGGATCTGCTCGGGAAGATCGCGGGGGATGTCGGATTTGTCGGCAACCTGTTTACGATCAGCGATCCCAAAGTGATTGCCAATGGTTTCAACACTGGCGCAGGAAACCTTGTTGCGTCATTCATGGCGCCGGTGGCGCCCACCGCGCCTGACTACAGCGGAAATTTCTACACTGAATTGACGACCAGCAATTACCAGGTGCAATTTGGTGCGGCCGGTGCTTATTCAATCACTCGCGTTGATGACAATCAGGTTGTGGCTTCGGGAATCGGTGTCGGTGTCGTTAATTTTGATGGGGTTAGCCTCAATATCTCCGCAGTCGGGGCGAATGGCGACAAATTTGTTCTACAGCCAGTGAGTGAAGTGGCGCGGAACATCGATATTGATGGTCGAATCGTCGCTGATCCACGTCTGGTGGCGGCCGCTGCACCAATCCGCGTTACCCAGGCAACGACCAATACCGGCTCGATGAGTATTTCGCAGGGCATGGTTGGTGTTGGTTACTCAGCGCCAGCAGCGCCACTGACGCTGACGGCTACCGCAGCAACATTGAATGGCGTGCCCGGCACCTGGACCGCAGTTTATTCGGACGGGACGTCCAGTACGACCACTGGCAATATTCCTTTGACTAGCGGGACAGCGACGTTGTCCAAGGTGGCCTACTCCGGCATGTCCTTCAATATCAACGGTACTCCGGCTGTCGGTGACCAGTTTGTCGTTCAACGCAATACCAGTGGTGTGCAGGATGGTCGAAATGCAGTCCTGTTCGCCAAGTTGCAGACGCAAAATACCGTTTCCGATGGCACTTCAACCTTCCAGTCAGCGTATGCACGACTGGTGGCTGACAACGGGATTCGTACGCGCGAGGTCAAGGTTCAGCTTGCTGCGCAAAGCGCAGTCCTTGATCAGGCTACCGCTACCCGGGAATCGCTTTCGGGCGTCAATCTCGACGAAGAGGCAGCAAACATGCTGAAGTATCAGCAGGCTTATCAGGCGGCTTCGAAGATACTCGAAATCGGCAACAAGCTTTTCGACACCATTTTGGCCCTTGGCTAATAAGAGGTCCGGATCATGCGCATTAGTACCTCGATGATTTTCAATAACGGCACGAATGGAATTCAGGCGCGCCAGTTCGATCTGTACAAGGTCCAGCAGCAGTTGTCGACGGGGAAACGGATTCTTACGCCGGCGGATGACCCGATTGGCGCTTCGGAAGCGCTCAAGGTCAGCCAGTCCAAAGGCGTCAACAAGCAGTTTCTTGATAATCAGGCGGACGCGAAAACACGTTTGAATTATCTGGAAGATGTATTGGCAAACATGGGCGACGAATTGACTAGCGCCTTTGAAAAAGCTTCCCTGGCTGGAAACACGACATACAGCGCCTCCAATCGCGGCATGATCGCGACGGAGCTGGCGAGTCGCATGCAGAGTTTGCTGGGGCTGGCGAATACGCAAGATGGCACAGGCTTGTATATCTTTGCCGGCTTTCAGTCGACGACGAAACCGTTTGAATTGAATACTGGTGCCACTCAGCCCTATGCGCTGGGGGCTGGCACCTATGTCACTTATAACGGAGATGCCGGCCAGCAGTCATTGCAGGTGACGTCTTCGAACGAGATGGAGGTCAGCGAAAATGGCCTCGACGTCTTCATGCAGGTCAAGGATGCCTCCGGCAACGTCAAAGGGCGCAGCCTTTTCGATAGCTTGCAGAACATGATTGATATCCTTAATCCGGCAAGCGGCGTTCCCTACACGGTAGCCGCTTATACGCAGGCCTTGGGCGATTTGAGTGATGTGGTGACGCATTTTGCCAATGTTCGCGGATCCGTTGGTGCCAGGCTGAATTCGCTCGATAGCATGACTTCGATGGGCGAGGATGTTGGCTATCAATACGACACACGTCTCTCGCAGCTGCAGGATCTCGATTACACGGAAGCGATTTCGCGCTTTTCGAACTATCAGATGCAGCTCGAGGCTGCCCAGTTGTCGTTCAAGCAAACCAGCCAATTGAGCCTCTTCAATATCCTATGAAAGAAAAACTCATTCTTGGGGCAGTGGTTGTCGCTTTGGTCGGTTGCTCCAGCACTGGGGGCTCAGGTAGTAGCGCCAGCCCGCTGATTCCGAACAAGGCGATTCAGCTTACCGCCGGTACTTCTGTATCGCTTTCAACGCTGATGCTTGGCGCGGCAATCTATCTCTACTATGACCCGCTTGCTCCCAACTGGGAGATCGAAGAGGCGCGGCTGAATGAGGACACCTTCCGTTTTTCGATGAAGATGAAGCGCTACCACACCGGGGGGGCTGGAGAGTCGATCCAGATTCTCAAGCGCCGTGCTTCCCAACTGCAGTACGAGCAGGGCTTTGGTGGCTATCAGATCGTTGAATATACGGAAGGGATTGACTCCCAGACCATCGGAGCGCGGCGAGTGGCTGAGGGGACGATCCGGTTGGTCCAGCGCCAGCAGGCTGATTCCTTTCTCCAGAACTAGCGGCAGCGTTAGTTCTGAGGAGTGGCAAAGCCAAGCATGGCACTCAACCCGAATTCAAAAATGCTTTGCAGCGGGGAGGCGAGGTAGTTCAGGCTGATAGCCAGCGCTACGAAGCCGCCCATCAAGGTCAGCGGGAAACCCAGGGCAAACAGATTCAACTGCGGCGCCGCCCGCGTCAGAACTGCCAAGGCCACATTGGTGATCATTAGCGCCACGATGATCGGCAGGGAAAGTAGTAGCCCTGCGGAAAAAATCTTGCTTCCCAGTTCGGCCAGATTCAGCCAGGACGAAGCGCCGAGCGGCGTGGCACTGACCGGGATGGCAGAAAAACTCTGAGCCAGCGTTGCCAGATAAAGCAGGTGCCCGTTCATCGAAAGAAACAGGAGCAGGGCAATCAGATTGATGAACTCGGTAATCACTGGTGTCTGCGACGAGCTCATTGGATCGTAGAAGGTGGCAAACCCGAGGCCCATCTGGAAACCGATAAATTCGCCGGCCATATCAAAGGCGGTAAACACGATTTTGGCCGCGAATCCCATGCCAATCCCGATCAGCATTTGTTGCGCCAGTATCCACAGACCGGCCAAGGAGGCTGGTTGAACACTAGGCATAGGCGGCAGGGTGGGCGTGACGGCTACCGCGATGGAGATCGCCAGTATCAGGCGAGTTCGCCTAGGAATGCCGGCGGTACCCCACAGCGGCGCAGTGGCGATGAATCCCAAAATGCGGGCCAGAGGAAAGACAAAGGCGACAATCCAGGCATCGATCTGGGCTGATCCGATGCTGATCATGCTAGCCGATCAATTGTGGAATGCTGCCAAACAAGCGCTGGATGTAGTCGACGAGGTACTGGATCATCCATGGGCCCATGAGCAACAGCACCACAAACATGGCCACCAGTTTGGGTACAAATTGCAATGTGGATTCGTTCAGTTGGGTTGCCGCCTGGAAAATGCTGATGATCAGCCCGACGACGAGCGCCGTGATCAGCATGGGGGCTGAGATCAGCAGGGTGACCTCGATGGCCTGTCGGCCAATTTCCATGACTGTTCCGGGTGTCATGGCGAGAAACTCTGGACCAGTGAGCCGATGACCAGATGCCAGCCATCGACCAGAACAAACAACATCAGCTTGAAGGGCAAGGCGACCATGACCGGAGACATCATCATCATGCCCATCGACATCAACAGGCTGGCGACGACCATGTCGATGACCAGAAAGGGAATGAACAGGATGAAGCCAATCTGGAAAGCAGTCTTCAATTCGCTGATCACAAAGGCCGGGACCAGAATTCGCAGCGGGGTGTCTTCCGGTCTTTCGATCTTGTCGATTTTTGCGATGCCGGCAAACAGGGCCAGATCGGATTCCCGCGTCTGCTTGAGCATGAAACCACGCATCGGAATGGCCGCGCGGTCGGCTGCTTGCATGATATTTATCTTGTTTTCCGATAACGGGACGTAGGCGTCCGTGTAGACCTTTTCAAGCACAGGGCTCATCACAAAAAATGTTAAGAACAGCGCGAGTCCGACCACGACCTGATTCGGCGGTGCGGTCTGGGTACCTAGCGCATGACGCAGCAGGGACAGAACGATGACGATTCGGGTAAAGCCTGTCATCATCAGCACGATGGCCGGAATGAAGGTCAACGCCGTCATCAGCAGCAGTGTCTGGATCGTCAGCGAATATGTCGTACCGCCACCCGCCGCCGGGGTGCTGGTCACAGCAGGCAGTCCGCCTGCCGTCTGCGCGAAAGCCAGTCCTGCCGGAAGCAGCAAGGTCAGCGCCAGTGCGAGGTATTTATTCATGGCTTTGGCGGTTGGCAATGCCATTCAACCATTGGGCAAAAGGTTTGTCTGCAGAGGCTGGCAACGCATTTTCCGGAAGTGTGCCTTTTTCCATCCGGTGCAGCGTGCGGATCTGGCCGGGCACGATCCCGATCACGAGCCAGTCGTTGCCGACTTCCAGCAGAACGATTCTCTCGCGGGGGCCGAGTGCTACGCCGCCCACAACCTTCATTCCGCCTTGGCCAAATCCCTTGCCGCCGGAGACTTTGCGGGCCAGCCAGGCGGTTGCGGCTAAAAGGCCGACAATCAACGCCAAGGCGAGTCCGGCCTGGACATACGTACCTGTCGAAACACCGACGGCGGCGGTATCTCCGGCATGTGCGGCGAAAGGGATGAGCAGGAGGAGGGTGCGTAACAAAGCCAAGCCCGTATGCGGAGATAGTAGTCCGCTATCTTAATCGAAACTTGGCAGCGCGTTCAGCGATTGAGCTTCCGCATCCGTTCGGAGGGCGTGATGATGTCGGTCAGGCGGATGCCGAACTTGTCGTTAACCACCACGACCTCGCCTTGGGCGATCAGCGTGCCATTGACCATCACATCCATCGGCTCGCCAGCCATGGCGTCCAGTTCAACAACCGAGCCGTGGGCGAGCTGGAGCAGGTTCTTGATGGTGATCTTGGTTCGACCGAGCTCAACGGTGATCTGGACTGGAATGTCCAGAATCATGTCGAGTTCGTTCATCATGCCGGCATTGCCGGAGTTGCCGCCAAACGACGGGAAGATGTCTGCTGGCTGTGCAGCCTGTGCGGCAGGTGCCTCGGTAATGGCCTGCTCAGACATCGCGGCGGCCCAATCGTCTTCGCTGATCTGGCCGTCGTCTTCCGTCGCGGTGCTCTCGATGTTTTCCATTTCGTCAGCCATTTTTTTCTCCTGTTGCCGGCTCGGCGTGCGGTGCTTCGGGCGAGGAGGCTATGAATCGCTCGACCTTCAGTGCATATTGGCCGCTTTGTTGTCCGTAGGTGCATTCCATCAGCGGGACGCTGTCGACCAAGGCTTCAATCTTTTCCGGGATATGAAGGGGAATGACATCGCCCACCTTCAGCTTCAGTATCTGACCAAGCGTAATACTGCCTGAGCCAAGTTGTGCCACGATTTCCACTTCGGCGCCCTGCAGCTGCTTGCGCAAGGTGCCTATCCAGCGTTTGTCCGACGACAGCTGGTCGCTCTGCATTGTGCTGTAGAGCAGATCACGGATCGGCTCAAGCATGGAGTAAGGGAAGCAGATATGCATGTCCGCCGTTGCGCCACCAAACTCCAGCGTAAAAGTCGTCGAGACAACGATTTCCGACGGGGTGGCGATATTGGCGAACTGGGAATTCATCTCCGACCGGATGTATTCGAAGTTGATGTCGTAGACCGGTTTCCAGGACTTGCTGTATTCGTTGAAAACGACATTGAGCAAGCCCTGGATAATTCGTTGCTCGGTAGCGGTGAAGTCACGACCTTCGACACGGGTGTGGAAGCGGCCATCGCCGCCAAACATGTTGTCCACGACCAGGAAGACCAGATTCGGGTCGAAGACGAACAACGCCGTACCCCGCAGGGGCTTGGCAATGACCAGGTTCAGGTTGGTCGGAACCACCAGGTTGCGAATGAACTCGCTGTATTTCTGGACACGGATCGGGCCGACCGAAATCTCGGCATTACGATGCATGTAGTTGAAGAGGCCAATCCGCAGGTAGCGCGCGAAGCGCTCGTTAACCAACTCCAGCGTCGGCATTCGGCCACGGACAATCCGCTCCTGAGTGCCGATATTGTAGGAGCGAACGCCACCCCCTTCGCCCTCACTCTCTTCGGGTTCGTCAGTTTCGCCGGTAACGCCCTTGAGTAGGGCATCTACCTCGTCCTGGGAGAGAAAGTCGCCTGCCATGGCTCCTTACTGGATGATGAAGGAAGTGAAGAGGACAGATTTGACGGGGCCTTCCGGCGCGACGACTTCGCCCTTCTTGTTTTTCTTGGGAGGTTCGATGACCGAATTGATCTCGTCCTTCAGCGCCTCGGCTAATTGCTCCTTGCCTTCCTTGGGCAACAGTTCTGAAGCTTTCTTGGATGAAAGCAGCAAAGTGAGATTGTTGCGAATCTTCGGCATCTGCGCCTTGAGCGGTGGTTCTGCCAAGGGGTCCTCAAGCTCGAGAGACAGCGCGACCTGCAGATACTGGTCACCAGTTTCCGGAACCAGATTGACAGTGAACGGATCAAGATTGACAAAGACCGGCGCAGCGTGGGCGTCTTTCTTCTTGTCTTTTTTCTTGTGCTTGGTTGTCTCCTCGGCGACTTCTTCATCGCCATCTTCAGGATCAGCCTTCTTGAGCAGCATGAATGCTGCGCCGCCACCGCCAAGGACCAGCAACAGGACTACCGCCAGGATGATGATCAACAGTTTTTTGCTTTTCTTGGGAGCTTCTGCCCCTTCTTCCGCTGGTTTGGCATCCTTGGCCATGTTTCCTCCTGTCTGGAATCCCTTGTTTATTACGCGAACAAATCTACCAGCCCACGGCCCTTGTGCAGGACCTGTGCAATGCCAGTGTTTGGCGTATTGTCATTCGCCGGGAGTATAGCGTTTTCAGGCATCGATTGGTTCTTGTTTGGCGCCAGGAAAGGATTGTTCTGGTTTTGTTGAGCCAGGTTTGCGCCAACGTTGGTATCACCCAGGCTGATACCTGCCGCCGACAGCATTTCTTTCAATTGCGGCAAGGAGGCTTCAATAGCCTGGCGGACTTCGGCGTTCTGCGACGAAAACAACGCAGTGGCGTGATCGCCGTTGAGGTTCAGGGTAATCTGAACCGGCCCCAGTTGCGGCGGGTTGATATTGATTTGCGCCGTTTGTTGATCGTTCTTGGCCAGCCAGACGATCTTCTCTCCAAACTGTTTTGGCCATGCTTCAGCGTGCAACGGAGTATTGACGGTGAGTTGATGCTCGGACGAGGAGCCTTTTGGCTGGAGCGCGGCGGACAGGCTTGCGTTGAAATTGATTGTTTCAGAGGATGCGGCAATATTTGCCGCATCGCTCGCCAGCTTGCCTGCAGGCGCTTCTCGCTCGGAAAGATTGAGGGGGAGCTTGTATTCCGCCGGGGTTATCGCTGCTTCAGTAAGGGCTGTGCTTGAGCGTTCCCGGGGCTGCCCGCTGAGTTGTGCCGAGATCGCCAGCGCGAGATCCTTGTCCTGGGATGGCTTCAGCACTTCGCCTATGGCCTGGGGAGTAATGGGGATTGCCGGCTGTAGTTGAGGATTACCGATCATCGCCACAAGCGCAGCGGGATCGAAGGGCAAATTGCTGTTGTCGTCCGCCGCCTTTTCGCTCTTTACCCCACTGTCTTTTGAGTTACCTTGATTGGCAAGGTTTTTGGCTGTGTCCGAGTCCGCCAAAGTCATCATTGCGGCCAGTGTCTGCCCGGAAAGCAGCGCTGCAAAATCGCCCGCCAGGCCTTCAATGCCTTCGGGTGCGGCGGCAGGCGTCGCTAGACCCATGGCGGACGCTACGTTGGAAATGACACTCACGCTCATGCCTGCACCTCGAAAGATAGATATATCGGGGAGATTTAAGCAATATGCGTGCCTATTACGGCTCCTGGCTGTCAGGGTCTTCTCTGACCCCATACTTTCGGGTAGAAAATTCGTCCTGAAGTTTTTGGTCCTGCTTGTTTTCCCGATAGCGCTCGCGTGCATCGTGGCGTTGTGAAAGCGTGTCGATGGCTTTTAATTGCTTGTTCTGAGCCTGCCAGTTTTCTTTTCCTGCCTTCGTGCCTCGTTCGGAGTTCTCGACAGCAATTTTTTGCTGGTTGACTGCTTCATCTATACGCGCAAGAAAGTCCTGGTAATTGCGCAGGATCATCCGGGTGATGCCCTGCTGGGTCGCCTCGCGAAGACGTTGCGCATATTCCTCGCGATACTGTTCAAGCATCTGCAGGCGGCTACGCTGGTTCTGTTCTGCCGCAATCAGTTGGCCGAGTTGGCGCGTCGCCTCGTCGGTGCGGGTTTGCATCAGGTCAAGTAGTGGCTGGAGCGTGAAGGGCTGGGGCATCGATTATCAAAAAAGCGTCTTGAGGGCTTCCAGGCTGCTGGGGAAATCAGCCTGTTCGACAAGTTGCTGCTGCAGAAAGCTTTCCATTCTCGGGTATAGGCTGATCGCCTGGTCGAGAACAGGGTCGGAGCCCGGTGCGTAGGCGCCGACGGAGATCAGGTCGCGCGATCGTTGATAGCGTGCGAACAAGACCTTGAATTTGCGAATCTGGTCCAGATGGGGGGCATCGATCAGGTTGACCATGGCGCGGCTGATCGATTGCTCGATGTCGATGGCCGGGTAGTGGCCGGCATCGGCAAGGGTGCGGGATAGCACGATGTGGCCGTCAAGAATTGCTCGCGCCGAGTCGGCAATCGGATCCTGCTGGTCGTCGCCCTCCGCCAGAACCGTATAGAAAGCCGTGATGGAGCCGCCGCCCTCCTGGCCATTGCCGGCGCGCTCAACCAACTGGGGCAGGCGGGCGAATACGGATGGCGGATAGCCCCGAGTGGCGGGAGGTTCGCCAATCGCCAGGGCGATTTCGCGTTGAGCCATGGCGTAGCGAGTCAGGGAATCCATGATCAGCAGGACGTGTTTCCCCTGGTCACGGAAATATTCGGCAATCGTTGTGGCGTAGGCGGCACCTTGAAGTCGCATCAAGGGGCCGGTATCGGCCGGGGCTGCCACGACGACGGAGCGCCGCATGCCTTCGTCGCCGAGAATCTGTTCGATGAACTCCTTGACCTCTCGACCGCGCTCGCCAATCAGCCCGACAACAATCACTTCGGCTTCGGTGTAGCGGGCCATCATGCCCAGCAGCACCGACTTGCCGACGCCGGAGCCGGCAAACAGCCCCATGCGCTGGCCTCGGCCGACGGTCAGCAGCGCGTTGATGGCGCGGATCCCGACATCCAGCGGCTGATGGATGGCGGCACGCGACATCGGGTTAACCGGTCGGCTTTGCAGTGGTCGAGTCTGGGCTGCGATCAATGGCCCCTTGTTGTCGAGGGGGCGGCCGACACCATCCAGGACGCGGCCCAACAACTCCTCGCCGACTGGCCCTTGCTTGGCCCGGTCTATGGCGCGGCGCCGGAATGGCGGTGGCCCGCCGACCTTCGGCAATGCATTGGGTGATTCGACAGCGACCACCTTCGAGCCTGGAGCAAGGCCATACACATCGTCAGATGGCATCAGGTAGAGTTTTTCGCCGGCAAATCCAACAACCTCTGCTTCAATCGGCGCACCACTCGATGGGTATATCTTGCAGGTGCTGCCGAGTGGCAGCTTTAGCCCGGCTGCTTCCATGACCAACCCGTTAATGCGAGTCAGGCGTCCGACGGGCCAAAGCGGCTGAGAGTTACTCGCTGCGGTTCCACAGTTTTGCAGGAAATTGTTCCAGCGTGCCGGGTGGTCGGGCAGATCGTCGGGGATCAGAGGGTCAGCCATTCCTGTGGCTCTGTTCCGATGGCTTCGAGAACACGCTTCCAGCGCGTTTCAATCGTGGCGTCGACTTCGCTGGCTCCCGCCTGCAACATGCACCCACCCGGAGAGACTGTGCCGTCTTCGATAAGTTGGGCCCCAATCTGGGCAAGCTGCTCGCCGGCTTCAGTTCGGACATGTTCGATATCGCGCGGATTCAAGTGGAGAACAATATGGGCATGGTGCATTGGCAAGGTGCTGACCGCTTCCCGAATCACCGGCAACAATAGTTCTGGCTTGACGTTAACTGCGCTTCGGGTGACTTGGGCCGCGATTTCAATAGCCAGCGCAAGCAGCTGGTCGGCAACGGTGTTCTCAAGATCAGCAACCGAGTTTTTCAGGTTGCTAATCAGGGTGGCAAGCTGCTGCGCCTGGGCTTCGGCAATCTCACGTGCTTGTTGCTCTCCTGCTGCCTGTCCCTCGGCGAAGCCGGCCTGGTAGCCGGTGGCTCGGGCATCTTCGTGCATCCGTTCGATGTCTTCGGCGGTGGGGAGCTTGAATTCCTCGGTGAGCACCTCATGCGTATCCAAAGGGGCCGCCTGCATGTCAGGCGTTTGCGGAGGTGCCTCTGCGGTGGCTACCGGCTTTTTATCGAATGATCCGGCCTGCCAGCGGTGGAAGTGGGTGAGTTCCTCTTTGGGAATGATCATGGTTCAGTGCTGAATCAGAGCATCTGCTCGCCACCGGCGCCACCGATGACGATCTGCCCTTCGTCGGCAAGGCGACGGACAACCTTGAGGATTTCCTTCTGCTCGGCTTCCACTTCGGAAAGACGTACCGGGCCTTTGGATTCGAGGTCTTCGCGCAACATTTCGGCAGCGCGCTGCGACATGTTCTTGAATATTTTCTCGCGCAATTCCGGCGAAGCACCCTTGAGGGCTAGGATGAGCGAATCGGATTGCACTTCGCGCAGGATGAGCTGGATGGAACGATCGTCGATATCCATCAGGTTCTCGAAAACGAACATTTCGTCGAGAATCTTCTGGGCGAGATCGGGGTCGTATTCGCGGATGGCATCAACGACCGAGGTTTCATTGGCCGTGCCGATGAAGTTGAGGATTTCGGCAACGGTTCGTACCCCACCCATCGCTGTCCGCTTGACGCTGGTCGAGCCGGCGAGAATTCGAGCCATTGCCTCGTTTAGCTCTTTCAGAGCGGCGGGCTGGATGCCTTCCAGGGTGGCGATCCGCAGCACGACGTCGTTGCGCAAGCGCTCTGTGAAGTGATTGAGAATTTCGCTGGAGTGATCGTGTTCGAGGTGCACCAGGATGGTGGCGATGATCTGCGGGTGCTCGTTCTTGATCAGGTCGGCAACCGTCGTGGCATCCATCCACTTCAGGCCCTCAATGCCGGAGGTCTCCCCGCTTTGCAGGATGCGCGAAATGAGGTTCGATGCCTTGTCATCACCGAGCGCTTTGGTCAGAACCGAGCGGATGTAATCATCGGTATCGACGTGCATGGCCGATTGTTCTTCGGCAATCTGCTGGAATTCGTTGAGTATCGCTTCGACCTTGGTGCGCGGAACGGACTTGAGTGCCGCCATCGCGTGGCCAAGCTTCTGCACCTCGCGCGGGCCAAGGTGCTTGAGGACTTCCGCAGCGTGATCGGCGCCAAGTGCGATAAGCAGTGTGGCACTCTTTTCGAGGCCTTCTTCAGGGCTAGTTGCCATTGACGCCCATCCAGTCCTTGATGATGTTGGCTACCGCCTTCGAATCCTTCTCGGCGAAATCCCGTGCCTTCTGGATCTTGACGGCATATTGGTCGATATGCACCTGAGTTGCGCCATCTTCGCCACCGTCTTCACCGCTGCCGGCCCCGCCGCCAAATATGCCGCCTAGGCCCGAGCCGCCTCCCGCTGCCTCCCCGGCATGTTTTTCGCCTTCCTGGCGAGGCGGGAACATGGTTTTGAGAGACGGTTGGATCACCTTCAGGTAGAGGAAGGCGACGATGGCAGCGATCAGCAGGTATTTGAACAGATCCTTGGCGTACGAAACACTCTCCGGGTCTTTCCAGATCGGCAGTTCGTTTTCGGTCTTGTCGGTGGCGGTGAAGGGGGCGTTGGCCACGGAGAGCGTATCCCCGCGTTCCTTGGTGTATCCCATCGCTTCACGAACAAGCTCGTTGATTTGCTTCATTTCTGCGTCGGGAAGTGGCTTGGTCAGCGGCTTGCCCGTCTTGTCGACGTCCTTGCGGTGATTGACCACGACGGCTGCCGACAGGCGCCGGATATTGCCCATCCCCTGCTTGGTGTGGCGGATGGTCTTGTCTAGTTCATAGTTGATCGTGGCGTTTTTGCTCGTGCTGATCGGTTGGCCGGCGGCGTTGAGCGGCGCCGTTACGCCAGCAGCATCGATCTTGCCCTGAAGGTCACCGGGCTTGGCTGGCTGGCCGGGAGTGGCGCCGGTGGCCGGCTGGGTCAAGGGGGCGGTGGCAGGCACTGGAGGCTGGTTGGTCAGTGCGCCAGGAACGCCGCCAGCAGCCTGATTGACGCTGGCCGTTTCATTGTTCTGCTGGCTACGGATGCTGGTGCTTTCCGGCGTGTTGTTCGGACGGTAGCTCTCGGCAGTCTGTTCTGTTTGCGAAAAGTCGATGTCGGCGGCGACCTGCACCTTGAAATTGTCGTTGCCCAGCATCGGGCTGAGGATCTCTTCGATCCGTTTGATGATGCTATTTTCGACGTCGCGAACGTATTTGATTTGTGTTGGGTCGAGCCCGGCCTCGGTCAGCTTGCTCTTCAGTTGCGATAACAGGGCGCCACTCTGGTCGAGCACGGTGACGTTTGAGGCGGGCAACTGAGGAACGCTGGACGAAACCAAGTGTGTGATACCGGCGATCTGTCCACCATCAAGCGTGCGGCCGGGGTAAAGATTGAGCATGACGGATGCAGTCGGTTTCTGCTCTTCGCGAACGAACACCGACGGCTTGGGAATGGCCAGATGAACACGGGCAGACTGAACCGAGCCGATGGACTGGATGGTTCTTGCCAGCTCGCCTTCCAGACCGCGTTGGTAGTTCACCTGCTCAGCGAACTGGCTGACCCCGAATTTCTGGTTTTCCATCAACTCGAAACCGACCATTCCACCCCTTGGCAGGCCTTGCGAGGCAAGCTTCAAGCGCACCTCATGGACCCGTTCTGAAGGGACGAGCAAGGCACCACTGTTGCTGTAGCGGTGAGGGATATTCTGCTGTTCAAGAATGGCTGCGATGGAGCCGCCATCTTTTTCCGTGAGATTCGAGAAAAGTACCTTCCAGTCAGGCTGTCGGCTCCACAGGATGGCGCCGACGACGACTGCAACAAGGGCTGCTATAGCCACCATGAAGACAATCTTCTGCTGGCTGCCGAGCCGGTTGAATGCCTCGCGCAGCCGTTCGACCGGATTTTGTTCCGGAGCGGTTCCTGCTGTCGTCTCAGTCGTTGCTGCCATTAATGCTCGGTCGAATTACGGTAAACAGAAGAAGAATCAATTGAGAAGCCAAATTTTCCTAGAAATATTCTACTATTACCCGCGCTGAATTCACCCTATCTTTTTCGATCTTAGCCGTGCAGGCCAAACCCGTGACGCCAGATTCCGACACCAAGACCGCCGAGTTGCAGCGTGCATTCGCCATGTTCAACCAGGTTTCGGCTGAGTTGACGCAGGCATATGAGGCTTTGCAGACTCGCGTGACCTCGCTGACCGAGGAGTTGGCGATCGCCAATGGCGAGTTGCGACGTCAATATCAGGAGAAGGATGCGCTTTCCGAGCGTTTGTCGTCCTTGCTTGACGCCTTGCCGGCGGGCGTTGTGCTGCTTGATGCCGCTGCGGTCGTTGCAGCCTTCAACCCTGCGGCGATGGCCATGTTCGGCGCCGACATGGTTGGCCGGCATTGGGGCGATGTGGCTCGTGCTCACCTTGAGCCGACGCTGACGGTGGGCGAATGGCTGATTGGTGACGGCCGGGTCTCCATCGCAGAAAGTGCCCTGCCATCGGCTGGTGGGAAAATTCTGCTGATCCACGACGTGACGGCCGCGCATCGGATGAAAACGGAGCTTGAGCGTAACCAGCGCCTTGCCGCGATGGGCGAAATGGCCGCCTCTCTGGCACATCAGTTGCGCACCCCGCTGGCCGCGGCGCTGCTCTACACATCGAATCTCGGCCAGCCGGGAGTGGCGGATGAAGCGCGCGCCCGATTTTCAGAAAAGGCGACTGGTCAGTTGCGCCGTCTTGAGCGGCTGATCCAGGATGTGCTGCTGTTTGCCCGTGGTGAAAGCATTGGACGCGACGTGATCGAGGCGGGTGACCTGCTGGCGGAGGCGGCGCAAACAGTCGAGCCGCTGATGCGTGAGCATGGTTTGGAATTTGCTCTACTAGACGGGTGCGAAGGGGCTGTTCTCGTCGGTAGCCGCAAGGCCTTGTTTGGCGCGTTGGTTAATTTGCTGGAGAACGCCATGCAGGCGACGCCGGCAGGCGGCAAAATTTGCCTGACCGGCAATCGGCGTGGCGATCTGCTCGCCATTGGCGTACGCGATAGTGGGCCCGGCGTCTCCCGTGAAACACAGGCACGTATTTTTGAACCTTTTTTTACGACCAAGGGGCAGGGAACCGGTCTGGGCTTGGCGATTGCCTTGGGTGTGGCTCGGGCGCACGGTGGTGCGATTGAGCTTTTTTCAGAGCCCGGTGCTGGCGCCGAGTTTGTCATGACGCTGCCGGTCGGGGCGCTAGAGGCTGGAACAGAAAACAATGGCTGAACACAATTTGCCAATTCTCGTGGTCGAAGATGATCCTAGCTTGCGTGAAGCAATTGCCGACACGCTGGAGTTGGCCGGGCGTCCTTGCGTTGCGGTGGATGGTGGCGAGGCGGCGCTGAAGGTGCTGGGAGAGCAGGCTTTTTCCATCGTTGTCAGCGACGTTCGAATGATGCCGATGGATGGCATCACCTTGCTCAAGGAAATCCGCGCCCGTCTGCCGCATTTGCCGGTCGTGTTGATGACGGCCTACGCGGAAGTGGACAAGGCGGTCGATGCCATGCGCTCCGGGGCATGCGACTTTTTGCTCAAGCCATTTGAGCCGCAGGCCTTGCTTGCCCATATCAATAAATACGAATTACCGGCTTCGGATGATGGTGCAGGGGTGATCGCCATCGACCCGGCAAGCCGTGAGCTGTTCTCCATGGCCCAGCGCGTTGCTCAGACGGATGCGACGGTGTTGCTGACCGGTGAGTCGGGTGTTGGCAAGGAAGTGGTCGCTCGCTTCATCCATCGCCAGTCAGCACGCAAGAATGGCCCCTTTGTTGCCATCAACTGCGCGGCGATTCCGGATAGTCTGCTCGAGGCCACCCTGTTCGGTTATGAAAAGGGCGCATTTACCGGCGCTCAACAGGCACAGGCGGGCAAGTTCGAACAGGCTCAGGATGGCACGCTGTTACTCGATGAAGTGACTGAAATGCCGATGAGCCTGCAGGCAAAACTGCTGCGCGTTCTGCAGGAGCGTGAGGTGGAACGGGTGGGTGGAAAGAAACCGGTCGCCTTGAATATCCGGATCATTGCCACCTCCAATCGAGACATGGCCGAAGCCGTCGCCAAGGGGGTATTCCGCGAGGATCTGTATTACCGGCTGAATGTATTCCCTGTGGCCATTCCGTCATTGCGGCAAAGGCGGGAAGATATCGTGCCGATTGCCCGTCATTTTGTCGTTGAGCATGGCGGTCGTTTCGGACGGACCGGAATGTCGTTGTCGCCTGGCGCCGAAACTGCGCTCACGGCGCATTCCTGGCCCGGCAATGTGCGTGAGCTGGAGAATGTGATTCAGCGGGCGTTGATCATGGCGACGGGAAGCAGCATCGGTCCGGAAGCCTTGAATCTTGCGCCTCGCCCTGGTGGCGAAAAACCTCTGGTGCCGGAGCTTTCGCCAGCGGTGGGGCTAACGGAGGCCGATAAAAAGGTCGATAATATGAAAGACTTGGAGCGGGAGCATATCCTGCGCACCTTGGTTGAGGTGGGTGGTTCCCGCAAAAAGGCGATTGAGCGGCTGGGTATTTCAGAACGTACCTTGCGCTACAAGTTGCAGCAGTATCGGGATGAAGGGCATTTCAATGACTGAATCTGGCCTGAGAATTGCTTGATAAGAACCGAGATTTAAGGAGCTGAAAATGGATACGCTAGGAATTGAGCAAATGTTGAGCACGCTGCGTACAACCGCAGCGCAAGCTACCGGCAAGACGGCGGAAAGCAGTGCGCCGGCTGCGGGTGGGGCTGACTTCGCCCAGATCCTGCAGGGTTCCATTGACAAGGTAAATCAAACCCAGCAGCAGGCGGATCAGATGGCGGAAAAACTTGCCGCTGGTGACACCAACCAGAATCTGCACGAGGTAATGATCGCCCTGCAGACAGCCAGTGTGTCTTTTCAGGAAATGGTTCAGGTCCGCAACAAGCTCGTCACGGCCTATCAGGACGTGATGAACATGCAGGTCTAAGCAACCAGTCCCGAATCGCGAGCTTTGCGTTCGCGTTCGATGCGGGCGATGTAGCGCTCGATCATGGCCAGTCGGCTGCTCGGCAAACCAATGTATTCGCAGCCGATGCGCAGGCTATGCTGGCCGCTCTGGGGCGAGATTTCAATGGTCTTGCGAACCCGCAGGTTGACCAGAATGACGCCTTCTCCGGGGATATCCAGCCGACACTCCTTGAAAAGGGCTTCCCGGGGAAAGTAATCGACTATCTCGATTGGCCCGATCAGGCTAAGACCCCCTCCGCTGATGTTCGAAAGTTGCAACTCGAAAACTTGAACCTTCTCCGTGGTGGTTAATGCTGCCACTTTGCAGTACACCGGGTGGGAGATCGGCGGTTCAAGGCGGAAGAATTCCCGACGCTGCAAGCGCAGTATCACGGATGGAGTCGGTGCAGCCAGCAGGGTTTGCCCTTGGTAAAGGATTTGATGTGGCCCGCCCAGGTGAAACTGAATCTTGACCTTGTCTTGGCTGGCAACCAGCGTCAATTGCTTGGCTGACGTGGGTTGCGGATTTTTTTCGCTGCTCGAGGGAGGGTCAAGGAGTACGGTGCCTGCTTCCTCGTCGATTGCCAGGATTGTGGTCAGAAAAAATTTCTGGCCGTCATCAAGGTATGCAGTAACGATGCTTCGCCGCTTGATAAGCAGGTTGAGGAAAAAGACTATATCGCGCGGATTGCTCAGTAAGTACTGAGAAAAATCCTCGGGATGATTGATTTCAAAATCGGGAACAACGTCTTCTTCAGTGATTTGGGACATGCTTGAGTGGATTTGAACAGATCGGCTAATAGTAAACCATCGTCAAAGCCGTGACACCGCCCATTGGCTCAGATCGGAGGGGAGCTTGTATCTCCGTGCTCGATTCGGTAAAGCCAGGCAAGCAATTCGGCGATCGCGAGATAGAGTTGTGGGGGAATGTGCTCGTCAATATCGACTTGAGTCAGGAGGGCAACCAGTTCCGGTGACTCGTGAACAAAGACGCCGTGCTCTTTGGCGCGGGCGATGATTTCCTCGGCAACCAACCCTTTGCCTTTGGCGACAACGCGTGGCGCTGCATCGGTCTGTCGATAGGCGAGGGCAATGGCCTCGCGAACACTGTCGCTACTCGGTTTGGCCATGCTGTTGGAGTGACAACTGCGTCAAGTGCAGGCCGGCTGCCTCGAATTGGCTTGTTAGCTGCGCCGAAGCATTGCGTAACTGTACTTCGCTGGCCTCGTTTCCTGCGAAGAGGGAAATGGTGACTTCGCCTCCGGCATTCAGGTTCAGCGTCGCTTCTATCTGGCCGAGCACGGGAAGTGACAGTTTCAGGCGCGTCTGCCACTTCTGCGATTCCTCATCATTCTGAGCATTCGTGTGTTTCCCGTCTTCGCCGATTTCCCACCACATTTCCTGTCCGGGCCAAATTTGGCCTTGCCACGCGAAATTCTGAGTGGAGAGACCATCCAGTTGTTGCTGGACCAAGGGGGTCAGCTCGTGAGGAATCCGGTTGGTGGTGGGTGTGGCTTGATCAGTCGCCGCGGCAGGGGCGGCCGTAGCGATGGAGATCGCATTGGTGGATTGGATGTCGCCGGTTTTTATTCCCGGTGCTTGATCAGCCGTTCCAGGAATGGGGAGGGGCGAGAGCTTTCCCTGAGGCTCTTGGCGAAGTGCTTCAGTGGGTAGTTGCCCTGCAACCCAGCGCGCCTGGTGGGCCTCGTAGAACATCCCGCTCTGAGTGAGTGCCTGTTTTAGTATGGGGGCAATGTCGGCAGCAGTATCCGGCATCGTATTGAGTATAGGGGCGCTGCCATTGAGCGGGACTGGCGGGGCTTTCCTGCCTTCCCCTCCGATTTCGTTCATCAGCGTACCGATGAGTTTTCCGGCGGGGCTGAGTGATGTTGATACTGACTCGAGATTGGCTTTTGCAGCGGAGTTGTCGGTACGGTTGGCAACAAATGCCAGCGTTATCTTGCCGTCGCTCTCGGCGACTTCCAGTTCCAGCGTGTCGCCGGGCTTGGCTGAGAAGGGCAGTGCCAGGGTGACATCACGCTGGGCAACAACTGCGCGATAACTTCCATTTGGAAGAAGTGAAGAAATCTCGGCCAGAATGCGTTGGCCAGGAACAAGGCCGCTAAGGACGTCAGCAACCTTTTGCGCGGCAGCAACGGGTTGGGTCTGCGCATTATTGAGGAGACTCTGATCCGGGAGAACCTGACGAAGGCTACTGGCAACGTCCGGTGGGATCATTTTTCGTTAGCGATCTGCTTTGTTGCTGATAGCGCTTCGACGAGGGGGGCTATTTGCGCTTTCCTTGTCAGGCAGTGATTGACTGCTGTCTGGAGCTTTTGCAGCAATTTATTGACTGTTGCCGTGTCGCTTGCGCTCAACTTGGTCGCGTACTGACTTGAATGAATCGCAGCAATGTCGGGTAGTAGCTCTTCCAAAACCGCATCAAGCTTGTCCCAATTGCTTTGTTCGGCAATGTCGATGACTGTCTGGACTGCTTTATCCAGCCGGGTCAGAGCGGCAGTAGGCATTTACAGTGCATCATGAATTGTTGTTTCCGGACTGGCGGAGGTTTTGCCCCATTTCACGCCAGGCGCCTGAAATTTCTCCCAGCAACTTCTGCACTTCGGTGACTGCAGACGCATCCTTGTGGATGTTGGCATGGATCAGTCTGGAAATCATGTAGGTATACAGCGCTTGCAGATTAGCAGCCAGTTCGCCGCCACTTTCCACGTTGAGACTGGCAGAAAGGCCACTCATGATGATCTCGATAGCCTTTGATAAGGCATCGGATTTTCCTTCCATGTCATTGGCAGCCAAGAACACCTGAGCCTGCCGCAGCGCGCTTTCTGCACCGTCAAACAACAGGACGATAAGGCGATGCGGGTCAGCGCCACGGACATCGGACTCGATTTCCATTTGCTGATAGGTGGCGATGGGATTTGAAAACATGGGGGTATCTTATCAATTACGCAACAGAAAGAACTGCTAGTTTCGTCGAGCCTATTTCGCCAATGCAGCGAGTTGCTGCGTCAGGTAGCTGCTGGTGGTTTGCATGGAGCTGATCATCTTGTCGAGGGCGGTGAATTGAGCACGATAGCGCTTTTCAATTCCTGCAACTCGAATTTCAAGCGCCGCCTGGCTCTCTTTGAAGGTCTTGACGGAGGTGTTCAGGCTATCGACCCGATTGGTTACGAGGCCGCCGGTATCCAGCATGGCGCCAATCGAGTCGCTGAATGATTTTCCGTAGGCACCCAAGGCCTTGGTTACATCGCTGGCAGACTTGCTGATGGCGCTCTTGAGCGCGGTAGTGTCCAGTGTTAGCAAGCCTGTTTGCTGAACGCTGATACCCAGTTCGGCCAGTGACTTGATGTTGGCAGAAGATAACTCCGTTGGAACGGTTGTTCTGGCGTTGCCCAGAAGCGTGATTACGTTGCGCGCCGCAGAGTCTGCATTGAAAGCCTGTGCAGTCTTCGTGGTCAGGTCATAGTTGCTGTTCGACTTGATCAATGTAACGGAGGCATTGTAGCTGTCGACGAGGGCTTGGGCTGCCGTAACGATCTTGGCGCTATCCGTTTGGACAGTGATATTGGTGGTCCCCAATTTCAGCGCAGAGACGGTCACGCCGGCGATGGCGTCCGTGAAGCTGTTGGTGCTGGAGGTGACAGGAACGCCATCAATTGTTGCCGTAGCATCGTCGGCTATTGAGCTGGCAAGGTCAGTCGATGGGTCGAATTCATCGAGCTTGGTCTGAGGCGTACCCGATGGGACGGAGTCCGGCGCAGCAATCGTGGTCGAGAATGTAAAGCCGTTACTGGCCCCCGTTTGCGCTCCGGTCAGGATCAGGCGATCGCCATCAGTGCCTGAAATGACGCTTGCCCTGACGCCAATGTCGGCATCATTGATCTTGCCAAGGATCTCTTGCAGTGTATAGCTGGTTTGGTCCGTCAGGTCGATTGAATGTGCCGTCCCGCCAACAACGAAGTCGAGCGTTCCCTGGCCGAAAGTTGTGCCGGCATCATAGGCTTGGGAAAAGCTCTTTTGCGCTGTGGCCAGCTTGGTCACGTTGACCGCATAACTGCCGGCCGTAGCCGTGAAGTCCGCTGTGGCGCTCGCGACGGTAGTGTCACTGGATGTAGCGGTTATTGCGGCGAGCCTGGAGGGAAACTGGAGGGTATCTGCCGCTGTTCTCACAGCATCCAGCTTCGACTTGAGGGTGCCATAGAGAGAAATCTTGCTATTGGCCGTCGAAATGCGGGTCGTCAGCGTATCGATAGGCGTACGCTCGGCCGCTAACAGTTTCGTCAGCAATGATTGCAGGTCTACACCGGCGCCGATTCCCAATGAGCTAGTAGTTGCCATCGAGCGTACCTCCTATGAAACGGTCAAGCTTTGTCCTTGACGAACAACCCTTGCAATTTGTCCAAAGCCTGGGCCAACTGAATTGCCTCTTCAGATGGAAATTGACGAATGACTTCCTTTGTCGTCGTGTCGACTATTCTAACAACGTGTACGCCGGATGCTTCGTCTACCGAAAAACTCAACTCCGGCCGATTTTGGGATGCAAAGTCTGAGAGCTGTTTAACCGCTTCTTCAAGCGCAGGCAGATTGTTTGACTGCTGATTACCGCTTGCGTTCTGCTTGGCTTCTGCCGGGGGGGCAGATTCTGCTTTTCTGGCTGTTACTCTTTGCGAGGCTTCCGCGTTTCGAGAGGAAGATTCGCCTTGAGTCGGCCGCTGCATGCCAATGCTGGCTGCTATCGATTCAATACTCATTTTCGGCTCCTAATCAGTAAAGGCGCGGGGGATCGAAAGTCCCGCGCGCCTCTGCTGAGCCATTACTGCTTCAACGATTAGCGCAGGAGGGACAGTACGTTCTGCGGGATGGCATTGGCTTGCGAAATCATCGCGGTACCGGCCTGCTGGAGAATCTGGAAGCGCGACAGACGCGATGTTTCTTCGGCGAAGTCAGCATCCATGATGCGGCTCTTGGCGGCCATCGTGTTTTCGTAGTTCACCTGGAACGACTGAATGTTGAACTCTTCAGTATTCATCGTCGCACCCTGGGTGGCACGCAGGGAGGCAACACTGGTAATCACAGCTGCGACGGTGGCCGAGGTAACCGTGATGGCGGCGAACGAAGCGGAGCCGTTGAAGGTTGCATTCGTCTGAACCGTACCAGCTGCAGTAACTAGAGTGCCAATTTCCGTATCGATGTAGCCCTGTTGCGTTGCAGTCAGGTTGGAGTTGCCGCGCTGGCTAACCAGTTCCGCGATACGTTGAGCGATATCACCGACCACTGCGAGGGCGCCGTCAGCAACTTGTGCCTTGGAAATGTTGTCGGAGGCTTGACGAATGCTGGCTTGAATGGAGCGGGATGCCTTTTCCATGTCCATGCCGATGGCGAGGCCAGCAGCGTCGTCCTTTGCGGAGTTCACACGCAGACCGGAAGACAGACGCTCAAGTGCGGAAGCCAGACCCAGGGAATTCTTGTTCAGGTTGCGCTGAGCATTGAGGGAGTAGGTGTTGGTGTTGATAGTCGATGCCATTTTGAATCTCCTCGTAAGTTGGTACGTGGGGCCGGTTACTAGCCTGTTCGGTTCTTTACCGCCCTTTTTGTACGGCGATTAATTCGCTGACAAGTTAATTAACGGCCGCTGCAAAAAATACTTTAGAGAGTTTTTGATACTTTTCTTCGATGGCTTATTTTCGATCAGGAAGATGGGCTAGCAGCCACTCTTCAAGGTGGTTCTCAAGCAAATATCCGTCGTGTACCCATTGGCGTAAATTGTTCCCTTCACGTTCTCTGGCGTTGGCATCATGAATTCGTTCGCGCAGGGCTTTGGTCCAGGCACTCGCCGTATTGGCGACACAACACGCCGGGCTTCCGCGATAGGGATCGATGTCGGTACAAATGACCGGGATTCCCAAAATGCCATATTCCAGCAGGCGTAGATTGCTCTTGCCTTGATTGAACGGGATCGTGGCAAGGGGGGCAACCGCAATGTCGAGATTGAGTGCTGCCAGACGGGCCGGATATTCGGCAAAAGAGCCCAGCGGGTGGTACTCACTGACTATCGGACGAATTTCCTCCGGACACATCCCGAAGAAAACCCAGTCAGCCTCAGCGCGCGTTTGCTCGATGACTTCTTTGAGCAAGATAAGGTCGCCATGGTGCGTCGTTCCTCCCGCCCAGCCGATACGCGGCTTCTTGCCGGTGCGTTTTCGACTTTGCAAAGGGAGCCAGATATTTTTTTCCAGCCGGTTGGGGACGATACGGATATCGCCAATAAAGTTGCGATAGGTGTCAGCCAGAAATGCTGTAGACGCGACCATCCTGTCGCAGCGATCGAGGGCATATTTCAAGCAGGCCCGGGTATTGGCTGGCAGATTTTTTCGGAATGGGTTGCTTTCCGCCAGGTTGGTGAGCAGGTCATCGATGGTGTAAACGATAAAGGGGCGGTTGGGCAGTTTATGCCAGGAGTCGAGCGCAGCCAGGAAACGATTGTGAATGTAATGCTGTACGACAATGGTGTCAGGACCTAGGCGTAGAACCTCTGCAGCGCTGGGTTCTCGCGGCCCCTCCTGTGCCCAGATACATTCACTGGCCATGCCTGCCTTGCGTAGTGATCGCAGGGGGGATGTCACGCGGAAAATACCTTGGCCGTTGGTGAGCGTGCGAACGAGAAAGCGCGGTGTATTGGATGGAAGGTGTTGCCATTGCGCATGGAATTCTTGTTCTGGTGTTGGGACTGCACTGGCTAGGGACAGATTTGGATTCCAGTAGGGATCAGATGCGGTTTCCTTTCCCCAGCGTGCAAGTAGCACAGCCCTCGCTTGGGATTCAATGATGGCCAGATTGGATTGGTGTTCAATCTCCCCCTCGGCGGGAAGTTCAGAACGACCACCATAGACGACGGTAGCCATTGGTTGAAAGACAAGGCGCTTGGTGTTCTTTCGCAGTTTCAGACAAAGATCAATTTCGGCATGATGATTGCCGAGATGGATGGCGTCCATGCCCCCCGCTTGCTGGTAAGCCGTCTTGGCTACCAGCATGCAGGCCTCCGGCAGGATGCTCACATCACGGGCCACCTGAAGGCAGTCGAGTATTCCGTTCTCACCAAGTTTGGCTTCGCCCTCGTAAGGTGAGCCCACTATGCCCTTTAGGCCAAGGACGCTGCCGGCATTCTGAATGATGGCGTTGCCAGGAGCGATAAGGCGCGGCGCGGCGGCAACGACCCCTTCCTTCATGCAGGTGCTGACTAGTTCTCGAAGCCAATTGCTTTGAATGATCACGGCTTCTTCACGTACAAGAGCGACCAATTCGTTACTTGCGTTTTCGATGGCAGCATTGCATCGGCTGGCATGAGTTCCAGCTAATCCGGGGCGGACAATGCATATCTTTCTGCCGAATTGATTGGGCAAGTTGGTCAACCAGCTCTCAAGATCTGGATCCGTGCAGCTGGCGTCAACAGAAAGCAGAATTTCTAGTTCCGGGTAACTGGTCTTTTCGATGATGCTTTCGACGCAACGCGAAAGCAGGTCAAGTTGCCCTTGGGAGAGGATGGCTATCGAAACGGCTGGAGGGGCTCCAAGCTGTTGCCGGATGTTCCAGCTTTGGCCGGAAACCGGAATGATTTCGGCGGGGGGGCCGGCAATGGCGAAGTCTTCGATCAGGGCGGTGATGCAGGGCTCGACTTCAGAAGGGAATCGCCCAGGGTAAGTGATCAGAACGTCCGGGATATGTTTGATCGACCCCCAACCGAATTGGCGGGCGGTTCGCAGTAACTGCGAAAACCATGGGCTACCCGCTCCAGGAGTGGCGCCACCACTTTTGAACCAAGCATCGTGAGCCATGCAAACGGGGCCGGCCAAATCAGAGGCAAGCAGCGCGCTGGGATTCGCACCAGGTTTGAATCTGGGGGAGTGCCGTTCGTTGTTTTCCGCAACGCAATCGTCGTCGGTGAAGCAGGCAACCATTTCCGGCGAAGAGCGAGACTCCTGTTCCACGCGCCAGAGATACAGGGGGTCGAGTCTCGCCCCGATGGGCAACTCGACGACCCACTGCAAGTTTCTGATGTTAACTAGGTAGTCAATTGCAGATTTTGAGTCATTTAACGAAGGCAGCGTATGCCAACCGAGACACGGCACGTCGGCCAAACCTTCGGGGGCTGGAAGCGTGGTAACGATATCAAGATGCCATGTCGTGAGTATTTGAGCCCCAAGGCTGTCGAGTGTGTCGGCGAGCAGGCGTTCGTTGCCTGGCGCCAACCTCAGAAAGATGTGGAAACCGGTTGGAGTATCGGTGCTGGATTGCGAGCGCTGGTCAAGGGCAAGGATGTCTTCGTGGAGTATCTCGCGGTTGGCCAACCATTTTTTGTAGGCCCGTTCCAGATTGCCAAGGTGTTGGGGTCCTGCCGGAGGAAGATCTGTTTGACGTTCATCCTGACTCTTTTTCTGGGTTATTTCGACAAAGCTGTCGAGTTGTTTCCAGAAGGAAGATTGTTTTTTTTGGTAGTTTTTGGGGGCAAGGTGAACTGTTGCTTTGGCATGTGCCAGCGCTTCCGATGCAGTTCCCCAAGCGCACCCATCTGTTCCCAGGTAGCCCTCGAATCGCTTGGGAAGCAGCAGCTCGTTGGGAATATAGACGACAGGGCAGCCGCAAAGCAGTGCTTCGAAACACGCTGTTGAAGGTTCGTAGGTGTATAGCACTTCGGCTTGCTTGTAGAGTGCAGCAAGTTCCTCAGGCGTCCGTGAGGGAACGCGATACGAAATCTCGATTGCATCCGCGGTAATAGGCTGCAATTTGCCACCACGAGCTAGGTAGCGGTTGATGAACACCAGTTTTCCGCTGCGTTTCTGATCGTTCGTTTCATCCCGGTTGTATATCCTGGTGTTGATCAATGGGATCTGCAGGACATGTGCATCCATGCCAGGAGGAAGTATTTCCCGGCCGAAGCTGAATATCAGATCGCTTTTTCCCCAAGTGATTTCCTGTGCGTTGACCACTCCTGGGGAGTTCAGCAGGTAGCGAACCACATGTTTTCCGGCCAACGGATTATCCGGAACAATTTCCGGATAAATTGTGATTGGCTCCAGCCCCAAGGAGGCGTGTCGTGCCCGTGTTTCATCGTTGAGCGTTGGTGTACGTAAATCTTTGGAGACGATGTCAGTCGTTACATAGGCTTCTTCACCGATGAGATTGAGTGCATGACACAAATAATGAATAGCTCGCGTACCCCCCGAAGCTTCTGTATAGGGCGGTGTATATAAATAGTACGGGGAGCGAATCTGGCCAAAAATATCTTTTTCCATGATTATCACAGGCTCAGGTGCCGGAATTCTGGTTGGGGGGTTGTGTCTTGTAGAAAGCGGCAATTGCAGTACAGACGCGACGCACATCGCTCGTCGCCATTTCGGTGAACATTGGCAGGCGTAGCAGGGCGTTGGATATCTCTGTCGTTACCGGCAGGTTGCCGTGTGTGCGCGCATAGCGTAGCCCCGCTGGCGAGTCATGAAGCGGAACGTAATGGAATACGGCGTCGATTCCGTTGTGAGCGAGATGCTTGATGAGTGACCCTCGCTCGTCTGGGTTTCTACACAAAATGTAGAAAATATGGGCATTGGCCGGCTTTTCTTCCTTGATGGCTGGTAGTTTGAATAGACCCTGTTTCGCCATGGGGCCGAGCAAATCCAGATATTTCAAGTAGAGGGTTCGGCGGTGCGAGTTGATACGGCGAGCGTGTTCTAATTGCGCGTAGAGAAATGCGGCACTCAATTCGCTGGGCAGGAAGGATGATCCGATATCCACCCACGTATATTTGGATGTCTCGCCCCGCAAGAAGGACTTCCGGTTTGTGCCCTTTTGCCAAATTATTTCCGCGCGCTCTGTCAGTTGCTTGTTGTTGATCAACAAGGCTCCACCTTCACCGCTGATGACGTTCTTGGTTTCGTGAAAACTCAGGCATCCAAGGTCGCCGATGGTGCCCAGGGAGCAGCCTTTTTCTTCCGATAAAATGGCTTGGGCAGCATCCTCTATCAATATCAGATTGTTGTTTCGAGCGGTTTGTAACAGCGAGTCCATGGCGCAAGGCTGCCCTGCATAATGTACGGCGACAATCGCCTTTGTCTTGCTGGTTACGGCCGAAGCAACGAGTTGTTCGTCAATATTCAGCGTGTCGCTCCGGATGTCGACAAAGACAGGGGTTGCACCACGCAAAACGAATGCGTTGGCAGTGGAAACAAAGGTAAACGATGGCATGATTACTTCGTCGCCAGGGCCCACTTCAGAAAGAATGGCCGCCATTTCCAAGGCCGCAGTGCAGGAATGGGTGAGCAGGGCTTTTGGCGTGCCCAGATGATGCTCCAGCCAGGTTTGGCAACGCTGGGTAAATTCGCCGTCGCCAGACAACACCCCGTTCATGACTGCTTGGGCGATATTGAATAACTCTTTGCCGACGACAAATGGTTTATTAAAAGGGATGTGATCGTTGCTCATTGGCTGGCTGCGAGGCGTAGTAATGCTGGAGTCTGCATGATCCTCGGGCTTCTCCCGGAAACCAAGCACTTTTATCTTGCCGTGTATTTCATGTATTTGGCCGAGGTTTGGCCACAATTGAATAGGAGGTCAACGATGGAGACGCCATGCTCAAAGGCCCCGCCACGCTGCGGATACTCAGGGTAGCTGTTGTAGCTGAACCAGGTTAACTCGATATTTGCTTTGGCAAATAATGTGTCATCAATGTAGCTCTGGGCGGCTGGTCCGGAAATATATTCGGTGGCTCCAGCCTGATGGCAGATATGGAGCAGTCGTTCTATACGCCCCGGAACGAAACCATAATCCCACGAATTGGTGATTTTGGTTTTGATTCCAAGGTAAGCACATATCGTCTCGATGAACATACGGTTCAGCTGTGAGAGATTGTTATGGACGGTTTCGAGATAAAGTGGCTTGAGAATGGGGGCGATTTCCCAGAAAAACGGTGCTTTTGAGTAATTGTTGCAAAGCGATTTCCAGTGTTTTTCCTGCCAGAGGTGGGAGCTCGGGCTAACTTCACGTATTTGTCGGTGAATATTAGCGCCGACGGGAATGCTCAACCATTCCAGGCCATGGGGTGTCTTGATTTTGTTCCGATTTCGCCAATCGTTCTTGGTGAATTGGGCATCGTCATAAAGGATAAACTCATCGACTGCCGCGATCAGGTCGAAGTAACCTTTCCATGGAATGTAGTTGGATTGCAGGATCGCGACTTTTTTCATTCCAGAGAGGGCTTACGTGTGTTTGGGAAAGCCTGTCGTTGAGTTCAAGGGAAAAGTCAGGGTTTTGCGTGGCCATAGCGATACATGTCCAGCATTTCAGGGGGTATGCCCCAGTCGTATGCGCCCACCTGATCGTGCAGTCGTTCCAGTTCATCACGGAACATTTTTCCTACCTGCTCAGGCATACGGCTCTTGGATGGCGAGAAACCATGTTGATAGGCTGCACTTGTCTGATGACGAACGGCCTTGTTGATGGCTTGCTCTCGTGTGAGGGGACGAATCGGACTACGTTCAGGGGCGAAAACGTCAAAGCGCTTGTCGACAGGTTGCCCGTTAAGCATTGCGACGACATATTCCGAGATCAGTGGTGACATGTGAAAACCGTCACGCTTGGTTGCCGAGACGATGATCAGGTTCTGGATCGATGTTCTTCCAATCATTGGGTAGGTATCCTGACTGGTTGGGCGCCAGCCAACATTCACCCGCACCAGATCTGCTCGGTAGAAATTTCGGTTTATTTGCTCCATCCCTGCTTTCAAAAGCGACTCGACGCTGGTTATACGCCCATAGGGGTAAGGAGTCGGCGAAATGAAATTGCTGGCACCCAGAAGGATATGGTCATTGCAGTCGGCTGTGATGTACGGCACGCTGTATATGCCGCAAGCTAGGCCGCGATTCGGCGTTCTGATGCACTTTTTGTGGGGGAAATCCGGGCTGCGGATTTCCACGGAAACGCCAACGCCATAGAATATTCGCTGGATATCAATACCCAGTGCGCTGTTGTTGACGAGGTCGGAGACTGCTGCTCCTGCGGCAAGTATGAAGTTTTCTCCCGCGATAGCGCTGCCGTCTTCCAGCTCGACTGCGCTGACTGTTTCATTCTCCTTGAGTAATTTTGCAACGTTGGTGTTTATAAAATTGACTTGCGGTGAGTTGGCTAAAATTGCCTCCAGTTTTTCAATCATCAGCCGGGGATTGAACCACCCCTCATTGAAAATATAGAGAGCCCGCGTTGCGCGGTACCGCTGATCAGGCAGGTAGTTGGGAATGTCGCGTGGCGATATCAGTTCATGGGGCTCATTGAACTCTCGAAGCGCATTGAGGATGGCGTCGAAATTTTCATCGTCCAGATCATCTGCTGCGGTGTTGTTGACGATGTATGTGCCGCAATCGACGCATCCACCCCCTTGAAAGCCTTGGCAATTGCGGCATCCGCTCGGCAAGCATGATCCGGCGGCGGTGATAAGTTCCTGTTCGAATTTTGGCCACATCTTGGTCGCAAGGTGGCTCAGCTCAAATCGATATAAGTCCAGTTCGTTGTCGAGTGAGTCTGCTTCGATCTCGGCAAACGAATTCAGCATCGCGCCGGCGGCGAGTGTGGCAGAACCTGTTCGTTCCCGTTTGCCGATAATCGAGATGGTGTCTTTCTCGCCTGCCGCACGCGAAAGTCGGAAGGCGATTGTCAAGGCGAGAATGCCATTTCCGATGATGACGGTGTCCATGGTGGCTTCCTTGGTGCGTTATGGTTTGACCAGGTAGCAGAGCCCCGGATAGGTAGTGGTACGTTGTATCGTATGCTTGTAATTTGGAAGTATGTTTTCCCCGTAAACACGGGCTTCTGCAGGAATGCTGTCGCGGGTCAATTGCCAGAATGCTGCAATGCCTCCGGGTACCAGCTTTTCCCATACGTGCTCAAACGATTTGAGCGTTGGATCGTAGGAGTTGACGTCGAAAAATGCCAAGGCAAGGTATTCGCTAGGGTTTTCGGCGAAAAAATGAGGAATGGTTTCGCGGCAATCGCCTTTGATAACCTTGTGTTTTCCATGGTTGTGTCCCATGGCATTGCTTTTTTCGTGCTGGACCAGCAGGTGGCTCAAAAAGGCAGCATAGTCGTCGCCACCTACACCGTAAGTGCCATCACGGTGGAGGCTGGTTGCCTTGTCCTTTTCTGAAAACCCCTTGTAGCCCTCGAAGGTGTCGAAGCAGACAATCCTTCGGTTGAAATGCAGCGGTTCGTAGATGGCTCGGAGATTTTCACAGATCACAGCGGTTTGTCCGCGCCAAGTGCCGATATCAAATATTGCTCCAGGGATGTTCACGATCTGCTTGTAGATATCGGTGATGGCAAGAATGCGTGCCAGTAGCGAGCCTCGTAAAAATAGGCCTAGCGATCGTTCTTTCTCGTCATCGGTTGCCTGATAGGTGTTCATCAGGTGAAAAATTTCTTTTCTGGCTTCGATGCTGTCGCTGGGTGAATAGGAGACGATGGCTGACTCGTGAGATTGGGACATCAGGTTTCCCCCTGTGGATTTTTCGATGGTGAAGGTACCCGTTTGGTGGCGGTTGACTCTGACTGCCTATGCGCGTCGGGCGGGTAATTTTATAGAGAATGTTTCGATGCCGTTCCTGCGTTAGCGAGCTGAGCTATATTCAGCCGGGACCACACGATTCTTGCCGGTTTGCTTGGCTTGATACATCGCCTCGTCGGCACGTTTGATCACGGTTGCCTGATTGTCTTCGTGCTGCATTTGGGTGACGCCGGCACTGAAGGTGATCAAGACTTTTTCGTTGTCGTGCAGGAAGAACTTTTTTGTCAGTTCGCGTTGCAGGCGGGTGAGTGCGATTACGGCATCATCCAGCGGTGTTTCAGGCAGGAGAATGATGAACTCCTCGCCGCCATAGCGGGCAACAGTATCCTGAGGGCGCAGCGTCTCGCGGCACACGGTGGCGAGATGGATCAGTGCTTCGTCACCGACATCGTGGCCCATGGAGTCGTTAAGCTTCTTGAAGTTATCGATGTCGAGCAAGGCGACGCAAAGTGTCGTGTCACGACGTGCTGCCCGAGCGACTTCTTTGCTGAAAATTTCTTCAAGGCCACGCCGGTTCAGCGCACCGGTCAGTTGGTCGTGGCGGACCAGATCGCTGGTGGCTTCAAGTTCATGCTCAAGCTCCTTGATTCGAGCCTCTGACTCTTTGACCTTTTGCTGTGTTGATCTCAGTTCGTCCCTGGAGCGCTGAGCGTTGATCTGGATCGTTCGGGTCTCGCGCATGACTTCGCCCAAAACGCCCTCTAGTTCAGAGATGTCATTGGCAGAACTGATTTTGCCGGCGCAGATTTCAATCTTGTCGTGGTAATCCGATGTCGCTTCGGCAAAATCAGCCAAGTGATCGACGAAGCCGGCGAGCATGTGCTTGATTGCATCCCTGGCTTCGGCGAGGCTGGCTTTGAGTTGGGCCTGCTTGAACAAGACCTCCTTCAGTCGTGCCTCGGCATCGTCAAGAGCGCGCTGCGAGAGTGGTTTGTCGATGATGTCCTTGACCACTTCGATCTGCCCGTGCAGCCAATGATCATCCAGAACCAATTCGGTAATGTTGCCAACCAGCAATCTGAGCAGGCTGAGCAGGCTGTGCCGCAATTCGGTCTGGTCTTCCGCTAGCAATTCAAGCTTGAAGGCGAATCGTTTCAGGCGAGTCAGGAACTCCTGCAACTGAGCCGGGCTGACGGCGTTCCGTATATCGTTGGCCAGCACCTTGGCATCACTGGAAAGCTGCGGGCTCTCCATCAATTGAGTGGCAATTGCCGTTTCCAGCGTAAAAGCAAAAAGTTCTCGGAGTTCTGGCAGAAGATCGGTGGCGCTCGGCAAGGATGTCGGGGCGGCGACTGCTTCTGGCTGAATCACTTCGACGGAATCGGACTTTTCCTGGTCCTTGCCATGCCCCCATGATCGCAAAAGGCTCTGCAAGCGGCTAAACAGGGTGTCAGGGTTTGCCCCGCTGCTTGTCAACACGTGATCAAGCGCCTCACGTTTGCGCGCCGAGGTTAGCCCGGGGTGCTTGGCGTCCCACTGCCGAAACAGGTCTGAAATAACATCAGACCATGCCAGTTTTTGCGAATCGGCCAGACCGGTGATGAATTCGACCAGATGGTTTTTGTATTCTTCCCAGTTGGCTGCTTTGACGGCTTCGTCAAGATGGCGAGCCAGGCGCAACTGATCCGGCGAAGCTTTGGGGAGTGCTGCTGCCAACGAACGTAATTGCTGCTCGGGGAATGAAGCGGCAGAAGGCTTCGTGCCGGTAATCTCGTGATAAAGCGTCTGATAGTTGTCAGGAGTTGGCGGAATCCGGCGGGTGGCGAGCAGGCGCAGGGTCTCCCGCGCAATTTCGAACGGGTTTGTCAGTGTGGTCATGTCGAAATTTGAATGTTCAAGCTATAATCCCGCCCCATCGCTTGGGCCCCCGTAGCATGAAGGTCGTGCAGTTGATTTGTAATCATCAGGTAGCGGTTCGATTCCGTTCGGGGGCACCAGTAAGTTACTCGGCCATGCTGCCATAGCCGAGGCGGTGAGAGAGTGCTACTGCTGATGCCAGCATTGCTTTGGCAACGGAACTCTCCCATTCCACATCGAACTCCCCCATTGTCCCTAGTGAAGTAATCGCTGCGACCATGCTGCCGGTGTGATCGTATACCGGAGCGCTGAAGCCGTTGATGCCCGGTGTCAGGCTACCAGTTGCACGTGCAATGCCGTGGGAACGGATTTCAGTCAGATTTTTTTCCAGCTGTCGGCGAACGGTTGTCACAGCCGTCTTGCTGGATTCGGACATTTCGCGCAGTTCGTCGTCCAGCATCTTCTTGAGAAAAGGAGACCGGTAGAAGGCGGCAAAGGCTCGTCCGGTGGCTGAGTTGCAGAGCGGCAAGGTTGTTCCCGGACGCAACGTGATGGTGATGGGGCCGCCCGCGTCAACAATGCGCACAATGGTCGCTCCGTGGGTGCCCCAGACTGCAAGCGCCACGGTCTCGTGAATCTCTTCGCAAAGTGTTTCCAGAATCGGGCCTGACAAACGGACCGGATCCAGTCGCCCCAATCCTGATAAGCCAAGTTCCAATGCGTAGGCGCCGAGATCGTAGCGACCACTACTTGAGTCCTGCTCGACAATGCCGATGCGCAGGAAGCTGACCATGTAGCGATGCGCCTTGGCAGCCGGCATTCCGGCGCCTTTGGCGATATCGCGCAACATCATCGGACGATTAGTGGCTGCCAGCACCCGTAAGAGGCGAAAACCTACCTCAACAGACTGAATTCCCTGACGATCGCTCGCGACTTTAGTGGTCATGTTTATCTTGTAGGGTAAAAAACCACATTCTATGCATCTATGACGCCTTTGCGGTGGCGAATATAATGCTGCAGCAAATATATAGGGGGTTCTATGCGAGCGGTTCTGGTTGCAAATCCGAAAGGTGGGGCTGGCAAGACAACGCTGGCAACGAATCTGTCTGGTTATTTCGCAAATCAAGGTAAGAAAACTACCTTGTGCGATCTTGATCGTCAGCAATCTTCCTTGCGCTGGATGGCCTTTCGTGACCCTGTGCTGCCCCCTATCACTGGTTATTTTGCCGGTAATCAAATCGGGTTGAATCTCCCGCGCGAGGCTGACTGGGTCGTCGTTGATGCTCCTGCCGGCCTCCAGGGCTATAAGCTGTCAGACTATCTGCGTACGGTTGATAAGGTTTTGGTCCCGCTGGTTCCTTCTGTATTTGATATGGCCGCGACTGAGGATTTTCTAAACTCCATTCGCAACGAAGTCCGTGGCGTGCGCATGAAAGTTGGGATCGTTGCAATGCGTGTCGACCCGAGGACTCGGGCCGCAGCTATGCTTGAAGAGTTCCTGAAGCATTTCGATATTCCTATCGTTGCCTACCTTCGCAATACCCAGAATTACGTAAATGTCGCAGCGGCAGGTGGGACCGTATTCGATCCGCCTCGCGCAAAGCATCGTCGCGATATGGAGCAATGGTCGTCGCTCATACAATGGGTCGAAAAGAAATAATCCCTTTTTCGGAGATTGTTCTTGACGTGACTTGTCTGTGTCTGGATAATGCGCCCCTCTCACTGACGCGGGGTGGAGCAGTTGGCAGCTCGTCGGGCTCATAACCCGAAGGTCGCAGGTTCAAGTCCTGCCCCCGCAACCAGTAACCTAGGTAACGAAACTCTGGTTTCAGGCGGTGCGAAAAATAAAAAAAGCATTCCAGTAAAATTTCTTGGAATGCTTGACGGGGTGGGGGGTTTGCTTCATAATCTCGCCTCTCTGCTGCTGACGGACATCTAGTTCGGCGGGGTGGAACTGATCTTTAACAAATTGGACA
>JAGTRS010000022.1 GCA_018262195.1 Pseudomonadota bacterium | reverse complement strand
GCTGGCCAAGAAGATGGACATGCCGGAAGACAAGATCCGCAAGATCATGAAGATTTCCAAGGAGCCGATCTCCATGGAAACCCCGATCGGCGACGACGATGACTCCCATCTCGGCGATTTCATCGAGGATTCCTCGACCCTGGCCCCGGCCGATGCAGCGATGTATTCCAGCCTGCGTGGCGTCACCAAGGAAATCCTGGACACGCTGACGACGAGGGAAGCCAAGGTTCTGCGCATGCGTTTTGGCATCGAAATGAACACCGATCACACGCTGGAAGAAGTCGGCAAGCAATTCGACGTCACCCGCGAACGTATCCGTCAGATAGAAGCCAAAGCCCTGCGCAAGCTGCGTCACCCGACCCGCTCGGACAAGCTGCGCAGTTTCGTCGACACCAACAACAGCTAAGTTTTCCGGGCCTGTAGCTCAGTTGGTTAGAGCAGAGGACTCATAATCCTTTGGTCCACGGTTCAAGTCCGTGCAGGCCCACCAGCATCATCAAGGACTTAGGGGGTTGATCTCTAAGTCCTTTTCCTTTCAACCTCAACCATGTATGACTTTTGTAAGGGCTGGCGTTTCACTCACCACCCTGTCAACAATACGTAACTTGCCAGATACAACGATAGAACCCATGATGTTGATTGGATTTATTGGCAGTGGCTTGGCAAAAAGGATGTAACTATGCACACAGAATCAGTCCTCACCTACCTCAAGAAGCATGGCCAGCTTCGCGATTCCGAGATTGCCTCGGGCACCGGCTTTGCGCTGCCTGAAGTTCGCGCCTGCCTGAAAGAATTGTCCGGCCGAGGCGATATTTCCTTGTGCAGCATGACCGTTTTCGAAAATGGCAAGCCGACCGAAGGCTTGTTCAGCCGCGTTTCCGGCTATTTCCCGAAACCTGCCCCAGGCAGAAAACCGGGCGTAAAGAGCTAGTTTTCGATGCACTCCCCGCTGCCAGCGGCGGGGATCAGCAGGTCTTCAGCAGCAATCCAGTTCACGGAAGCGACATCGGCTGCCTATAATCCACGGCTAAACCTATTTTTCCAGGGAGTCATGCCGTGGCCTGTCGCAAAATTTCCTCTCTCGCCCTGTTGCTGTTAGCAAGCACGTTTGCACTGGCAGACATCAAGATCGGCGTGATTGCCTCATCGACCGGGCCGACGGCCGTGGTCGGCATTCCGCAGAAGAATACGGTTGCGCTGCTGCCGACCGAAATCGGCGGTCAGAAAGTTGACTACATCGTCCTTGACGACGCATCTGACCCGACCAACGCCGTCACCGGCGTCAAGAAGCTGATCACGGAATACAAGGTGGATGCGCTGATCGGGCCGACGACAACCCCGGCGGCGCTGGCCATGCTCGACTTCGTGGCGGAATCCCGCGTCCCACTGGTCACTACCGTCGGCTCCTCGTCAATCATTCTGCCGCTGGACGACAAGCGCCGCTGGGTTTTCAAGACTACGCAGAACGATGACCTGATCGCCGGCGCCCTGCTTGACCACATGACGGCGGCCGGGACCAAGACCGTCGGATTCATCGGCTTCAACGACCCGTACGGCGAAAACTGGTTCAAGGTGTTTAGTGCCATGGCCGAAAAGGCGGGGCTGAAAATCGTCGCCAGCGAACGGTTCAATCGGACCGATCAGTCGGTCACCGGTCAGGCATTGAAAGTCATGACCAGCAAGCCGGATGCCGTGTTGATCGCGGCGACAGGCGGCCCGGCCGTCCTGCCGCAAACGACGCTGCAGGAAAAAGGCTACAAGGGCCGCATTTACCAGACCCATGGGGTTGCCACCAATGACTTCATCCGCATCGGTGGCAAGGCCGTCGAGGGCACCCTGATGGCTGGCGGACCGATGCTGGTCGCTGCCGACCTCGCGGCAAACAACCCGATCAAGACGGTTGCCCAGGGCTATATCAAGGCTTACGAAGGCAAATATGGCGCCGGTACGATGTCAACCTTTGGCGCCAACAGCTACGATGCTGGCCTGCTGTTACAGAGGGCCATTCCCGAAGCGCTGAAGAAAGCCAAGCCGGGCTCGATGGAGTTCCGTGTCGCCCTGCGCGATGCGCTGGAACAGTCTAAGGAAGTGGTTGGCGCCCAAGGTGTTTTCAACATGACCGCGCAAAATCACAACGGCATGGATCAGCGGGCTCGGGTCATGATGACAGTCAGGGATGGCAAGTGGGTGCTGCTTAAGGAATAAGAAAACGCCTCAATCGCTGGTGCGAGACAGATTCAACACCAAAAAAAGCAAAACGGCCTGCGAGATTTCACAGGCCGTTTTTATTGGGGAGGTAACTCAGCGTTCGCTCAGGCGCTTGCCAAACGAAACGGCATAGGCCGGCGAACGGAAACGAAGGATGGGGTCGTCGGTCGGCAACATGCCATCGGCCATGACCAACGGATCGAAATTGATCGGTTCGCAGGCAGCACCCTTCTGTGGCTCGGCGGCACTGATGGTCAGCGTACCGGCCTTGATGCGCTGACGTTCGGCCGGCCAGAGAACGGTCGGGTCGTTTTCGGCATCGCCGGCCTGGCCGATGCTCAGCATCATGTCCCAGCGCACCGGCCCCTGCCTGGTCCGATCGATCAGTGCCGTTTCGAGGAAGTTGCCACCAGCCGTTTTCAGTTCGTCGTCACTCAGGCGCTTTTCGCCATCCTGCGGCACGAACTGCCAGCGAACGGGCGTGATCCGCTTCTTGCGGTCGACCATCTTGAAGGTGTGAATCCCCCAAAACGAACTGCTGGCGTAACTGGATGGAGGATTGTTGCTGGCCAGATACTGGGCCTGGGCCAGATTATCCGGATGTGTCGCCTTGAAGGCCTTCATCTTTTCGGGATCAGGCTTGCCAGTGGCGGGATCAGGTTGCAGCGCCAGCATCAGGTCGAGGAAGGTTTGCGGGTTGGCAGCACCGAACATTGGCGTGTTGAGCATCGCCATGTTGTGCAACTGGCCTTTCGGCAGCTTGAATTGCAGGGCCATGCCGCGTCCGCTTTTGGCGACATCCGGTGCCTTCGGGTTGCCACCGGATAGTGAAAAGCGTGCGACGACCGGCACCGGCTTGCCCGAGAACAGAGGCGAACGGCTCAGCTTGGCCGCGTCCTTGGTGCCGACGAACTCACCTGTCGCGCAGCTACCCTTGATGTGATTGCGCCGTTCGCCAGACGTCGTGCCAAATGCGCCCTCGATGGCAGCGACCACCTGATCGGCACCGGGCTGGGTATCGGCCGCAATGGATGAATGGGGAATCAGGGAAGCCAGTGCAAGCACGGGAAGGGCAATACGGATTTTCTGCATGGGAAGCTCCTTGGGGGGTGTTGGTTTATTTTTGATCCAGCTGGTCATAGACCGCCGTCGCCACCCGGGCCAGTTCGCCCTTGTCGATGCCGGCCGACAGGGCGTAACCGAAGCGGCCGTCGACCCAGTAAAAGACATTGACCAACCCTTCGCGGGCAAAGCGGAAGCCGGTGTCGCGCTTCTCGACACTTTCGGTGGTCACGTACAGCGTCATGCGCTGGCCGCTGGCATCCTGATACATGAACTGGGCAACCGGCCCACTGTTGCCGGGAAGCAGACGGCCGCCCACCAGTTCGTAGCCGAGCGAACCCAGCTTGGGCGGGCTGATCGGCGTGCCAAGGCGTTTGGTCAGCCATTTGACCAAAGCCTCTTCCTGATCGGCTGCGATCTCGACCGGACGGCGAACATCCGGGCTATAGACGACATGGGCCACAGCGGCCTGATGCGGCAGCGGCACCGTGCGCGCCATGCGGTCGCCCTGCAGGTACTGGCCGTGCGCCAGCCAGCCACCGACACCACCAAGGGCGGCAACCAGAACACCGGCCGCCAAGCGCTGCCACAAGCCGCTGGTCGACCAGCCACCACGACCGGCCGGCGCCTTGATCGGCTGAACCGTCAAGGCCTGGAGGCGTTCCGGCACAGGTTCATCGAGTACCGGCTTGAACAGTGCCTTGAGTGCCTGATTCTGTGCAACGTAGGCAGCGACCCGCTCGGCATCAGCCGGATGCAGGGAGAGATGTTCCTCGACCGCTGTCCGGCGCTCCGGCGACAAAAGGTCATCGACGTAGGCGTGCAGTTCGTCTTCGGAAATCGGGTGCAAGGTCATCGTACGACCCTCAGGTTGGCAGTCGGCTGGCGGCCATCCATGACCTGACGCAGCCGTTCTCGTCCGCGCGACAGGCGGGACATCACGGTACCGACTGGAATGCCGAGCAAGGCGGCAATATCGGCATAGCTCATTTCCTCCAGGGCAACGAGGAGCAGGATCTGGCGCTGCTCCTCCGGCACTTGGCGGAGGGCGGACTCGAGGTCCATGATTTCCAGCTGATCGGCCTGGGTGGCACGGACAGGAACATCGGTGGCTTCTTCATCAAGCGAAGTCGTTGGCAGCCTGCCGCGCCGTAATTGATCGACGCGCAGGTTGTGCATGATGCCGAACAGCCAGGCGCGCAGGTCGCTGCCCGGTCGCCATTGGGCGAAGCGGCTCCAGGCACGTTCGAGGGTATCCTGCACGAGATCGTCCGCCGCCGCGCGGTCGCCCAGCATCGCCCGCGCATAGCGGCGCAGGCGGGGCATTTCGGCGAGGATGGCGCGGCTGTCCACTGGTTATTTAAGGCTTTGCCACACGCCAGACGTTATTGAAACCATCGCCCGTCTTGTCGCCGGCCTTCATGTCCTTGACCCAGTAGTACAGCGGCTTGCCTTTGAAAGCCCACTGTTTTTTGCCATCGTCGCGCATCACGATGCTGTAGTCGCCGCTCGCCATGTCTCCATCCATCGCGAACAGCGGTGGCCAGTTGGTTGCGCAGGGGCCATTGCAAACACTCTTGCCGCTACCGGCCGCATCCTTGTCGAAGGTGTAGAGCGTCATGCCGTTGCTGCCGGTGAGCATGTCGCCAGACACCATGGCTGGCGAGGCGGCCCGTGTGCCATAGCCGGAACAGGCAGCCAGTAGGCCTGAGACGAGCAGCGTGAGAAGCAGATTTTTTGTTTTCATGATGATCTCCGTTGGTTTTGGGGTGCTACACCCACGTATACGGAGACCATGTTCAATTTATTCCATTAATCCGTGCGAGACGCCATAAAGACGTCACCTCGGCCGCGCGCGCCGCATGCAAGGGGTCACTTGCATCCTGTGCCTTCGGGTGTTTTGGCCGGGTATCGAGACGCTCGATCACCTTCAGTCCGGCCGCCGAAATCCAGCCGAGCAATTCGGCCCGCGAGCGCAGGCCCAGGTGTTCAGCAATGTCCGAAATAATCAGCCAGCCCTCACCAGCAGTCGTCAGGTGTGCAGGCAGCCCCGTCAGAAAGCCGCGCAGCATGCGCGAATCAGGATCGTAAACGGCATATTCGACCGGCGAAGTCGGCTGCGCCGGTAGCCAGGGCGGATTGCAGACCACCAGCGGCGCCTGCCCATCGGGAAAGAGATCAGTCTTCAAGATCGTGACGGCGGCCGACAATCCGAGTTTTTCGATATTTTCGGATGCACAGGCCAATGCCCGCGGATCCTGATCGGTCGCCACAATCTGTTTTACACCGCGCCGCGCCAGTACGGCCGCGATGATGCCGGAACCGGTGCCAATGTCGAAAGCCAGCTCACAACCGGCCGGCAGTGGCGCAGTAGCTATCAGATCGACATATTCCCCACGGACCGGAGAAAACACGCCGAAATGGGGATAGATACGCCCCTGCACGGCTGGCACCGGGATACCCTTTTTGCGCCACTCATGGGCACTGATGACGGCCAGCAATTCGCGCAGGGAAACGACCGAATCCTCGGTCCCGGGCGGCCCATATGCCTCGATACAGGCCTCCCGAACATCCTGCGCCCGACGTACCGGCACTTGATACTCGGCAGTCAGCGGCACCAGCAGACGACCGAGCAGTGCCGCCCGCAAGCCTTGCTGCTCTCGATGGCGGTTGAAAGCTTCAGCCGGTGTCTTCGGCGCCTTGCCGCGCATGGCGCCAAAACGACGATCAGCCCGCTTGGTCAGCGCCTGCATCAGGTGTCGGGCGTTGACCCAGTCGCCGCGCCAGAGCAGTGCCGTACCCGACTCAAGCAGACGATAGGCGTCATCGGCAGAGGTCCGGTCATCGGCAATGCCAAGCGATGCGTGCGGCGCAATGTCAGCCTCAGAGCGCCAGCGCGCTGATCTTTTTTCGCCGCCCTCTTGCCAGGCGATCACGGGAAAGTCGGGGTTTGTCATGACCTGCATTGTAGGTCAGAAGTCCGGCCCGTCTGCGCTCATGCCACAGTTGTCACTTGTGTGAAATATTCAATAACGACAAGCCTTCCTGCCACCCGACAATGCAGCACATACGCCCCCTTACGCAGGAAACAGCTCATGGCCAATGCCAGCGCACTACCAACCAGCAGCCTCATCGAATCAGCAACGACGCTATTCGGCAACGGCTTGCCGGACAGCGGCCCGTCGCAGGAAACCCGACACCGTCCCAATCTGTCGTTCAATGCGCGACAGGAACAGGCCATGGCTCGGCGGCTTGAGCAGATACAGAGTGCCCTGGGCGCTGCGGAAACCAGCAGCAATCTGTCGCTTGTGCCGGCACCAACGGTCGAGGTAGCTCAAAGCCGGCGGCAATTCAGTGCAAGGTCGCTCGTTGTAGCCTGCCTGCTCTCCGGAATTACGGGCGCATCCTTGACGTGGCTGACTACAAATCAAGAAGCCCAGGCACTTCAGCCTGCAGTCCAGGAATCAAGGCTCGCAGCGCCCGCGGCAACCGTTCCAGCGCCGGTAGCGACAGCGATCATTGCCCCGGCGCCTGAAATAACCGATGAACAGCAGGTTCGCAACTTGCTGGACTCCTGGCGTAATGCCTGGGCGAAAAGTGACGTCCCGACCTACCTGAACGCCTACAGCTCAAACTTCATGCCGGCCGATGGCAGCACTCGCGATGTATGGGCCGCCACCAGATCAAGCCGGCTTTCGTCGGGGAAGCACATTGACGTTCAAGTCAATGCACTGACCGTCGAGCGTATCGATGATCAGACGTTCCGGGCAGTTTTCCTGCAGGACTATGCATCGGGTTCCTATCGGGAAAACGCCAGGCCAAAAACGATGCGGCTCACCCGTGAAGGCAATACCTGGAAAATCATCGAGGAGCGTCAGCTCGATATGGCGCGCCCCACGAAATAATCCACCTCCGCCAAGGATGGAAAACCCGCCAGCGCCGAAACAGCAATAACTGGCATCTGAAGATTGATGGGGCCAAACGGTGCCCCTCACCCCTGTGGTAATGTGCCCGCTTCAGAACTGAGGCCTAATCCGCCCTCTACCTCGGCTCCACCATTGAATTCGCCATCCATCTGCCAAGCACCCTCCCCCGAAACCCCGTTTCTCGGGCTCGCTCCTTTTCTCCGGCACAGCATTGCCGGCGTCGATTTGATGCCCACCGCGCAAGCCATGCTGGCGCAGGCCGAGGCCAGCCCCGAAGATGCCAATCTCTGGATGAACCTGGCGACAGCCATGCTGTGCCTTGGTCATCGCGACCTGGGCATGTCGATCCAGGAGCAGGCGCTCGAGACCAAGCGCATCTACGACCTGCCAGCGCTCCAGTTACCGGCCAAATGCCGCCTGCTGATGCTGATGGCCCCCGGCGACCTGGCCGAAAACACACCACTCGATTGCCTTCTGGAAAACAGTGACATCGACCTGATCTACTACTACGTCACCCCGGAAGCGCCGCTCTCCCAGCCCATTCCGGAACACGATGCAGTGCTGGTCGGGATTGGTGACTCAGCCGACAACCGCAAGATGCTTGCCGCCCTGGCTCAGACGCTTGTCACTTGGCCCAAGCCGGTGATCAACGCCGCGCAGCACATTCCGAATACCGACCGCGGCGTGCTAAGCAATTTGTTGCAGAACATCCCCGGCCTGCTCATCCCACCAACCCTGCGCCTCACCCGCCAGCAACTCGAATCAGTTGCCATCGGCAATTTGCCGCTCTCGGCCTGCGGGGATATCGAATTCCCCATCATCGTGCGGCCAGTCGGCTCCCAAGCCGGCCGGGATCTGGAACGCCTTGCATCGCCCAGCGAACTGGCCAGTTATCTCGCAAAAGTGGGCGAAAACGAATTTTTTGTCGCCCGTTTCATCGATTACAGCGGCAGCGACGGGCTCTTCCGCAAATACCGCATCGCGATGATAGGCGGCCAGCCGTTCGCCTGCCACATGGCCGTTTCATCCCACTGGATGGTCCATTACGTCAATGCCGGGATGTATGAAGACGCCGCCAAGCGCGACGAAGAAGCCCGCTGGATGGCCGGCTTCGAGCGCTTCGTCGAGGCGCATCGCGAGGCATTGACTGCCATCCATCAACGCCTGAAACTCGATTACTTCTGCATTGACTGCGCCGTAACCAGCGATGGACAACTGCTGATTTTCGAAGCCGACCATGTCATGGTGGTGCACGCCATGGATCAGGCCGACCTGTTTCCTTACAAACACCTGCACATGACGAAGGTGCAACAGGCCTTCCGAGCCATGCTGCTGAGCCAGAGCGCACGATGAATCCGAACAGCCTGAATTTTTCAGGGGGCCCAGGCGCCCTGCCCGAAAGCGTTCTGCTGCAACTACAGGAAGCCATCATCAGCGTGCCGGGCGTTGGCCTCTCGGTGCTCGGCATCAGCCATCGCTCCGACTGGTTTGCCCGGGTCGTCGCCGAAACCGAACGCAATATCAGAACCTTGCTCGGCCTTGATGAGCAGTATCACGTGCTGCTCCTGCAGGGCGGTGCAACACAGCAGTTTTCCATGGTGCCGATGACGCTGCTGCGCGGCAAAACCCACGCCGCCGACTATCTGCACACCGGCTACTGGAGCGGCAAGGCATTGCCCGAAGCCAAACGTGAAGGGCCGGTCAGGGTGCTCTGGAGTGGCGAAGCGGACGGCTTCCATCGCCTGCCGACCGATGACGAGCTTCCGTACAACCCGGAAGCGCCTTACCTTCACTACGTCTCCAACGAGACCGTCGAAGGCTTGCAGTTTCACCGCACGCTGGGCAGGAACGACGTGCGCCGCGTCTGCGACATGTCATCGGACTTCCTGTCGCGCCCCTGCGAGGCAGAGCGCTTCGCCCTGATCTACGCCCACGCGCAAAAGAATATCGGGCCAGCCGGCGTCACCGTCGTCTTGGTCAGAGACGAACTGCTCAAGGACAACCCCGTCGACCTGCCGGGCTTTCTCGACTACCGAACCCACGCTCAGGCACATTCCAATTTCAACACGCCGCCGGTGCTGGCCATCTATGTCGTCATGCTCGTCACGCGCTGGCTGCTCAACGACATTGGCGGCCTCGCCAGGATGGCGGAAATCAATCGGGCCAAGGCAGAACTGCTCTACGGCGCACTGGACCGCAGCAACGGCTTCTATCGCGGCCGAGCAGCGTTGGCAGACCGCTCCCTGATGAATGTTTCGTTCAATCTGGAAACGCTGGAACTGGAAAAGAAATTCCTCGACAGCGCCTCGCTGGCTGGCTTTTCCGGCCTCGGTGGCCACCGCTCGATTGGCGGCATCCGCGCCTCGATCTACAACGCCCTGACCTTGCCGGCCGCCGAGGCGCTGGCAAACTTCATGGACGACTTCCAGCGGCGCAGGTAAAAACAGCTGGCCGGCCGACGTTTCTGACTGGCCGGCCAGCCAGAAATATTAGCGGGAATGGCAACGCGCCAGCCGCATTGCGGGGCACTTCGGGCTCGAGCTTTGGTCTTACAATCCCCTGCATCCCCAGCCACGAGTACCCACCATGAAATTCGAAGGCACCGATAGCTACGTCGCCACCCGCGACCTAACCCTGGCGGTCAATGCCGCCGTCGCCCTGCAACGCCCCCTGCTCATCAAGGGCGAACCGGGCACCGGCAAGACACTGCTTGCCGAGGAAGTAGCACGGGCGCTGAACATGCCGCTGTTCCAGTGGCACATCAAATCGACGACCAAGGCCCAGCAGGGGCTTTACGAGTACGACGCCGTATCCCGCCTGCGCGACTCACAGCTTGGCGACCCACGCGTCGAAGACATCGGCCACTACATCGTGCATGGCGTGCTGTGGCAGGCCTTTGAATGCGACGAGCCATCGGTGGTGCTGATCGACGAAATCGACAAGGCCGACATCGAGTTCCCCAACGACCTGCTGCGCGAACTCGACCGCATGGAATTCCATTGCTACGAGTTGCACCGCACGATCAAGGCCAAACACCGGCCGCTGATCATCATCACCTCGAACAACGAGAAGGAATTGCCCGACGCCTTCCTGCGCCGCTGCTTCTTCCACTACATCAAGTTCCCGGACAAGGAGACCATGCAGCGCATCGTCGGCGTCCATTTTCCGGTGCTCAAGCATGAGTTGCTGAAGGAAGCGCTGGAAGTCTTCTTCGATCTGCGTGAAGTCCCGGGTCTGAAAAAGAAACCGTCGACCAGCGAACTGATCGACTGGCTGAAACTCCTGCTGGCCGAAGACATCCCGCCGGAAGCGTTGCGCGCCAAGGAGGCCAAGGATGCCATCCCGCCGCTGCACGGCGCCCTGCTGAAGAACGAACAGGACGTCCACCTGTTCGAACGTCTGGCCTTCATGTCCCGTCGCAAGCAACCGTAGATGCTGGTCGATTTCTTCCTGCACCTGAAGTCGCGCCAGTTGCCGGTGTCGACCAAGGAGCTGTTGGCGCTGCTCGAAGCGCTGGAAGCGCGGCTGGTCAGCGGCAGCCTTGATGACTTCTACCTGCTTTCACGCACGCTGCTGGTCAAGGATGAGGCCCTCTACGACCGTTTTGACCGGGCCTTCGGCGAATACTTCAAGGGCATCGAGGCGCTGCCCGGTTTCGATGCCATGGTGCCGGAGGAATGGCTGGAACTGGCGGCACGCAAGCATCTCTCGGAAGCTGACCGGGCCCGCCTGCAAAAACTCGGCTACGAAAAGGTGCTCGAGCAGTTGAAGGAGCGACTGGCTGAACAGAAGGAACGCCACGCCGGCGGCAGCAAGTGGATCGGCACGGCCGGCACCTCGCCCTACGGTCACGGCGGCTACAATCCGGAAGGCGTGCGCATCGGCGGCGAATCGGTCGGCAACCGGACGGCGATCAAGGTCTGGGACCAGCGCGAATTCAGAAATCTGGACGACTCGGTCGATCTCGGCGTGCGCAACATCAAGGTCGCGCTGCGGCGGCTGCGTCGCTTTGCCCGCAAGGGAGCGGCAACCGAACTCGATCTCGACGGCACCATCGCCGGCACCGCCCGCAATGGCGGCTGGCTCGACCTGCACCTGCGGCCGGAACGCCACAACGCGATCAAGGTGTTGCTCTTCCTCGATGTCGGTGGCTCGATGGACGATCACATCCAGGCCTGCGAAGAACTCTTTTCAGCCGCCCGTTCGGAGTTCAAGCACCTTGAACACTTCTACTTTCACAACTGCATCTATGAAGGCGTCTGGAAGGACAATCGCCGACGCCACGGCGAAAAGCTGTCGACCTGGGACGTCATCCACACTTACGGCCCGGACTACAAGCTGATCTTCGTCGGCGATGCCAGCATGAGTCCCTACGAGGTCGCCCGCCCCGGCGGCAGTGTCGATCACTGGAACGAGGAAGCCGGTGCCGTCTGGCTGCAGCGCCTGGTCGATACCTGGCATAACGTGGCCTGGCTCAACCCGCTACCCGAAGAGCACTGGGGCTACACGCCGTCGATCGGCATGATCAGGCAGGTAGTTGGCAACGACAGGATGTTCCCGCTGACCATCGATGGTCTTGAGCGCGCCATGCGCAGCCTGTCAAAATAAAAATGAAATGGAAATCCCTATTTGGTCTTGCTCCGGATGGGGTTTACCGTGCCGTCCGCCGTTACCGTGGACGCGGTGAGCTCTTACCTCGCCGTTTCACCCTTACCTGATCCTTGAGCTTCACCCCCCGCAAGACACTGATCGTCGAAACGACCTGCGCCCCACTAAAGGGACTTTGCCGCTGCAAGCAGCGGCGAAGCTCAAAGCCATCGGCGGTCTATTCTCTGTTGCACTTTCCGTTGCCTTGGGTCTTGCGACCGTATAGCACCCAGCCGTTAACTGGCATCCCGCCCAATGGAGCCCGGACTTTCCTCCCGGCACTTACGTGCCCAGCGATTGCCTGGCCGACTTTCCAGCGCGGATTATACGCGTGCGGGACGAGCAATCAGATCGGCAGCAGGCGATAAAACTTGTGCTCGATTGGCAACGGCGGCGCATCAGGCGCCTCGGGGTCCGATTGGAAACTGGGGGCAACATGCACCAGTTCGACCGTGAAGCGTTCGGTATAGAGCGTCAGCAGTTCCTCGGCGACATTGGGTTCCGCGCCATCGGCATCGCCTTCTTCCGGATCCTCTGCGGTCAGCAGGAAAATCGGACAGGTTTCGGGGATCAGGGCGTGCAGGTGTGCCACATAAGTCACCCGAACCGCTTCCGGCAGCGCAGTCAGTGCGGCGCGATCATAGACCGCTGAAATGGGCCCAAGATCCGCCGCCGTCAGGGCAAAAATATCGCCGCAAAAGATGCGGATCGGGCCGCTCGACCACTCAGTCAGCCGGCCTACCTGACGGCGCATCGGCATCAAGCCGTTTTCACGAAAGAAAGCCCGAACGGCGATCGGACTCAGTTCGACGCCGATCACCTCGCATCCCTGCTGGGCCAGCCACAGCAGATCGAGGCTTTTGCCGCATAGCGGCACGAAGATCCGACTACCGGTGGCAAGATTCAGACTATGCCAGTAGCGAATCAGCAGTTGATTGACAGTCCTCTGATGAAACTCGATATTCCGGTCACGCCAGCACTGCTCCCAAAGCGCATTGTCGGGATTGCTCATGAATCAAGCCCACGATGAAAATGCAGGAAGCATCCGCGAAAAGCCTCGCCGTCGGCGAAAGTGCAATCCGCTTTCGATTCGCCATACAGATAGCCATAACCCGCCATGGCTCGCCGAAAAGCCGGGCGGTTACCGCGATTGGGGTCGACGATCAGCACTTCTCCGCCAACCGCAGAGTGTCGATCGATAAAAGAAGCCAGCATCAGCGGCTGATCACGCTCGTAGAGCACGTCACTGCCGATGATCAGATCAAACAGTCCAAGCTCCGCATTGTCCCGCCCCCAGTTGCCATCGGCGTAAGCCATCGGCCCGAGGTGGTTGAGAAGCAGGTTTTCCTCGAGGAAGGAACGGCTCATCGGATGAGCGTCGCTGGCCGTCATGTTGCCGGCGCGCTTATGGACCACCAGACTGGCCAGGCAGAGGCCGGCCCCGATTTCAAGGATGCGCTTGCCGACCAGGTCGAAGCTGTCCATGGTCTTCGCCAGCACGCGGGCCGAGGGCCAGACTTGCCCGAACAGGGACCAGCTGGCAGGCGAAATACCGGCCGCTTCAGCCTCACCTTGAGGATCGTGATACTGCTGGCGATCGAGCAGTGAGCGTATCTGGAAATCCGATTGGCCGATGGCAATCGTTTGAAAGCGGACCTGATAACCAGGCATTGGCACCTCTTCTTTTGAGGAAAGCTTGTTGGCGCATCAGAAAATGTTCCGATCGAACGGGCACAACGCTTTCGAGAAGAGCGATGCAGGGCCGAAGAGGCACTCGCTGGGGAGACCGGGCTAGCCGGTCTGCCTAGGGTAACACCGGAGCCGCCACCGACCTATCTTTCACCTTAGCCAGCCGCCAGGGGCAAAGCGGTTTTATCGACCACCTTGCGCAGCACGAAGCTCGAATGCACGCCGGTTACGCCCTGAATCCGGGTGATCTTGTTGAGCAGGAGATCCTGATAGCCATCCATGTCCCGCACCACGACCTTCAGCTGGTAATCCGACTGCTGGCCGGTAATCAGCAGGCACTCAAGCACTTCGGGAATTTCCGAGATAGTCGCTTCAAGGTTGGCGAAGCGTTCCGGCGTGTGTTGGTCCATCGAAATGCCGATCAAAGCCATCAGCGACAAGCCCAGTTTCTTGGCGTCCAGCATGGCGCGGTAGCCGGTGATCAGGCCTGACTCTTCGAGCACCCGGACACGGCGCAGGCAGGGCGACGGCGACAGGCCGATGCGATCAGCCAGATCCTGGTTACTGATGCGGCCATCGGTCTGCAAAATGGCGAGAATTTCACGGTCGTAGCGATCGATTTCCATAAAATTTTCCAAAATAAACTAATTACGCAATTAAATGTCAATCTTACGCTGAATGATGCATCAATACGCAAGCACCTGCCGGCTGCTTTAGCCTAATATTTCGCCATCGCAAAACGTTTTCCGGAGCACGCCATGATCACCAACCCCGCCACCAAATACACCGCCTTTCCGCCGGTCCGGCTTGCCGACCGCCAGTGGCCGAACCGCACGATCACTCAGCCGCCGATCTGGATGAGCACCGACCTCCGCGACGGCAATCAGTCGCTTTTCGAGCCGATGAACGCCGAAAAGAAGATGCGCATGTTCAAGATGCTCTGCGACATCGGTTTCAAGGAAATCGAAGTCGCCTTTCCGTCGGCCTCGGAAACTGAGTTTGGTTTTGTCCGAAACCTCATCGAGGGAGGCCACATTCCCGAGGACGTCACCATCGAAGTCCTCACCCAGGCCCGCGAGCACCTCATCCGCCGTACCTTCGAATCGCTCAAGGGCGCGAAAAAGGCCATCGTCCACGTCTATAACGCCACCAGCAAGACCTTCCGCGACAACGTTTTCGGCATGAGCAAGGCAGAGGTTGTCCAGATGGCCGTCGATGCCGTCAAGCTCATCAAGGCGCAGGCCGAAGCCATGCCGGAAACCGAAATCACCCTCGAATACAGCCCGGAACTCTTCACCGCCACCGAGCTCGATTTCGCCAAGGAAGTCTGCGATGCCGTCACCGCAGCCTGGGGCGCCACGCCGCAGCGCAAGGTCATCCTCAACCTCCCGACCACGGTCGAGATCGCGACGCCCAACATCTACGCCGACCAGATCGAGTGGATGCACCGCAACCTCGAGCGCCGCGACAGCGTCATCATCAGTCTCCACCCGCACAACGACCGCGGCACTGCCGTCGCGGCTGCCGAGCTCGGCCTCATGGCCGGCGCCGACCGCGTCGAAGGCTGCCTCTTCGGCAACGGCGAACGCACCGGCAATGTCGACCTCGTCACCGTTGCCCTCAACATGTACACGCAGGGCGTCCATCCGGGCCTCGACTTCTCGGACATCAACGCCGTCGCCCGTACTTTCGAACACTGCAACCAGCTCCCGATCCACCCGCGCCACCCATACGTCGGGGATCTCGTTTTCACGGCCTTCTCCGGCTCCCACCAGGACGCCATCAAGAAGGGGTTTTCCGCTCAAGAGGCGGATGAGACATGGTCAGTGCCCTACCTCCCGATCGATCCGGCCGACGTCGGCCGCAGCTACGATTCGGTGATCCGCGTCAACAGCCAGTCGGGCAAGGGCGGCATCGCCTACCTGATGGAGACCGAACACGGCGTCGTCATGCCACGCCGCTTGCAGGTCGAATTCTCCGGCGTTGTCCAGCAACACACCGACACCCATGGTGGCGAAGTGAGCGCTGACGGCATCTGGACGATGTTTGCCAAGACCTACCTTGATGCCACCACACCGATCCGCTATCGCGAACACCACCTCTTCGAGCAAGGCAGTAATCAGGGCATCCGCTTGAACATCGACATCGATGGCACGCCGCACATCCTCACTGGCGAAGGCAACGGCCCGATCAACGCCGCGGTCCACGCCTTGCAGAGCGCGGGTATCGCCATTCAGGTCCGCAGCTACGAGGAGCGTTCGATGGTGCCGATGGGCGAGGACGGCAATGCCCGGGCCTGCGCCTTCATGGAAATCGCCGGCAAGGGTGGCGACAAGAGCGCGAGCGAATGCTACGGGGTCGGTGTCGACAGCAATATCGTCACCGCTTCGATCAAGGCCTTGCTCAGTGGCGTGAATCGCCTTGGCGCCGCCCGGATGCGCGGCGAGCACCAAGAAGCGGCCTGACGGACCGTTCAATCCCATGCCAAATCATCGGCAAGGGATTGAATTTTCTGATATTTTCCTTGCTTACCGGCACTTCGGCGCGTAGAATCCTGCCAGCCTCGTGCCGCACAGCCTTGGCCTATTCGTTCTGCCCGCGTAAATGCTGTCCCTGCCGCGCCTTCGCCCTGCGAACCACCGGCACGCCGTACTGATCATTTCCCCGTCGCAAAGCGCCGTTTTATTGCTCGCTTGAGCGCTTCCGGCTTTTCCGGACTTCCGGAAGCCATCACTTTGGGGAATACATGGTCCGCATCCAGTTCGCAATCGATCTGCATTATGAACTGACCTACCCGGGCGCCGATTTCGTTTTCAATATCCACGCGGCACAGACTTCCAGCCAGTCGATCCTCAGCGAAAACCTGGTGGTCAGCCAGCAGGTGCCGACGGTCATCCAGACCGCCCCGGCGACCCACGCCCGCTTTCTGCGCCTGACCGGTGCCCCCGGCCCGTTGCACATCAGCTACCAGGCCCTGGTCGACATCGACCACCACATCGGCAACCCGGACCTCATTCCGGAAACACCGATCGGCCAATTGCCGCTCTCGGTACTGAGCTACATCTACCCCAGCCGCTACTGCCAGTCCGACCGCCTCGCCATGCTTTCGATCAGCGAGTTCGGCCACCTGCCCAAAGGCTATCGACGCGTCGAAGCGATCCGCAACTGGGTGAACAAGCACGTCGCCTTCCGCAGCAATACCACGAGCTCAACCACTTCAGCACTCGACACGGTGACCGATCGCGTCGGCGTCTGTCGCGACTTCGCGCACCTGATGATCGCCATCTGCCGCGCGCTAAGTATTCCGGCCCGATTTACCACCGGCATCGACTACGGTGCCGACCCGACGCTCGGCCCCACCGATTTCCACGCCTACGTCGAGGTCTTCCTCGGCGGCCGCTGGTATATGTTCGACCCTTCCGGCACCGCCATTCCGATGGGCTTTGTCCGCCTTGGCACCGGGCGCGATGCCGCCGATGTGTCCTATGCCACGATCTTCGGCGGCGTTTCCTCGCCGCCCCCACTGATTTCTGTCACCGCCATTACCGAACCCGGTCGCCCGTGGGAACTACCCCGCCACCGTCCGGAGGCGATTTCGACCGATGCAGCACCGGTCGACGCCGGCTAAACCCTATCTTTCAATTATTGGAGAACACACTTGGCTAAAGAAGAACTACTTGAAATGCAAGGCGTCGTGAATGACGTCCTCCCCGACACCCGCTTCCGCGTCACGCTGGAAAACGGCCACGAACTGATCGCCTACACCTCCGGCAAGATGAAGAAGAACCACATCCGCATCCTGGTCGGCGACAAGGTCACGCTGGAACTCTCGCCCTACGATCTCTCCAAGGGCCGCATCACCTTCCGTCACATCGAGAACCGCGGCACACCGAACCCGCAAGCACAGCGCCGCCGCTACTAAGCTTTGGCGCGCCGTCCCGGACGAAACTGCCAGGTATCGTCGTAGTAGTCCGGGTTCTCGCTCTCCGGCGTCACGCCGGGAATCCCCAGCAGGGGAAGTGGTTGGAAATCACGCGGCCGGGTGTATTTACCGCTCGCCAGATCGGCTGCCAGCAAGGTGTCGACAGCCGATAGCTGAGCTTCAGTCGACATGCGGAGCCAGTCCTCACTCACTTCATAAAGCACTGCCTTGGCGGTCAGCCCACGGAATGGTTTGAGCAGCTGTTCGTAGGTCGCATGACCGAAAATCACGAAGCGCATACTGCTGATCACCTCGGCCCGTCGTTCGACAAACAATTCCTTCCAGCAAAATCCGCGCAGCAGGTCAAGCAGCTCCGGTCGGCAGGAGAGGACGACGATGCCACATTCGTCAAAGTGGGTCAGCACATCCCGTGTATTCGTGCGTTTTTCGCCCGGCGCCTGCATGGCGCGCATGTGGGCGGCGCTGACGGCAATCTTGGTCTTCGGAAAACTCAGCCAGACCAACGCATTGAAGAAGTCGTGCCAGTTGTCTGGCCGGGTTTCGACCTCGCCGCTTTCCCAGATCCTGCACTCGTAGACAAGACCATCGGCCTGCGGCGGCACGAAACGAATCCTCTGGCCATTTTCGGCATGAATCGGGAATTGCGTGGCCAGTTCAGCCACGGCTTGTGTATCAGGCCGCTGCGGCAGGCGCTCAAGCCAGGGCCGTAACGGCTGAAACAGTGGTGACGCGTAAAGGCTGAGAGCGCTCACTCGTCAGCGGAAGCGGCGTCTTTCTCTTCCTTGACGAAGACCAGCTCGCCCTTCTTGACGCGGAAAGTACCCATCATCTGGCCCATGCCCTCGACCGGCTCGCTGTCCATCTTGGCGAAACTCTCGCAAGTCTGCGTTTCGGTAGCGAACATCTTTTTGCCAACCTTGATGATGAAGGCCCCGGACGGCACCTGATAGACCTCGACCTTGGTCTTGTCGGTTGCCGTACCCAGGCTATGACGGCGCATGCAGGCTGGCATCCGCGAAACGACGAGATAGAGATTGACCTTGCTGTCCCAGAAATAGGGCTGCTCGCGAATCAGCGACAGCACATGCTCGCGGGTATTGTCGATTTCATACGTTGCGCCATCGTTCACGCAGGCAGTGAGCAGCGGAACGGCCAACAGCGGCAGAAGGAGATGGCGCAGACGCATGATGATTTTCCTCAGAGCATTTTCCAGGACAGCGTTTCGCCGGCGCGCAGCGGAACGATGGTGTCGGTGCTGATGTACGGGTAGTCGGCCGGTACGGTCCAGTCCTCCTTGACCAGCGTGACGGCGCCACTGTTGCGTGGCAGTCCGTACCAGTCCGGGCCGTTGAAACTGGCGAAGGCTTCCAGCTTGTCGAGTGCACCGGCCTGCTCGAAGGCTTCGGCATAGAGTTCCAGCGCCGCATAGGCGGTGTAGCAACCAGCACAGCCACATGCCGCTTCCTTCGCCCCCTTGGCATGCGGCGCCGAATCGGTGCCGAGGAAGAATTTCGGATTACCGGAAATGGCGGCGGCGACCAGGGCCTCGCGATGGGTTTCACGCTTCAGTACTGGCAGGCAGTACCAATGCGGCCGGACACCACCCTGGAAGATGGCGTTGCGGTTATAGAGCAAGTGGTGAACGGTGATGGTTGCGGCCACGTTGGCCGGCGAACTGGCCACAAACTCGGCGGCATCCTTGGTGGTGATGTGCTCCATGACCACCTTCAACTTCGGGAAGCGCAGGGTCAGCGGCAGCAATACGGTATCAATGAAGACTTTCTCGCGGTCGAACAGATCGACCTTCTGGTCGGTCACTTCACCATGCACCAGCAATGGCAGCCCGACACGTTCCATTTCGGCCAGCGTGTCATAGGCCTTGGCGATATCGGTCAGGCCGGCGTCGGAATTGGTCGTCGCCCCGGCCGGGTAAAGCTTCACCGCCTTGACGAAGCCGGATGCAGCGGCCTTGGTGATTTCACTGGCCGGCGTATTGTCGGTCAGGTACAGCGTCATCAGCGGCTCGAAGCTCGCTCCAGCCGGCAAGGCAGCAATAATGCGGTCACGATAGGCGGCGGCCTGCTCGACGGTGGTCACCGGCGGCTTCAGGTTGGGCATGACGATGGCGCGGCCGAACTGACGGGCCGTATGAGCGAGGACGGAAGCCAGCGCTTCGCCGTCACGCAGATGGAGATGCCAGTCGTCGGGGCGGGTAATGGTGATCTGCATGTTGATTCTCTAAACGGTTTTCGCGATTTTAACAGGGAGGCACAGCACATCGCAGGCGTTTCAGTCGTCCACCTACGGCTGGCAGCCAAGCGCCATCTCGCGGACGAGGCGCTCGAATTCGGCGACGACAACGGGCCGGCCGAACAGATACCCCTGGCAACGATGGCAACCGCTGGCCGCCAGAAACTCCCGCTGCTCCTCGGTCTCAACACCCTCGGCAATGACACCAAGACCCAGCCCTTGGGCCAAGGCGACAATGGATCGCGCAATTGCCGCATCATTGGGGTCAAGCAGCACATCGCGCACAAAGGATTGGTCTATCTTCAGCTGACTGAGCGGGAGACGCTTGAGGTAGGACAGTGAAGAGTAGCCCGTACCGAAATCGTCAAGCGCAAAGGTGATACCCAGTTCCTTTAGTGCCTGCATCTTGCTGATGGTCGTCTCGATGTCCTCGACCAGCATGCTCTCGGTGAGTTCCAGCTTCAAGCGCCCAGGATCGGCCCCGGCCTGGCGCAGAATCGCCGTTACCCGCTCGACGAAATCCGGCTGATGCAACTGAACGGCGCTGACGTTGACGGCAAGCGCCAGGTGCGCGGTATCCGGCGAACCCGCCCAGCGCGCCAGCTGAGACGCAGCCTGTTCAAGCACCCAGCTGCCGAGCTGGACAATATCGCCAGTTTCTTCCGCCAGCGGAATAAATACAGCCGGCGAGACCATGCCGCGCTCAGGATGTTGCCAGCGCAGCAAGACCTCCGCCCCCTCTACCCGCCCCCCCTCACCAATCTGGACCTGATAGTGAAGAAGAAATTGCTCCTCTTCGAGGGCATAACGCAGGTCCTCTTCAAGCGCAGCCCGCTCTCTGACCGCGAGCTCCATGCCTGGATCAAAGAAACGGATGGCATTCCGCCCCGCCCCCTTGGCCTTATACATGGCGAGGTCGATCTGCCGCATCAGAGACTCGATGCTTTCATGCTCACCCTTGAATATCGTTACGCCGATGCTCGCTGCATTGCGATGAACAATACTGCCCAGCCGGAAGGTACGCCCAAGCTCAGTTTGCAGATAACGCGCCGCCGCCTCAGCGCCCTGCCTGGCTGCTTCCTCGGTCGCCCCCACGTCGGTCATGATGACGACAAATTCGTCGCCCCCCAGCCGGCCAACGATGTCGTTCTCGCGCACGCAATGGCGCAGTGCGTCACCAACCTCTTTCAGTAGCAGATCACCGACATTGTGACCGAGCGTGTCGTTGAGGTTCTTGAAGTTATCCAGATCGATACATAGCAGCGCACCATGACTGCCGCTCGTAGTGCCACTCCGCATCACCTCGCGTAATCGTTCCAGTATCAATACCCGATTTGGCAGCCCGGTCAGCTGATCGAAGTAAGCCAGGTGATGAATCCGAGTCTCGGCTTGTTTCCGTTCGGAAATATCCTGATGCAAGCCGATGTAGTGCGTCACCACGCCAGAATCGCCTCGAACAGCCGAGATGGTCAGCCATTTTGGATAAATCGAACCATCCTTGCGTCGATCCCAGATTTCACCCTGCCAAGCCCCCGAGCGCCGGATACTTTTCCACATCTGCACGTAGAACGCTGTGTCGTGCCTGCCCGAACGCAACAGTCTTGGTGTCTGACCAATACACTCCTCCGGCGCATAACCCGTATCGTCCGTAAATGCCTTGTTAACACGAAGAATGACCCCATTCGCATCGGTCACCAGCATGGCAGTCTGCGATTCAAAAGCGGCTGCGGCCAGGCGGAGATCCGTCTCCACCTGCTGGCGCCGGGTGATGTCATGAGCGATACCCAACGTCCCAATCGCCGTACCACCGACGTATAGTGGCTGCTTTGTCGTTTCGAAGAGCCCCCGATAACCATCGGCCGCAAACGTCAACCATTCTTCGTTGCTCAGAGGTTGTCCTGCCTGCATCGCGGCACGATCCTTCTCCCGAAAGAAATCGGCCAATTCCTTGTCAAAAAAATCGTAGTCTGTCTTTCCCTGGATGCTCTTTTCGCCGACGCCAAGCAAACGCTCAAATGCCTTGTTGCAGGACATGAACACACCATTCGCATCCTTGACAAACACCGGATCGGGGATTGCAGAAAGCAAAGCGCTCAGGCGCGAACGCTCAAGTTTCAGTTCACGGTAGGGCGCCACCACACCGGAAACGAACATCCCCTGATAGACCATGAGATAGGCAATCGCCTTGTAGAGGTGGCCGAGCAGGTTGAAGAGATCTGTCACATCCGCATAGAGCGTGAAGAACATTTCGGCCAGTCCCTGAATCCAGGCTGCGGCTGCCAACCACCGGAGATTGGCATTGCCCGTTATCCGAGCCTTGAATATGAGGCGCCATGCCGCAAAGGCATAAAGCGCAATCAACAAATATTCAGCGCCGATCTTGAAAGCCGTCAGCCCCTCCCCGGGCACGAAGGTTCGCGGAAACCATTGCGAATACCCCAGTGCAGCCCACCAGACCACAACGGCGATAAGTGCTGCAGCCCCCAGCAGGAAGCTGCCGGCTGCCATGGGCCAGGTGCGCAACGGAATCAGCGCGACGCCCAGCAAGACCACGGCTGCCACATAGCGCCCGGCCAACCAGAAATTGATGGCCTTTTCGGGGCCACTCGGCGTCAGCAGATCCGGCATGCCGGCATAGGACAGGGTGTGCCCGAGATCAATCAGGCAAACCGCCATAAAGCCTGCGCCAAGCAGGATGGTGTCACTATTACCCGAGCGCCTGCGCAGATTCCAGGCGAGCGCAAAGACCATGGCCGAAACCGCCATGGCAACGAACTCCAGCACGGTGTGCACAGGAAGATATTGTGCGGGTGAGGAAAAAAACCGCACGTCCGGCATCGCCTGACCAAAAGCAAGACCCAAAGTCAGGATGACGCACCATGCCAGAGGCGGCGACCATAGCCCCCCCCTCCCGTTCAACAGCCCCCCCATCGTCATCCCCACACCCCTAGCGGTCTTTTGACCGTGCAAATCGTTTTGGTTTTTATTTATTCCGTCAAATATACCAAAATCAAGCAGCCGGGCATTCTGCAACCGGGGGAATTGCCTCGAAAAACTATTGTTTTTTCAGAGTCAGAGCGAGCTCGTAAAGCGCGTTTTTCGCGGCACCGGTAATGGCAGCAGCCAGTTTTGCCGCCTGCTTGGTCGGCAATCCATCATCAAGCAAGAGCTTCAACACCCGCTCACCCTCGCCATTCTCAGCATCGGCCGGGGCGCCGGAAAGCATCAGGACAAATTCGCCGCGTTGGCGGTTGGGGTCTGCCTTGAGCCAGTCGAGTGCTTCCGCCAAGGGCAGGGAATGAATCGACTCGAACAGTTTGGTCAGTTCACGGGCGATGACCAGCGTGCGCTCACCGAACACCGTCGCCATGTCTTCGACCGTTTCCAGCACTCGGTGCGGCGCTTCGTAGAAGACCAGGGCGCAGGCTTGTTCGCGCAGTTCCTCCAGCGCTTGCCGACGCTGACCGCCCTTGGCCGGCAAGAAGCCATAAAAAAGGAAATGTTCATCCAGCAGGCCGGAACCGGACAACGCCGTGGTCGCAGCGCACGGGCCAGGCAGCGGCACCACCTTGCAGCCGGCAGCGCGAACGGCTGCGACGATGCGGGCACCGGGGTCGGAAATGCCGGGCGTACCGGCGTCGGAAATCAGTGCCACGGCTTCGCCAGCGCGCAGCTTGTCGACGATGCGGGCGGCCGCTTCGTGTTCGTTGTGCTGATGTGCCGGAATCGTTCGCGCCTGGGCGCCCAGTTGCTTGAGCAGCGGGCCGCTGTGGCGGGTATCCTCGGCGGCGACCCAGCGCACGGTGCGCAGAATTTCTTCGGAGCGACGGGTCAGATCGGCGAGATTCCCGAGCGGCGTCGGGACGACATACAATGCGGCGGACTCTTCCATCATTCTTCCGTCATTTTTATCAGCATGCAGGCAAAGGCCAACGATACCACCACCGTGCGCGGCCGCGAAGCCGAGGAGAAAGCGGCTCGCTACCTGGAGCGCAGCGGAGTGCGTATCGTCGAGCGAAACTTCCGTGTCCGGGGTGGCGAGATTGACCTGATCTGCCGTGATGGCAGGGTGCTGGTTTTCGTTGAGGTTCGCCAGCGCAGCCGCAGCGACTTCGGTGGCGCCGGCGCAAGCATCACGGCCAGCAAGCGCCGGCGCATCGTGCTCGCCGCGCAGCATTACCTGCTCGGCAAGCCGGACTGCGACTGCCGTTTCGACTGCGTACTGATCGATGGCGAGCAACTCGAATGGATCAAGCATGCGTTTTCTGCTGACGATTAGCCTGCTCTGCTGGCTGGCGACGGCGCAGGCCGAGAGCATCCGGGTGCTGGTGCAAAGCTCACCTTTGGCCGGCAGCCAGTACTACGCGCTGGCTGAATTCTGGTCTTCGATCAAGGTCGGCGATGCGCTCGACCTGATCCGCGAGCCCGACAACAAACATGACCGCAACGCAATCCGCGTCGAATGGCACGGTCACAAACTGGGCTACGTGCCGCGCGCCGAGAACCGGGTTGTTGCTGCGGCGATGGATGCCGGCGACCGCCTGACGGCCCGCGTGTCGTCCCTGAGCGACAACAAAAATCCATGGCAGCGAGTAGCGTTCGAAGTGTTCGTCGAGCTGTGAGGTAGAATGCTTTTACTTATAGCCCCAACCCCTTGAACGATATGGATTTGATCGCCCGCGTTACCCAGCACTTCGAAGACAGTGCTCAAACCAAGCTGAATGCCGTCGAGTCGATGGCCGCACCGATAGCCGCCGCCATCGAGACGATGACCAACTGCCTGATCAACGGCGGCAAGATTCTGGCCTGCGGCAACGGCGGCTCAGCCGGCGATTCGCAGCATTTTGCCGCCGAACTGATTGGCCGTTTTGAAGCTGAGCGCCAGGAGCTGGCAGCGATTGCCCTGACCACCGACAGCTCGATCATCACCGCCGTTGGCAACGATTACTCCTTCAGCCAGATTTTTTCGCGTCAGGTACGTGGCCTCGGCCATGCCGGCGATGTGCTGCTGGCCATTTCCACCTCGGGCAACTCCGGCAACGTCATTGAAGCGATCAAAGCCGCCCACGAACACGACATGCACGTCGTCGCGTTGACCGGCAAGGGCGGCGGCCAGATTGGCGAAATGCTGCGCGACGACGACATTCATCTTTGCGTACCGGCCGACCGGACGGCACGTATTCAGGAAACCCACCTTGTCGCGATTCATTGCCTGTGCGATGGGATCGATGCACTCTTACTGGGAGTCGAATAATGCAAAAAGCCAAACTGAGTCTTGCGGCCATTTTGATGATCGCCGCATTGCCGGCCCTGCAGGGTTGCGTCGAAGCCGCCCTGCTCGGCACCGCCGCCGCAGCCAGCGTGATGTCGGCCCATGACCGTCGCTCCACCGGCACGCAAACCGACGACGAAACGACCGAATGGAAGGCCAACCAGCGCGTTCCCGAGCAGTACAAGAACCAGGCGCACGCCAACTTTACGGTCTACAACCGCCGTGTGCTGATCACCGGTGAAGTGCCCAATGAAGATGCCAAGTCGACCATCGAATCCGAAGTGCGCAAGCTCGAAGGTGTGCGCGAGGTCTACAACGAACTGGGCATCGGCCCGGCCACGCCACTGGGCAGCCGCAGCAACGACAGCTTCATTACCTCCAAGGTCAAGGCCCGTCTGGTCGATACCAATCAACTCTCGGCCAACCACATCAAGGTGCTGAGCGAACGCGGTATCGTCTATCTGATGGGTATCGTCAATGAACGCGAGGCCAAGGTCGCCGTCGCTGTCGCCCGCACCACCGCCGGCGTCGTCAAGGTGGTCAATGTCCTGGAAATCGTCAGTGAGGAAGAAACCCGCCGCCTCGACAACCAGGTACTCGGCTCGCGCAGCACCCCGCCGCAGTCCGCTCCGGTCGAAAATCGATGAATTGAGCGTATCGTTCACCAGAAGGGGAGAGAAAAATGAATCTGGAAAAGGTCATATTCGGTTTCTTCATCGTTCTGGCGGCGACGCTGAACTTCGGTTTCTTCATTGGCGACATCGCCGATCCCAACCTGCATAGCGTTTATGAACTGGCGGCCGCCCTGGTCGTCAGCCTGATTGCCACCGCCCTGAAATTTGGTGACCGCACACAGATCGGCGCCATTCACCTCTCGACCAGCCTGGTCGCCGACCTGCAACTGATCGCCGCCGCCGTCACCTGGGGGGTCGCCGAACACGTCACCGGCGTCGGCATGACGGCGCATGTGACCTCCAGCGTGGTCTCATTATCCGGGGGGGCGCTGTTTGCCAACATCGTCTCGGTCATCATCCTGATTGTCGAAACCGTGATGCTGCGCCGCTGACGCATCCGGGAACTGCGCATGAACAGCGCCTTCTTCCTGGTCCTGCGGCGCATGCGGGCGCCGATCATCGTGTTGATTGTCATCTACGCGATTTCTGTCATTGGCCTGACCGTGGTTCCCGGCGTCGATGCCGAGGGCAAGACGACGGCGCCGCTAAGCTTTTTCCACGCCTTCTACTTCATCAGCTATACGGCAACAACCATCGGATTCGGGGAAATCCCCGTCGCCTTCTCCGACGCCCAGCGCCTGTGGGTCACCATCTGCATCTACCTGACCGTCGTCAGCTGGTCCTACTCGGTAGTCACCCTGATCGCCCTGCTCCAGGACAAGGGGTTTCAGAACACCCTGACAACCAATCGCTTCAACCGCCGCGTCCGGCAGATCAAGCAGGACTTCTACCTGATCTGCGGCTGCGGTGAGACAGGCAGCCTGATCGCCCGCACCTTCGATCACATTGACCAGCCCTTCGTCGTTATCGAGAAAGACGAACTGCGCGTCGAAGAACTCGATCTGCTCGATTTCAAGACCGACACGCCAGCCATTGCCGCCGATGCCCGCCTGCCGGACAACCTGCAACTGGCCGGACTCAAACATCCGAAATGCCGCGGGGTACTTGCCGTCACCAATGACGAGCAGACCAATCTTGCGATCGCCATTGCCGTCCGCCTGCTAAATCCGGAAATTCCGGTGATCGCCCGCTCCGAGCAGGCCAGCGTGGCCGCCAACATGGCCTCCTTTGGCACCGACTACATCATCAATCCGTATGAACGTTTCGCCGAGCGCCTTGCCCTGGCAGTTTCATCCCCCGAACATTTCCGCTTGATCGAATTGCTGACCAGCCTGCCGGAATCGCCCATCCCGGAAGCCCTCCGACCACCGCGCGGCCACTGGATACTCTGCGGTTATGGTCGTTTCGGCCATGCCGTAGCCGACCGCCTGCGCGACACCGGCATCACGCTGACCATCATTGACCCCAGCGCCCCCGATGCCAACCCGGACATTACAGGGGATGGCACCGAAGCTCACACCTTGCATCTGGCAGGCATCGCCCAGGCCAAAGGCATCGTCGCCGGCAGCAACAACGATATCAACAATCTCTCCATGGCTGTGACTGCCAGCGAGATCAAGCCCGACCTCTTCGTCGTCGCCCGCCAGAACCAGGCCGCCAACAGCGCCCTGTTCGCCGCCTATGATGCCGACTTCACCGTACTGCCCAGCCGCATCATCGCCCAGGAATGCATTGCCATCCTGACTGCACCGCTGCTCGCCCGCTTCCTGGACCGGGTCCAGCAACTGGACGAAGCACAATGCCAGCAGCTGGTTGCACGCCTGCACGCCGAATGCGGGGGGCTGACCCCGGTCATCTGGGACAACCGCCTGAATGCCACGGAGGCACCGGCCACCTGGCAGGCCCTGATGCACGACAAGCGGATTCGACTCGGTGACATCCTGGTCGATGCGGCCGATCGGCAGCATCAACTGCCAGTCGTCCCGCTGCTTGTCGAACGCGGCAGCGATTACTTTCTGCTTCCCGCTGGAGACTTCATTCTGCAGGCCGGCGATCAGTTGCTTTTTGCCAGCCCGCTCTCCGCCCAGCGCCGCCTTGAGCTCACGCTGCGCAATGCCAACGAACTGGACTACGTGCTGACCGGCAAGGAAAATTCCGGCAGTTTGCTGGGCAAACTCCTGGCAGCCCGCTGAAGCAACAGCGCGCCAACGAAGATCGCCCTCAGGTCCGGACGCTGGAATTCCCCGCCGTTGATCCTGCCCCTGCAATCAAGCGGCAAGAACCCGCCGCAAGCCGCGCATCAGCGAGCCAATGGCCGGTAACTTCATATACAACTCCTCAGCGGTATCCCAGTAATCGCGGTGGTAATTGACCTTGCCGTCGGCATCGAATCTTAGATGCGAAACACCCCGCATCACCTGCGCTTCACCCTTGCCCCACAGTCGAACCCGGAAACAGAACTCCCAGATGAGCATGGCGCCGTTCTCATCGACTACTTTTTCGGTGACAACAAAGCGCGGCTCGGCGACCTGGCCGAACATGTGGGTAAAGATGCGCTGGATGGCTGCGATGCCACGGACCTCATTGAACGGGTCCTTGAAATAGGCATCGGCACTGTAGAACTCGGGAAAGCTGGCCACGCTGTCCGGGGCAAACTCGTTGTAAAAGCAGATCAGCTTGTCGAGATTCATCTCAGCCTCCGGTAAAACGGCGAATCAGCGGGAAATACCAGCCATAGGGCAAATGGGCGAACAGCTTCATCAGGCGGGTGAAGCGCTTCGGAAAGTGGATTTCGAAAGCCCCCGTCCTGAACCCGTCGACCACGGCCAGCGCCGCCTGTTCCGGCGTTTGCAGGGCCGGCATGGCGAAATCGTTCTTCGCCGTCAGCTGGGTTGAGACGAAACCCGGATTGATCACCCAGACCCCGATCCCTTTGGGCACCAGATCGAGATGCAGCACTTCGGCAAAATGGATCAGCGCCGCCTTGCCCGGCCCATAGCAGAGCGCTTTCGGCAGGCCGCGATAACCGGCAACACTGGCCACGAAGGCGATGCCGCCTCCCGCATGGAGATCGGGCAGAACGGTCGCGGCCAAACGCATGGCACCGTTGAAATTCACCTCGATGACCCGCTCGGCGACCGTCAGATCAAAGTTGTCGGCGCGCATCGGCACATAGTCACCAGCCAGATAAACAACCAGGTCGACGCCCCCCCAGACCGCCAGCAAACCCTGGCGGGAGGCATCCAGACTGACCGGGTCGGTGGCATCGCAGGGCAACAGCAAGGCATCGGCAATACCCAGCGCCAGCAACTTGTCGACACTGCGCGCCGATAGTGCCACCCGGGCGCCGCGCCCGGCCAGTTCACGTGCCAGGGCGGCGCCGATTCCGGACGAGGCGCCCACGAGCCAGACGCGCTTGCCGTGCCAGTCGGTGATTTTCGGATTCATGATCGTTACTGCCTTTTTACGAAGGTCAGCGTCACTTCGCCGAGGTTGAAGCCCCACTTCGACATGAACGAGCGGTTCATCATCACCTTGTCGTCCATCAGGAACATCCAGTCGTCAAAGTCGACGTTGTAGACCTTGCCGTCGACCGGCAGTGCCAGCACGTAACGCCAGCGCAGGGCATTGCCGGCCACTTCGCCGATTGCCTCGCCGACGACATCGTCGGCCTTGCCACGGAACGTACCATCCGGTTGCCTGGTCAGCGTCCAGACGCGGCGCGAGGTCGTGCCGTCGGACCACTTGAAGTTCTCGTCGAGAACGCCGACTTCACCGGTCCATTTGGCATCGATGACCACATGGAAGCGTTTCTTGACCTCGCCGGAGCGCCCCTGGAACATGCCCCAGGCGTCGAGCGTACCGTTCAGGTAGGTCTTCAGGTCGAGGGCCGGCTGTTCGGCGCGGTATTGCTCGACGCCAGTAGAAGCACAGGCCGTCAGGCCAAGGGAAAACAGAGCAGCAGCGAGCAGTTTCATGATTCAGACTCCAGAGAATGACGCCAGCGCCAGAGCAAGGCCGCGGCCAATGCCTTGAAAGCGAGTGGCAACAGGGCGTAGGCAAAGGTCAGTGCCGGCAGACCGGCAGTGCTGCCCGGCACGTAGCCGAGCAGCGCCAGCAAGGGCAGGGAAAGCCCGGCGGCCAGCGCCAGGTTGAGTTTCGAGACAAAATTCCAGACGCCGAAACAGGCGCCGGGCTGCCCCTGTCGTTCGCCAAGATCGGCCGCGATCGCCGCCGGCAGGGCGAGATCGGCGCCGAGCGCCAGCCCGGAGACGACACAGATGGCGGCGAAGGTGGCAACATCGTGGGCGCCGAGCAGGCTGGCCCCGGCAAAAGCCAGGATCGCCAGTCCCATTGCCAGCCCCCAGGCGGCAACCCGGCCAATGCTGCCGGCCAGGCGAACCCAGAGCGGCAAGGAAGCGGCGCCGGCAATGAAATACAAGGCCAGCAACGCCCCACTGTCCGATTCCGCCTGCAGCACATCGGCGACAAAAAAGAGGAACAGCGTTGCCGGTAGCGCGGCGGCAATGCCGTTAACGACAAAAACCAGCATCAGGCGACGGAAAGCCAGATCAGCGAAGACGCGGCGCAGGCTGGGCATGAGCGCCTGGGTGGAGGCCGGCAAGGGCTGGCCGGCTCCAACCCGGGAAAAGGTGATGACCGCCGCGATCAGCAGCAAGGGGGGCAATATCCAGCTCAGGCGGGCGATGCCGTCATTCAGGCTGGAGGCAAGCACGGTGGGCAGGGCGGCAGCAAGCACAACGCCGAGCAGGCCAAAGCCCTCCCGGGCTGCAGTCAGCCGGGTGCGCAATGCTGAATCGACACCCACATCCGCTCCCCAGGCCTGATAGGCAACGGTCGCTGCCGAGAAACCCAGATAAGTCAGGGCCAGCGAGGCGAGCAACCAGAGACCGGCATTTTCGGCGGGCGGATTGAGCAACGCGACAAAACCAAGTCCGAAGGGCAGCAGTGCCAGCGCCACCATGCGGCGCCGCGAAACCCGGTCGGCCAGCCAGCCCAGCCACGGGTCGATGCCGGCGTCGAGCAGACGGGCGCCAAGCAGGATCAAGCCGAGCAACGCCAGCGGCAGGCCCGCTGTTTCGGCGTAGAAACGCGGGACGTGGACGTAAATGGGGAGGGCAGCGAAGGCCAGGGGGAGGCCGAGCAGGCCATAGGCGAGGATGCGGCCATTGGTCATCTCAGACCGCCGGCCGCTTAAGCAGCGCGGCACGCAGATCGGGGGCACTGGTTTTCGGGTCAAGCCAGATGGCGAAGAAGGCGCGGGCGAAAGCCGGGTCGTCGATGCTGCCGAGCAGGCGATCATTGAAATGGAACCGGGCAGCATCGGCGCGATACTGGCCGATGATGTAGTCACCCGGTTTGACGTCCGGGAAGAGCCTGGCCATCTGGTCGCCCCAGCGTTTCAGGCTGGCCTCGTCGGCGATGCCGAGATTGCGGATTTCCTTGACGCTGGCCTCGGCGATGGCCTGCCCGGCGATGTTGCGCTTGTAGGTCAGCTTCAATGCCAGCGGCGCGCGCAAGGGATCGTCTCCGGCCCACAGCGCCGCCTCATAGACGAGAAAACCGAAACGGCGGAACTCGCCGCTGCCCCAGCGTTTCAGGCCGGCCGTCGGATCGGGGTTGGCGAAGGCCGCAAATGGCGCGGCCGCCAGCGCCAGCAGCAGGCGCCGACGACTGGCCGAACGTGCCCCCTCAAGCATGGGTGAGTTCGAACTGGACGACATCGACATTCCCGGCCAGGAAGCCAGCCTCGCAATAACAGAGATACATGCGCCACAGGCGGCGGAACTGCTCGTCAAAACCCAGCGCCGCGATCTGCGGCCACTTGGCCTCGAAGGCATGGCGCCATTCGGCCAGGGTACGGGCGTAGTCGAGTCCGAAGGCATACTCGTTGCGGACGACCAGACCCTGCTTGGCGGCGGCGGCGCGGAAAGCCTGCCGCGACGGCAACATGCCGCCGGGGAAGACGTATTGCTGGATGAAATCGGTGCCCTTGCGATAACTGGAAAACAGATCGTCGCGGATGGTGATGCTCTGGATCACCGCCCGGCCATCCTGCTTCAGGGCCTTGGCCACCGTCTTGAAGTAGCTTGGCCAGAAACGTTCGCCGACTGCCTCGAACATTTCGATGGAGACAACATGGTCGAACTGTTCCTGCGTATCGCGGTAGTCCTGCAGCCGAAGATCGGCTGCCGGTACACGCTCTTGTGCCCAGGCCAGCTGGGCCGGCGACAGGGTCAGGCCGGTGACGGCCAGGCCGCGTTGCACAGCCATTTCGGCAAACCCGCCCCAGCCACAGCCGATTTCCAGCACGCGCTGGCCCGGCCCGGCCTTCAGGCAATTCAGGATGCGTCGGTATTTGGCGTATTGGGCGCTCTCCAGCGAGCCATCGTCCGCTTCGCGATAAATGGCCGCCGAATAACTCATGCTCTGGTCCAGCCACAACTTGTAGAAATCGTTGCCCAGGTCGTAATGCGCCATGATGTTGCGCTTGCTGCCGGCCCGGCTGTTGCGGTTCAGCCAGTGGCGAACACGGGCCGCCAGCAGGTTGCGCCAGGAGCCGTAGACCGCCTTCTGCAGTGCATCGCGATTCTTCGCCAGCAGCGTCAGCAGGCCAGTCACGTCCGGCGAATCCCAGTGCCCGTCGAGATAGGCCTCGGCCAGCCCGATATCGCCGCGCGCCAGCACCATGCCGAACATCGCCTCATCGTGCACCTGAAGCGAGACGCCATGCTCACCGTTGCCGAACAGGGCGCAGGAACCATCGGGCAGGCGAATTTCCAGCATGCCGCCTTCGATTTTCTCCAGCAGTTCAAAGACCAGAGAGGTGTCGCGGGCCAGCCGTTCGCTGCCACGCAGGATCATGGTGTTGTTCATTTTGTCGATTCCTGGATAGGTTGAGGAACATGGGCGCCACGGAAGGGCACCCCTTTCAGCCAGAGTTTCAGCGCTTGCCAGTGGATGCGGAAAATCACGCCGGCCGTCAGGAAAGGCATGCGCAGGAATGCGCCGAGCAAGGCGCCGGCACCCCATGCCCGCGGCTTGCCGGAGATGGAAGTGAGCAGCAGTTCGCCCTCGGCATCGTCGTAGTCGATGCGGGCCAGCGGCACCGACCGGTCAAGTTGAAAACGGAAGCGATAGCCGCCTTCGATTTCATTGAAGGGCGAGACATGGAAATCCTTGTCGGCCCGCAGCTCCTGCCCGTCGCACAACGGCGCACCATCGGGGTTGTGCAGCAAATAGCTGCGCGTGCCGCCGAAGGTATTGTTCACTTCGGCCAGGATGGCGATCAGCGCGCCGGCCCGGTTGTGGCAGAACCAGAAACTGACCGGATTGAAGACCAGGCCGAAAACACGCGGAAAAGTCTGCAGCATGATCTCGCCGTCGTCCGGCAAGCCACGTTCGCGCAGCATGGCCGTGATCCACGGCAGCAGGGGGGTGCCATCGCGCGGACCATGGTCCTGGCTGCGAAAACTCAGCACGTTGCGACGATCGACCCCAAAAATCCCGCAATTAGCCGCCGCCAGATCGCGCACCGGTAGCTGGATGTAGAACACCGGATAGACGAAGGCATGAATCACCGGCCGCAAGCGCCGGTGCATCACGTGGCCGAGGAAGAGTTGCGGAAGGAAGTTCATGCTGACCTCAGGCCGTCTCGGTTTCGCGCAACGCCACCAGCGATGCATCCTGCCACGGGGCGCGGATGCCCAGGCCATTGACCACACGCAGGGCCGACTTCAGTCCGTCTTCGTGGAAGCCGTAGCTACCCCAGGCGCCAGCCAGCCAGATGCCGTTTTCGCCCTGCACCGAAGCCAGCCGCTGCTGGGCCGCGATGGCCGGGCCGTCGAAGATCGGGTGGGCATAATCGAATTCGGCCAGCACCTTGGCCGGGTCAGGCTCTCGGGCCGGGTTCAGCGTCACGACGACGGGAGTCTTGAAGGGCAGTGGCTGCAGTTTGTTGATCAGATAGGAGACACCAACCGGCTGGTCACCTGGTTCCCCTTGGCCAGCAAAGTAGTTCCAGGCCGACCACAGCTTTTCATCACGTGGCAGCAGAGCGCGGTCGGTATGCAGCACGGCACGGTTGGGCTGGTAGCGGATGGCCGACAGCACTTCGCGCTGCGCATCGCTGGCGGTGAAGCCGAGAATGGCCTTGGCCTGGTCGCTGTGGCAAGCCATCACCACCTGGTCGAAATGCTCACTGCCGTATGCATGTGTCACCCGCAGCCCGATGCCTTCGCGGGTAACGGCGCTGACCGGACAGTTGAGACGGATGTCGTCGAGCCGACTGGCGATCTTGCGAACATATTCGCGGCCGCCTCCTTTCACCGTGCGCCACATCGGGCGGTCAAACACCTGCAGCAGGCCGTGGTTCTGGCAGAAACGAATGAAAGTGGCGAGCGGCATGTCGAGCATCTGGCCGGTCGGGCAGGACCAGATGGCGGCTGCCATCGGCAGCAGGTACCAGTCCGAGAAGGCGCTGGAATAGCGTCCGGCGCTCAGGAAATCGCGCAGGCTGCGCTGGTTGTCGGGATGGGTTGCCAGCCAGCCGCTGCTTTCACGATTGAAGCGGAGGATGTCGGAGAGCATGGCCCAGAACTGCCGGCGGACCAGGTTGCGCTTCTGGCCGAAGACGGTGGCCAGATTGCTGCCCGCCCATTCGAGATCCGGGTTTTCCAAGCTAACGGCGAACGACATTTCAGTTTCGACGCTGTCGACACCGAGTTGGGCGAACATCGCGATCAGATTCGGATAGGTCTTTTCGTTGAAAACGAGAAAGCCGGTATCGACCGGATGCGTCCTGCCTTCCAGCGTCACATCGACCGTATTGGTGTGGCCGCCGAGATAGGCGCCCGCCTCGTACAGCGTTACCTCATGCTGGCTGCTCAATAGCCAGGCAGACGCCAGCCCCGAGATGCCGGCACCGACGACGGCGATACGTTGTCTTTGTTGCATGATTTCTCCCTTACTCATTGCAGCCGTACAGTTCGGCGTAGGCCGAGTGGTTGTGGATGGACTCAAAATTCTCGGAAGCCACCTTCCATTCGGCGATGCGCGGCTCGTTCATCAGACGCAGCGCGATGTCGCGGACCAGGTCTTCGACAAACTTCGGATTGTCGTAGGCGCGCTCGGTCACCCATTTTTCGTCCGGCCGCTTCAAGAGGCCGAATACTTCGCAGGAGGCTTCTTCCTCGGCCAGGCGCACCAGATCCTCGATGCTCATTGGCGCGCGCAGCCTTGCTTCCAGCGTGATGTGCGAACGCTGGTTATGAGCGCCGTAGTCGGAAATCTTCTTCGAGCAGGGGCACAGGCTGGTCACCGGCGCCACGACACGCAGTGTCAGCGTCGCGCTCTCCCACGCGCGCTGGTCGACAATCAGCGTCGCGTCGTAGTCGAGCAGGCTCTCGACACCGGAGACCGGCGCCATTTTGCGGATGAAGTAAGGAAAAGCCAGTTCGATGCGGCCGCTACCGGCATCCAGACGCAGCAGCATGTCGGCCATCATGCGCAGCAAGCCGACCTGGGTCAGCGGGCCGGTGTGTGCTTCAAGCAACTCAACGAAACGCGACATGTGCGTGCCCTTGACCTCGGGCGGCAAGCCGACGCTCATCGCAATGGTGGCCACCGTGCTGGTCAATTCACCCGCCGCATTCTCCAGTTGCAGGGGATAGCGCAAGCCCTTGACGCCTACACTCTGGATGGCGAGGCGGCGCGTATCGGCGGTGGCTTGAACGTCGGGCAAAAAGATGTTTTCCGGGGCATTCATGTTTGGCTCCTGGTGGTTACGCTGGCTTATTTGAGGAATTCGTCGATTTTCTTCAGCAAATCCTTGTCATCCGGCTTGGTGAAGCTGGTGTAGGCAATGACCTGCGTTGCATCGCGGTTGATCAGGTACTTGTGGAAGTTCCATTTCGGTTTGCTGCCGGTGATCTCGGCCAGCTTCAGATAGAACGGGTTGGCCCCCTTGCCCTTGACCACGCTCTTGCCGACCATCGGGAACTCGACGCCATAGGTCAGCCGGCAGAAATCGGCGATTTCCTTCTCGCTGCCCGGTTCCTGCTCGCCAAAGTCATTGGACGGAAAGCCAAGGACGACCAGGCCCTTGTCCTTGAGCCGGGCGTAGAGTTTTTCCAGCCCGTCGTACTGCGAAGTGAAGCCGCAGTAGCTGGCCGTATTCACGACCAGGACGACCTTGCCGGCGTACTGGCAGAGCGGCATCGGCTTGCCATCCTGCAGACTGGTGAAGTTGTGGTTGAGCAAGGACGGGCATTCGCCAGCCATTGCCATCGGCACCATGCCGGCCGAAATCAGGCCTGCAATACCGAACCAGCGCTTAAGTCGAGAGATCATGTCCAACTCCTTATTTGATTTGTCCTAGACAAACAGGACGTTTGTTCGTAAGATAGTCATCAAAAGCTGTCTTGTCAACGGTTTGTCTAACATTTGTTTAGGACAAATATGAATACTCCTAGTTTCAACATTGCCGCCGTCGAGCGGGACACTGGTCTTTCCAAGGACGTTCTCCGCATGTGGGAGCGGCGCTACGGATTTCCCGTGCCGGAACGCGATCTGAATGGCGAGCGTCTCTACCCGGCCGACCAGGTCGAGCGTCTGCGCCTGATCAAACGGCTTATGGATCAAGGGCATCGACCCGGCAAGCTGATCGCAACGCCTGCCGAAGCCTTGATGGCACTGGCGCCACGCCGTGCCCGGCCGCCAGAAAGCAGCCCATCAACAGACAGCACAGACCGCACCGAGTTGCTGAAACTGATCAAGCAACACGATATTGCCGGCTATCAGCAGGCCATGCAGCAGCGACTGGCGCGACAGGGTTTGCAGCGTTTTGTCCAGGACACCGTTGCCCCGCTGACCCGCCAGGTCGGGGAAGCCTGGGAAGACGGCAGCTTCGAAGTATTCGAGGAACACCTGTTCACCGAGCTGACCAAGCGCCTGCTGCGCCAGGCCATTGCCGCCCTGCCCGGCGGACCGCGCCGACCGCGCGTGCTGCTGACCAGCGTGCCGGATGAAACGCACATCCTCGGCTTGCTGATGGCGGAAGCCCTGTTTGCCCTGGAGGGGGCCGACTGCATTCCGCTTGGCCCCCAGATGCCCTTGCTGGAGATTGCCCGCGCTGCTGAAGCCCACCACGCCGACATCGTCGCCCTCTCCTTCTCGGTCGCCTTTCCGCAGCGACAGATTCCCGGCCTGATGCAACAACTGCGCATGGTGCTGCCAGCCAGCACCGAGCTCTGGATCGGCGGCGGCGGCATCCTGCGCCTCACCGCAACGGAAGGCATCCAACTGATTCCGACGCTCGAGGGGGCAATAGAGGCGCTGGCAGCCTGGCGAAACACTCACGCCTGAAGGCCGGCCTGCCTCGCCCGACAGGCAGCCATCAGGCGACTTCAGCCAACGCGGGGAACAAGCGCAGTCTCTCAACTGGCACTAAAATAGCGACTCACTCCCTCCGCGAAGCAGCCATGTCATACGCATCCCCGACCTTCGAATCAAAAATCTGCCCGCCGCACCAACTGGCTGCCAGAGCCGCCCAATTGGCCCACCCGCTGGTGTTCACCAACGGCTGTTTCGACATCCTCCACCGTGGCCACGTCACCTATCTGGCGCAGGCGGCGGCCCTCGGCACCAGCATGGTCGTGGCGCTAAACACCGACGCCTCGGTCAAGCGCCTCGGCAAGGGCGACGACCGCCCGGTCAACGTGCTGGAAGACCGCCTGGCGGTGATGGCCTCGCTGGCCTGCGTCTCGCTGGTCACCTGGTTCGACGAAGACACCCCGTTGCAACGCATCCTTGAATGCCGCCCCGACATTCTGGTCAAGGGGGGCGACTGGCCGGTGGACAAGATCGTTGGCTGCAGCGAAGTGCGCGGCTGGGGCGGGACGGTTCATTCGATTCCGTTCATTCACCAGACATCGACGACGGCGCTGCTGGAAAAAATCCGCCGCCTCTAAGGGTAAGCCTTGCCATGCGCGACCAAGCGCTTCCCTCTTCGACACTGACCGAGCAGGAAATACAAATCCGGCAGCGGGCGACTGCCTTTGTATTCATCGGCATGCCCACGCTGATTTATTTCAGCATCGTCGCGGCGCTTGATCAGGACTGGCCGCTCACCATCCTGGCATGCGCCACGGCAACTGTCGTGATCATCAGCTACATTGCCTTGTGGCGAAATGTCAGCAGCTACCGGGCAATCCGTCCGGCCGTTGTCAGCCAGACCATCCTGCTGCTCTATCTCGTGACCTTCTCGGGACCGGAACACGCCCGCGGCTTGTGGTTCCTGTCGCTTCCCCTGTTTTCCATCATGCTGCTGCCGCCCCGCGAGGGCGGCATATGGGCGCTGGGTTCGACCATCATTGCCATCTTCCTGATGCTGGACGCGGCCAGCATCGAGGGGGGAACCGCCTACTCCACGGCCTATGTCATTCGCTTCTCCATTGTTTCCCTGCTGATTTCAGGCGTCGTGCTGTGGTCAGAGATGCTGCTGCACCGCTACCGGGAGCGACTGGAAGGGCAAAATGCAGCCCTGGCGGCAGAACGTGACCGACTGGAGCATGAAATAATCCAGCGTACCGCGCTCGAGGAGGAGTTGCGTTATCTGGCCACCACGGATCCGCTGACCGGCCTGCTCAACCGCCGGGCCTTCATGACGGCCCTGGCCGATGAAATCACCCGCAGCAAGCGTCTGCACAGCCGATTTACCTTGCTCATGCTCGACATTGACCACTTCAAGGTGGTCAACGACACCTACGGCCACCCGGCGGGCGATGCCGTGCTTGCTCATCTCTCCGGGCTGATGGCGGAACAGCTGCGCAGCATCGACAGGCTGGCCCGCATCGGCGGTGAAGAGTTCGCCATCCTGCTCGTCGACACTTCGGCAGAAGCTGCTGCGACGGTCATCGAACGGCTGCTGGTGGCGATCCGCAACAAGCCGACCAGCCATCCGGAAACCGGCAAGGCCATCGCCATTACGGCCAGTATCGGCTGCACCGAAAGCAAGGCGGAAGACAATGAGCAATCCGCCCTCGTCCGCGCTGACCGGGCGCTGTATGCCGCCAAGCTGGCTGGCCGCGACCAGCACTGCTGGCGCTAGTCTGCTTACAGAACGACCTGGGTGCCCAACTCGACGACGCGATTGCTGGGAATCTTGAAAAAGGCGGTTGCCGAACCGGCATTGCGGAACATGGCGACGAATATTTTCTCGCGCCAGAAGGCCATATCCGAGCCGAGACGCGGAATCAGGGTTTCGCGACCGATGAAGTACGAGGTTTCCAGCTGGCTGAAGGCCAGCCCGGCGTCTGCGCACAAAGCCAGGGCTGCCGGTACATTGGGATCATCCTTGAAACCGTACTGGACAATGACACTCCAGAAATTCTCCTTCAACTGCCGCACTTCGATACGGTCAATATCCGGCACGTAAGGCACATCGAAGAACTGAACCGAGAGCAGGACGACACGCTCATGAATGACCTTGTTATGCATCAGGTTGTGCAGCAAGGCGTGCGGCACCCCCTTCGGGTCGGCATTCAGGAACACCGAAGTACCTGCCACCCGGGTTGGCATCGACGAGGCCAGGGAGTCGAGGAACATCGACAACTCCAGGCGCTCCCCGCGCAGGCGCTCGGACAGCAATTCGCGGCCACGCTTCCAGGTCGTCATCAGGACAAAGACGCCCATCCCGGCAACCAGCGGGAACCAGCCACCATCCGGAATCTTCAGGATGTTGGCAGCCAGGAAGACCAGTTCGACTGAGAGGAAGCAGGCAAACAGCAGACCGGCCCTGATCCATCCCCACTTCCAGACTTTGGCGACAACAACCGTGGCGAGAATGGAGGTAATCACCATGTCACCGGTCACGGCAATACCATAGGCAGCCGCCAGGTTGTTCGATGACCTGAACCCGAGGACGAGGATCATCACGGCCACCATCAGCCCCCAATTGACGGCTGGCAGATAAATTTGCCCCTGTTCCTTATCGGAAGTGTGCTGCACCTCCATGCGCGGCACGAAACCGAGCTGCATGGCCTGGCGCGTCACTGAGAAAGCGCCGGAAATGACTGCCTGCGAAGCGATCACGGTGGCCACCGTAGCAAGAGCGACCAGCGGATAAAGCGCCCACTCTGGCGCTGAAAGAAAGAAGGGATTCTTGGCCGCCTCAGGATCGCCGAGGATCAGCGCCCCCTGGCCAAAATAATTGAGGACCAGCGCCGGCAGCACAAAGGCAAACCAGGCACGGGAAATCGGCTTGCGACCAAAGTGCCCCATGTCGGCATAAAGCGCCTCGGCACCGGTCACCGCCAGCACGACATTGCCCATTGCCACCAGCGAATGCGCCTTGTTTTCAAGCAGGAATTCGAGGCCATACCAGGGATTGAGCGCCGACAGAATGGCGGGGTGATCGACGATGTTGTGCAGGCCCAGCAAAGCCAGGACGCTGAACCAGACCAACATGACCGGCCCGAAAAAGGCGCCGACGGTGGCCGTACCGCTGCGCTGGACAAAAAACAGGATGAACAACACGACCATCGTGATCGGAATCACGAACGGCTTGAATGCCGGCGTCGCCACCTCAAGACCTTCGACCGCCGAAAGCACCGAAATGGCCGGTGTCACCATGCCATCCCCATAGAACATCGCCGCCCCGAGAACGCCGACGATCATGATCCACCTGGCGTGGTGCGGCTTGTCCTGCACCGTGCGCAGCGCCAATGCAATCAGCGCCATGATGCCGCCCTCGCCCCGGTTGTCGGCCCGCATGATGAAGGTGACGTATTTGACCGAAACGACAATGACCAGCGCCCAGAAGAAGAGCGAAAGGCTGCCGTAAATATTGGCCATGGTGACCGGAATCGGGTGGTTGCCAGCGAAGACTTCCTTCACTGCGTACAGCGGGCTGGTCCCGATGTCGCCATAAACCACCCCAAGCGCAGCCAGGGCAAGCGCGGCAAAGCGTTTGCCGGTGATATCCGCCGCCGGTGCTTGACTGCTCATTAAAGCTGCTCCCCGTCGATCAGCCGCCCGTTAAAGCGGGATCTTCCTTGCCGGCCCGGACAGGCCCCCATGCGAGTTAGCCGCCGAGGGCCGCCTTCAGCGACTGCACTTCCTCTTCTGATTCCTCGACAATTTCAGCCAGTGTCTCGGCATCAAAGAGGGTATCCAGCATCGAGGTATCGACCGCGCCATCAAGTTCCGGATCGCGCCAGCACGAGGTGCGGTTGGCGATCTTGTTGGCCACGTAAAGCACATCGGACAAATTGGAAATCGACTCGACCGGGCGGTCGGTCTCGTGCTCCTGCACCGCCTGCAATACCGACTCCGGCGAACCGAGTGCCGACAGCAGGGCGTGACCGATGTTGTCATGCCAATCGACCAGCAGCGCATGCAGCTCCACCTTGTCGTTAACCAACTCAGGGAAATTGGCGGCGCGAGACATCAGGTAGAACACCCCGAGGTCATGCACCAGACCGGCAAACATCGCCTCGTCGCCGTTGATCTTGGCCAGCTTGCGGGCCAGCACGCGGCACAGGGCGGCGACATGCGAAGTGTGCTCCCAGAGACGCTGGGAAATACCTTCGAAAGGCTGCATCTGCTTCGACTTCAGCAACTGCTCCATGGCCACGGCAAACGACACCGTGCGTACCGCCTCCATGCCAACACGAACAATGGCGTTCTTCACGTCGGCAATCTCTCGACCGCTCGGGTTCAGCGCCACCGAGTTGGACATGCGGATGATCTTGGCGCTCATCAGCGGTTCGGCACCAACCAGCTTCGATAGCTGCTCGACACTCAGGTTCGGATCCTTCAGCGCGGCACGCACCTGGAAGGTGATGTCGAGGAAAGTCGGAAAGGTAATCTCGCTGCCGGAAAGATCCCGGGCGATATCTTCGAGTACCTTGAAGGTGACGGCGTTGGCCATGCTGATTTACCTCTGGATAAAAAATGGTGTTGCGCCGCGCTGCCCTGGCGCACCGCCGAAGACATTAGCAGGCAGTGCGGCGAGGCGGCACAAGGCCGGCAGCGCAAGCAATTCCATTTTTAGAAAGGAATGTCGTCGCCGAGATCGTCGAACGACGGCTTCGGCTTGTTCTTCGGAGGGGCCGGCGAGTAATCGGTCGGTTCGCTGTCGTAGCCACCGCCACCACCGCCGCCTGCCGGGGCACCCATGCCTTGACGGGAACCAAGCATTTTCATTTCGTCGCCACGGATTTCGGTCGTGTAACGCTCCTGGCCTTCCTTGTCAGTCCACTTGCGGGTCCGCAGGCTGCCTTCGACGTATACCTGGGAGCCCTTCTTCAGGTATTGCCCAGCAATTTCAGCCAGCTTGCCGAAGAACGACACGCGGTGCCATTCAGTCAGTTCCTTGCGCTCGCCGCTGGACTTGTCCTTCCAGCTTTCCGTCGTCGCCAGGCTGAAATTGCACATCGCTTCGCCACTGGCGGTATAGCGGACCTCAGGATCCTTGCCCAGGTTGCCGACGAGAATCACCTTGTTTACCGATGCCATTACCAATCTCTCCTAAGCAGTTTGATTCGCCGCGGCGATCTGGCGCCGTTGCGGAAAATTCATGTAATTTGCGACCAGCAGCCAGACCAGAACCAGCCCGGTGCTTGCCGCAAAAACAGCATTATCGCCGAAATTCTGCGCCACATAGCCACCAGCCGCACCACCAACAAATAGACCGAGCGCCTGAGTCGTGTTGTAGACGCCAAGTGCCGCACCTTTGGCAGCCGGCGGGGCGGTGCGAGATACCAGCGACGGCAGCGTAGCCTCCAGTACGTTGAAAGCGACGAAGAAAAGCAACAGCCACAAAGCCAGCGTCCAGAGACTTTCATGCGCCAGCAGCAAGCCGGACTGCACGATCACCAGCAAACCAATGGCGGACAGGAAGATCGGCCGCATCTTGTCCTTGCGCTCGGCGGCAATGATGGCCGGAACCATGATGGCAAACGAGACGAGCACGGCCGGCAGATAGATTTTCCAGTGCGATGCCGCCTCCAGCCCGCCATGATCGACCAAGGCGTGCGGCAAGACGACGAACATCGCCATCTGCACCATGTGCAGTACGAAGATACCAACGTTCAGCCGCAGCAAGTCGGGATCAAAGATCACCCGGCGCAATGGCAGCTTTTCATGGCCATGCGGAGGTGGCGCCGGAGGGACTGCCTTGTAGAGCAGGACGATGGCGGCCAGCGCCAGCACGCCGGTCATGATGAACAGCCCCCCCATACCGATCCAGCCGTACAGAATCGGCGCCCCGACCAGCGACAGGGCGAAGACGAGGCCGATTGACGAACCGATCATCGCCATCACCTTGGTCCGGTGTTCTTCCCGGGTCAGATCGGCGGCCAGTGCGGTCACTGCGGCTGAAATCGCGCCCGCGCCCTGCAGCACGCGCCCGACGATGATCCAGGTCATGTCCGGCGCCCAGGCAGCAACGAAGCTGCCCAGCGCGAAGATCAGCAAGCCGACGACGATCACCTGCTTGCGCCCGAAGATATCCGAGGCGATGCCGTAGGGAATCTGGAAGAAAGCCTGAGTCAGGCCATAAGCGCCCAAGGCAAAACCAACCAGGGCCAGGTTGTCGCCTCCCGGCAAGGTTTTCGCATACACCGAAAACACCGGCAGGATCAGGAACAGGCCGAGCATGCGCAGGGCGAAGATGGAAGCCAGCGAGGCGCCGGCACGGCGCTCCTCGGGGCTCATTCGATCAGTGGGGGCGGACATTTTTGGTCTGGTTATGTTGCATTGCAGCGGAAGGGAAATATTAGCAGGTTTGCCCGGCAGACCGCAGGAAGTCCGACGCGCAAAGCGCATCCGTCCCCGCCGTTCGGATTTCCGAACAATGCCGGGACGACAAATTCGGTTTTCCGATTTCCGCCGGCCCACCCCGGCATCGCGATTCCTTAAAAACCAGTCACTTGCCATACGGAGAAGAGCTGGCACGCCGCGTGCAAATAAACAGGGCGCCCCCGGCCTCGATGCCTGTGGCCATAAACAAACACAGGAGACAAACGATGCCAGCCACCCCCACCCGACTCGAGCACGATCTGCTCGGTGACCGCGAGGTTCCCACGACCGCCTACTACGGCGTTCACACCCTGCGCGCCCTGGAAAACTTTCCGATCACCGGCATTCCCATCGCCGTTTATCCCGATCTGATCCGCGCCCTGGCCCAGATCAAGAAAGCTGCCGCCCAGGCCAACCAGCAGCTCGGCCTGCTCGACGCCAAGCGCGCCGACGCCATCACCGCCGCCTGCCGCGAAGTCATCGACGGCAAGTGGCACGACCAGTTCGTCGTCGACGTGATCCAGGGCGGGGCCGGCACCTCGACCAACATGAACGCCAACGAGGTGATCGCCAACCGTGCGCTGGAAATCATCGGCCGCGAGCGCGGCGACTACAAGGCGCTGCACCCGAACGAACACGTTAACATGAGCCAGTCGACCAACGACGTGTATCCGACGGCCCTGAAGCTGGCCACCTATGTCGGCATCTTCCGCCTGGTCGACGCCATGGCCTACCTGCGCAAGGCGTTCGAGCGCAAGGCCGACGAATTCGCCGACGTGCTGAAGATGGGCCGCACCCAGTTGCAGGATGCCGTGCCGATGACCCTCGGCCAGGAATTCTCGACCTATGCCGTGATGCTCGGCGAGGACGAGGAACGCCTCAAGGAAGCCGCCCTGCTCATCCGCGAAATGAACCTCGGCGCCACGGCCATCGGCACCGGCATCAACGCCCACCCCGACTACGCCCCACTGGTCTGCCGCAAGCTGGCCGAAATCAGCGGCATCCCGGTCATCACCGCACCTAACCTGATCGAGGCAACGCAGGATTGCGGCAGCTTCGTGCAACTTTCCGGCGTCCTGAAACGCGTCGCGGTCAAGCTGTCCAAGGTCTGTAACGATCTGCGCCTGCTCTCTTCCGGCCCGCGTGCCGGCTTTAACGAGATCAACCTGCCGCCGCGCCAGGCTGGTTCGTCGATCATGCCGGGCAAGGTCAATCCGGTCATTCCGGAAGTGGTCAATCAAATCGCCTTCGAAGTCATCGGCAACGACACCACCGTCACCTTTGCCGCCGAAGCAGGTCAGTTGCAGCTCAATGCCTTCGAGCCGATCATCGCCCATAGCCTGTTCAAGAGTGCGCTGCACCTGACCAACGGCTGCCGCGTGCTGGCCGACCACTGCGTCAGCGGCATCACTGCCAACCGGGACCAGCTGCGCGAATCAGTCGAACGCTCGATCGGCATCGTCACCGCACTGAACCCCTACATCGGTTACGCCAACGCCACTGAGGTGGCCGCCGAGGCCTTCCGCAGCGGTCGCGGCGTTGCCGAGGTGGTCATCGAGCGCGGCCTGATGAGCGCCGAACAACTGGCTGAGGTTCTGCGCCCCGAGGTACTGACCCGCCCGCAAGTCATTCCCCTTCCTGTCGCCGCCTGATCCAGGCGTCTTTCCACCCAGCATCCCAAGGAAAACATCATGAAAATGAATCGTCTGACCACCTGGATCGGCATCGCCATGGTCCTCGGCGTCGCCGTCGGCTACGCCTGCAACTCGCTGGCGACGTCACCCGCCGCCGCCAAGGAAATCGCCGGTTACTTCGGCATCCTGACCGACATCTTCCTGCGCATGATCAAGATGATCATCGCCCCGCTCGTCTTCGCCACCCTGGTCGCCGGACTGGCCAACATGGGTGATTCGAAAACGGTCGGCCGCATCGGCGCCAAGGCGCTCGGCTGGTTCATCGTCGCCTCGTTCTGTTCGCTGCTGATCGGCCTGCTCTTCGCCAACCTGCTGCAGCCGGGCGCCGCGCTCAACGTGCCGCTGCCGGAATCGGCCGCCGGCCTCAACCTGAAGACTAACGCCCTGAACCTCAAGGATTTCATCACCCACGTTTTCCCGAAGAGCATCATGGAAGCGATGTCGGGCAACGAAATCCTGCAGATTCTCGTTTTTGCCGTCTTCTTCGGCCTGGCCCTCGGCCACCTGCACAACCAGACCGCTCGCTCGCTGGTCAACACCATGGATGAAGTCGTCCATGTGATGCTCAAGGTCACCGACTACGTCATGCGTTTCGCCCCGTTCGGCGTCTTTGGTGCCGTGGCAGGTGCGATCACGACCAATGGTCTGGGCATGCTCCTCGTTTTCGGCAAGTTCATGGCCAGCTTCTACATTGCCCTCGCCGTGCTTTGGACACTGCTCATCGTGGCCGGCTACGTCGTGCTCGGCAAGGACATCTTCCGCCTGCTCAAGCTGGTCCGCGGCCCGATGCTGGTCGGCTTCTCGACCGCCAGCAGCGAATCGGTCTACCCCAAGCTGATGGAGCAACTGGAAAAGTTCGGCATCAAGACTCGCGTCACCGGTTTCGTGCTGCCGCTCGGCTACTCGTTCAACCTGGATGGCTCGATGATGTACACCACCTTTCTGGCGCTGTTCATCGCCCAGGCCTACGACATCCCGATGACCCTGACGGCCCAGATCACCATGCTGCTGGTCCTGATGATCTCCTCCAAGGGCATCGCCGGCGTGCCACGCTCCTCGCTGGTCGTCGTCGCCGCCGTGCTGCCGATGTTCGGCCTGCCGGAAGCCGGCCTGCTGCTGGTGCTCGGCATCGACCACTTCCTCGACATGGGGCGCACCGTCACCAACGTGCTGGGCAACGCGATTGCCACCGCCGTCGTCGCCAAGTGGGAAAATGCCATCGACCCGGTCGATCCGACGCTGGCCGATGCCGACGAAGCCCTGCCAGTACCAGAAGAAATGGTCCCTCAGGGCGCCTGAAAACGTGACTTCTCAGGGTTCGGCCCAGCCCTCGGTGCCGAATCCCCTTGCTTGCCCGGTGCACCGCACCGGGCTTTTTTTCCTTATCCTGACAACCACCATGATCGACTGGACTCTCCTCGCACCCGCAGCCTTCTTCGCCGGCATGGTCGATGCCGTGGTTGGCGGCGGCGGCCTGATCCAGATTCCGGTGCTGCTCGCCCAGTTTCCGCAGACCGCCATCCCGACCCTGTTCGGCACCAACAAGGTTGCCAGCATTGCCGGCACCGGTGCCGCCCTGTGGCGCTATGCGCGCAGCGTTCGCATCCCGTGGGCCGTCGTCCTGCCGGCCACCATTGCTGCCCTGCTCGGCGCCTGGGGCGGTGCCGCGCTGGTTGCCTGGCTGCCGCGCGAAACCATGCGCCCGCTGGTCGTCGTGATGATGATTGCCGTCGCGGTCTACACCTTCATGAAAAAGGATCTCGGCCAGCAGGTGACGCGCGTCATCGACGGCCGCGACCGCTGGAAGGGCACCCTGTTCGGCGGTGTCATCGGCCTCTACGATGGCTTCTTCGGCCCGGGCACCGGCAGCTTCCTGATCTTCGGCTTCGTCCGCCTCTTTGGCATGGATTTCGTGCAGGGCTCGGCCAGCGCCAAGGTCATTAACTTCGCCACCAACCTGTCGGCCATCGCCTTCTTCGCCAGCCACGGACCGATCCTCTGGCAGGTCGGGCTGGTCATGGCCGCCTGCAACCTGGCCGGTTCGTGGATGGGCACCCACCTCGCCCTCAAGCATGGTGCCGGGTTCATCCGCAAAGCCTTCCTCGGCGTCGTCATCGTGCTGATCGCCAAACAACTGGCCGACCTGGCTGCATAGCGTGCAACTCAACGCCGGTGCCGCTGTACCATAGCCCATCCCGCTTCGACGCCATCCGATGCCCCGACTCCGCTCCCTGCCGCTGTTGCTGATCTGCCTGCTGCTGGTCGCCCTGAGCGGCTTTTCGGCCTACCGGATCGCCCAGCGGCTGGGCATTGCCGACCTGCAGGCGACCGGCCTGCACCGGCTCGATCTCTACGCCACCAGCCTGGAGCGCGAGATCAGCAAATATGCCTTCCTGCCCGGCACCCTGAGCCTGGAACCGGAAGTCCTTGACCTGCTCGCCGGTTCGGCCGGCGATAACGCCCGCGTCAACAACTATCTCGAGAAGCTCAACGAACGGGCCGGCACGCTGGCTATCTACGTCATCGACACCCGTGGCAAAGTGCTCGCCACCAGCAACTGGCGACGTCCGGACAGCTTTCTCGGTGAAGACCTTTCCTTCCGCCCCTACTTCCGTGAGGCGCTTGAAAGCGGCAACGGCCGCTTCTTCGGCATCGGCACCACGCGCGGCGAACCCGGCTACTACCTTGCCTCATCGCTGACCGGCGACAGTGGCACGCTCGGCGTGGCGGTGATCAAGGTCAGCCTCGAACAACTCGAAAAATCCTGGACCACGGTCGAGGCCCCGGTCCTCGTCGCCGACGAGAACGGCGTGGTCATCCTGTCCGCCGTCGCCAACTGGAAATTCACCACCCTGCGCCCACTCGACGACAGCACGCGAGCCGCCTTCGACCACACCCAGCAATACAACCGGCGTGCCCTGCAACCGCTCGGCATCCAGAAAATCGAAGACTATGACCACGGCGCCCGTCTGGTGCGCATCGCCGCCAGCGGCCCGGAAACGGTGTCGGTCTACCCGGTCACCGGGCGCTTCCTTGAACAGTCGCGCACCCTGCCCGGTACGCCGTGGACCCTCACCGTGCTGTCGCACCTCGAGCAGGTCGACGACCTCGCCCAGAGCCGCGCCGCGCTGGCCGCCATCGCCGCCGCCTGCCTGTGCCTGTTCGGCATCATCCTGAACGAGCGGCGCCGCCACCTGCGCGACCGGCTGGCCGCCCGCGAAGCCCTGCAGAAGGCGCACGACGAACTCGAACGTAAAGTCGAGGAGCGCACCGCCGACCTCTCCGCCGCCAACCAGCAACTACAGGACGAGGTCGGCGAACGCATCCGCGCCGAACGCACCTTGCGTGCCGCCCAGGATGAACTGGTCCAGGCCGGCAAGCTGGCCGTCATTGGTCAGTTATCGACCGGAATCGCCCACGAACTGAACCAGCCGCTGGCCGCGCTGCGCACCCTGTCGGCCAATGCCGAACGCTTCCTCGAACGCGGCGACACCGAAACCACGCGCACCAATCTCGGCCGCATTGCCGATCTGGTCGACCGCATGGGCCGCATCACCGGCCAGTTGCGCAACTTTGCCCGAAAATCAAGCGGCCAGTCGGCCCCGGTCGCCCTCTGCCACGCGCTCGACAATGCGCTGGCCCTGCTCGACACCCGCATCCGCCGTGCCGGGGCCGAGATCGAGCGTAGCTGCCCGGTCGAGGAACCGGTGGCGATGTGCGATGCCAACCGACTGGAACAGGTGCTGATCAACCTGATCGGCAACGCCCTCGATGCCATGGCCGACCAGACCCGGCCGCAGCTGGAACTGCGCTGGGAATGCACCGACAGCCTGGTCCGCCTGAGTGTTCGCGACCACGGCCCCGGCCTCAGCGACGAAGCGCAGGCCCGGCTCTTCGAACCCTTCTTCACCACCAAGCCGGCCGGCGATGGCCTCGGCCTTGGCCTCGCCATTTCCGCCGGCATCATCGGCGATTTCGGCGGCAGCCTCTACGGCGCCAACCATCCCGACGGCGGCGCCGTCTTCACCCTCGAACTCCCCCTCGCCCCCACGCCATGACCGACGACCTGAAAACGCTGATCATCGAAGACGACCCCGACGTTGCGCTGGGCTGCGAGCAGGCGCTGCAGCTCGAAGGCCTGGCCACGATGTGCGCCGGCAGCGCCGAACTGGCCCGCCACCGGATCAGTGCCGACTTCCCCGGCATCGTGATCAGCGACATCCGCCTGCCCGGCCAGGACGGCATCAGCCTGCAACGCGAACTGCATGCCCTCGACCCGGAACTGCCGGTGGTCCTGATCACCGGCCATGGCGATGTCTCGATGGCGGTGCAGGCGATGAAGGATGGCGCCTACGACTTCCTGCAGAAGCCCTTTGCCCCAGAACAGCTGGTCGATGTCGCCCGCCGTGCGCTGGAAAAGCGCCGCCTCGTGCTGGAGGTCCGCAAGCTGCGCCGCCAGCTTGACCAGCGCGACTTGCTCGAAGCCCGCCTGATCGGCAATTCGGCCGGCATGGCCCGGGTGCGCGGCCTGATCGGCGCCCTCGGCAACAGCGTGGCCGACGTGCTGATCCACGGCGAGACCGGCACTGGCAAGGAACTGGTCGCCCGTTGCCTGCATGACGCCAGCCCACGCAGCAAGGGCAACTTCGTCGCGATCAACTGCGGCGGCCTGCCCGAAACCCTGTTCGAAAGCGAAATTTTCGGCCACGAGGCCGGCGCCTACACCGGCGCCGGCAAGCGCCGCATCGGCAAGATCGAACACGCCAATGGCGGCACGCTGTTCCTCGATGAAATCGAAACCATGCCGGTGGCGATGCAGATCAAGCTGCTGCGCGTGTTGCAGGAACGCACGCTGGAACGACTCGGCTCGAATACCGCCATCCCCATCGATTGCCGCATCATCGCAGCGACCAAGGAAGACCTGACGGTGCTCTCCGAACAGGGCCGTTTCCGCGCCGACCTCTATTACCGACTGTCGGTTGCCACGCTGCCCCTGCCGCCGCTCCGTGAGCGCCGCGAGGACATCCCGCTGCTGTTCGAACACTTCCTGCTGCAGGCTGCTGCCCGTCACGAACGCCCGGTGCCGGCCATTTCATCCGGCCGCATCCAGCAGCTGGTCGGCTATCACTGGCCGGGCAATGTGCGCGAACTGCGCAATGTGGCCGACCGTTGCGTCCTCGGCATCGAAGCCGGCTCACCGCCCTTCGGCCAGCCGGCCGGCGATGCGCCACGCCCGCTTGGCGAAACCGTGGAAGCCTTCGAACGCGCCCTGATCGCCGATGCCTTGCGCCGCCACGGCTCGCTGGCCCGCACCGCCGAAGCGCTGGCGATTGCCAAGACCACGCTGCACGACAAGATTCGCAAATACGGCCTGCAAGGCGATTGAGCGCCCCCCAAAGACAAAGGGCAGACCGGACGTGCCGGCCTGCCCTTATTCCATTCCCCTGCCGGGGCAACGCCTCCGGTAAGAAGCGCCTGTTAGGACCAACCGGAGCCGGATTCGGCCTTTGCGTCCCAGCTTGTGGCCGGCAGCGTCGGTGCAGATCAGTTGTTGCCATTAGAGCGCAAACACACCCATCTGAAAAACGCTTAATTCAGATAACTCCATCTCGAAAAACGATAGACTAGGCATTCCACTATTCTTCGCCCCGACATGGAACTGCGCCAGCTTCGTTACTTTCTCGCCATTGCCGAACACGGCAGCTTCTCCAAGGCCGCCACGACCGTCCATATCGCGCAATCCGCGCTCAGCCAGCAGCTTGCGCAACTGGAAGACGAACTCGGCCAGCCGCTCTTTCACCGCCTGCCGCGCGGGGTCGAACTGACGCCCGCCGGCCGTGCCTTCCACCCTCATGCACTGGCCATCCTGCGTCAGGTCGAGGATGCCCGGCACAGCGTCACTCAGACCGAGGGCGAGACCGTCGGCAAGGTCATCTTCGGCATTCCGCACAGCGTGTCGCAAGCCCTCGCCCTGCCACTACTCAAGGCGGTGCGCGCTGCCCTGCCCCGGGTCGAACTGGAGCTGACCGAAGAACTCACCGGCAACCTGACGCCGCAATTGCGCACCGGCCTGATCCATCTGGCGGTGCTCTTCGACGATGGACAGCTCGACGAATTCCGCAGCCAGGCGCTGCTCGAAGAATCACTGCTGCTGATCTCCCCGGCTGACGCGCCCGATGCGCCCCACGGCCCGATCAGCCTGCGCGACGCGCTGCGCCTGCCGCTCATCCTGCCGGCAGCGCCGCACGGCGTCCGCCCCATCGTCGAAGCCGCCGCCCGGCAAGCCGGCCTCGCTGCCCCCAACGTCATCGCCGACATCAGCTCGATCAGCATCCTGCGCACCAGCCTGCTCGCCGGCCTCGGCCACACCCTGCTGCCCCCGATGCCGATGCAGCATGAGCTGGACAGCGGTGCCCTCCGAGCCACCCCCATCGCTCCAGAAACACTGACCCGCTGCCTGATGCTCTGCGCCTCCCGCCAGATCCCCGCCTCCGCCGCCACCCAGGCCGTCGCCCGCGTACTAGTCGCGCTGGTCGGTCAACTCTGCCGCGATGGCAAGTGGCGCGAAGGGCGGCTGATCACGACAGAGCAAGGGTCATTTATCAATAGTTAAACGGGTGCAGAATTTGGAATACAGCCTGTCGGGAGAGATCCGGCCATGATCGGACGAAATGCCATGAATTCGTTTAGCATATATCCATGACTGAACGGACCTTATCCAACCTCATTCGCGCATCGCTTTTATTGGCGGCTTTTGGTTTTGTTTCCATCCAGACAGCATGGCTAGATGGTGTTGTTCCGATGCAGCATATGAAGATTGTATTCATGGCCGCATATGGTGCAGTGCCTGTTTTGTTGATGCTGAAAGTGATATCCCGGTTATTTCTTCAGGGTTTTAAAGGCCAACGGTTATCGTTCATCGAGAACATGTTCATGCTCAACTATATATTCCTAACTAAAGAAGCCAGAGAGGAATGGCGGAGCTACATAGAAGAACAGAAAAATAAAGAGACTAATAGTCAAACCTAGTCGCCTTGGATCCGTTAGTCAGAGTTGGTGATGTCTGCTATGGACGCTGAAGGGCAATTAAGCCCCGAAGTGATTCAAGCTCGCATCACCCAAATTCTGCGCAAAAAAAATGCCCGACCGCCAATGGCGTCGGGCCATGGGCCATCTGGGTCGGATGGCCGGGGGTTCTTACTTTTTCGCAGCGATACGGTCGCGGATATGCTGGGCGCGGCCGGATGACGACGGGTGCGAACTGAGCATGCTGCTGCTATCGCCTAGCTTGGCCAGCTTTTCGAAGGCGGTGATCAGACCTTCGCGCTTGAGCTTGGCGGTAGTCAGCAGATCGAATGAGTAGTCATCGGCATCGCTTTCCTGAGCCTGCGAGAACTGGGCGTTGACCAGCTTTTCAGCGATGGCGCCGACATCCGAAGCGCTCAGTGCAGCAACTGCAGAACTACCCGAGGCTGCAGCAACCTGACGCGCCGCACCGGCCGCGTAGGCAACCTGCATGGACTTCTTCGAGTGGCCGAGGGCAACGTGGCCGATTTCATGGCCGATCACACCACGGACTTCGTCGTCGGTCATCAGATCCATCAAGCCGGTATAGACACGAACGCAGCCATTGTTCATGGCCCAGGCGTTAACTTCCTTGGTCTCGTAGACCTTGTAGTTAATATTCACACCATTGACCGCCTTGGGCATGCCCTTGACCACCTTGTTCAGGCGCAGTGCGTATTTGCTCTTGGCGGCGGCAATCTTCGATTTGCCATCGAGTTCGGCACAGGACTTGTCGGAAAGCTGCATCACATCCGCATCGCTCAAGGTCGCGGCCTGAACAGCAGCACCGCCGGCTTTGAGCAGCCCATCGGTATTGGCGGAAGAGACGTTTTGGGTATTGCTGCAGGCGCTCATAAAGAGTGCGGCCATACCGGCAAGCATCAGGGATCGGCCGCCACGGGCTGCCGAGAACTTGGTTTTCTCCATGCCGAGAGAAATCTTCATGGTGTTGATCCTTTGATCGTTGGAATTATTGACCGCCCGCTGGCGATCGGGGGCGACAGTCTAGCACATTGCCATAATTCATAAGGCATTTTCAGATGCCAACGGTCTATCAAAAGCATCCAAAGAACCGGAAAGCCCGATGATGCACCACGCCAAAAACTTGGCTCCTCCTTGATCTTCCACCCGGACAAAACTGTATATATATCCAGCCATCGATGCGCATCCGGCCTGTTTTGCGTATAGTTCATCCCTTATCCCCTACCGTTCCAGAGCAGCGATGGAAACCATCCGTATCCGTGGCGCCCGCACCCACAATTTAAAGAACATTAATCTCGATCTGCCGCGCGACCAGTTGATCGTGATTACCGGGCTGTCTGGTTCCGGCAAGTCTTCACTGGCTTTCGACACGCTGTATGCCGAGGGCCAGCGGCGCTATGTTGAATCGCTGTCGGCCTACGCCCGGCAGTTCCTGCAGTTGATGGAGAAGCCGGATGTCGACCTGATCGAAGGCTTGAGTCCGGCGATTTCCATCGAGCAGAAGGCGACCTCGCACAACCCGCGCTCGACGGTTGGCACCGTGACCGAAATCCACGACTACCTGCGCCTGCTCTTCGCCCGCGCCGGCACACCGTATTGCCCGGACCACAACCAGGCACTGGAAGCGCAGACCGTTTCGCAGATAGTCGATGCCGTGCTCGCCCTGCCGGCCGAAACCAAGCTGATGATCCTTGCCCCGGTGGTCGCCAACCGCAAGGGCGAGCAAGTCGATCTGTTCGCCGAGCTGCGCGCCCAGGGCTTTGCCCGCGTCCGCGTCGATGGCACCGTCTATGAGATCGATGCGGTTCCCAAGCTGACCAAGTCGCAGAAGCACACCGTTGATGTGGTGGTCGACCGCCTGAAAGTTCGTGACGACATGCGCCAGCGCCTCGCCGAATCCTTCGAGACGGCGCTGCGCCATGCCGAGGGACGGGCCATCGCGCTGGAAATGGACAGCAACGTCGAACACCTGTTTTCCGCCAAGTTCGCCTGCCCGATCTGCTCGTATGCCTTGCAGGAATTGGAGCCGCGCCTCTTTTCGTTCAATAACCCGATGGGCGCCTGCCCGAAATGTGACGGGCTGGGCGTCATCCAGTTCTTCGACCCCAAGCGCGTTGTCACCAATCCGGCCGCCTCGCTGGCCGGCGGCGCGATTCGCGGCTGGGACAAGAAGAACCAGTTCTACTTCCAGATCATCGAATCGCTGGCCGACCATTACAGCTTCTCGGTCGACACCCCGTGGACCGATTTGCCGGAAAGCGTCCGCCAGCTGGTCCTCTACGGCTCAGGCAACGTGGCGATCAACTTCCGCTACCTGAACGAAAAAGGCACCCGCTTCGACCGCAGCCACAGCTTCGAGGGCATCATTCCGAATCTGGAGCGGCGTTATCGCGGCAGCGAATCGAATGCGGTGCGCGAGGAATTGTCGAAGTACGTCAGCAGTTCGGCCTGCCCGAGTTGCGCGGGCACCCGGTTGCGCGTCGAGGCGCGCCATGTTCGCGTTGGCGACAAGACACTGCATGAAATCAGTCGCCTGCCGCTTGGCGAGGCTCGCAATTACTTCAACTGCCTGACGCTCACCGGTGCCAAGGCGCAGGTTGCCGACAAGATCCTGAAGGAAATCACCGCCCGCTTGAGTTTCCTGATCAACGTCGGCCTCGATTACCTGTGCCTCGAACGCTCGGCCGAAACCTTGTCCGGCGGCGAGGCGCAGCGCATCCGGCTGGCCTCGCAGATCGGCTCCGGCCTGACCGGCGTCATGTACGTACTGGATGAGCCGTCGATCGGCCTGCATCAGCGCGACAACGACCGCCTGCTGCAAACGCTGAAGAACCTGCGCGACATGGGCAACACGGTATTGGTGGTTGAACACGACGAGGATGCGATCCGCGCCGCTGACTACGTCGTCGATATCGGCCCCGGTGCCGGTGTCCATGGCGGCTTCATCGTCGCTCAGGGCACGCCGGAAGAAGTAACAGCCAATCCGCTATCGATGACCGGCGATTACCTGTCCGGGCGAAAATCCATTTCGGCCCCAAAAAAACGCCGAGTACAGGACCCGGACAAGCAACTCAAGGTCGTCGGCGCCTACGGCAACAACCTCAAGGACGTCACGTTGGAAATCCCCGGCGGTCTGCTCACCTGCATCACCGGCGTATCCGGCTCGGGTAAATCGACGCTGATCAACGACACGCTCTACGCTGCAGCCGCCAAGCACCTCTACGGCTCGACCACCGAGCCGGCACCGCACAAGGAAATCGTCGGCCTCGAACTCTTCGACAAGGTGATCAACGTCGACCAGGCACCGATCGGCCGCACGCCACGCTCCAACCCGGCGACCTACACCGGCCTGCTGACACCGATCCGCGAGCTGTTCGCCCAAGTGCCGGAATCACGGGTGCGTGGTTACGGCCCCGGCCGCTTCAGCTTCAACGTCAAGGGCGGCCGCTGCGAAGCCTGCCAGGGCGACGGCATGATCAAGGTCGAGATGCACTTCCTGCCCGACATCTACGTCCCCTGCGATGTCTGCCACGGCAAGCGCTACAACCGTGAAACGCTGGAAGTCCAGTACAAGGGAAAGAACATCTACGACATCCTCGGCATGACCGTCGAGCAGGCTCGCGAGTTCTTCGACCCGGTGCCCAACATCGCCCGCAAGCTGCAAACCCTGGTCGATGTCGGCCTCAGCTATATCACCCTCGGCCAGAGCGCGACCACGCTGTCCGGCGGCGAGGCGCAGCGCGTAAAGCTGGCCCTTGAACTCTCCAAACGCGACACCGGCCGCACCCTCTACATCCTCGACGAGCCGACCACCGGCCTGCATTTCCAGGACATCGAAATGCTGCTCAGCGTGCTCCAGCGGCTGGCCGCCAACGGCAACACCATCGTCGTCATCGAACACAACCTCGACGTGATCAAGACCGCCGACTGGATCGTCGATCTCGGACCCGAGGGCGGCGACGGCGGCGGCCGCATTCTCGTTTCCGGCACGCCTGAAGAAGTGGCCAAATGCAAGGCCAGCCATACCGGACGCTTCCTGAAACCTTTGCTTGAGAAAAAGAAATGACTGACGCCGCCGCCTTCAAGGGCAAGAAGGGCCTGACCCGCTTGTGGAATGCCCTCGGCTATTCGCGTGACGGCCTGAGTGCCGCATGGAAGAACGAAGCTGCCTTCCGCGAGGAAGTGCTACTCGCTGCCATCACCATTCCGCTGGCTTTTTATCTCGGCAAGAGCGGCATCGACCGCGCCTTGATGGTCGGCAGCATCATCCTGATCCTGATTGTCGAAATTCTGAATTCGGGTCTGGAGGCAGTCGTCGACAAGGCTTCACCGGAAAAGCACGAACTGGCCAAACGGGCCAAGGACATGGGCAGCGCCGCTGTGCTGCTCAGCCTGATCAACGCTGCGGCAATCTGGGCCTTCGTCCTGCTCGGCTAAGCAATCAGCCCTTGCGGCACCTGGCCGAGAAGTCCATTTCCGGCGCGTAAGCACTCGTCTTGACGTCGAGCAGGCCAAGGAAGGTGTGGAACAGATTGTCGTGCGATAACGGCGAGGCGGCGACCTTGCCGACGCACGCCGGATCCAGCGCAAAGCTTTGGGCAAAGCCCGGTGAAAACCACATCACCATCGGCACCTTGGTCTGCACATCCGGCGCAATCCTGTAGGGTACGCCGTGCAGGAACAGGCCTTTTTCGCCCAGCGATTCGCCGTGATCAGAGACATAGAGCAGCGCCGAATCGTGCGCCTGATGCTCGCGAAGAGTACGGACCAGCGAAGCCAACACGTGATCGGTATAGCTGATCGCGTTGTCGTAGGCGTTGACGATACTGTCCTCGGAGCAATGCGGTAGGTCCGGATCCTCGCAGGCCGGCGTGAATTTCTTGAATTCATCCGGGTAGCGCTTGAAATAGGCCGGTCCGTGATTGCCCATCTGGTGCAGGACGATCATCAGGTTGCCCGGCGTTTCGCTGACCAGCTGTTTCAGGGAATCAACCAGTGCGCCATCCTGACACTCGCCACCAAAACAGTGGTCCGGTGACTTGGCCAGATCGGGACGGATGGATTCGACGCCCTTGCAGACGCCCTTGCAGCCGGACTGATTGTCCACCCAGACCACACGGAAGCCGGCACGGGCCACGACATCAAGCACCGATTCGCTGTTCCGGATACGCGTTTCGTTGTACTGACGCCGCCCCCAGGGAGAAAAGATGCAGGGCAGCGAAGTTTCGGTATCGGTACCGCAACTGGTGACGTCGGCAAAGTTGATGATACCGGCCTCGGCTGCCAGTTCCGGCGTCGTCTGCCGGGCATAGCCGGACAGGCCCCAGTTGGCGGCGCGAACCGTTTCACCGAGCACCATGACCATGACGACTGGCTTGCTACGAGTTTGCCAACTGCCACCGGGCACAGCGTCGGCGCCGACCGGTTCGCGCACGGCCTCGACCGCCTGCGCCTGGCTACGGGTCACCTGACCAAGCGAATACAGGTAATTGGCCGGGGTGACCAGGAAACGGAACTCCCGATTGTTGCGCATCAGCGAGGCCATGTCCTGGAAGTTCAGGAAAATGGCGCCGCCCAGTACGACCAGGGCCAGCATGATGGTGCCGAGACGGACCAGAACCGCCCGTCCGAATGACCGCGGCTTGAGGCGGATCCGGCTGAGCAACCAAAGAGGAATAACCGCGTAGAGCAGCAGTTGCGGGATCAGCGACCAGGTCATCAGATCGCGCGCTTCGCGGACATCGGTGGCCAGCACATTGCGCAGCATGCTGGTATCGAGATAGACCTTGTAACGCGTCATGAAATGGACGGCAAAAGCCGTCGTCACGAGCAGTAGAGCCAGCAGCGGCTTGGTCGTCCATCGCGTCATGAAGGGAACGAGCAGGATGAAATGCACGGCCGCCAGGCCAACCAGCAGCGAGCCGGCCAGCAGCCAGCTTGCCGGCAAACCCATGTCGTAGCCAGCCAGCATGCCCTTCAGGAAAAGCTGATTGCAGAACAGGGCGAAGAACAGGCTGACCAGCAGCGTCACTGCCTCAATGGAGGCGGTCAGCTGTCCGCCAAGCAGGCGTTGCCCAAAGCGAATCAGCCCATCCAGCAATCGACGCATACAAATACCCGAAAAATTCAACCTGAAATTTTAACTGGCAAGCGGCAGTCAATCCGGGAATTTCTTGTAGCGGATTTGTGACTGCCCGTTCAGGCGGCGACGACGACTCGATTGCGCCCAAGGCGTTTGGCCTCGTACAAGGCGTCGTCGGCATGCTTCAGGGCAATTTCAATCGGGCATTCGCTGGCGTCGGCCAGCCCCATGCTGACCGTTACCTTGACCGAGCGACCATCAGGCAGGGCAATCTCGGCGTCGGCACAACTGGCACGTAGACGCTCTGCCAGCATCTGGGTCTCGGCCGGTGAAATTTCCGGAAACAGGAAGGCAAACTCTTCGCCGCCATAGCGACAAACCAGGTCTGATTGACGCAGGGTTTCCCTGACCATTTCGGCGAAGGCGGACAACACCGTATCGCCTGCCGCATGACCATAGGTATCGTTCAGTTTCTTGAAGAAATCGAGGTCGGCCATCGCCACCGTAACCGGCCGTCGGTAACGCTGGGCGCGCTGCAGTTCAACCTCGGCCGACTGCATGAAGAAGCGACGGTTCATCAGGCCGGTCAGGCCATCCTTGTTGGCCAGCTTCTCCAGCACCTGCCGTGCTTCATCGTTCTGGATCAGCAAATCCCGGTGCTCACGAATGGCTTCTTCGACCGCCTGGATTTCCAGCATTCTCGACGTGTCGAAATAGGGCAACGGGCTGGAAGCGCTGAGATTGGACAGCGCATGGTCGATCCGCTGCAGCGGTTGAATCAGATGACGACGAACGAGAACGATGAACGCCAGCAGAAAGATCCCGACCAGAAGCAAGACGACAATCAGCTTGTAACGTGCCAGCCTCATGGCCGCTGCCGCCACATTCAGGTCGCTGGTGGCGAGATTGATCCCTTCGATCGACACATCATCGACCTGCATGCCCAGGCGCGATGCCAGTCGCTGCCATTCATCGTAATGGATCGCCGGCCGCAGGTCGTCGCGGGCCGACTGGCGCACCACCTCGCCGAGGAACTGCTCTGTTTCCCTTGCCAGCTGGGCCGCCCCGGGGTGCTCCAGAACACTGGGATGGCTGGCGATCAGGGTGACGACAAACATTGACTGTTGCCGGGCCGCGTGCGAACTCACCGAAAAAATGCGCTCGCCTTCCTGGCGCAGCTGTTCGAGATTTCTGGCCAGCCGCTGATAGCGGATGATCTCCGGCACCGTTTGCTCTTCAAGACGGCTGTTGGCATCGATGACGCGCTGCTGATCGAGCGCCAGCAAAACAACCGCCAACCCGAAAGCCAGCACGAACAGGGCAGCCAGCAAACCAAAGGCACGCCCGGCATGCATCCCCGTGGGCGCCTTGATCAAGGCTGGTAACCCCGAACGACAAGAAGCGCAACGTGGCGCAACGAAAAGCAATGAAGAGAAGGCATCAACTCACCCGAAAAGGCAAAAAGCGGGAATTGATACGATCATACGTCCCATTGCGCTTGATGCGATCAAGCGCCGCGTTGATTTCCTCGCGCAACCCCGGACGACGCAATGAAATGCCGAACGAGGCATCACCACTCAATTCCGGAGCACGCAAAACGGTAGGAGCCAAGCCAAGGCGGCGAAATGGATCGCTTTTCTGCAACTGCAGGGCGCTGATCATCGGCACCAGCGCAGCCTGCGCCTCGCCACCCAGCAAAGCCCCCGCCAGATCGCCATTGGCGCGGACCTGATGAATATCCCACCCTTGCCGGCGGGCGTAATCTTCCTGCACCGAGCCATGAACCACCGCCACCCGGACACCATTACGCCCTGGCGGGACATCCGGCCTGGCCAACCAGAGTGACAGGGAGCGGTAATAGGGTTTGGCGAAAAGCAACTTGCCACGATGTTCGGCCGTCTCAAAAACTGCCGCCGCCGCAATATCGGCCTTGCCTCGGGCAACGCTATCGAGCAAAGCACCTTGCGTGGTCACGTCGAAGACGCAGCTGGCCCGGATTTCCTGACACAGGGCACGGGCAATTTCGACACTGAAGCCTGTCAGCTGGCCGGTTTCATCCCGATAGGACATCGGCGGGGAATTCTCCAGCACCACGACACGTAGCGCAGCCTCCCCGGCACGCACGCTTCCCGGCAAGCCACCTGCAAGCAAGACGAAACACATGAGGGAGAAGACCAAACCGCGAAGCATGCAAGTCGCATAGAAAATACCGACCTTCAAGTATAGGCCATTTGAATATGACGATGTTACTGGTCAATACCCTAGTGCGTATTCACGGTAAGCGACGGGCAGAGCAAGGGGCTGGCGGGGAGGCAGAGCAAGGCGCCCAAGAGCAAACTTAGCCAAAGAGGCTGAACTGCCTGCCACTGGTCAATGGCGCCGACTTCGGCAACTCGATCAGTCGCCCCTGCAACGGAAAATAGATGGCCAGGCGCAAGGGCAATGGATCACCAGCAAAAAGGCTGGCGTAGCGCTCAAGTTGCGGCCGGTAGCTTTCGGCACGCTGCAGCAATTCCGTTTCAGGCAGACGCACCGTCTTGTAGTCGATGATCCAGCGGCAGCCATCGGCCACGAAGATGCGGTCAATCACGTGGTTGATGGCCACTGCACCATCCGTACTGCTCCAGGCTTGCTCGGCAGCTGCCAGATGATGCTCAGCAAGCAGCCAACGCCCGGTATCAGAGGCCAGTGTATTGCCCAGGGCTGCCACGACCTCGTCAGCGCCGCTCCCGGCCTCGGCTTCACTATGCCCCTGAACCTGCAACCAGCGTTGGTAGACCGGCTGCAAGGCGGAAATCCGTTCGGCCGACCAGGCTTTCAGGCCGCTTTTTGCCATCAGTTCAAGGCAGCGATGGACCAGCGTACCAACCGAGGCCTCCAGCGACAGCACGCTTTCTGCAACATCGAGATCAAGCGGGTTATTGGCTGGGCGAACGCTGTCAGCGGTCGCCTGCAAGACCAACGGCAAACCAACCTTCCGTAGCCTGACCAGCGGTGGCACGAAAGTCGCCGGATCGATACAGGCGGAAGCAGCCTCTCCGGCCTCGACCCCGGCCAGCGCCATCACGAACTCGCGCTGCGCCACGCCGGGCCACAGCAGCTTGAGCAGCGTACCGTTGGCCGGCGGTTTCAGGCCATCCTCCTTCTTCTCATCGGCCATGGCAACGCCAAGCAGATGCAGCTGGCGGATGGCGCGGGTAGCAGCCACATAGAGCAGGCGCTCGTTCTCGTGGGCTGCCCGTTCGACTTCAAGTTTCTTCAGGTAATCGTAGGCGGTCGGCTCACCATTGCCGCCCCCTTTCTGCTTCATTGGCGCGACCAGCAGGTGCTCATCGCCATCGGCGCCGGCCACTTCATCCCAGAGCAGCAGGCTGCTTTCATTGCCGCCGGTTTCGCGGTGCAGGCCGGGCAGGATCACAGTGTCGAATTCGAGGCCCTTGGATTTGTGCACGGTCATCATTTGCACGGCATCGCCGAGCGGGTCGGACGGCGCGTAGAGTTCCGCAGCATGAGTGGCGAGGGTTTCGGCACTCAGCGTGCGGCTGGCCACCAGCTTGTCGAGCAGCGAAAAGAAGGCTTCGACATCGTTCAGCGCTTCCGGAGCTTCCAGGCAGCGCGGCCCGCCGAGCATCAGCCAGACACCTTCCAGCCAGCGACGCGGGTGCTGGCGCGCCTGGCCGGCATAGGCCAGCTGGAGGACGGCGCGAACATGGCGCAAACGGTACTGGCCATCATCAGAAAGCCGGGCGATGCGCGCCTCGTCCTGCATCAGTTGCCAGATCGTCGATTTCTTGTCGTCTGCGGCCAGCGCATGCAGGTCAGCCAGCTTCAGGCCACACCACGGGGCACGCAGCAAGGCCAGCCAATGCACCCGGTCAGCGCGATGATGCAGGGCGCGGAAAAGAGTCAGCAGATCCTGCACGTGCTGGCGACCATCCAGTCCTTCAATATCGACCGCCTGAAAACGTAACCCGGGGGCACTGCGGCGAATTTCCGCGACCAGCGCATCGAGGTGGCTGCGGGCACGGACCAGCACGGCAATGCGCTCGTCCGGTGCTTCACGGCGTGCCTGCTGAATGATGGCCAGCACCCGGCGTGCCTCTTCATTGGCTGAGTCATTCCCTTCGTGCGCGATGACCGGATGCACGAACACGCCGCTATCCTCGCGGGCCGGCCGGGTCGCCGCCGATTCGGCATAGCGCACGGCGCCGGCCTCGGGGCTGTCTTCCGCCGGGAAGATGCTCGGGAAGGCGGCATTGACCCAATCGACAATACCCGGATAGGAACGGTTGTTGCGGAACAGCCTCAAGTGACCAAGCCGGATGTCACCGATACCACGCTCGCGGACGCGCAGGAACAGGCCCACATCGGCCTTGCGAAAACGGTAGATCGACTGCATCGGGTCGCCGACCACGAACAGCGTCCGGCCGTCGTCCGGCATCCAGCCCCGGGTCAGCTTTTCGATCAGGCCAACCTGGCTTGGGCTGGTGTCCTGAAATTCGTCGACCAGCAGGTGGCGGATGCGGTAATCGAGCGCCTGCGCCAGATCAGTTGGCGCCTCGTCATCGCCAAGCGCCAAACCGGCACGGGCGGCGATTTCGATGAAATCGACCTCGCCAACCTCCTGAAAGGCCAGCCACAGTTGTCCAGCCGCCAGCCGCAGCAGGCGCGAAAAGCATTCGACGGTCGCCCACTCGGCCTCGCTCAGCTCCGGGCACGGCAACTTGACCAGCATCACCAGTGCCTCTTCCAGCCCGGCCACACTGCGCAGGTCACCGAGCAGTTCGAGCATGGCTTTCTTCTGGTCGGCGAACTCCTTGTCCGCCGGAAAGCCGATGCGCTTGTCGACCGTCTTGCGCAGCGTGCCGGTACCGGTCAGCAACAAACCAGCGACCGCCTGCCATTGCGCCAGATCGGCGATGGCAGCCGTCAACGGCGAATCCCAATCGACAATCGGATCAAGCACACCCGGTGCGTTGGCCGCGGCAAAGCGTGCCAAGGGCATCAGCAGTGACTGGCTCCGCCCATCAAGCAAACCACCAACCACTGCGAGGTCACGCTCGATCAGTGCCGCAAAGCCGGCTTCGACCTCGCGCTTCATCGCCCCGCTTTCAATGCGTGACGCGTGATGCAGCCACTGGTCGCGGCGACCGAGCATGGCAATCAGCAGTTTTTCCAGCCGGCCAGCATTGTTGTCCATGAAAGCCAGGGCTTCGGCGACAACCTCGGCATCCTCTGTGCCGGACTCGACCATTTCCAGCGTCCGGCGGGCCGCTGTCGCGTAGTGCGCCTCGGCATCATCGCTGACGCCGGGCTGGCTGCCAAAGCGACTCAGGTAAGGCATCTGCCGGGCAAGGCTGGCGCACAGGGCATCCAGCGTCGTGATGCGCAGGCGGCCAGGGTGGCCGAGCAGGGTCCAGCCGCGCTCGGCGTCGTGGGCCAGCACCCGTTGCGCCAATCCGAAAGTCAGTTGCTTGTGTGGCTGCGGTGACATTTCTCCAGCCGCGGCAAGCTCCAGGCTGCCCAGGATGCGGTCGCGCATCTCGGTCGCCGCCTTGTTGGTAAAGGTCAGCGCCAGAACCTCTTCGGGGTGCTCGACGACCGCCAGCAACCGCAGGTAGCGCTGCGTCAGCAATTCCGTCTTGCCCGCCCCCGCCGGCGCCTCGACGATGAATGAGGCGACCTCCAGTGCACGCTGGCGGGCGTTTTTGTCTTCTTCGAGGCGGTCGGGCGCAGCAGTCACGGACAGGCGGCTTTCATTCGGATTTTCCGGCTTTCGGCCGGCAAGGATACTTCATCAAGCAGCGCCGAATCCTACGCCGGGCGATGCCTTGCCTCAAGCGCTCGGGCCGGCCAATCCCTTGGCAACCGCTTCAAACAAGCGCGGCGGATTGATCGGCTTGGCGATGAAATCATTCATCCCGGCCGCGAAGCAGGCGCGCCTGTCCTCGTCATAGGCATTTGCCGTCATGGCGATGATCGGCACGCCGATATATGCGGGTATTGCCCGTATCCGCCGCGTCGCTTCCAGACCATCGATTTTCGGCATCTGCATATCCATCAGGATCAGATCGTATTGGTGATCAACCGCTTGCTGAACAGCCTCGCTCCCGTCTTCGGCAAGCTCGACGTTCAGTCCGATTGCCGTCAGCAACTCCCGGGCGATTTCACGGTTCACCGGCTCGTCTTCGACCAGCAGTATCCGTCGTCCGGGGTAATCGCGCCGCAGAATTTCCTCGGCAGCGCCGCCCTGCACCATGACGGGTTCGGAATCATCGCTCCGCCCCTTCTTCAGTCTGGCCGTGAACCAGAAGGTACTGCCCACGCCCAATGCGCTACTGACACCTGCATCGCCGCCCATCAGTTGCGCCAGCTTGCGGGTAATGGCGAGACCCAGGCCAGTACCGCCATATTTCCGGGAAATGGAGTTGTCCGCCTGTTCGAAAACCTTGAACAAGCGGCCAAGCACATCGGGTGCAATGCCGATTCCGTTGTCCTGCACCTCGAAACGCACCAGCAGGCTGTCCTCCGTCTCGCTATCAGCCATCACCCGAATGAAAATGGTGCCGCTATCGGAAAATTTGATGGCATTTCCGGCGTAATTCAACAAGGCCTGCTGCAGCCGGGTTGCATCCCCCAGCAAGGGCGCATGCAAACCCTGCGTTTCGGCGATCAGCCTGAGCCCCTTGGCAGTCGCCCGTTCAAAAAGCATGGCGACGACATTGGCGACGATGCCGCCGGGACTGACTGCACTTTCCTGGAGCGTCAGTTTTCCGGCCTCGATCTTCGAGAGATCCAGAATGGCATTGATGACTTCCAGCAGATGCTCTCCTGCCGCATCGATTTTCTCGAGCCGCCTGAGCTGATCCGGCGGCAACCCGACCCGCCTGATGATATGAGACATCCCGGTGATGGCATTGAGAGGGGTCCGGATTTCGTGAGACATATTGGCCAGAAACGCGCTCTTGGCCACGTTGGCCGCCTCGGCAGCTTCCTTCGCGGCGACCACTGCCGCTTCGGCTTCCTTGCGCTGGGTGATATCGACCACAAAGGCAATCACCCTTGCCGGCTGGGCATCTACAGCAGGAATGTAATGAAGCGTCAGTTCGACAGGAATCAGCGCTCCGCGCCTGGTCCGGTTCGTCGACTCCATGCGCAAATGCCCTTGCTGGCGAAGTTGCGCAACCAATTGTCCGAATGTTTCGTCGGAGATACCCGCGTCGATATCCGTAACGCGCAGCGTACGCATTTCCTCAACCGAATAGCCCAGCATTTCGGCGGCAAAATTATTGACATCGATCAGGCGCCCGCTTTCAGCATCTGCCCAGCGAATACCGATCCCGACGCTATTCATCGCAAACTGGATATCGAGCAAGCTGTTGTGCGCCGCCTGCAGCGCCGCAGTCCGCTCACCAACCAGGGCTTCAAGATGATCCCGGTGCCGGGCAAGCTCGGTCTCGTCCTTTTTGCGCTTCCCGATATTCATCGTCACGCCGAGTGCCAGCCGCGCCCGGCCATCGCTCTCCCGCTCGACAACTGCCCCGTGGGTATGAACCCAGCCCCAGTCACCGGATGCGAGTTTCACCCGATACTCGCTGTCGAATCCCGCTGCACCGGTCTGGATCGCTGCGGCATACGAAGCCACGAATTCGGGTTGATCTTCCGGATGGACACAGGCCAACCAGCCGGGCAAATCCCGCGGCGAACTATCGACCGACATCCCGAGCAGTCTCAGCGTCGATGGATCGTATTGCAAGCTGCCATCAACGACATCCAGCTCCCAGCAGATCATTTCAGCGGCATTGAGCGCCATCTCCAGACGGCTCTCGACGCTATGCAGATTTTTCGACAAGGACTCCCGTTGCCGTGTCGCCAGCTCTCCAAGCAAGTAGCTCAGCAGCACCAGACTGGGTGGCGCCGCCAGGATGGCAGCAACGAAGCCGGTCAGGAGATAATCCCAGGCGAGCCCGCCCTTCAGGATCAGGCTCATGGCCGAAACGATCAACTCGACAACGAGCACGATCCCGCCGGTCAGGACAGCCCACAATCGCCATCCGTTCAAACGCTGCAGCAACAGGACGAACTTGGACAACACGGCGAATCATCTCTCCACGGTTGCACAGGGCTACATCAGCATTCCCTGCTTGAATTCTTGTCACGTCTCAGCCACCGCAGCTTGATATAGAACAAACTGACAGCAATTCGATCGGCAAAGTCAGGTTTTTACGTGCTGCAATCGGGAGCGGCACCGACTCATGCCGCATCCTGCTCGTCGAGAAAATCGGCAATCTCGGCCAGAACGGCATCATCCATGGCCCACATGAATGCATGGCCCATATCAAGCACCCGCAAACGCGCTCCGGGAATGTGATGGGCCAGATACTCGCCATGGCGAAGCGGTAGACAAATATCTTCCCGTCCGTGAATAACCAGCGCCGGGACGCGGATGGACTTGACGATCTCCAGACGATCCGGCGAAGCAGCAACAGCCTGCGCATGATTGAAGGCCGCGAGCGGATTTGAACTCCGCTTCGCAGCCAAACGCAGGGCATCGGCGATTTGTTCGCGGGGAAAGGGTGCGCTGCCACCATAGGTCAGCGCCCAGCCATTCAGCAGATTGGTTTCGATTTCCGCGGGGGATTGGGGCGGTTCGGCCAGCGTAGCCTGGATATAGTCGAGCAGCGCCTGACCGGGCGCGGGCAAATCCAGACCGGACATACTCCGGCCCATGGTTGCTGCCACGTAGGGCCGATGATCGGCCGTCGTCGAGATCAGGACCAGAGACTCTACGGCCTCCGGATGTTCGACTGCCAGCAACTGGGCCGCGTAGCCCCCCATCGACAGGCCGACGACAATTGCCCGTGACATGCCATGCCCACGCATGACGGCCAGCGCATCGTCGCTCAGCTCCTTCAGGCTGTATGGAAGAGACTGGAAGTCGACGCAGGAAGACAAGCCGGTATCGCGATGGTCATAGCGAACGACGAAATGGCCAAGGGCGGCCAAGCGCTCGCAGAATGCATCCGGCCAGAAAATACCCTGGTTCATCGCGCCCATGATCAACAGCAGCGGTCGCCCTGACGAGACACCGAAAGACTCGGACCATAGCGACAATCCATCCGACGTCGATATGTACTTTTCCATGCCCTTGTCAGTCCGGCTTTCCAGTCTGCGCCTCGGCCAGCAGGCGCCGGCGCTCGGGCAAGCGCAGCAAGGGCAGCACTTCGCAGTACTGCAGTGCTTTTTCGTCGGCGACAACCACACCAGCCTCCCCTGCCTTCACTTCCTTGGCCACCGCATGCAGGCGTTCCCGCCAATGGGTAATGACGGCAATCCAGTCCGGAAACTCGGCCGGATCAAAGACCTTCTGTTTCTCATCACCAATGCCCTGAACGCCGGGCAGAATGTCCTTTTCGTCGGCAACGCCGGTGAACGCAGGCTTGTCGAGCAACACCTTGGCGAAAACGACAGCCGCCACGTCGTCATTGACCAGCGCGGCGTAGATCGGCAACTGAGGCTCGGTGATCCGCTGCTCGGCCCAGTTCCTGGTGTCGATGGCAGCGCCGGTCTTGTAGTCGATGATGATCTGCCGGCCATCAGCCAGCTGGTCGATGCGATCGACGATCATTTTGACCTTGATGCCTTCGATCTCCACTTCGGCCGGCTGCTCGCAGGCGACCACCTCGAAAGGCAGGCCGCGCCTGACCTCAACCTGCAACCAGACGTCGAGCAATTTGGCCAGACGCGCTGCCTCCAGCTCACGGAAACGGGCCGGGAGCGTGATGCGACGCTCCAGTTCGAAGTTCTGCAGCGCCTTGACGACGGCCTCGGCGATGGCCTGCTGCCGTGCCGATTCGCCCAGCGCCGCCAAGGCATCGGACGAGCACACCGCCGTCCAGAAGGCCTCCAGAGCTTCGTGCACCAGCGTGCCACGAGCAGCCGGATCCAGCCCCTCAACCGGCTCGTCCATCGCCTCGCCGCCCAAACGGTACTGGTAATAGGCCCAGGCCGGGCAGATGGCCTGAGCGCGCAGCACCCAACTGCCGCCAGAAACTTTCTCACCTTCGGCAACCGGCGGCGCCAGCGCATCGTCGACCAGGTCGACGGCCAATGCGGCCTCACTGGCCAGTTGGCGGGCCAGCGTAGCGACCTCAGCCGCGCCATCGTCAAGCAGCGGAATCCCGGCAATCAATGGGCTGGGACGCAACACACGATTGCCATCAGCCTGCGCATAAGAAAACGTCACTTCCGGCGCCGAGCGCGCCAAGCGGGCATGAACACGCCTGGCAAAATCGAGCTCGACCTCGGCACTGGCATGTGCCGCCCCAACTGCGCGCAGCAACTCGGCCGGCAGCAGCGGATTGGGGCGTGGTGGCGGCGGCCAGAGATCGTCGTTCATGCCCATTACCCACAGCGCGTCGAACCCAAGACCGGCGCTTTCAAGCACGCCGAGCACCTGGATGGCCGGCCGGCCCCGTGTTTCCGGCTGGAACAGTCGCTGGCGGCAAAGCTGCGACAAACGACGTACTGCCTCGGCAAAACCCAGCCTGCCAAGCAGCGCGTCGAGCCGGCCGAAGCCGTCCAGCACCTCGCCAAAGGCTCGCCGGGCCTGAAACTCATGACTGGACAAAGGCCGATCGCCCGGCCAAGCGGCTGCCTTCAGGCAATTGCGGAAGACAACGGCCCATAGTCCGGGCAGCTGCTTTCGCGTCGCCGCCCCGGCAATGTCGACAAAGGCTTGGAGGGCCGTGATGGTTTGCGGACAGAGCGGCGGATCATTTTCAGCCAGACGCCCGGCCAGCCGGATCAAGGCCGGCAGGGTCGTGAAAAAGGGCAAATCGCGCCGCAAGGCGGCATCGAGGCGCGCCCGGCCATCCGCCTCGGCTTCGGCGGCCGCCCAGCCGCCGGCCAGCAGCAAACCGGACAGACGGCTTTGCTCGACCTTGGCCCGGCCGCTACCCAAGGCCAGCAAATCAAGTGCGACGCGGATCAGCGGCAGATCGGCCAGCGCCCGACCCAGCGAAAAGTTGAAGCAACGCGGCACTTCGGCAGCATCAGGACGGATCAGCGACGGGTGCAACACGTCATCGAGCAGAAATTCGAGGCGATCACGGACGCCGGCCAGATCGGGCGCGACGATGCCGAGCCGGCAATCCGGGCGGGCCTCCAGTTGCGTCCTCACCCAGGCGACGACGGCCCGGCATTCGGCCTCGACATCCGCACAGGCACGGGTGGCCTGGCGACTGAGGTCAACCGGGAACACCGGTGAACTTTCAACGATAACGCCACGCGCTGCCAGCGCTGCCATCAGATCTTTTTCCAGCGGCGTGTAGCGGTCGAAACCAGCGAAGATGACCGTTTTCGGCAGCGTGAAATGCCCCGCTTCAATCAAAACAATCAATTGCCGATGCAAGCCGGCGGTATCGATCCAGCCACTTGCCTGGCAGCGTTTCTCAAAATCTGCCTGCCAGCCGATGAACAGTTTCGCCTCGTCAGAGAGTTCACCGCCGCCCGGTTGCAGCTTCCAGACACGGCACAAGGCCTGCGCCTCGGCGGCCGATGTGGCCATACCCTGAATGTCGAATAGTGGCGCCGCCTCAGTCAGTGAGGCAGCAATCACCTTTTCCCACAACAGGCGTTCGGAAAAAGGGTCAAGCGCCACCGGTAGTTCAGCAACACCGGTCAGCAGCGCTTCATCAGCCAGTATTGCCAGCCACTGGCCGAGCGTCAGCGCCTGCCGGGTCAGCCACACCGCCTGCTCTCCCGGCAACTCGCCGCGTAGGGTTTGGGCAAGGCGGGTAGTAGCGCAGAGCGTCAGGCTATCGGTCAAACGAACCTCGAAAAGGTGCTCAGTAAGCAGGCGCTGGCGTCGCTGGACGGGCTGGCGCTGCTGGCTTGGCCGGAGCCGCAGGCGCCGCCGGGCCGGCGGGCTTGGCAGCTGGCGCAGCCGGTTTGGCCACGGGCGCAGCGGGTACCGCTGGTTTAGCTTCGCTGGTCACTTTTCCCGGCATGGCCGGACGTGCCGGGGCAGCCGGGGCGGCCGGCTTTTCGGTGGCGACGGCCGGAGCGGCCGCCGGCTTGCTGTCGACCGCCGTTTTGCCCGGCATGGCGGGTCTTGCGGGCGCGGCTGGCGTAGCCGATTTTTCAACGGCTACTGGCATTAAGGCAGGAGCAGCCTTGCCGGGCAATGCCGGCGCGGCAGGCCGGGCGGGTTCCGGATTCGACTTTGCCACCGGACGAGCCGGCGGCAAGGCGACGGGTTTCGGCGTTTCGGCAACTGGACGGTTAGCTGGCGCAGCAGCCGCAACCGGCGCCCGTGAAGCGCCACTGACTACCACGTCACGACGCAAGTCATTCAGCGTGGAAGGGCCGATACCCGGCACATTCTGCAGCTCGTCGACTGACTTGAACGGGCCATTTTTCTTGCGGTAATCAACGATGGCTTTGGCCTTGGTCGGACCAATACCCTTCAAACCGTCGAGCTGCTCCGTCGTTGCCGTATTGATATTGATCTGGGCCAGCGCAACACCCGCCCACAACAGACAGGAAGCCATCAGCAACAGGAAACGTGATTTCATGTTTTCTCTCCCGAACAGTGAATTGATCAGTATGCCACCTGTTTTTGGCTCAGGGCGTGCCGACAAACAGGAAAAGGTTGGAGACGCCGCTCGTCGAGTAGCCGAAGCCGACATAGGCCATGCCGAGCGGGGTTTGCCCGCCAAGATAGATGGCGGCCGAATCGAGAATGCCGCTGCGATTCGTTTCGGTATAACGCTTGCCCAGCTGAACCGCTTCGAGCGCCAGACCAAGGCGCATGTCGCCACGCAGGCCCAGCGGCAGGTTGCCGATGATCCGCTCTGTGCGCAGGCCGGCATAACTGACATCGTCCCCTATCAGCTGGTTCGGAGCAAAGGCGGTCATGTTGAGAAAGCCACCCAACTGCGCAGCGTCATAGATAGGCAGCACGCCGCGCGGCGAAGCGGTGTAGCGCAGCCGTGCATTGACTACGGTGCCGCCGAAGGAGAAGGCGCCCTGCAGATTGGCATCGGCCCGGGAGTAGCCAGCTTCCGGCGAATCAAAATAGGACAGTTGTGCCGCCCAACCACGGGTCGGGAAATGCATGCGGTCGAACTGGTCAAAGTCGAGGCCGATCTTCCAGCCGCCAAATTCCTGGTCCGCCTTGGGCAGCGAAGGCACGCCGATATCCGGATCGTAGTAGCGATGGCGCTGCAGCCAGCCCAGGCGCACCGGACCAAGCACGCCGATGTTGGCACCAAGATAGGCGCCATAGCCGCTTTCGGTGACCTTGTACTGGGCTATTCGCCGGTCTTCCTGATAGATGTTGAGGCGGCTCTGCTCGACGCCGCTCGTCGCTTCGACGAAGTAGCGCTGGCGAGCATCAAGCGGTTGATAGAAATTGGCGCCCAGACGATTGGTCGAGCCAATATCACCTGCAACAATCAGTTCGCCCCCCAGGCGATTGAGCCACGTCGAGTGATAGGCGGCGCGCAAGCCAAAGGAAGTGCCCTGGCTGTTGTCAGCCTGCAGGTTGATGCCGAAACGCATGTAATCCGGCCCCCAGCGCTTCTCCAGTGGCATGACACGCAGGATGTTCTTGTCGCGCTGGCTCAGTACGGTGTAATCAACGCTTTCGTACCAGCCATCGCCGTACATGCGCAGCAGATCGCGATTGATCGCGGCGGGACGGATGGTTTCACCGGGCTGCACATGCAGATGCCGCTCGAGGGCGGCTGGGTTGACCCGGCTCAACCCGGTGATCTCGATCTCATCGATGCGCGGCGATATCTTGCGCCGGACTTCGATCCCCTGCCACCAGGCCAGGTAAGCGGCTTCATCAAGCGACAACCTGGCTAGCTGGGGTTGCATTGCCTCGGCGGCCAATCGGCCACGGTCCGCCGCCTCGGCATGCCGACTGAAATCGCCCGCGGTAATCGGCCCGAGATCGGGCGTGATATAGATGTCGCCATTGCGCAGCAGCGCCCGCGAGCGGCTGACGTTCTGCTCGGTCAGAATGGCGATCATCTGGGCCGAGACAGTCAGTAGCGAGCCAACCTCCTCGGCCTTGAGCAAGGGGGTACCAACATTGACCGCGATCACCACATCGGCCTGGCAGCGCTCGCGCACTTCGGTGATTGGCAGGTTATCGACCAGGCCACCATCAACCAGCTTGCGGCCCTGATGATCAACCGGCGCCAGCAGACCAGGCACCGACATGCTGGCGCGCATGGCCTGGGTCAAGGGACCATCGCGAAAAACCACACGCTCGCCGGTACCGATATCGGTCGCGATAACCGAGAGTGGCAGCGGCAGATCCTCGATATTGCGTTCGCCCTGATTGGCACGGAGCAATTGATTGAAAAAGAGCTTGATCTTCTGGCCGGTGACCATGCCGGGCTGGTATTTGATACCGTCAGCCATGACGCCGCTTTCCGAGCCTGGCAGGTAGCGCCGGGCCATCTGTTTGCTGCGATGGCTCAGTTCGGAATATTCCGGATCGTCGATGAACATGTCACTCCAGTCCGCCGCCGACAGATTCTCACGCATCGTCGCCGGCGACATCCCCGCTGCCCAGGTGCCGGCGACCAATGCCCCCATGCTGGTTCCGGCCACGCAATCGACCGGAATACGCATTTTCTGCAACACTTCCAGCACGCCGATATGGGCCGCACCGCGCGCCCCGCCTCCCCCCAGAACGAGGCCAATACGCGGTCGCGAGGCATCGGCGGCAATTGCAACGGTTGATGCTGACAAGAGGGCTAGCATCAACAGACGAGAAAGCGGACGAGGGAGCAACATGATTATTCCAAGCGTAAAAAAGCCCTGCCGAGGCAGGGCTTTTCGTTGAAGCGTCGGCGGATTACTTGGTGCCGATGACTTCGATGTCGACGCGACGATCCGGCTGCAGGCAGTC
>JAGTRS010000053.1 GCA_018262195.1 Pseudomonadota bacterium | reverse complement strand
GCAACTTGCGTCGCTTCGCATCAAGACACCCACACTTATCGGTTGTCCAATTTGTTAAAGATCAGTTCCACCCCGCCGAACTAGATGTCCGTCAGCAGCGAAGGGGGCGAATTATCTAGATATAAATGGCCGCTGTCAAAACAATTTTGAAAATAATTAGCATCGCTCAGACAAGCACGACTTTTCGAACTCCTGCAATGAATGGAATCCAGCTATCAACCACTCCTTCCGACTCCACAACAGCTGCCATTTTTCTACCGAATCCTTCAGCTCCCGGAAACCGACAGAAAACAAAAAAGCCAACCGTTTGCGGTTGGCTTTTCTTTTGCGGCTCAGAAACCAGCCTGAATTCAACTTGGAGCGGGCGATGGGAATCGAACCCACGGCTCTAGCTTGGGAAGCTAGGGTATTACCATTATACGACGCCCGCTCTGGGCGAAAGGCTGCATTCTAAGCTCAGACGGCGGTCTGGTTCAATCTTCCTGATCGGCCGCCAGGGCAGCGTAGCGCCCGGCGTGAAAAAGCAAGGGAGCAAGATCGACACGCTCTCCACAGCGCTCGACGCGGCCGACGAAAATGGTATGGTCACCCGCCACGTGAGCTGTCTCATTTGCAATTTCGAAGGTCGCGCAGCAACCTGGAAACACCGGTGCACCGCCAGCGCCTGGCTGCCAGGGCAATCCCACAAAACGGTCGGCCGGCCAAGTGGCAAAGCGGTTGGAGATATCCTCCTGCTCAAGCGACAGGATATTGATGGCGTGATGGCTGGCCCGGCGAAACGCTTCGAGATTGTGCGAATTGTTGTCCAGGCACCAGAGAACGAGGGCCGGATCGAGTGAGACTGCCGAAAACGAATTGACGGTCAGACCGATCGGGTGCCCATCCGGATCAATGGCCGTAACAATGGCAACGCCGGTGGCGAAGCGTCCGAGGGCATTGCGTAGGGCGCGGCTGTCGTGTTGCGGTTGGGTCATCGGATCAGGCGGGTAGGCCGGGAGAAAAAGAGGCCGTATTATCCGTGCTCCCGCAGCCCGCGTCGAGGCAGAATTTGGCCACCAAAAACCCGTTCACCCAACAACTGATTACCTGGCAGAAAGTTGCCGGCCGCCACGCCCTGCCCTGGCAGAACACGCGGGATCCTTACCGGATCTGGCTTTCCGAGATCATGTTGCAGCAGACGCAAGTCAGCACGGTGATGCCTTACTACCTGCGTTTTCTGAACAGCTTTCCTGATGTGATGGCGCTAGCTGCGGCACCGATCGAAGCCGTGATCGAACACTGGGCAGGCCTCGGCTATTACGCCCGGGCCCGGAATCTGCACCGATGCGCCCAGCAGATTGTCACTACCTATCGCGGATTCTTTCCGGACTCCGTCGAACAACTGGCAGAGCTGCCCGGCATCGGCCGCTCGACGGCGGCCGCCATCGCCGCTTTTTCTTTTGGGCGACGGGCGGCGATTCTCGATGGCAACGTCAAGCGGGTACTGTGCCGGCAATTCGGCATCGAGGGTTTTCCTAGCGCAACCGCCGTGGACCGCAAGCTGTGGATGCTGGCCGAAAGCCTGCTGCCGGAAGGAGATATCGAGGTCTACACCCAAGGCTTGATGGATCTGGGCGCCACTCTATGTACCCGCAGCAAACCGCGCTGCACCGACTGCCCAGTGGCTGCTGGCTGCGTTGCCCGGCTCGAAGGCCGACAGGGAGAATTGCCCGCAGCGAAACCTCGCGCCAAGGTGCCGGAACGAACCGCAAGCTTCGTGTTGCTCAGCGATGGCAAACGCCTGCTACTCGAACGCCGCCCACCCAGCGGACTATGGGGCGGTTTGCTGGTACCACCGGAGGGCGTGCCAGCCGAGGTGGCCGTCCGTCTTGGCCTGCAACTGAGTACAGCCACGAAGCTACCGACCCTGAAACACAGCTTTACGCATTTCAAGCTGACCCTGGAGCCGGTGCTTTGCCAAGTTGAGCCACAAGTTCATCTTGGGGAAGCCGGGCTTGAATGGGTGGATATCGACAAGGCCGCCGACGCCGGGGTGCCGACACCGATCCGGAAACTGATCAGGCTGGTTGCCAGCGCAGGGGGCTGATACCCCAGTTCTCGTAGTTTTCGGCGCGAACGATCTGGCCGTAGTGATTACCGATCTTGCGGGCCAGGTCGACCTCGACTGGAACCGTGACGTACTGCTTGCGCCCGACGTGGTAAATGACACGAACAATCGGCGTCAGCATGTTCTCGGGATGCAACTGCTCGACCACGGCAAGATGGCCGCTTTCAAGCAGGACCAGCGTACCGACCGGGTAGATGCCAACCGTCTTGACGAAAGCAGCGACCAGCGCCGGGTCGTATTGCGTGCCACCCTCATCGTAGAGTTGGCGCAGCGCATGCGATGGCGACATGGCGGCCCGGTAGGGGCGCTCCGAGGTCATTGCATCGTAGGTATCGACAATGGCCGCCATGCGGCCGGCAACCGAGATTTCGTCGCCAGCCATCCGATAGGGGTAGCCACAACCGTTGTAGCGTTCATGGTGCTCGAGGACCACGGCGACCGACAGTTCCGAAAGCCGCGATGTCGCTTCCAATACCGCCAGCCCTTCCTCGACGTGGCTCTGAACGATTGAGTATTCGGCCTTGGACAGCATGCCGGGCTTGGTGACCAAGCGAGCATCAAGGGCCGAGTTGCCGATATCCTTGACCATGGTACCGAGCGCCAGCTTTTCGATTTCCGGCGCGGACATACCCTGCTGCCGGCCAAAAGCGATGATCAGCCCTGCCGTCGCCACGGCATGCTCAGTGGCGTAGGCCTCCTGCCGTTTCAGCCGGGCCAGCGGAACCAGGGCATCAGGGTTGCGGATAACCGATTCCATCATCTTGCTGACCACCGGCTCAAGCTGCGCTGCCTCGACACGCTGACCAGCCTTGGCTGCCAGCATCAGTCCTGACACCGTACTGCTCGCCTCGTTCAAGAGGCGGGTCGCCCTTCGCCGCTCCTCACCCAGCGAAACCGTATGGGGTGTGGCGGCCTTGATCTCGGCCAGCGACTTGAACTTTTGCTCGACCGCATTGATACGGGCAATTGGCGAAGGCGGCAGATCAATCCCTTTCTGGGTATCGATACTGACTTCGGTAATCCCCTGCTCCCTCAGCGTCCAGATATGAGCTTCGTCGCGTACCTTGAAGCGTTTGATCCAGATTGAGTGATCGAGCCAGCGCTTATGCAGATCCACGACATACATGCCGGGCAGCAGCTGGTCGATGGCGAGCTTGCGGATCATAGTGCGACCAAGGTTATTTTTTCACCCCATCCTCGGTAGCCCGGCGCTCAGCTTCGAGCTTCTTGGCGGCCACCTTGGCATTGTGGGCTTCCAGTTTCTGGCGATGTTTTTCGGCTTGCTCGGCCTTGCGCTTCTCACCTTCGGCCGCCTTTTTTGCCTTATCGGCTCGTGCCGCTTCCGCCTTTTGCTCGGCAGCCTGCCGGCTAGCGGCCGTATCTGCCTCGCGCCCCTGCATCTCGGCCTCACGGCGCGGCGCCGCTTCGGCGCGCCGCTGCTCCCGATCAGCCATCTGTTCCTTCTTGACCTCGCGCTCCAGCGCCCTGCCCTCTGCCTCAAGGCGACGCGCTTCATGGGTCGTTTTCATATATTCCCGATCGGCATCGATACGACACGAATTGACTAGGAACTTCTTGTCGCACTCAAGGTACTTTTGCTCGCTCCGTTTGAGACCCTCTTCCTTGAGTGCCTTGCTTTCACTCTGCAAGGCAGCAGCCTTGTCCAGGCGCTCCCGCCAGGAGGCCTGCTGTTCGGTCTCTGCCCCAGGTTCAGCCGCCAATGTGGCAAGCGGCATCGCCAGCAGGGCGATCAGACCGGCAACCACTGATAGGGATCGATTTTCCATTTGTCGTAATTCTCGAAACTGGCGACTTTGTCCTGAACCTTGGAGAGATCGACGACCTCTGGCGGGATGTAATGTTGCTGACCGGCATGGTAAAAAATACGCACCACCGGTTCGAGCAGGTTGCCCTCGTTCTGCTCGACAACAACCCCCATGCGGTTGCTCTCCAGCCGAACCAGCGTGCCGGTCGGATAGATGCCGATGGCGCGGATGAAGGTCTGAACCAGTTGCGGATCGAAATGGTGCTTGCTCCATTCCAGCAGCTTCTTCAGCGCCTGCGTCGGCGGCATGCCACGGTTGTAGACCTTGTCAGAGGTGATCGCGTCATAGACATCGACAATTGCCGCCATCTGTCCGTAAAGCGAAATCGAACTGCCCGGCAGGCGGTTCGGATAGCCGGACCCGTCGAAACGTTCGTGATGCTCAGCCACCACCTGCCGCGTTGCGACGCTAATGCCGGGAACGTCCTGCAGTAATAGCAGGCTCTCGGCGACATGCGACTTCATTTTGGCAAACTCGTCGTCAGTCAGCTTGGCGGGCTTGTTGAGAATGGCCTCCGGTACATGTGCCTTGCCGATATCATGAAGCAGGCCGCCAAGGGCGATTTCCTTGATGGCGTCCTTCGGCAACTTCATGGCGCGACCAAAGGCAATCAGCAGGGCACTGACACTGACTGAATGTTCAAAGGTGTAATCATCAAGATTCTTCAGGCGAGCCATCGGCAGCAGCGCATCCTGATGGCGGAAAACCGATTCCACCATGCTATCGACCAGCGGATCGAGACGCTCAACCTGCACTTTCTGGCCAAAACGCACGTCGTCCAACACCAGCCGTGCCATCTTGTTGGCTTCGAGATGAAGACGCCGGGCGCGTGCCGCTTCATCCTTCAGCTCCGTGGCAACCGGCTTTTCAGCGCGTTTCTGGGCGATCTCCTGCAAGCGGCGCTCGAGATCGGCATTGACCTCGGACTGGGTCGGTGCCGCCCAGACGTCGGCGCCCTTGACCGTATCGATGTAGAGCTCACGGATGCCAAGATTGATGATCTTTTCGACCGTCGCCTCATCCCGCACGTGGAAGGCGTTGGATACGAAAGGATGATCGAGCCAGCCACAATTGAGGTCGTGGATATACATGCCTGGCTTGAGCTGTTCGGTACGGATCTGCTTGATCATCCGGGAATTCTAGCAGGCGTTTACAAACCGTAGCCAAATTCCCGGAAAAGCGCGGTAAACGTTTGTAAAAATTGTGAATTTCACCATTTATGTCGCTTGCCCCGGAAGCGGCAAAACACGCACTTCGGGACGTTCGCTTTTCGCCTGATGACAAGGTGGGTCGCTATAATCCACACCCTCATGATCGCCCTCCGCCAAGTCACCTTCGCCCGCGCTGGCCGCCCGCTCGTCATCGACGCCTCCATCCAGATTCACCCCGGCTGGAAAGTCGGCGTCGTAGGCGCCAACGGCTGCGGCAAATCCAGTCTGTTCGCGCTGCTTGCCAACGAACTGCATGCCGAATCGGGCAATGTCGAAATCCCGGCTCGCTGGCACATCGCCCGCGTTGCTCAGGAAACCCCGGCCCTGCCCGATGCCGCCATCGATTTCGTCCTCGACGGCGATGTCGAACTGCGCCGCATCGAACGCGAACTGGTCGAAGCCGAAGCGAAAGGTGACGGCGTTGCCATCGGCCACCTGCATGCCCGCTACGGCGAAATCGGCGGCTACTCGGCGAAGGCGCGTGTGGCCGAAGTGCTGCACGGCCTGGGCTTCACCGACGCCGATTTTTCACGTTCGGTGTCTGAATTCTCCGGCGGCTGGCGGGTGCGCCTCAACCTGGCCCGCGCCCTGTCCTGCCGCGCCGACCTGCTGCTGCTCGACGAGCCGACCAACCACCTCGACCTCGATGCCGTCTTCTGGCTCGAAAACTGGCTTAAGAACACGCCGGCAACGCTGCTGCTCATTTCGCACGACCGCGATTTCCTTGATGCCGTTGTCGGCCAGATCATCGCCATCGACCTTCAGCGCCTGACGCTGACCAGCGGCGGCTATTCCGACTACGAACGGGCCCGTGCCGCCCGTCTCGCCACCCAGCAATCGGCCTTCGAAGCCCAGCAGCGAGAGATCGCCCACCTGTCGAGCTTCATCGAACGCTTCAAGGCCAAAGCCACCAAGGCCCGCCAGGCGCAAAGCCGGATCAAGACGCTGGAACGCATGGAAATGGTCGCCGCCGCGCACGTCGACTCGCCCTTCCATTTCAGCTTCCGCGAACCCACCGCCCTGCCCGACCCGCTGCTGACCATCGAAAAGGCCGGGGCCGGTTACGCCGATCACAAGATCATCGACAACGTAACCATGACGCTCAGGCCCGGCTGCCGCATCGGCCTGCTCGGCCGCAACGGCGCCGGAAAATCGACGCTGATCAAGCTGCTCGCCAATGCCATCCCCCAACAAGGAGGCGAGCGCAAGGAAGCCAAGGCGCTCAACATCGGCTACTTCGCCCAGCACCAGCTCGAACAACTACGCCCTGACGAATCGCCGCTGCAACACCTCGTGCGCCTCGACCCGACGGCCACCGAGCAGGAACTGCGCGACTACATCGGCGGTTTCGATTTCCGCGGCGACATGGCCACCCGTGCCATCGAACCCTTTTCGGGCGGCGAAAAATCGCGGCTGGCGCTGGCGCTGATGATCCGGAACCGCCCCAACCTGTTGCTGCTCGACGAACCGACCAACCACCTTGACCTCGAAATGCGCGAAGCCCTCACCTTCGCCATGCAGGACTTTGAAGGCGGTGTCGTTTTCGTCTCACACGACCGTCATCTACTGCGTACCTGCGCCGACGAACTGCTACTGGTCGCCGACGGCAAAGTCAGCGAATTCGACGGCGACCTGGACGACTACGCCGCCTGGCTGGCCGCCCAGCGTAATGCCGAGAAGGCGCCGGAGCCGGATGCCGCAGCTGAGAAAACCGAGCGCTTGGCACTACGGGCCGATGCCAAGGCCAACCGGCAGGCCTTGCTCGCCCAACGCCGGCCGCTGGTCAAGGAGATCGAGCAGCTGGAGCGCAAGCTGGCCAAATGGAACGAGGAAAAAGCGGCGCTCGATACGCAGTTCGCCGACCCGGACTTCTATGCCACGGTCGACCGGGTAAAAAGTGAAGAAATGCACAAGCAGGCCGGGCTGCTCGGCGAGCAGATCGACGAAGCCGAAATGCGCTGGCTGGAAGTACACGAGGCCCTTGAGGCCTTGCCATCGACCGACTGAGCAGGACTGGAATTCGCTCTGCCTCCCGGGATGATGGAATAACCCGGTTCGTCCCTCCTCCATCTGGTCGCGATTACCGACCAAACCAAAACCTTCCGCCCCGAAAAATGGATTCGGGGTTTTCCGGAAGCATCGCCGCTTGGCAACGCTTCCGTCTGGCCGCCTTGGCCTACCGGCGCCCGATCAGAATGCCGAGCACCAAGCCGACACTGGCCGCGATCCCGACCGATTGCCACGGGTTCTTCCGGACACAGGCATCCGTCGCCGCGGCAGCAGCCTTGCTCTTTTCCAGAATAGCGGCCTCGGCATTCGCAACCCGCACCTTGGCAGCCCCTAGACGCTCGCTGATGCGCTGACGCACGTCGATCATCTTGTCGCCTGCAACGCCGGCAGTCTCGCGAAAAATATCTTCCGCATCGGAAACAACCGCCTTCATGTCGGCAACCATTTTCTGGCTGCTGCTCAGATCATTCACATTGGACATATTTCACCTCGGCAAATTATAAATAGCCAAACCCGCAGCATTGGCGCACAGGCAATCCGGCGTCAGCACGGCGCAAGACGCGCCAAGCGATGTACCAAGCCCGTCAATTGACGCCTTCGCCCTACCGGGCCGCTGGTTTGGGTTGCGGTTTCTTACCCTTTGATTCCTTCTTCTTGTCTTTACTGCCCATGAGCTTCTCTCCTGAATGAATTGCATGGAATCGACTCGATTCACTGGTTCATCCTAGTCCGGATATTCAATCTTCGCCAATGTTGGCGGACGTATTTTTCCTGCCTGGTCCAAAGAAAGTAATGCTGCCTCCTTTCGAGGGAAAACAACGCTAATTCCCACAGTCAACAGGAAAAACCGCCCAAAAACAAAGCCTGCATCGGGTAAAATCGCTGTTTTCCCGAACTCTCCGCTGGAGCCAACCGTGCAAATCGTCTGTCTTGACCTCGAAGGGGTACTCGTCCCCGAAATCTGGATCGAATTCTCCAAGCGCACGGGTATTCCCGAGCTGATGCGGACGACCCGCGACGAGCCGGACTACGACAAGCTGATGACCTATCGCCTGAACATCCTGCGCGAGCACAAGCTCGGCCTGCCGGATATCCAGAAGGTAATTGGCGAAATGGGCCCGATGCCGGGCGCCCGCGCTTTCCTCGACAAGCTGCGCGAGGATTACCAGGTCATCATCCTGTCCGACACCTTCTACGAATTTGCCCACCCGCTGATGCGCCAGCTCGGGTGGCCGACGCTGTTCTGCCACTCACTGGAAGACGACGCCGAAGGCATGCTGGTCGATTACCACCTGCGCATGCCGGATCAGAAACGCGAAGCCGTCAAACGTTTCAAGGAACTGAATTTCAAGATCGTCGCCGCTGGTGATTCATACAACGACACGGCGATGCTCGGTGAAGCCCACGGCGGCATCCTGTTCCACCCACCCGAGAACGTCATCCGCGAATTCCCGCAGTACCCGGTCGTTCTGAATTACGACGACCTGCGTACTGAAATCGACAAGGCTTTCGCCAAGGCCGCCTGACCCCATGTCCCTCCATCGCGACCGTTTCTACACACTTTCGGCCTCCTGCCCTGACCAAGTGGGCATCATCGCCAAGGTTTCCGGCTTCATTGCCGGTAACGGTGGCTGGATTCTCGAATCGAGTTTCCATTCGGACGTGCTGACCAGTCGCTATTTCATGCGCATCGAGATCAAGGCCGATTCGCTGCCCTGCCTGCTCGCCGAGTTCCGAGAACGCTTCCGCACCGAAGTCGCCGAGCCGCTGCAGATGACCTGGAGAATCAACGACAGCGCGGTCAAGCGTCGCGTCGTCGTGCTGGTTTCCAAGCAGGAACACTGCCTGTATGACCTGCTGGCGCGCTGGCAGGCCAAGGAACTCGACATCGAGATTCCCTGCGTCATCTCCAACCACGACACCTTCCGCGGGTTCGTCGAGTGGCATGGCATTCCCTTCCACCATGTGCCGGTCACTGCCGACAACAAGCTGGGAGCCTATGCCGAGATGCAGCGTATTTTCGACGATGTGCGTGGCGACACCATGGTGCTCGCCCGCTACATGCAGATCCTGTCGCCAGAGCTGTGCGATGCACTGGCCGGCAAGATCATCAATATTCATCACAGCTTCCTGCCCAGCTTCGCCGGAGCCAAGCCGTACCATCAGGCTTACACGCGTGGCGTCAAGCTGATCGGCGCGACCTGCCACTATGTGACCAGCGAACTCGACGCCGGCCCGATCATCGAGCAGGACGTCATCCGCATCGACCATTCCGATTCACCGGAAGATATGGTGCGCTACGGCAAGGACATTGAAAAGACTGTCCTGGCCCGCGGCCTGCGCTATCACCTGGAAGATCGGGTGCTGGTGCACGGTAACAAGACGGTCGTCTTCCGCTGATGCTGATCCAGCGCGACGATTCGCTGCTGCTGGTCGTCGATATCCAGGAAAAGCTGGCGCCGGCGATTTACGACAGCGAGCGTGTGGTCGCCAATTCGGTTCGTTTGCTTGAAGGGGCGCGTCAGCTTGGCGTGCCGGCCTATGTTTCGGAGCAGTACGTCCGCGGCTTGGGCGCCAGTCTTGATGCCATCCGCCAGGCAGCGGTCGACGCGAAATTCTTCGAGAAGACGCATTTTTCGTGCGCCTCCGAGCCAGGTGTCGTTGAAACGCTGCGCAGCGCCAAACGTTCGCAAGTCATTCTTGCAGGCACCGAAGCCCACGTTTGCGTTCTGCAAACTGCTTTTGGGTTGTTAACCGCCGGGTTTCAGGTATTTCTCGTTGCCGATGCGGCCTCGTCACGCACGCCGGAAAACCGGCAAGCTGCCAACGATCGGATGCGGGCCGCCGGCATTGACATCGTCACCACTGAAATGGTGCTCTTCGAGTGGCTGCAACAGGCAGGCACCGATGACTTCCGAAAACTCCTGCCGCTGATCAAGTAGTCTGGCTGTAACGGGCCCAAGGCTCTTGCTCGCGCTCGCGCTCTCTGCGCGCACCAATGATGGACCGCCAAACAGCTGCGGTCTCCCCGAAAGAACGGCAAAAACTCCCAAAAAAAGCGGGCACCCGAAGGTGCCCGAAGGGAGAGAGACTACGGATTCTTGCTTAGTGGTGGTAAGCGGTTTCGCCGTGCGAGGTGAGGTCAAGACCTTCACGCTCTTCTTCTTCCGGCACACGCAGACCAATCACGATATCAACCAGCTTGTAGGCGACAATAGAGACCACGCCCGACCAGACGATGACAGTACCGACACCCCAGGCCTGGGAGATGACCTGAGCGGTCATGTCGTAGGCACCGACAGCGTTGGCGACGTAGTCATAGACGCCCGTTCCACCCAGAGCCGGATCAGCGAAGACACCGGTCAGCATGGCACCGAGGATACCGCCGACGCCATGGACGCCGAAGACGTCGAGGGAGTCGTCTGCACCGAGCATCTTCTTCAGGCCATTGACGCCCCACAGGCAGACCACACCAGCCAGCAGGCCGATGATGATGGCGCCCATCACACCTACGAAGCCGGCGGCCGGGGTGATCGCCACCAGGCCGGCAACGGCACCAGAGGCAGCACCCAGCATGGAGGGCTTACCCTTCAGGATCCATTCGGCAAACATCCAGGACAGTGCGGCACAGGAGGTAGCAACCCAGGTGTTGACCATGGCCAGCGCTGCACCGCCAGATGCTTCGAGAGCGGAGCCGGCGTTGAAGCCGAACCAGCCGAACCACAGCAGGGAAGCACCGATCATCGTGAAGGTCAGGGAATGCGGCGCCATCGAGACGTTACCCAGGCCAGTACGCTTGCCCACCATGTAGGCACCAACCAGACCGGCGATAGCGGCGTTGATATGCACCACGGTACCACCCGCGAAGTCGAGAGCACCCTTCTGGAACAGGAAGCCAGCCGTCTTGCCGGCAGCTTCACCAGCGGCAGCGTCGATGTAGGCATCAGGACCCGCCCAGTACCAGACCATGTGAGCCATCGGGATGTAGGACAGCGTGAACCAGATCACCATGAAGACAAGAATGGCGGCGAACTTGGCACGTTCAGCAAAGGCACCGACGATCAGGCCACAGGTAATCGCTGCGAAAGCGCCCTGGAAGATCACGAAGGCCAATTCGGAGATGACAACGCCCTTGGAGAAGGTTGCACCGACGGATTCAACCGTCACACCCTTGAGGAACAGTTTGTCGAGCACGCCGAAGAACTCGTTACCTTCAGTGAAGGCAGCCGAGTAGCCATAGACGACCCACAGCACCGAGATCAGCGAGAAGGTGACGAACACCTGCATCAGCACCGACAGCATGTTCTTGGTGCGGACCAGGCCGCCGTAGAACAGCGCGAGGCCAGGGATGGACATCAGGATGACCAGCGCGGCACAAACCATCACCCAGGCGTTATCGCCCTTGTTGGCGACAAGCGCGGGAGCGGCAGCAGCCGGGGCGGCCTCGGCTGCGGCGGGAGCGGCAGCCGGTGCGGCGGCTGGGGCAGCAGCCGGAGCAGCTTCGACAGCCGCAGCAACCGGAGCTGCAGCCTTTTCTTCAGCCCAGGCCGGTGCGCCGAAACCTACGGCGCCGACCAGAGCCAGCAATGCGAGTAAGCGTTTCATGGGTCGCTCCTTAGAGGGCATCGGTACCGGTTTCACCGGTCCGGATACGAATGACTTGTTCGACGTCGAACACGAAGATCTTGCCGTCGCCGATCTTGCCGGTGGATGCCGACTTTTCGATGGCTTCGATGACCTGATCAAGCTGATCGTCCCTGACGGCGGCTTCGATCTTGACCTTGGGCAGGAAATCGACGACATATTCAGCGCCCCGATACAGCTCGGTATGCCCCTTCTGCCGGCCGAAACCCTTCACTTCAGTGACCGTGATGCCTTGCACGCCAATGGCGGACAACGCTTCACGCACTTCGTCAAGCTTGAACGGCTTGATGATGGCGGTAACGAATTTCATGATGAGTAGTTCCCCATTTAGGTTGAAATCTGTTTTCCCCCACCGGCGCCGGCCGGTGCACTGGTGGGGGAAGTTTTAAGCTTGTTTAGAAAGTCTTGGTGAAGGAGACCAGGGCAGCACCCTTGGCGACGTTCTTGTTGTTCCAGCAATAAGCCGGAACCGCATCGCCACAGGTATTGGCATTGGTATCTGTGTAAGCCAGACCAACAACGCCGAAGCCGATATCCTTGGTCACGCCCAGCTTCCAGTCGGTGTAGGAAGCATCACTGAAGTTCTTGATCTTCTGGTGACCAACGTGTGCTTGAACACCCCAACCATTGCCCAGGTCATAGTTTGCCGACAGGTCGATATAGCCGGAACCACGGGTGTTTTCCATGTTCGGGCCATACCAGCCAACCATGTACTGGGAAACGGTGTGGTTGTACTTCAGGGTGATGAACTTCCAGCCGATGGAACCGTAGACTTCCATCGTGTCCGGCGTCACGCCGCCCAGCGAGGTACCCGGGTAGTAGTACTTGATCACGCCGAGGTCATAGGTGAAATCACCGGCAAAGCCACCCTTGAAGCCACCGTAGAAGTCGGTTTCCAGGCTGCTGTTGTCTTTGTAATTGTTAATCTGAACCCAGGAAACATTGGAGCCCCAGACGCCGACATACAGACCGCTGGAATGGTTGTAGTCAAAACCGCCCTGCAGAGCCGGGTGACCTTGGGTCTGGCTGATGCCGCGGAAAATGTAGTCGCTTACGACACCAATGTTACCGGTCAGCGCAGGAGCCGGAGCTGCTTCTTCAGCAAAGGCGGGGGCAGCGAAGGCGCCGACGAGGGCAAGTGCAATCAGTGATTTCTTCATGGTTTCTCTCCAACAGAAGGTTTCAAGTAAAAAATATCTACAACACAGCTATAGCAGAAGGCGTGCCAGGGTGCATTTTTGATGCGAATCAAAGGATTTCTGACTATTCCAAAGGTAATGCACCAATCTGGCGCACCAAAAGCGTGCGGTCACAGATTGTTACGCACCATCGCCGAGCAATGATTCAAAAGAGCAATAAATTCCCCTGTGTTAAACTCGAAACCCACGGAGGAACCCATGCTCGACCCCAAGACACTTGAAGAGTTCGGCGCCAAGATGAGCGCCCTGTTTGCCAATTCACCCGCCAAGGACATCGAGAAAAATGCCAAGGCCATGGTTAGTGGCCTTTTCGCCAAGCTCGATCTGGTAACGCGTGAAGAATTCGACGTCCAGGCTCAGGTACTGGCCCGCACCCGAGAAAAGCTGCAAGCACTCGAAGCGCGGGTAGACGCGCTGGAAAAAGCCCGCCCGGGCCAATAATTTCTCATGGCGCTGGCCATCGCATACAGCCGCGGGCTGGATGGCTTGAACGCGCCACCAGTCATCGTCGAGACACACTTGGCCAGCGGTTTGCCCAGTTTCACGCTGGTTGGTTTGCCGGACACGGAAGTCAAGGAAGCACGAGACCGCGTCCGCGCGGCCATCGTCAATTCCGGCTTTGAATTTCCCAGCAAGCGGATCACCGTCAATCTGGCGCCGGCTGACCTGCCCAAGGAATCCGGCCGTTTCGATCTGCCGATCGCGCTTGGCATACTCGCGGCCAGTGGACAGATTCCGACGCCACCGCTAGCCGACTACGAGTTTGCCGGCGAACTGTCACTTTCCGGCGAACTGCGCCCGATTCGCGGCGCGCTGGCCATGGCACTGCAAACCAGCGACAACGGCAAGGCCTTCATCCTGCCCGAAGCCAGTGCGCAGGAAGCGGCGCTGACTGGCTCGACCCACATTCTGTCGGCTCGTTCGCTTCTGGAGGTTTGTGCCCACCTCGCTGATCGCGAGTTCCTGCCGCCAGCGATTGCCTTGGTCAATACTGAAAACTGGCCAAAATTTCCCGACCTCGCCGAGGTTCGTGGCCAGACCCAAGCCAAGCGGGCGTTGGAAATTGCGGCGGCCGGCAAGCATTCACTATTAATGGTCGGCCCACCCGGTTCTGGCAAATCGATGCTCGCGGCCCGTTTGCCGGGCCTGATGCCGCCTCTCGAAGGCGAAGCAGCCAAAGCCTCGGCCGCTGTTCTTTCGCTGGTCGGCCAGTTCCAACCCGAGACCTTCGGTGTTCGCCCTTACCGTCAGCCCCATCACACCGCCTCGGCAGTGGCCCTCGTGGGTGGCGGCAATCCGCCGCGGCCTGGCGAGATCAGTCTGGCCCATCAGGGCATACTGTTCCTCGACGAACTCCCCGAGTTCGACCGCAAGGTACTCGAAACCCTGCGCGAACCGCTCGAATCCGGGCGCATCCATATCGCCCGGGCGGCTCGTCATGCTGAATTTCCGGCTGAATTCCAGTTGATTGCCGCGATGAATCCCTGTCCCTGCGGCTTTTTGGGTCACGGTAATAACAAGTGCCGATGCACGCCCGACCAGATTGCCCGTTACCGCGGCAAGCTGTCCGGCCCCTTCCTCGATCGCATCGATCTGATCATCGAAGTGCCCGCCCTGCCCTCCGATGCGTTGGCCTGCAAGGCTGATGGGGAATCGTCAGAAACTGTCCGTGCCCGTGTCGAACAGGCTCAAGCCCGACAACAGGCTCGCCAAAGCAAGCCCAACGCCCGCTTGAGCACCAAGGAAGTCGATGCCAGTTGCCAGCCCGACGAAACCGGCAGCAAGCTGCTGCAGCAGGCAACGACGCAGCTCGATCTGTCGGCCCGCGCCTGGCACCGGATCCTGAAAGTTGCCCGGACCATTGCCGATCTGGCCGGCAGCGATAACATCCGCGCGCCCCACATCGCCGAAGCCATCCAGTACCGGCGCTTCGCCCGTGGCTGAGACCAGCCGGCGCGAAACGCGCGGCATTGCGGTCCTGCTGGCTTCGATGTCGGCAATCGGGCCATTTTCGATCGACACCTACCTGCCGTCCTTCCATGAAATCGGCGAAAAGCTGAACGCAACTCCGCTTCAGGTCCAGCAGACACTCTCTGTTTACCTGTTTTCATTTGCGGTGATGACGCTTTGGCACGGGGCGATTTCTGATCGATTTGGACGTCGCAAGGTCGTCCTGATTGCCCTCGGCCTGTTCGCCATCGCCTCCGCGGGTTGCATGTTCGCGACAAGCATCGAACAACTGTGGTTCTGGCGGGCCATGCAGGGGATCACGGCCGGTGCCGGCATCGTGCTCAGCCGGGCGATCGTTCGCGACCTGTTCGACGGCGCAGCTGCCCAACGACTGATGTCACAGATCACCATGATGTTCGCGCTGGCCCCGGCCGTCGCACCGGTCATCGGCGGCTGGCTGCAAACGCTGTTTGGCTGGCGTTCGGTGTTTGCCTTTCTCGTGGTTTCGACCGCAGCACTGTGGTTTGCCTGCTGGAAACTGCTGCCAGAAACGCTGGCCCCGGAAAAACGCCAGTCGCTGCGCCCGGCCTACCTCGGTAAAACCTACTGGAAAGTGCTGACCTCGCCGCCCTTCCTGCTCGCCTGCGCCGCTCTGTCGATGAATTTTGGCGGCTTCTTCCTCTATATTTTGTCCGCACCTGTTTTCCTGATGACCCATCTGGGCGTTCCGGAAACCGGCTTTCTCTGGCTGTTTGGACCGGCCATGAGCGGCCTGGTCTGTGGCTCATGGCTGTCGGGGCGAATGGCCGGCAAGATCTCACTGTCGCGGACCATCGCGCTTGGCTATGCCATCATGGGTACCGCCGCAGCCATCAACCTCGGCGTGAATATGGTCTTGGCGCCCGGCCTGCCGTGGAATGTGATGCCAATCTTTGTCTACACCATGGGCATGTCGCTGGCCATGCCCTGCCTGACCATTTTCGCGCTCGACCCATTCCCGGCGCAGCGCGGCCTGGCCGCCTCCTGCCAGACCTTCTTCCAGTCGAGTTTCAATGGGGTAATTGCCGCCCTGATTGCCCCTACCCTCTGGGGCTCAACGCTGACACTGTCATTCGGCATGGCCGGACTGATGCTCACCGGCGGCCTCGCCGCCCTACTCCATCAACGCCTAAGACTGGTACCAAGGTAGGCCGCGGAAGCGCCAGCCACCCAATGTGCCGCGATGATAATCTTCGTCGAGCGGGCCTTCGAAGCCTTCGAGCACATTGATCACATTGACAAACCCCGCCGCCTCCAAGGCATCAGCGGCATGCAACGAGCGATGACCGCTGCGGCAGATCAGCAGCACCGGCCGCGTCAAGTCACTACTGACCAGGCGTTTCACCTTGTCGACAAATTCAGGATCAACCTCCCAGTCCGGCGCTTCCTGCCAGGCCACGTGCTCGGCGCCCGCCGGATGCCCGACGTACATGTGCTCGATTTCCGTCCGGCAATCGACCAACAACGCGAGCGGTTCCTGCTGCAGGAAAGCATGGGCGGAAAGAGGATCGAGGTGCTGCATCGGCATATCCGAAAATTAGAGGAGTCCGATATTATGGAAGCAAGCTTGGGAAAGCGTAAACTGCTTCGCCCCCTCGTCATGGAGCCCGCATGAAACTACCCACCTGGATCACCACTGCCGCCACCGCCATCGTGGCCGCCGCCCTGCCGGCCTGCGACTACTTCAACCTGCAGGAAATCAAGCCCGGCGTCACGACCCAGGCCGAAGTACGCAGCCGCATGGGCGAACCCGGTTTCATCCACTGGAACGACGACGGCACGGCCACCTGGGAATACGCCCGCCAGCCAAACGGCAGCAGTTGCTACATGATCACCTTCGGCCTGGACCACGTGGTTGCCAAGCTCGAACAGGTACTGAACGACGCCAACTACGCCAAGGTCCGTGAGGGCATGAGCAAGGACGACATCCGCCGCCTGCTCGGCGCTCCGGGCTCGAAAGTCCTCTTCGACAACCTGCGCGAGGAAATCTGGGAATGGCGTATTGAAGGCATGCCAGCGATGGATGAAACCTACTTCATGGTGCATTTTGACACCGGCCATGGTGGCGTCAAGAAGACCTCCAAGCGCGTCGCCGTGAAAGGCTAAATAAATCAATGCCCTTGGCAGCCTGAGCTACCCCCGGTAAACTAGCGCTTCTGCCGAGGAGCGCTGCGACCCTTTAATTCGGGGGCCAGGCTCGGCAATGATCAACGGCGCTCGCAAACCCGCGTTTTCCTTGCCCCGGTTTGCGGCGCCGTTCGTTTTTGCGGCGTCCCCGGTGCAATTTCGCTTTGCCGAGGTGATCCATGCAGCCCAACCGTACCGCCGAACTCTCTTCCCTGCTCCAGCAACGCCTGCTCGTCCTCGACGGCGCCATGGGGACCATGATCCAGCGGCACGGCCTGCAGGAGGGCGATTACCGGGGTGAGCGCTTCAAGGACCACCCGCACGACCTCAAGGGCAACAACGACCTGCTGGTGCTGACCCAGCCCGGCATCATCGGCGGCATCCACCGCGAGTACCTGGAAGCCGGCGCTGACATTCTCGAAACCTGCACCTTCAATTCGACCGCCGTCTCGCAGGCCGACTACAACCTGTCGGAACTGGTCTACGAGCTGAATTTCGAAGGCGCCAAGCTGGCCCGCCAACTGTGCGACGAATTCACCGCCGCCAATCCGGCCAAGCCGCGCTTCGTCGCCGGCGTGCTCGGCCCGACCAGCCGCACCGCCTCGATCTCGCCGGACGTCAATGACCCGGGCTACCGCAACGTCACGTTCGACGAACTGGTCGGCAACTACGTCGAAGCCATCACCGGACTGGTTGAAGGCGGCGCCGACATCCTGCTCGTCGAAACCGTGTTCGACACACTGAACGCCAAGGCCGCCCTGTTCGCCATCGAGAAGTTTTTCGACATCGCCAAGCGCCGCTGGCCGGTGATGATTTCCGGCACCATCACCGACGCCTCCGGCCGCACGCTGTCCGGCCAGACCGCCGAAGCCTTCTGGAATTCGCTGCGCCACGTTCAGCCGGTCAGCTTCGGCCTGAACTGCGCGCTCGGCGCCAAGGAACTGCGCCAGTACGTCGAGGAACTCTCCCGCGTCTGCGACTGCTTCGTCTCGGCCCACCCGAATGCCGGCCTGCCGAATGCCTTCGGCGGCTACGACGAAACGGCCGACATGCTGGCCGACGAAATCGACAGCTGGGCGAAGAGCGGCATCGTCAATATCGTCGGCGGCTGCTGCGGCACCTCGCCCGAACACATCAAGGCCATCGCCCAGCGCGTTGCCTCGGTCAACCCGCGTCAGCGCCCCGCCATTGAACCGGCACTGCGCCTGTCAGGCCTCGAAGCCTTCAACGTCACCCCTGGCTCGCTCTACGTCAATGTCGGCGAGCGGACCAACGTCACCGGCTCAAAAGCCTTCGCCCGGATGATTCTCGAAGGCCGCTTCGACGATGCCCTGGCCGTCGCCCGCCAGCAGGTCGAGAACGGCGCGCAGATCATCGACATCAACATGGACGAGGCGATGCTCGATTCGCTGGCCGCCATGGACAAGTTCCTCAAGCTGATTGCCTCCGAGCCGGACATTTCGCGCGTGCCGATCATGATCGACTCCTCGAAGTGGGAAGTCATCGAAGCCGGCCTGAAGTGCATCCAGGGCAAGGGCATCGTCAATTCGATCTCGATGAAGGAAGGCGAAGCCAAGTTCATCGAGCAGGCCAAACTGGCCCGCCGCTACGGCGCCGCGGTCATCGTCATGGCCTTCGACGAGAAGGGCCAGGCCGACACCTTTGCCCGCAAGACCGAAATTTCGAAGCGCGCCTACGACCTGCTGCTGAGCATCGGCTTCCCGGCCGAAGACATCATCTTCGACCCGAACATTTTCGCCATCGCCACCGGCATTCCGGAACACGACAACTACGCCGTCGATTTCATCGAATCGGTGCGCTGGATCAAGCAAAACCTGCCGCACGCCCACATTTCTGGTGGTGTTTCCAACGTCTCCTTCAGTTTCCGCGGCAACGACCCGGTGCGCGAAGCCATCCATACCGTCTTTCTCTACCACGCGATCAAGAACGGCATGACCATGGGCATCGTCAATGCCGGCATGCTCGGCATCTACGACGATCTGGAACCGGAACTGCGCCAGAAGGTCGAGGATGTGGTGCTTAACCGCAATCCGAACGCTGGTGAAGCGCTGGTCGAATTCGCCCAGACGGTCAAGGAAGGCAAGGCCAAGGACACCGGCCCTGATCTTTCGTGGCGTGAGCAGTCGGTCGAAAAGCGACTGGAACACGCGCTGATCAAGGGCATCACAGATTTCGTCGTGGCCGATACCGAGGAAGTGCGCGCCCAACTCGAAGCAGAAGGAAAGCCGCCGCTCGCCGTCATCGAAGGCCCGCTGATGAACGGCATGAACCATGTCGGCGACCTGTTCGGCGCCGGCAAGATGTTCCTGCCGCAGGTCGTCAAGTCGGCCCGCGTCATGAAACAGGCGGTCGCCCACCTGCTGCCCTACATCGAAGCGGAAAAGACCCGCACCGGCCTGGGCAGCAAGGGCAAGATCCTCATGGCCACGGTCAAGGGCGACGTGCACGACATCGGCAAGAACATCGTCGGCGTCGTGCTCGGCTGCAACGGCTACGACGTCGTCGACCTCGGCGTCATG